>NZ_JADKYL010000002.1:0-645443 GCF_019633785.1 Bacteroides sp. FSHCM14E1
AGTTATCTGGAAAACGGAATACTGACTTCGGAAAGTATACAAAAGGTATGGATGGAGGCGACAAAGCGGAGAAAGAGAGAGTTGTCGGAACTCCCCTACCTGATGGTGAAACCGGAAAAGGAAAACGATAAACCGGACAATGTATCCACACAACAGGAAATTGAACGACCCAAGCCGCTTAAAGAAGTAAAAGTAGCTGTCGGCACAGGAGACGTAACCGTTAGCCCGGGAAATGTAGTACACGATGTAGCCGTTAACGCAAAAAATGCATGCAATTCCGGACAAAGTAAAGTAAAGAAAAGTAGAGCAAAGGAAAATAAAGAATTACCCCCCTCAGCTCCCCCCGAGGGGAAGGAGGAAGAAAGGAAGGAGGATTCTGCTTCTCTCCCGATACCGGGATACGCTTTCAATACGATGACGCACAATTATCCGGGACTGACGGATACGCTCCAAAGATTGGGGATCAACGAGGTAAGCGAGGTAAATGCCATTCTCAGGCTGTCGGACTATGGAAGAAAGGGAACGACGGTGTGGCGGCTGATTGCCAACACTTGCTGGAGTGACATAGGGGCAAAAGGAAGATATCTGATAGCAGCGCTAAATAAGGCAAAAAGGAAATAAACGGATAGTGCAAATCCCCCGTGTATAGTTGACAAAAAAGCAAGTATATCGGTTTTAGTCTACAGAGATCTTCAGTGAGCCTAAGAAGTAAAGATCAAACTTAATAAGCTGAAATACAAACCATCAAAAGTTCCAAACATCTGTCAGTAAAAGCTTTGTTTTAACACAAAGTTAAAGTTTATTCTTTGGATGCAAATAACAAGTGTTTTAAATGCAAAAGACTTGTTATTTGCACACAAGAATAAAAAGGCTGAGAAGGGGAGTTAACAATGTTAATTGTTACGATATTATTCTCACTTAGGGACATACCCTTGTTGCAAAAACATTTTCCACACCTCCAACAAATACCTACAATTAGGTATTTTTTATCTTGCCCAACATTTTCTGTAAGATTAAGAACTTAAATTAAGTTGCATTATAATATATTTGCGGCAAATACATTAGATAATTTATAACCTAACCTAAACATTATGAAGTATTTTGTATCACTCTTTCTCAGTCTATTTTTTTTAGTTTTTATGTCCTGTGGCAATGAAGACAATGCTTGGGATAATAATATCCCTATTATTACTCCTAATGAACAATCTGATTCCTCAGGACTATTAAAGAGCCAAATAACTGACATCATTAATTATTCCAAAATCAATTTTGATGAAAACTTTAATAATACAGAACTTTATAAGAACTTGATTTTAAGCCCTAAATGGGAAAATGTTTCTATGGTTCTTCAGAAACAAGACACACTCCATTTATGTGTTCCTCTGCTAGCACAGGACAATCCTGAACGCAATTCCTATTATTTGTTTATTTCAAAGATCAAATCAGCAAATATTATAAGATTTACCATCATTGGGCTACCGGAAAATTTTTGGGATATTATAAATGCTCCTATTACCAGAGCCGGTATTATAGATGCCGGGTGGATTCCCGAAGTTACAATTCTTGGAGATTTATGTCGACAAATGAGTCATATCTGTTCAGATCCATATGATGAAGCTTTTCTTGAGTTCCTACACAGCAAATGGCTTAAAGAACATGGCAATGAAAGTTCCTCAGATAGTTCTTCATCTGGTGGCGATTATAGTCGGCTGACTGAAGCAGAAAAGCGCTTCCTTATGCGACATCCACAAGTAATTAAAAAATTTCATGATAACGCAAGAAAAGCTAGTGAAGCAGCTAAAAAATTTCCAGGACAGCACAATGGAGAGGGCGATGCGGTAAGACATGTTTATTGGAGTGCTCTCAACACGCTTTCAGAAAATGCAAATCTGGCAAAAGAGTTCGGTGATGCACATGAACAAAATCCGGGACAAGATATTGCAGAGAAGAATATGGATCTATTTAATAACTCCATTGGTTATCAACTGGGAGATCTAGCAAAACAAAATAAATGGTCAGAAGAACGTTTATTTAAGGAAATAATAAAATATAAAAATGATGGAAAATTACAAACAAAATTACATCCATAAGCCATATCTGTTTTTAGCAATCTTATTTTCTTTGCTTAGTTGCCAAAAAGAGGTGGTATCAAAGGTAACTTTCGAAAGAAAGCTATCAGGAATAAAACCAGAAACCGAATTTAGATTCGATTCTCTGAGAAATGATAAATGGCAAAAATGCTATATTATTCCACCGTATCAACAGTACAATTCTGCATTAAATAGGATAAAGTTGAGAAAGCATGATTTAAATAAAATAAAGGAAAATGCAATCTCTGATGGAATAAATACATTTGTGTTTATAAATAACGATGGATCAATATCAATAGAAACAGTTTCAAGATCTATCATTGATATTCAAGACACATTGTTAGACTCCATATTCCTTTTTTATCCCACAACAATAATGAAAATGGATAGTAAAAGAAAAATTATAGACATAAAATAATTTTTTAAGGGTAGTTTTACAAAAGGACTAGCTATTTTTTACACTTAGAGCCTGTCTGAAAATGGTTAAAATCTTTTTTTAACGAAGTTTCCATATCAGTCGGATAGTTTCTTTCTTTGAAAACAGATACCTACATGGCAGTCCCATACTCGGAGCATGGCAGGATCGAGTCAAGGACACGCCGCATATTCCGTGGGGAGGAACTAATTGCCGACAAGGATAAATGGGGCGGAAACTTGACTGTCATAGAAATACTTACATCTACTGAAAAGAAGGATGACGGTAAGATTACATCATATTTTCGTTTTCTTGCTTGCAGGTTCAACACTTTTATTATATATCACCAGCCTATTTCTGTTAAATAAGTCTGATACATATTTGTTTTGTGTTCAGTCACTTCTAATAAAGCAAATATTGGGCTGATACGAAAACATTCATAAAATTATATTTCAAATATTTTAAAACAACCTCTTAATTATGAGAATGAAAAGTATTTCTATTTATTTTTTTACTATCTCTATTGGATTGGATGGTTTGTTTGGAGATTTTGATTCTAATCAGAAGTCAGGCGGTGGAATATTACATAGAGGATATGATTTCTTTTTTCATCGAATATCTTTTTTGAGTGTAGAACCTAAGATAGGAGTTGGATATTTTGGCGGTAATAAGACAAGTACACTTAGTACTGCTGTCGTTGCAAATTACGGTATAACTTGTTTTACAACTAGTATATCACCCAAAGTATACTGTTCGCTCAATCCAGATAATAATATACTTCTTTCTTTAGAGAATGACTTCTCATTATTAAATGGGTTTGCAAACATTAAAGATCAAAACTCTATTCACGTAAGGAAAAATAGTAAACTTTTTCAATTTTATTATACAGTAAAATAGGCTTAACTTTAAAAACGCCAAAAGGGTGTAAATTTACCGTGTGGGTTGGTGGAAGTACACTTAGATTAGATAATATTCTAAACGGCAATATTCCATCGGGAGAAAAATATTATTCAAAAGAAACACTTCCCTATGCTGCAGGTATAAACTTTTATATATAAATTTAAACAATACAAGAAATGAAAAAAAGATTTTTAACATTAAGTGTAATTCTATTCCTATTAGGTATACTCCCTATATCTTCTTTTGCTCAATCTAAAATAAACATATTCTTAGATTATCATTACCAGTTTGGGTTATTTGAGAAAGCAGGATATAGTATTTCGAGGAAAGATAGTAAGATGTATGGTAACTCTTTACATTTATCTGCATTGTATAATTTTACTCAGCAGTTGTCCGCGGGTGTAGGAGTAGGAGCTGACAGATATGAAAATCCAGGCTATAATACGTTTCCTTTGTTCGCTAGTTTACATTATGCGCCTTTTAAAAAACATACTGATTTATATGCCTTTACTAATATAGGATATGCGGTAATAGGTAAACAAGAGACTTATACAGGTATGATGTGGGATTTAGGAATAGGTTATAAAAAGATGTTTCGTTCACATTTTGGACTTAATTTCCAGTTTGGATATAATCTAAAACAATTCCGAAATATTAATTCATATGTAACCAGTGATATAATGCAGCGTGAGAATAGTACTAGAAGCTCCTTGTCTTTAGGCATTGGAGTGATTTTCTAAAAATGATTTCAAAAGTCTTTATGGTAATAAAAGATACATGAGGTATTTTACTCTTATTATCATAGGGAAATTGTCTAAAATCTGAGATAGCTTTGATAGCTCCAACTGGCTCTATCAAAACTATCCCGGATTAAGTATAATAACAATTATTCTCTTCCAACAAAAATTTAAACAGGAACTTACTTATATCCAAAATGATTTCTTATATTTGAATTTGATGTCGGTAATAAACACAATCCGAAGATTCACACTAGCAACCATGAAACTTTGCGGAGCAACACGCCACATAAATCCAGCCTTTTCATTTACATGTATCATAACCCTCAATTTAAAAACCCAACATTGCAGCGGGAGGAATATTCAATACCCGACAAAGCAAACGGGCTATTTTTAAAGTAGGTTCTGAACGTCCTGCAATATAATCATTCACCCGTGAAGGACTTATTCCAATCTCAATCGCAAGTTGCTTTTGGCTCATTCCTTTTTCTTCAAGATAAAGTTCTATTAATTCTACAACAGTTGGTTTTTCTATCGGATAATGTTCTTTTTCGTATGCAATAACTATGTCGGACATGACAGAGAGTTCCACTGCATTCTTATCATTCGCAGGGATATTATCATCAACCAATGGCAGAAGTTCTTCCACTCTCGCCAAAGCAAATTCATATTTTAGGCATAAGTGATACTGAATGTAAATCGTGACAACCAGACGTTTTGCGCCTAAAATCATCGCATTTTTTGCGACATTACACTATTTTGCTTGGTAATACGACAATAAATGATTAATTTCGTCGCAAATATTGCGGCATTATTCATGGCTTAATGACGCATCAACCATATTCTAAGCATGTATATACACGAAAGAGACAATTGGACAGTATTCCATTGGAACGCTTCTGAACTGACAGTACTTCTTGAAGAAGTGAATCGTAAACAAGGCTTGTTGTACGGCAGACTTGCCTCGCTTGGCTTTGATAGCAAGTTAAAAGCGATGGCAGAGAACTTGACGTATGATGTTGTTTATTCGTCAGAAATTGAAGGCATACGCCTAAATGTAGACGAAGTACGCTCATCCATAGCTCGAAAATTGGGTATTGAAAACATAAAACAGACAGTACCGTCACACTATGTAGATTCTGTTGTGGCGGTTATGCTTGATGCAGTGAATCATTACAACCAGACATTGACAAAAGAGAAAATTTGTGCATGGCAAGCAGCATTCTTCCCAACCGGTTTCAGCGAGGGCTCACAGATTGAAGTTGGTAGGTATCGTACAAACGAGGAACATATAATTTCCGGGATGTTCGGTCGCGAGAAAATCCATTATATTGCCCCTGCACCGGAACGTGTGGATGAGGAAATGGCACAGTTCCTTGATTGGTTTAACAGTCAGGAAAATGTAAATTCAGTTATTCGGTCGGCTATTGCACATTTCTGGTTTGTTAGTATTCATCCATTTGAAGATGGTAACGGACGATTGGCACGCATACTTTCTGATATGCTGTTGGCCCGTGCCGACAAGAGCGAGTTCCGATTTTACAATATTTCCTCGCAGATAAATAAGGATAAGAACCACTATTACGATATTTTGGAAAAGGCTCAACATGGCGATGGTGACATCACTGAATGGATATGTTGGTATGCCAATACGCTGTCTGCTGCACTTGATGAAGCGGAAAATATCGTCAGCACTATTTTGAACAAAAGTTTCTTTTGGCAAAAGACTTCGTCCATTCCACTAAGCCAAAGGCAGACCGATATATTGAACCTGTTCCTTGACGGTTATGAGGCTAAAATAACTTCCAAGACTTGGGCAACATTGGCTAAATGTTCCAAAGACACAGCCATACGAGATATTCAAGACCTTGTAGAAAAAGACATTCTTCGAGAGGATATTCCCGGTGCTAAACGTCCGAGCTATTCTATTATATATGATCCGGAAGACATTACTGCCTTTTTTTCTGAAATCAGTGTTGAAGAGAAAAACGGTAATAAATACATTAAAGCTCTCTATAAGGGTAAGATACATGTACGCGAAAGAATTTTGCCACTGGACGCAAAACGGTTTGAAAATGGCAACCTCCCATTAGAGAATCTGCTTGCCAAATATTGCTCATATTTAAGAATGAACTGAGTGATTAGACACATTCATAATCCTTAATGATAGAAATTTCTCAGAAATTCAGCTTTTCATCATTACTCTATTTCCGATTTCCTATCTTCATCAGCATCAGCCCGATAACAATCCAGACCATCTCCCGCACCCGCGTAATCAGAGCGGCAAATACCCCATATGCTCCGGACAAAGACAAGCCGGCTACCGCCAGGGCAAAGCCTCCTTCCCTACCCCCTAATTGCATGGGAAGAAAGAAAAGCAGATTGGCCAGTAGGGAAGAGAAAGCGACGATCAGGATGCAACCGACAAAACTGACATCCGTAGTCAATACATTCAGAATCAACCAGACTTCGAGACACCCCACTATGCGAGCGGTATACTCTAAACCCAATGCCAAATAAAAGGTACTTTTTCGCTGTTGATGAAGCAGAGCTATCTGACTGTCTATAGTCTCCAGTTTTTCTTTATGAAGTTCCGCGAAGCGGACTGCACGCTTCTTCAAAAAAGGGATATGACTACCCAGACGTACGCATGCCACAGCCATACCGTTCCGGTAGCCTTTGATAAAAAGAGTGACAAGCAAGAGGCAGAAGAGTGTGGTCAACCCCAAGACAATGCCCATCCCCCAACCGACCGGATAAAAAAAGACATAAATCAACACCGAGCTGAGCCAGAAACAGAAATGCGAAAAGATATGCATCATCACATACAGGATGACCGAAGATGTGGCACGCTCCACTCCGACATAGGGAGTAAGCTCCATAATCCGGTAAGGCTCCCCTCCCATCAGTCCTACGGGAGTGACATAATTCAACGCAAAACCGGAAACCGTGAATTTATAGAGCCGGGCGAACGACAATGAATTCACCGGACCACTGCTACGAAGGATGATATACCACGAAAGGGTATTAATCAGATAGATGAAAAGCCAAAGGACCAGAACCAGCGGCAGATAAAATCCGGCACGCCGCAGGTTGTCCAGCAGTTCATCATAAGACACATCGAAAGTGAACAGCATGATGATGACGGCCAGGATGCCAAAGGCCAAAAACAAATTACGAAATTTACTCTTCAAAACAATATACAATTTAACGCATCAAAGATAACGTTAATAATTTATACAATGATATAAGAATAGCCCGTTTAACAAAACACTTTCTTGCACAAGCTGTTTTTAATGAGAATTTAAACCTAAACAAATTAACTATGGATTGGATTATTCATCAACTTAGGGTTCACCCCGAGCTTGCCATCTTTTTGACCCTTTTCGTAGGGTTTTGGATTGGCAAAATAAAAATCGGAAAGTTCAGCCTGGGTGTCGTTACAAGCGTATTGCTGGTAGGTGTCCTTGTGGGGCAATTGAACATTACGGTCGACGGCCCCATTAAATCTGTTTTCTTTTTACTCTTTTTATTCGCTATCGGCTATAAAGTAGGTCCGCAGTTTTTCCGGGGACTGAAAAAGGACGGACTCCCCCAAATGGGGTTTGCTGCCATCATGTGTGTATTCTGTCTGATTATTCCTTGGATATTGGCTAAAATTATGGGTTACAATGTAGGGGAAGCAGCCGGATTACTGGCCGGTTCACAGACGATATCGGCTGTCATAGGCGTGGCAGGAGATACGATCAATGAACTAAACATATCTCCTGAAACAAAAGAGGCTTATAATAATATTATCCCGGTATCGTATGCCGTAACTTACATCTTCGGCACGGCGGGTTCGGCATGGGTATTGGGCTCTCTCGGCCCCAAGTTATTGGGCGGACTCGATAAAGTAAAAGCCGCCTGTAAAGAATTGGAGGCTAAAATGGGGAATAGCGAAGCGGATCAACCCGGCTTTATGCCTGCTGCACGTCCGGTGACTTTCCGGGCTTATAAAATAGATAATGAGTGGTTTGGTGACGGAAAACGGGTATCAGATCTTGAAAGCTATTTCCAGGAGAATGACAAGCACTTGTTTGTCGAACGTGTCAGACAAGCCGGAGTTATCGTAAAAGAAATCACCCCGACCCTGATTCTCAGGAAAGGGGATGAGGTGGTATTGAGTGGTCGCCGTGAATATGTTATCGGCGAGGAAGATTGGATCGGTCCCGAGGTACTGGATCCTCAGTTATTGGACTTTCCGGCTGAAGTATTGCCCGTCATGGTAACCCGGAAAACCTTTGCCGGAGAAAAAATAAGTTCAATACGTTCACAGAAATTCATGCACGGTGTCAGCATACGCCGTATCAAAAGGGCGGGAATCGATATACCGGTACTGCCACAAACCATTGTGGATGCAGGTGATATTGTCGAATTGGTAGGGACCAAACACGAAGTGGATGAAGCTGCCAAGAAAATGGGGTACGCTGACCGTCCAACCAACCAGACAGATATGATTTTCGTTGGTCTGGGTATTCTGATCGGAGGACTGATAGGTGCCCTGAGTATCCACATGGGTGGTGTCCCCATCAGTCTCAGCACCAGTGGGGGCGCATTGATCGGAGGATTGTTCTTTGGCTGGCTACGGAGCAAACATCCGACTTTCGGACGTATTCCCGAACCTGCTCTCTGGATACTGGACAACGTAGGTCTGAACATGTTTATTGCTGTCGTGGGCATCGCTGCAGGTCCCAGCTTCGTACAGGGATTCAAAGAAGTGGGGCTAAGCCTGTTCATTGTAGGCGCACTGGCTACTTCCATTCCTCTGATAGTAGGCATACTTATGGGAAAGTATCTCTTCAAATTCCACCCGGCACTGATATTGGGATGCACAGCAGGTGCACGTACTACTACCGCCGCATTAGGTGCCATCCAGGAAGCTGTCGAAAGCGAGACTCCCGCTTTGGGATATACAGTGACGTATGCTGTGGGAAATACTCTCCTGATTATCTGGGGAGTCGTAATTGTGTTACTCATGTAAAATAGATTTTGATATTAACTAAACATAACCCTGACATAATAATGAAAAGTAATGAAAACAACGGAGCAGTAACTAAAAGTTTTGCTAAAAAGATGGAGAGTATCAGTCCTTTCGAACTGAAAAACAGACTGATTGAAATGGCTGATGAGAGCATCAAAAAGATAGCTCATACCATGCTGAATGCCGGACGTGGAAACCCGAACTGGATTGCCACCACTCCACGTGAAGCTTTCTTCCTTTTAGGTAAATTCGGACTGGAAGAATGTCGGCACGTGATGTACTTGCCGGAAGGAATTGCTGGTATCCCGCAAAAAGACGGGATTGCCGCCCGCTTTGAGACTTTTCTCAAAACCAATCATAGCCAGCCGGGTGCGGAGCTATTAAAAGGAACCTATCAATACATGTTACTGGAACATGCCGCCGACCCGGACACCCTTGTCCACGAATGGGCAGAAGGGGTAATAGGTGACCAATATCCGGTACCGGACCGCATCCTCCAGTTTACCGAGATGATTGTACAAGACTATCTGGCACAGGAAATGTGCGACAGTCGTCCGCCAAAGGGCAAATACGATTTGTTCGCCACCGAAGGCGGTACGGCAGCCATGTGCTACGTTTTCGACTCTCTGCAAGAAAACTTCCTGCTCAATAAAGGAGATGGAATCGCCTTGATGGTACCTGTCTTCACCCCCTATATTGAAATCCCTCAATTGAGACGCTATGAATTTAACGTTACGGAAATATCTGCGGACCAAATGACAGCAGACGGGCTGCACACCTGGCAATACAAAGACGAAGATATAGACCGCCTGAAAAACCCGCAGATCAAAGCACTCTTCATTACCAATCCCAGTAACCCGCCCAGTTATACACTGAGTCCCGAGACTGCCGCACGGATTGTAGATATCGTGAAGAAAGACAATCCGAACCTGATGATTATCACAGACGATGTATACGGTACATTCAGTCCGCATTTCCGCTCGCTGATGGCCGAACTGCCGCAAAATACTTTGTGCGTCTATTCCTTCTCCAAATATTTCGGGGCTACCGGATGGCGCGATGCCGTAATCGCTCTGCACGAAGAGAATATTTTTGACCGGATGATAGCCCACTTACCGGAAGAACAAAAGGCAATCCTCAATAAGCGTTACTCCAGCCTGACCCTTGCCCCCGAAAGATTAAAATTCATCGACCGCATGGTAGCCGACAGTCGGCAAGTGGCGCTCAATCATACAGCCGGATTGTCTCTGCCGCAACAGACGCAGATGAGCCTCTTCGCTTCTTTCGCCATACTGGATAAAGAGAACCGGTATAAAAACAAGATGCAGGAGATCATCCGGAGACGCTTGAAAGCTCTGTGGGATAATACCGGATTCTCACTGGTGGACGATCCGCTGCGTGTAGGATATTATAGTGAGATAGATATGCTGGTGTGGGCTAAGATATTCTACGGAGAAGAGTTTGTAGACTACCTCAAGAAAACGTACAGCCCATTGGATGTTGTTTTCCGCCTCGCCAACGAAACCTCATTGGTATTGCTGAACGGTGGCGGTTTTGCCGGACCGGAATGGAGCGTACGTGTATCACTTGCCAACCTGAATGAAAAGGATTATGTCAAAATAGGCCAGGGAATCAAACGGATACTGGATGAATATGCCCAGAGATGGCAGGAATCACGGAAATAAAATCCTGAATCTTGTCAGTCCGTCAGCGTATGTACGCAATGAAAACGTACAGCCATGACGGCTTAAAACTTCACGGATAAAGACCAGGCCGATACCTTGTCCGTTGGGTTTGGTAGAAAAGAAGGGACTGAAGAGCTTTGCTTCAGTCTCTTTTGTTATGCCGGGCCCATTGTCCACCACTTCGATAGCAGCAGGTGATGAGGTGCGGATGGTAATCTGACCGTCTTTCCCGATACTTTCAGCCGCATTTTTAATAATATTCACCAATACCTGCTCAAACAGGGAGGCGTCCAGTTTCACATCGTCCAATGATTCATCACATATCAGTTGTAACCGGATATTCCGGTCATTGCACATCCCCTCCATAAAGCGTTTGCAACTGAATGCAAGGTCATTCAGGTTGATCGGAGTAAGACGGGGATCGGGAATCTTCACCACGTCGGCAAAACGGGTAATGAAACGGCTCATAGAAAAACAACGTTCCGTACAGACACGCATCACATCACAAATATCTTCCATACCATCCGACTCAGACAATGCCTGTTCGACTGTATCCAGTGTAGAAGTAATCCCTGCCGTTGTATTATTCACTTCGTGCGCGATCATACGGATCACTTTCTCGTATGCCTTTTTCTCCGCTTTCATCACTTCGTCTGTCAATCCTTCCATCAGATAAAAAGGATGCTGGAAGCCGCGGTCCACAAACGAAGAATGAGTACATTTATAGATATTTGAATCATTCAGTCGCACGGTGCTGGTTTCTCCCTTCGGAATGGCAGCCAGTTCTATGGCAAGCGGCGAATCGATCTCGGACAGTTTCCTGCCTTCGGCTTCTTCCGGACGGACTCCCATCATCTTCATCGCCATCGGGTTTAGTTGGGATACCTCTTCATCCAGTGTCATAATGACAACACCCATAGGTGAAGCGTTAATCATCAGATCAAGAAAATGATTCTGTTCACGCAACCGGAGACGCTCGTTTTTTAGTTGATCCATCATACGGTTGAACACATTCACTACCCGATCGGCTTCCTGTTGACCGACGTGGCTCAGGCGGCTGCTGAAATCCTGTTCTCTCAAAAGTTCCATACCACTGCCAATCGTATTCATTGGTTTCACTATCTTCCGGTAAAACAAAATCAGATATAAAACGAGGAACAGCATCAACCCTTCTGCGATATAGAGATATTTCGCCACAATGGTTTCGGATACATAGAACAGAAAGCCCATGATGGAAAACAACAGAAAGATAAGTATGAAGAAAAATCCTTTTACCGGCATGTGATTGATGATTAACGATTAAAAAGTAATGATAAGCGACGAGTCACTTATCACTGATATCATATTTCTCCAAACGACGGTACAATGCCGCACGGCTGATACCTAACGCTGTAGCCACCTGGCTCAGGTTCCCTTTATAACGCTCCAATGCCTGAAGAATTGTCTGTCTTTCGATTTCATCGAGTGTCATTCCCGCAAACGAAGAGGCAGTTGACGTACTTTCATCATGTCGCTGGTACTGACTCTCGAAATCGGTTGCATCCAACACTTCCTTGCCACTGACCAGAATCGTACGCTCCACCAGATTTTTCAACTCACGGATATTGCCCGGAAAAGGCAAACGACTCAGGAAGTTCAATGCATCCGACGAAAACTCCGTACGGGGTAGGTTGTTGATCTCAGCCTGACGATCGGCAAAGTGTCTGGCGAGTAACGGTATATCCTCTCTGCGCTCTCTCAACGCAGGAAGTTTTATGGTTATCAGGTTAATGCGATAGAACAGATCTTCACGGAAAGTGTGTTCGCTTACCATCTTGGCCAAGTCGGCATTGGTAGCCGAAACAACCCGTATATCCGTCTTACGCGGACGGCTGTCACCCAGTACTTCAAAAGTCTGGTCCTGCAATACCCGCAACAGTTTCACCTGGCATGAGGGATCGAGATCGCCGATTTCATCCAGAAAAATAGTTCCTTTATTCGCCATCTCAAAACGCCCCATACGATCGGAAGTGGCATCTGTGAAGGCTCCTTTTTTATGACCGAACATCTCACTTTCAAACAGACTCTGGGATATTCCTCCAAGATTGACTTTCACAAAAGGCTGACGGGCACGCTGACTATTGATGTGGATAGCCTCGGCTATCAGTTCTTTACCGGTTCCGCTCTCACCGGTGATCAATACCGAAGCATTGGTTCGTGCAATACGAGCCACCGTATTCAACACCTCTGTCAATCCACGGCTCTTGCCAATAATATGGCTCCGGTTCAATGAACCGCTTTGCTCCTGAAGCGTATCCTTCGGAGTTGCAGTAAGCTCCAAAGCAGTCTCTATGCGTTGCAGCAATGCGGCATTATTCCAGGGCTTGGTGATAAAATCGAATGCACCGGCCTGCATTCCCTGTACGGCAAGTTGGATACTACCCCATGCAGTCATCAGAATTACAGGAACATCCGGACGAAATATCTTGACCTGCTTAAGAAGGGTCAATCCCTCTTCTCCGGAAGTGGAAAGTGTAAAATTCATATCCATCAAAATCAGAGAAGGAGCTTCCGAACGGACTACTTCCATCGCCTCACGCGGACCGGGTACAGTTACCACTTGGTAACCGGCACGTTTCAGCATGAAACTCAACGAAGAACGAACTCCACTATCATCATCTATAATTAAAAGCATAAGTGTTATTTTTTTGATTTGCAAAACTACTCTTTTTGGGGTTAAAACCAAACTAATTCTTCACAACATCATCAAAATCGGCTTCCAGTGGTGTATTATTCTGGAAGTCCCACAGTGTCAGACTGCGGAGCTGGTAAAAATAATACCAGTACCAGTAGAGTTCATTGATATGTTTCTGCCGGGCATCATCTTTCGAATTCTGGGCATCATTCAAGTCGAGTGTATTGATTTTACCTATCAGGAAAGTCTCGATACTGGTTTTATAACGCTGCTGTGCAATCTTATCCGCTTCATTGGCAATAGAAAGTTGCTGTGCCTGATTATTAAAATTCTCTACAAGCAGGAAGATGTCCTGATCAAAGTCAATTTGTTCTTTACGTATTTTGGATAAGGTAACTTCCCGGTTACTCTTGGCTACACGCACTTTTCCACGACGCTTTCCCCAATCAAGAATCGGAATCTTCACACCGACCTCTACCACCTGGTTATCGAGTAATTTTTGATAAGAAGCAGAGAAATCCTTATTCAGTCCGGTATATCCCACGTTTGCGAAAAGATCGATGCTACGAAGATTGCCACGTGCGGTAGCCACTTCGTAATCAGCTTCCAACTGCCGGCGACGTATGTTATGAGCGAAAGAATTGCGCTCCAATGCTTTATTCAGCACTTTGTTGTATTCCATTTTAAGATCGGGTGCTGATTCCGGTATTACCGGCTCCAATACCTGATCATCTCCTATTGCCAGGAAAGAGCGCAGCCGGAACATATTTGCATTCAGATTGCTCTGTGCATCGGTAACGGCAGCCCGAGCTTTCAATGCAGCCAGTTTCAATTGCAAAAGCTCATTTTCGGAAATTTGCCCCATCTTTCGTTTCGCTCCGGCCACCTCGTACAAGCGATCTGCATTTATCTGATTCTGGCGGGCGGTTCCCAGAGTTTCTTTAGCCAGCAGAAGATTAAAGAAGTAAGTGATCGCGTTCATGGTTACAGTCTCTGTAGCAGTGATAAAGGCTGCTTTTGCCTCTTCATAACGAACCGGCTCAATGCGGCGATTCCATTTCAGGTCATTCACTCCAAAGATAGGTTGAGTCAATTGTAAAGCGATAGGCACGGACATAAACTGCCGGTTTCCACCACTCCCCAGCTGTTTCACAAAGTCGAGTGAAGAAGACAGGGCTATCTTACCACCCGTAAACCAGATATTCTGATCAATGGAAAGCGTACCGTTCAGCCCTAACTTATTACTGCGGACAAAGGAGTAAGAGCCGTCTTCATTCTGATAACTGTTATATTGTTTTCCATAGCTTGGCAAAGTTCCGCTGAAATTTACTTCCGGCAACAAATCGGCACGGAACGTACGGTATTCCCAATAAGCTGTCTTCAACTCATTGAGAGCAACGGCTGCATCTACAGACTGTGTACGCGCCAATGCAATGGCTTCATTCAAGGTAATCTCCCGTGTTTCCTGTGCACTCAATGCCAACGAACAGAAGGCAAAAGCAGAGAGTAGAAAAGATCGTTTCATATAGAATTTGTTTATTTACCGGCAGAAAAGCAAACCCTGTGCCAAATATTGAGTGTTGCAGCGATCACTCCAGCTCGCCATATAACATAAACATTCATTTGAAAGAGTTCAGTGTATGATAATCCTCACTCCACTTCCCTCCTGGTCACTCTTCTCCTGTTCGTCATCCACCACTCCTTTTGTTCATCCTTCACCGTTTATCGTTCACCGTCTAAAATCAATCCTCCTTCTTCTGTCCGAAAATGAACAGTTTGTCCGCAGACGGACGCCCCCGGTGTACTTATTCACAAGTATCCGGTAAACGAACTGTGAAACGGGTTCCCTTTCCTTCCTTCGAAGTAACCGTGATGACTCCATTCAAACGTCCGATGATGGTTTGACAAATACTCAGTCCCAACCCGGCTCCCTGGGTAAAACTGTCGACTTTATAGAAACGTTCGAAGATATGTCTCAACCCATCCTCCGAAATACCTTTTCCGGTATCTTCTACAAAAATAGAAGTATATCCCGGCTCTTCCTCCGTATAACCGAATGTGATCGACCCTTGTGTTGTAAACTTGGCAGCATTGTTTATCAGATTATTCACCACTTGTTGCAAGCGGACATTATCCGTCACCAGATATTTTTTACTATTCTCCGGCAACTTCAATACCAACCGGACTCCGGAAGGCATGTTCAACTGTTGTGAATCGTATACATTCTTCATCAATAACGGAAGATTGTGCCCGGCAAACTGGAAATCCATCGTACCGGACTCTATACGGGACAAATCGAGAATATCATTAATAAGTGCCAGTAACAGGCCACAGTTTTTATTGATTGTCTCAATAAACAACTTTACCTCCTCTTCGGTAAATCCACTGGTATCACTCAACAAATCGGAGAAGCCCACGATGGCATTCAGCGGTGTACGTATTTCGTGACTCATATTAGCAAGGAATGCCGATTTAAGCTTATCTGCCTGAAGTGCTTTATCACGGGCTGCGGTCAATTGCTCTTCGGTAGTCTTATAGCGCTGTATACTCTGACATACGCCCAGAATGCTGTAAGGTGTGTCTGTCGTAAGTCCTGCAAGCACCGAAGTACGATATTCCCACCATTCGTATCTGCCGTCACCGCTAAGCTGGCGGAAACTCATACGGGTACTTTGGCTCAGACCTGCCAATGCACGGTTAAAGAGTTCGAACGCCAACTCCTGATCGTCCGGATGAACCATCCGGTCCATCTCATTCCGTGAAATGGTGGTCTTGTTCTCTGCAAACCCGAAGCGTACCAGAAAGCCCGCAGGAAAAGTAAATAAACCGGTACGGATATTATACTGCCAGGGATAGATGGAGCTTTCGTCCACCGCCATACTAAAGAAACGTTTTTGCATCTCTTCATCCGATATATTACGGGCCGAAAGGGCCATTCCGGTGATTTTACCATGTGCCCGGATAGGAACGATCTCACCGGAAACAGGAAAATAACTGCCACTGTGGACTTCCTGCATAAACGAATTTTCGGGAATGACCACACTGCCCTCTTCAGTTACCACCCGCTCGAGCATGGAACGGAGAATCTCTTTACCATTATTGTAAATCTTGAAGATACTGCCTGCCGGTAATCCTTCATAAGGACGCGCGGCTTCATCCTTAGGCAAATGCAGCATTTTCAGTAAAGAACGATTCGTAAAATGAATACGGAGATCGGTATCGTACGTGATCACACCGTCACGGATTGAATGGAATACATTATCGAATTCATCACGTTGGGCAACCAATCGGTTTTGTATCAGTAAACGGGTCTGGGCATGGATGCGCCGACGGGATTCGCGGCGGTTGATGCGATACAGCCACACTATCAAAAACACCAGTAAAGCTAATATCGAGCTATACAGTAAGATATAGAGCAAACGATATTTCTCTCCGTATGGTTCGTTGATAATGGTTCCTCCAATAGCCTGCACCTGCTTGGGATTTACCTTGAAAAATACCAGCTGCTTGAAATCATACATAAAATTCAAGGGAGATTCAATAATGCCCACTTCCGAAGGAGTCTTCCCACGTAACACATCGGAAGCTGTCCGCCCCACCTCACGTGCAGAAGTATATGAATCGGCATCATAAGCCCCGAAGGCGCCATTAGTCAATGCAAGATTTTCACACGAAAAGAAAGGAGCTTTTGAATTACGTCCGATGAATGACATAAAAGGCGACCATTTAGGGGCAATAATCAGTGTCTTGTGCGTATTGCGCGGATAACATGTGGAAGCTATGATTTTGTTGGTTGTATCCGTTTGCGAATTATAGAAAGTTACCGTATATTCCGGATGCTCTTTCACAAAGCCATTCCATTCGTTCATAAAGTCGTCTCTTCCTTTAGAACTCAGAAGGCTGTTGTCAGAGATACAGACTACTTCCGTCCGACTCGGGAAAAGGCGGTTCGCCTGCCTCAACAGCTCCCCGAAATCCGGATTTGCCGTATATCCACACACATTGGGTAACGAATCGATCAGACTGCCTTCCGGATATTTTATATTAAAAAAGACAACAGGCAACTGTAAAGGCAATGAATCCCCGCAAGTCAACAAAGTATGGAAAGCCTCGTCACTGACAGTAACAATCAAATCTGTTCCCCGTTCGCGGGCTCGTTCGCAGAAACGCCGCATAATAAGTTTCTCTGACTGATAAGTCCAGAAATTGGCATCCAGAAATTCTGTTGTCACATTCACTTTCAGTCCGGATTCGCTGAATCCTTCTTTCAATCCCCTGGCCAAATCGCCATGCCAAGGTGTTTCGGAAGCATACGACTGAATGAAAAGAACATTATAAATGCGTTCCGCAGCAGTGGATATTTCTGTGAGAAATAAAAAGATAGATATAAGAAATATAGTATACGATCGTCTGTTCATAGTAAAAAAACTGCGTTGTATCAGGATTATGGACGCAAATATACGTTATAATCTTGAAAACAACGCAGATAGATTACGATTTATTGCAATAAGCTTTTATTCCTCACGCAATGCTTCTGCCGGCTGGATTTTCATGGACTGACGGGCCGGGAACCAAATGCCGGCCAATATCATCAATGCCATCAACAGCAGAGTAATACATTCGCACAATACAAAACGCCCGACAGTGAACGTGGAGAATTGCCATGAAGGTGTCAGTTCGCTTTTGGCAATATAATAGTCAATGCCCAGTGCCAACGGAGTGGCCAAAAGCAGCATGAACCAGCCTTCACTGAGCAAACGGAAAAAGACACTTTTCTTGCTGCCGCCTACCGCCATCATCAAAGCCATCTCTCCTTTACGCTGCTGCGTCCGGAACCAGAAAGTGCCCAACAATCCCAGGAAGATATTAAGCAGCAAAAAGCCCATCCCCACCAAATAGTTTCGTAAAGTATTCATATCGTCTAACTGGAAAGTACGACGAATATTCTGGAATGAATTTACTTTCGACAAAAAGACATTCCCCACTCTGTATTGGGATGGTGCGTCTTTCATTAACCGTTCGGCGAATCCGGCAGGTTCACCATCACTGGTACGCAGACAGATTTCATTGCCATATGCCAATTGATCCTCCCGCAATAATATTACTACCGACCGGCTATAGCAAGCGGCCGAAAAATCATCGTAACGAATCACTTCAAGTGCGGCAGACAACTTTGTACCCCGGGCTGTATCCTGATCCAAACAAAATTCTTTGCCAATATAATCTTTTAAGTCTATATGATAACGGGATTCAAAAAGATTACGCGATGCCATAAAAGTACCCTCTTTCAGCAAAGCTCCCAATTGTTCCGGTGTTTCTCCGTTAGCTCCCCGATAACGGAATACACGGAAAAAGTCAGGGGTCACCCACCGCCGGATATTATACTTTCTTTCCATAGTATCCAGACGTACTTCCATACCACTGTTACTGCCATTGTAAGGAAAAGAATTTTGTGACATACTGACTGCCTCTACTCCGGGACGACGACGCAAACGATCTAATAACTCACGTATATCGGCATTATTTTCCTCTTCCGTACGGCCGGCTATATAATCGGGGCTTTTTTCCGTGAGATAATTAAATTCAACCCTGTAAGTATTCTCTATATCAAAACCACGAGGCTCAAAATAAGTATAAAGAGTGACAAACATATAGTCGACCACATACCAAAGCACAATACTTACTAACAGTAACTCCACGAACAACCACGCATTCGAACGCCGTTCATTAACTATTTGTTTTAATAATTTCTTATTCATCGTTCATGTAGTGTTTAAGTGAGTTTTCCGCTAAGAGCATTTATGATTGACATCCGGGATGCCCGCCAAGCCGGCCACCCGCTGCTGAGCAAGTTTAGCAGCAGACAAAAGAGCAGAGCATAAATAAACGTAGAGAGTTTGAAAAGCATCTTCCACTCAATGACCGGAGCCGTATTGAGATACATCAGCCGTGAATCGGCAAAAAGCGTACCGCCCCACACATAGGAGATCAGCAAACAGAACAATAATCCTACAACACCCGCCATCAAAGTCAATACCAAATTCTCAGCAACAATCTGTCCCATCACCCCTCCGCGGGTAGCGCCGAACGAACGGCGCACGCCAATCTCCGCCACACGCTGTCGCAGGCGGCTGTGAGTCATCGAACTCAGGTTAATGGCAGGAACCAACAACAAAATAAGGAAAATGATCACTTGTTGGCGAAAATAACCCGCCATATCCGGTTGCACATTTGCCCATATACGCTGTGACATGGTCAACTGGTCATCCGGCTGTCCCCGGTAAAACACAAAATAATCTCCCAATCCGGCATTGTATGCCAAACGACGTCGTTCACACTCTGCCCGAATCGCATCAAAATCAAAAGAACTACGAGCCAAAATCACAACCCGCATCGCTCCCATGATACCATCACTCCATACATTATCCCCTCCTGTGATATTAGTTGAAAGATATGGGACCCATATTTGTGCATAAGCCGTCGAAGCCATTGAAGAGACATCTTTCACGACTCCGCTTAACCGGTAAGGGGCATCGTTCACAAAAATCTCTTTCCCGGCCACATTTGTAGCAGTACCGAAAAGAAGGCGGGCCACACTTTCTGTTATAACAGCCACGGGCAAACCCGATTTAGCTTCAGCATCCGAATAGGGTTTGCCGTCGATAAACGAAAAGTCGAATATACGCCAGAAAGCTCCGTCTGTCTCAAGTGCATCAACTCCTGTACGCACTCCCCGAGACAAAGAGACCTGCATCGTCTCGGGGATGCTATATATACTAATTTCTTCAGGAGTTTTTAATCCTTCGAAACATCCCTTCGCCGTTTTTATTCCCATCGGACCGTTACTTGATCCGTCGTCACTCCAGGTTTTGTTGCCTACACTCATCCATTTGACGTGCAACAAGCGGTTCCGGTTACTTTCGGGGGCAAAAGGAACCGTCTTTATCTGTTGTTGCATCACCACTACCATAATCAGGCAAATGGTCAGTGCAGTGCCCAGCACACTTATCGTAGTCAACAATGGTTGTTGCTTAAGTTGCGACAGGGCCTGCTTGAAATATTGTTTAATCATTGTGTTCTCTTTATTCTCCTACTTTCAATCCGCGTGTATTAACCCCTCCGACTCCACCTTTAGAAATATCAGCTTTACGGGCTTTACCTTTCAGGGTCATGCTTCCTACACCGTCGGCACGAGCTGTCAGTTCATCACAATCCACCCGGATATTGACACTGCCTACACCATCCAACCGTACTTTGAGAGTTTCACAAACCAAATCACTAATTTCAGCACCGCCTACTCCCGAAAGAGTTATCTTCAATTGATCCAACCGAAGTGCGGTCCGGCAATTGAAGCTACCTACTCCCTGCAATTTTACACTCTTCAGATCAGGAGCGGCAATATACAGTTTAACATTTTTGGAATTGCTGTTATTCTCTTTATATCCAATCACCAAAGTCTCTTTTTCCACTTTCGTTGTAGTTTCAGATACATATCTCTGCGGGCCCTCTATCCGAACAGAACAACGATCGGACTGCGTAAAAATGATATCTCCGACTGCATCCAGACGGATAGAAGAAAAACCGGGAACTTTACGGTTATCAACAATGATTCCCTTACTTCCGGTAGTTTTACCACATTGGCAATCATCACTGCATTGAGCCTGTATCATATTGAAAGTTGCCCCCATTGTGAGAGCTAAAGCCACTAACATTACTCTTATTTTCATCGTTTCCTAATTTTGAGATGAATGACTGTATTATGATTATTATTGTACTTGCCGTCCGTCAAAGAACCGAATGGTGCGTGAAGTCTGTTTGGCCTGCTCCTCGTTATGGGTCACCATCACAATGGTACGTCCGTCTTCTTTATTTAACCGGTGAAGCAACTCCATTACCTCAGCCCCCATCTTGGAGTCCAGATTTCCGGTAGGTTCATCAGCAAGGATAATCTCCGGATTGCCGATAATGGCACGGGCAATGGCCACGCGCTGACACTGACCACCGGAAAGCTGTGTGGGGAAATGCCGCATACGGTGAGTCAAACCGACTTTCTCAAGCACCTCCTGAGCCAGTTTCCGACGTTCGGAGGAGCCCATACGGCGATACAGTAACGGAAGCTCCACATTATCCAGTACATTCAGGGAATTAATCAGGTGAAACGACTGGAATACGAATCCAAGTGTCTTATTACGGAAAGCTGCCAGTTCCTTATCTTTCATGCCTTCAGTGTGTGTACCGTTTATCTCTATGGTTCCGGTAGTAGGTGCATCCAGCAACCCCATAATATTCAGCAAAGTCGATTTACCACAACCGGAAGGTCCCATTATGCTCAGGAACTCACCACGGTCTACTGTCAGGTTCACATTTTCAAGAGCCACTGTTTCGATTTCGTTCGTACGGTAGATTTTCGAGAGAGAAGTCAATGTAATCATAAACTTATGGTTTTAAATTATTTCTTTTTATTAAGATCATGTTCAAATGACATGCCAAAGAATTAATACACTTATAAACAACCACTTGATATTTGGGCAGAGTGTCCGATAATGAACACTCTGCCCACAAATGAACTCTCTTTCTTATCAAAAATGAACGTTTATTCCTCGTGTAATGCTTCTGAATTATTGCACTTGCCGTCCGTCAAAGAACCGAATGGTGCGTGAAGTCTGTTTGGCCTGCTCCTCGTTATGGGTCACCATCACAATGGTACGTCCGTCTTCTTTATTTAACCGATGAAGCAACTCCATTACCTCAGCCCCCATCTTGGAGTCCAGGTTACCGGTAGGCTCATCAGCAAGGATAATCTCCGGATTACCGATAATGGCACGGGCAATGGCCACACGCTGGCACTGACCACCGGAAAGCTGTGTGGGGAAATGCCGCATACGGTGAGTCAAACCGACTTTCTCAAGCACCTCCTGAGCCAGTTTCCGACGTTCGGAAGAGCCTATACGACGATATAATAAGGGAAGCTCTACATTGTCCAATACATTAAGAGAATTGATCAGATGGAATGACTGGAACACAAAACCAAGCGTTTTATTACGGAAGGCAGCCAGTTCTTTATCCTTCATCCCTTCCGTGTGCGTGCCGTTTATTTCGATTGTTCCGGTTGTAGGCGCATCCAGCAACCCCATAATATTCAATAGAGTCGATTTGCCACAACCGGAAGGTCCCATTATGCTAAGAAATTCACCGCGATCCACTTTCAGGTTCACATTCTCGAGAGCTACTGTCTCAATCTCGTTTGTACGATAGATTTTTGAGAGGGAAGTTAATGTAATCATAACTTTAATTTATTTAGATGATTCGTTTTGTTCCATTTTGGCTTATATGAACAAGACATGTCAAATGGTATGCCAAAAGAATAACATCCTCATAAATTGCACATTAAACTAACAGAAGGATGTCCGATAATGAACATACTGCCCGTTAACGAACTGCCTGATTTACTTATCCTCCGGAACAATCTCATTTAAGCAAGCCAATGCATTGAGTGTACGCGGATAACCAATGTAGGGCAACAATTGAGTAATGACAGTCAGCAACACAGATTTATCATTGCCAACATTTATATTGCCTTGAATATGGCCTTTGAGCTGCGCCTCACAGCCACCAAGTGACACAAGGATGGCAAAAGTTAACATTTCACGCGTTTTTACATCCAGAACCGGACGCGTTTGATAATCACCGAAACAGTTGGCGGAAAGATATTCCTGAAAATGCAATTGTCCTTGGGGTGCGGTTTCATACATTTTGTCTATTCGTTCGCCAAAAATGGATTTCTGCAAAGCAAGTCCCTTCTCCATACGGTTTTCGGAAGTTATCACCGCCTGTGGCTCCAAAGGCAACTTCACTCCTTTTGACGACAAGAATCCATTGGCTATAGAAATCAATTCCGCAACCTTTGCCATACCCACATAAGGAACGGCATGATAAAGCACTTCTTTTATTTCAAGCGGGGTAATTCCGTTGACAAAAGCGGCCTGGAGTGTTTTTTGATACTCTCCCGCAGTACTCATGGCAATGGTGGAAGCCATTGTAACCAAAATCCGCATACGAGTATCCAAATCACCATATTGCTGTGTTTCGCCAAAAGCAAAATTAGTGAATATTTCCTCCAGTTCGGGATCGGTCTGTGCAAGGTTGTTTCCGAGGTTGATAAACCTCGTCGTGCCATTGCGGGAAACACTCGTTGCAGCTATCCCTTGGGGGGAAGTTGCCTCAGCGTATGCCTGATCATCTACAGGTTCCAACCAAGTATTTTGGTTGGTTTCAGGATTACATTCGATGGCCAGATGCGAAAACCAACTGTCAGGGGCGGCTCCATGCCAATGCACTACATCCGGAGCTATCTCCACTACATCTCCGGGCAGTAACAGACGGGCATTTTTCCCTTTTTCCTGATAATACCCTCTTCCTCCGACAGCTATCAGGATTTGTCCGCCCGTATGGCTGTGCCAATTGTTACGGCATCCGGGCTCGAAAGTCACATTGCTGACAGGACAATTCAATTCATCATTCTGTGTCAAGCGTGCCAGATAGGACTGCCCTATAAAAAACTTCGCATATTGCACGTTTGCATCTCCTATGGGAAACACACTCGGATTTTGTAGAACTTCTTCTTTTTTCATATTCTGTGCATTTAAAGAATTTGTGGTATAGCACAGCAACGTTATCATTGCCGATACCCATATAAAATGTTTCATTTTCATAAGATTATAAATTTATGATGCAAATTTAGGCACCTTTCCGTTCTCATCGTATACCCGGATTACGGATGTAATTACCTCAATTACGGATATTCTTACCCCTATTCCGGTTTTATTCCTCCAACCCATACTACATATGATGAAAATCCCTACATTTGTCACAGATAAATAACAATATGCCCTATGGAAGAAGTAATTAAGCTCAATTCGGTAGACCAGTATAACCAGATGTACGGTCTCGAAACATTGCACCCTTTGGTGACAGTAGTCGACTTGTCGAAAGCCACGTTGTTCCCCACACACTTCACCCTCAACTACGGACTGTACGCTTTGTTTCTGAAACAAACAAAGTGCGGCGATCTACGCTACGGACGGCAGATGTATGACTATCAAGAAGGCACAGTAACAAGTTTTGCCCCCGGACAGGTAGTAGAGGTAAAGGTGACTGACGGGATACGTCCGAAGTCACACGGTATACTATTTCATCCCGACCTGATACGCGGCACATCTCTGGGACAGGAAATCAAACAGTATTCATTCTTTTCATACGCTTCAAATGAAGCCCTTCATCTTTCGGACGAAGAGAAAAAGATCTTTCAGGATTGCCTGGATAAAGTCCAGTTGGAATTATCACGTCCGATAGACAAGCACAGCAAACGCCTGATTTCAAGAAATATCGAATTATTATTGGACTATTGCATGCGTTTCTATGAACGGCAGTTCGTCACACGTTCAAAAGTGAACAAGGACGTACTGGTGAAGTTCGAAGAACTATTGGATCTCTACTTCCAAAGTGAGCAGTCGCAAACCGAAGGATTACCCACAGTGAAATATTTTGCAGATAAGGTAAACTTGTCTTCCAACTATTTCGGCGACCTGGTTAAAAAAGAAACGGGTAAGACTGCTCAGGAATACATCCAGGGTAAAATAATAAATGTAGCCAAAGAAAAGATATTGGCTTCAGAAAAAACAGTCAGTGAGATTGCATATGAACTGGGATTCCAATACCCACAACATTTCACACGCATATTTAAAAAGAATGTTGGCTGTACCCCGACAGAATACAGGATAATTCAAGTATGATGGCCTCTTCCGGTAAAGAAACATTAGATATCAAAACGGTGCATCAATGCAACCGCTGCCTGGGATGCAAGACGCTGCATCCACAGGCAAGCATTATCCGTCTGGACCATACGAATGTGGAACAGCACAGCATTAAATTCGATTTTTACACAATACTGTTGATGGAGAACGACATAGAGGACTGCTGTTGTTGCGGACGCAAAGCTTATGACTATTCCAATGCGACAATGGTTTTCCTCCCTCCGGAACAAACCTTCGACATCCACAAAAACAGAGTACTCCCACAGCAGGGATGGTTACTGGCTTTCCATCCCGATCTGCTTTATGGTACCACACTTGAAAAAAACATTCAAGAATATACTTTCTTTTTCTACCGGAAAGAAGAGGCTTTACATCTGTCCCAACGCGAAAAGGATAAGATTATAGAATGCCTACGGGAAATGGACGAGGAATTACATCACCCGATAGACCGCCATAGCCAAACACTGATTTCACGATACATCGAACTATTGTTGGATTATTGTACCCGGTTCTACGAACGGCAGTTTATCACCAGGGAGAACAAGAATAAAGTGCTGCTCGACAAAACGGACCGTTTATTGGATGATTATATTTATTCCGGTAAGCTAAAGTGGGAAGGTCCGCCTACCTCCGCATATTGTGCTGAAAATTTAAAGCTCTCCGTTGCCTATTTTGAAGATTTACTCACGTTTGAAACCGGTAAAACCTTACTGGAGTTCTTCCAGTTAAAAAGAATGGAAACCGCAAAGAGAATGCTACTTGATAAAGAGAATACAATCAAAGCAATAGCCGGTCAACTGGGATTTTCTAACACGCAGTTATTCTGCTTGTTTTTCAAGAAAATCACGGGAGTAACGCCCAACGAATACAGATATTCGCAGAACTGATATTTAAAAAAGTTATATACCGTCCAAAGTTCTTTGAAATCATGGAGATGTGCCAAAACTCACCACAGAGAACACAGAGAAACACAGAGGAAAATTTAAGTCACTGCTGATCAATATAAATAATCTGTGTTACTTCATATCTCCTCTGTGGTAGAGGTATTTGCCAACCAATCCGGTTACTCGTCCCGCAAAGCATCCGCAGGATTCATCCGTGCTGCTTTTGAAACCGGAATATAAGTTGCCACAAACGAAACAGCCAGAATCAGAACATACGAAATAACCGATACAATAAGGAAGTGCAACACCGGACGATTCTGTATATAATCCGGGTTCGGATTATCCGGCGGGAAAGCAAAGCCATTCAGATATACTATTTGAAGTTGTACCAATGCTCCTACTACAAATGCGATAGTCACCATCCACCAGGCTTCAAAAAGAAACTGCCGGATCAACCGGTGGCGGTTAGACCCCATTGCCATATAGAGCCCTATTTCCTCCCGGCGGGCATTGCAACGCAGCCAAAAGGTACCCCCCATCCCCAAAAAGACACACAACAGAAAAAATAAAGCGAGAATGGTCTGCAACCGGATAGTCCCCGTAGTTCCCATATAATACTCAAAATTTTTACTTTCCGTCCTGAAATCCGTAAGCGATGCCAGATAATAGTTCCCGATCTGCATTCGGGGACGCATTTCACGTTTAAATGTCTCAGTGAAAACAGGTGAAGCGAGTCCATCACGCACCCGGAAACAAATCCGCACTCTGCCCGGAAGATGTTTCAATTCAGAAGTAGTCTTGAATATCAGAGGACCGGGTTGGTTATTACTTCTTATCTGTACGGGGTCGATTATAGCGGTCAACGGAAACTTACGGGTCGTATCTCCCCAATGCACCCATTTATTTTGCGGATATTTCTCGCCGAACAACTTCTCTGCGAGATCAGGAGTCAGGTAGATCCCCTGTTCTCCTTCCGCAAGTACCGGAGGAATTTGTCCTGTCCGTGCATCGTGTATACGAAAAACTCCAAAATAGTCGGTTCCGGAAAGGAAGGTCATCTGCTGTGAATATGCAAGGATCGTATCATTGAAAACCTGTCCTCCGTTCCAGCCCCCGCTTTGCGGATAAGAATTAAAAAGGCTGACAGTCACATTAGAAACACCCGGATAGCGGCGTACCTGATCTACGATGCGCATAAAGTCAATACGTTTCAGCGAATCGGAAGCCATCTCCGGTTTATATTTGGTATGGTTAGTTGAATATTCACCTATACTGAGCAGGTAAGTATCGGTAAGATCATAATGATCGGGCAATGCCTTATCGGATAATAATACGTACACAGGGTCGACTACTCCCCATAAAAAATAAGTCACAACCACCAGTTCTCCCAGAATCCATCCATTGGCAGCACGCTGGTTCCACAACTGGCGGAGTATCATCATCAGGTTCATATCTTTTATCTTTTTTCGTTAAGCGAATATACAATATCTTTCTTCAAAGCATGTAAAGCCGGAATCAGAGCCGACAATACATTCAGCACCAAGCTGACCATGAAGGTAATACCTATCACCACCGGATTCAGCAACATACCGGGAGTCAAGAAGCTATCGACTCCCTCGGGCATCACATCTACCGAGAAAGACAACAGGTCCGGAAGCCAGTTCCGGCCACAATAGACAATCAGATACGAAAGTAACAAACCGAACAGACCTCCGATGCCAGTAAGAAACAGATTTTCCCAAAATACCTGCAACAGAAGCGAAGTTTTGGAAGCACCGAAAGCCTTACGTATGCCCAATTCGGAAAGCTGGCGCTTCATACGTGAAGCAATCATTCCTGCCAGATTCAGTGCCGGAACAAATAATAAAGCTAACAGGATAGTGCCATACACTCGTAACAGCTCTCCCCAGTCGGGTGCCGAATTAGAATATTCATAAAAAATACTTTTCCAGTAAGATACCGGTTGCCCATGTAAATCGACACTGTATTTTTTCTGAGAATAATTATATTTGCGGAACACGTCACGTACCTCTGTAATTACCTTATCTTTAGCATCGACAGAAGGAGCCAACATATAGACATTCAGATCACCTACCAACTCATAGCCACCCTTATTATCCTTTATAATATCGGAATCAACCGTCAGTGGTAACCAAATATCCGCATACGTAGCAGGGGTAATGAAGGAAACATCTTTTACAACTCCACATACTCTATATTCATCGGAATCAAGAACAAAAGTACGACCTACCGGTGGAGTCTCTCCAAAAAGCTGGCGAGCCATTGTACGCGAAATGACAGCTTTTCGTAATCCGGAATCAAAATCGGCCTGACTAAACGGCTTGCCGTCTACAAAGGCAAATTGAAACACCTTCCAGAACCCGGCATCTACCAGCTTCACCTGTACCTCTTTCAAATCTCCGTCACCAGGCAATTCAAGTAATGATGTACTGCGCCCATCCATAGATGCCCCTACAGCCTCGGTACTCTTCAGCGGATAATAAAAACGCTTCACTGCCTGAAAGGATACGTGAGAACTGAACCAATTCTCCTGGTTTTTCTGCTCTACAACAGTCATTCCTTTACTGACCAGGATACGGTTCCGGTTCTCTTCGGGATA
This sequence comes from Bacteroides sp. FSHCM14E1, assembly GCF_019633785.1. Lineage (NCBI taxonomy): Bacteria > Pseudomonadati > Bacteroidota > Bacteroidia > Bacteroidales > Bacteroidaceae > Bacteroides > Bacteroides sp. FSHCM14E1. Next base: position 28,842 of record NZ_JADKYL010000002.1, read on the forward strand.
GACCGGAGCCATCTTGATGTAACAGATGATCACCAGGCTCATGGTCATGGCAATCCCCAGTCCTGTACCGAGTATGTACACACTACTGAATAAAGGATTCTGTTTCAGGAGTTGCCAGGCCTGTTTGAAGTATAATACCATCATAGCAATTTATTTTATTTATTGGTTATTCGTCCCGCAAAGCATCCACCGGATTGATGCGGCTGAGTTTGTGTGCCGGCATCCAGATTCCGATAGAAACAACAATCAACAGCAAAAGGTATACAATCAGGGAAACAGCCGCAAAATGCAGACCGAAATGGTTAATCCAATAAACAGGCATCGTCTCTTCCGAACCGGTACAGGTAGTATAGAGACCATCCTTCAACGCATATTGCAAATAGAGCAAGCAGCCTATCAACGTCCCCAATGTGGTCAGCACCCAACCTTCGTATAAAAGCAGGCGGGTGATATGTGAAGGATTACCGCCGAAAGAAAGCATGATGCCTACCTCTTCACGGCGCGAACGGGTCTGCATCCAGAAAGTTCCGGCCACTCCCAAACAAAGGTTCACTAAAAAGAATATACCTAAAGCCAGGTTCAGGCGATACTGGTTAGTGATACCTTCAGAAAACTCATGTTGATCCTGAATGCTGCTGAAGGACCGTACAGACTTCACATAATAGTTGCCTACCGTCAGTCCTTTATCCATCCACTCACGGAAGTGATGCAGAAAAGCCTTCTCCGACAGATTGTCGTCTATACGAAAAGCGATTAACGGAAGATAATAGTACATATAATCAGGAAACTCTTCAAACACGCATAACTCTATGGGCATGGGTTGCATATAACTCCGGTAACGAAGAGGGGCGATCACTCCTCCCACCCGATAGTCTTCATCATCTCCATTTTCCCCCAAACGACGTCCGTAAAGCGGTTTTCCATCCTTCAGCCGATACGCTACGTCCGCAGTCAATACCGATTCGGTCCAACGGAAGTCACGGTTATCCAATTGTTCGGCCGTCATACCTTCGGCTCCCTCCATCCCCATAGTCCGGAAATAATCGGTGTGGGGCATGAAAGTAAGACGGAGAGTGCGGACCGGAATGGTATCGAACATCGTATTACCGTTACTCGTGGAATTCGATGAAGGATATTGGCCATTCAAGATGAAAGTAGTATACTTTACTCCTTCATAATGTTTCAACTTGTCGAGCAACCGCTCAAAATTGGCTTTACGCGCCAATGTATCATTCTCTTCGGCATGAAATTGCTCCGATTCGGCAGGGAACGATGCCAACTGAAGCAAGAAAAGATGATCGGGACGATAGCCCTCCGGCAGATTCCGATCGTGTGTCAACACTACTAACGGATCGACAATCACCCACGTGACGATCGATACCAATATCAATTCGGCCAACAGCCATCCGTTTTTCCGGCGACGGGCCCAGAGGTTCTTTATTATAAGTCGTATCATGATTTATTTCTTAGTGTTAAGTGAGTCAATAATATCGTTGTGCAACGAGCGCCATGTGGGCCACCAGGCAGAGAGCAGGTTCAGTATCAAACAAAAAGCAAATGTTACGCAAAACATTAAAGGACTGAACAGCATTTGCGGATTGATAGCCACATCGACTCCGTCGGACACAACTGTCGGATATTTGTCGAACAGGCTAAATACCCAATTACGCCCTAACACAAGCAGCCCCCATGAAACAATAAGTCCCATCAGCCCGCCGATGCAAGTAAGAAGCAGATTTTCCCATAACACTTGATTCAATAATTGTTTCCGATTGGCCCCGAACGCTTTTCGTATCCCCATTTCCGCCAGACGATCGTCCATGCGACTGGATATCATCCCACTCAAATTAATAGCAGGCACTAACAACAAAGCCAAAAGAGCTCCTCCATACAGTTTAATGACCGACATCCAATCAATCTCGTTCGTATTGCCCTCTCTGAACCACGTCTGCCAATACGGATCCGGCTGATGAAAAATATCAACTGTATATTCTTTCTGGGAAATATTGTATTTATGCACCATTTCATTGACCTCCGCATACAGTTTCGGCATATCTTCTTTCTGGCGAACCTTAAAATAAACGATATAGGTACCGACTTTATGACTGCCATCATTGTTACTGTCATATCCTGGCAAGCAAGAATAGGGCATATAGATTTGCCCGTAAGATGCCGGCAACAGATAACTGCCCTCACGTACCACTCCGACGACTTTAGACTCTTTGAAATCCAGTTTAAACGTTTGCCCAACCACATCGGTCCTGCCAAAAATGCGGCGGGCCATCCGGTCAGAAAGTACTACATTACGGATCCCACTGGCTAAATCCGCTTCCGAAAAAGGCTTCCCGTTCAAAAATTCAAACTCAAATAACCGAAAAAAATTAGGATCGGTATACTTTACCAAAGCCGGTATCTGCTCACCTCCCCCGGCCGGTTGTATATAAGCCCCCTCCCGGTTCAGAAAGTGTTCGTTTACAGCGGTAACCAGCTCCGCTGATTTCAGTGGGTAGAACCACTCTTTCAGCATTTCATAAGAACAGAGATATGAATTTCCGCCTCCTTTCACATGCATGGCACTCACCCCTTTCATCCGCATCGTCACCGAACGGTTCACTTCCGGATAAATAGGAGCTATTTTAATATAATACACAATGGCAATAATCATCGTCATGGCAATGGCAAGCCCCGTACCCAGTACATACAGACTGCTGAACAACTTGTTCTGACGGATCAACATCCACGATTGTTTTAAATAAAGTTTTATCATAGTATGTAATTTTAATAGTTATTCATCACGCAAAGCATCTACCGGATTGATGCGGCTAATCTTCCGGGCAGGTATCCAAATGCCGACTGAAACGACAATCAGCAACAAGATGTACACCATCAGGGAAGTTGCCAGGAAGTGCCAACCGAAATGATTGATCCAATAAGCAGGCGAAGCCACTTCGGGTGACCATGATCCCCAATTTGTGGAGTATAGTCCTTCTTTCAAGGCATATTGCAAATAAACAAGGCATCCCAACAGCGTTCCGATTGTTGTCAGTACCCATCCTTCACCCAGCAGCATCCGAACAATGTTTTGCGGCCGGGCTCCGAATGAAAGCATAATGCCGACTTCCTCCCGCCGTGTACGGGTTTGCAGCCAGAACGTTCCGGCCACCCCCAGACAGAGATTGATCAGAAAGAACAAGCCCAAAGTTATATTTTTACGGTATGTATCGGTAGTACCGGCACTGAACTCCGACTGTTTACGCAAATCGGTATACGACTGCACCGAATTCACATATATATTTCCGGCTTTCAACTCCTTCCCCGTCCAAGGGATGAAGTGATGCAAAAACACCTCTTCGGAAAGACGATCCCCGATTCGGAAAACAATCTGGGGCAAATCCGAATAATACCGTTCGGGCATAACCGACAGGGGATTCAGACGGACCGGCTGAGGTTGCATATAGCTTCGATAGCGAAAAGGTTTTATCACACCCGCCACCCGATATTCGGCAGTGCTGTCGTTGTTCCATGTCGTCCGCCCGGTGAGAGGACTCTCCGGATGCAAAAAGAACTCCGACGTATTGGCTGTCAGCACATATTCATCTTTATCAAAGATACGTTCGTCCAGCTCTCCGGCCGTCATCCCCTCAGCACCTTCAAATCCCATGGTCCGGAAGAAGTCCGAACGGTTCAGGAAAGAGATCTGCCATGCCGGCATATAGGTAGAATCTCCCTTAAACGTCTGGGGAGAAGTGGTACTGCTACCGGAATAAGGCATTATACGATTGAAAAAGAACGTAGCAGACTCCACACCTTCATAATTCTTCACCTGTTGAAAAATGCGGCCCAGGTTTTCCCTGCGGGACAGGCTGTCGTCTTCTTCGGGACGAAACTTCCCGGATTTCTCCGGCAAAGTCGCCAATTCAAGAACAAACAAATGATCGGAACGAAAGCCCTCAGGTAACGTACGGTCATGGGTAAGCACGACCAAAGGGTCCGCTATTTTCCAAGAGACAATACAAACCAATACAATCTCGGCCAATAGCCACAGGTTGCGACTGCGGCGCGCCCACAAGTTTTTCAGTATTAATTGATTCATGGCTATTTATATCTTTTCGTTGATGGAATATATGATGTTTTTACGCAGTGAATACCATGCGGGACAAAAAGCCGAAAGCAGGTTGAGCAATACACACGTACCGAACGCAAGGACAAACACAAACGGACTGAACAACATATCCGGACTTAGATTAACCTCCACTCCTTCGGGGATGGGTACCGGCCACGAATTGAACAAACCGAAAATCCAATTACGCCCCAACACCAGACCTCCCCATGACAACAGCAGACCGATAAAACCGCCTACACAGGTGAGCGCCAGATTCTCCCAAAGCACCTGTCCTAACAATACCGAACGATTGGCTCCGAAGGCTTTGCGTATCCCCATCTCGGAAAGACGTTGTTCCATCCGGCTGGAAATCATCCCGCCCAGGTTGATGGCCGGAACAAACAGGAAAGCAAGCAACAGCCAACCATGTATTTTGAATACGTTCGCCCAGTCAATCTCCGAATACCCCATTTGTTTAAGAGGATACTGCCAATAAGGAAGAGGCTGATTGTTCAAGTCTATTTCCAGATCGGGCTGAGAGTGGTTGAATTTATGAACCAACTCCTGTATTTCAGCACGTAGCTTCGGGGCATCATCCGCCCCAGGCAGTTTGATAAACACCTGATAAGGACCTACCATATTGGCCATTTTATCCCCCCGATCATAACCGGTTATACAAGTATAGGGCATATACACGTCGGCATAAGAGTCGCTGAGCATATAACTGCCGCTACGCACCACGCCCACTACCCGATAGTCTTCAAAATTCAGCGAGAACGTACGTCCCACCACTTCTGTGTCACCCAATATCCGGCGGGCACCACTCTCCGAAAGCACTACATTGTGGATTCCGCTTTCAAAATCGGCCTGTGAGAAAGCCTGTCCGCCCAGGAATTCAAACGGGAACACCCGGAAGAATGCAGGATCGGTCTGTTTCACCATTACGGGAATTACATTCCCACCATCTTCGGGCTGTACATAATTTCCCAATAACATACGTCCCAAAACGGCCGTCACTTCTTCCGCGTTTTTCAACGGATAGATCCATTCTTTCAGCATATGATAAGAACAGGAGGACTTGGTCATAGAATGTTGCTCGGTGTTTTTTACGGCTACCGACGTCAACACCATCGTCTGAGACCGGTTCGTTTCGGGATAGATAGGAGCAATCTTTACATAATACACAATGACAATAATCATTGTCATGGCAATGGCCAGCCCTGTGCCCAGCACATAGAGACTGCTGAACAGTTTATTCTGGCGGATCAACGCCCACGATTGTTTGAAATAGAGTTTTATCATGTCTGTTCGGTACTAAATTTATTATTCATAGTGCAGCGCTTCCGCCGGCTGCAACTTCATGGCCCGACGGGCAGGCAACCACGTGCCCAACGCAATGATCAGCCCCATCAGCAACAGTACCCCACCAAAACCGACAGCAAAACGCCACCAGGAGAAAGGAAGATTGTACAAATCGGGAATTTCCATGTGTATCATATTGAACATGACAAACAGCACCAGCGGAGTTACGGTGGTCAGCAATAACCACCCCTCGGCAGTGAAGAACCATCCTACCCGCCTGCGTGTACTGCCCAGTGCCATCCGCAGACCGGTTTCACTACGCCGTTGCTCGATGCGTAGCCAAAAAGTTCCCGTAATGCCGAAAAGCACGTTCAGCAAGATGAAAACGGACAACAGAAGGTTAATGCTGATTTTCCGCCATTCAGACCGCAATCGTTCACTGCGTTGTTGCTTCATATCCTTCATGCTGGCAACGTAGAGATTATTCTCCGTCAACTGGCTCTTCATCCGGTTTAGGAAAGTCCCCATCTGTTCCGGAGTCAAATCTTCTTTCATCCGCACGGTTATCTCCATATTAGCTACCCCGGAAGCATTCACCTGACGTTCCAGCTCTTTCGGTCTCATAGTAAAGAAAAGTTCGGGCTCCGGCTTCACAAACTCGGTCATACGAACCGGGACGGTCACTGCCGCAATGCGTATCTCCCGCATACTACTGCCGGGATAACATACTTTCTGTCCTACTGCCGACTCCTCACCGAAGAAATCTTTTTCCAGATCCGGAGTAATAAAATATTCCAACTGTTTTTTGTTCAATAATTCACTCAGAAGCTGTCCCTCACGGCTCCGGATACGAAATACATCATAAAATTCGGGAGAAACGGTATATTGGTGATAGGATTGCTCTTTGAACTTACCGCTATCGGCCGTACAAGGCATGATCTGTGTCCATGAATTACCTCCGGAATAGGGTGAGGAATAGAAAGCAACACAAGCATTATCCACTTCCGGGGCACGACGCAGGCGTTCAAGGATCCGGGCCAATGCTTCGCCTTCGGTAGGAGCCTGAGTAGTGTCGCTGACATACTCGGCGGCATCTTCGGGATAAACATCAAACGAAAGCCGCCAGCAATTCGTGATATCATAGCCCAACGGACGGGAATAGGAATAGAACTGTACCACAAACATATCTACCAGATACCACAGCGCAACGAATACGACCAGAAGTTCCATCCATATCCAACCGTTAGAGCGGCGTTGGTTCCATATTATCTTAAATATTTGCTTTATCATAACGGGTCTTTGTTTTTAAAATTATTCCATATCATGCAACGCCTCTGTAATAGGCATCCGTGAGGCCCGCCAGGCGGGGATCGCGGCACTCAGCAAATTCAGTAACAGCGTGAAAAAGAAAGCCGCAACAAAAGTGAAGGGCTGTATCAGCATATCGTGTGTCAGAGCAATAGTTCCCGAAAAGAAAAACGACCTGCAAAGAGATAACAAGGCGTATGACAACACCAGTCCGATCAGCCCACCTATGCAGGAGATCAACAGGTTCTCGGTCATCACTTGCTCTACCAGCGAAAACGAACGAGCACCGAACGCTTTACGAACCCCAATCTCACTGCGACGTTTGCGAAACTGTGTCAGCGTTATACCTATTATATTCAAGGCAGGCAGGAGCAAAAGGAAAAGAACCGTCGCACCGGTAGTTTTAAACCATTCGCCCACTGTACCCCGATCGAAACCATTTGTACCCAGCACGGCCTGCCACTGGGTATAGGGAGAATACATATAGTCAAGTTTTGTGTTGGTAAGCGAAGCATTGAAAGCCGCCTGCAACTTCAGCATCTCTTTGCGGATCGGTTCGAAATCGGATGAAGAACGTGCCAGGATGCAGGAGGTAAACTCCCCCGTAGTTCCTTCGCAATAGTTAACATTTTCCTTTAATAAGGAGGAGTTGACCGTATAGGGCACCCATACATCTCCATAGGCGTTTTCGGCAGCTTGACTCACCTCTTTCACCACACCGCATATCTGATAATCGGCATAATTCATGCGTAAAGTCTGCCCTGTTGCTTCAACCGTACCAAATAACTTACGTGCCAGTTTATCAGAAATAACCGCTTGCCGTATACCCGATTCCCAATCGGCATGTGTAAAGGGGACACCGGAAAGAAAGGTGAAATCGAATACTTTCCAGAAGCCGTCATCGGTAAACTTAATCGTATATTTATCATAAAACTGCTGTCCGCGTATATTGACCGGAAGTTGTCTGTCGGTAAAAGCAGTCACTGCCTCGGGCGTCTGCAAAGGATAAAGACATTCGCGTACTACCTTGTGACTCATACCCCCATTATTGATGGGATTCCCGTCACTCCCGCATGCTTGCAGACTGTTGACAAAAAGGATGCGGTATCGGTTAGACTCCGGCGCATACGCAGAGAAATTTACTTGATAAACGAGGTAAATAAGCATCACTGCTGCCACCGACAAAGCGGTACCCGCTACAGAGATTCCATTTACGAAACGGTTCTCTTTCAGCAAATTATAAGATTGTTTGAGATAAATTGTTATCATAGTTTCACATCTTAAAAGGCACACAATCCACCTTTTAAACCAAAATTCCGTTGGCTTAAAACCAACAAGCCTTTGGTTTAAACCCTAAGGTGCCTTGATTTAAAAAGTTTTTTCGGCGTATTATTTCACTTTGAGTTTGTTCTTATTTTTGTAGTTGGTCATGTCGCTGACCACCACCTTGTCTCCCGGATTGAGTCCGCTCACCACTTCTACAAACTCAAAGTTCGAATCGCCCAGCTGAACTTTCCGTTTTACGATTTCATCGTCCGAAGTCATCACGAACAGATCGTATTCGCCGCGGCCTACATAATAAGAGGCATTGGCTATACGCAACACATCTTCTTTCACGGCATTCATCACATATACATCGGTCTTGAGTCCCGAACGCAACCGCTTGTTATTATCTTCTTTCAGTTGCACGGAGAAAGAGATAACTCCGTTCTTTGAAAGCGGAGTGACACTGCTTACGGTCCCCTCGAGTTTCTCACTGCCCACTTTCACAATAGCCTTTCCGCCCGCTGCCACACGGTCGCCATAAGTATCGGCAATCTCGCCATCCACTTTGAAATGACTCAGATCCGAAATGATAGCCACCTGCCCTCCCTGAGGAATCTGCGCACCGATCTGGTTGTTGATATAAGTAAGGATGGCTTTGCGCGGCGAACGTATCTGTGCATCGTCCAACGTACGCTTCATTTCGGCAAGTCCCTTACGGAACATGTTGAGGTCGAGTTCAAGCACTTTCAGGTCGGCGGCTGCTACCTGTTTCTCGTTGGCATATTGTTGTTTGAGTTGTTCCAATTCGAGGCGGGACGTATTGTAGCTCAATTCGGCCTGGCGTACCTTATCGGTCGTACCGGCTCCAAGACTGTCGAGGTATTGTTCGTTGCGAAGCTCCACCTTCATCCGCGCCAGTTTCATTTCCGACACTTTGATCTGCATGGCCATATCGCTCAATTTGGTCTGGCTGTTCACCTGCGCCTGATCGAGCTTATAACGTTTCATTTGCTCTTCATCCAGTAGTTTTTTATAGTCGGTTTCCGTACTTTGTAAGTCGAGTTTCAGGATGGGAGTACCTACATCTACACTGTCACCGCCCTTTCTATATACTTCCACGATGCGGGTGTTGATCGGTGAATTGATGATCTCTTCAAAAGCCGGAACCACTTTGCCCGAAGCACTGACACTGACCTCGATCGTCCCCTTGTCAACGGTAGACAACACGAGATCCTTCTTCTGTACTCCCGTACGCAACAACGAAATTAGTAGGCTAATGCCTACTATCCCGATAATACCGATAGCCGAAAAACGAATAATCTTTTTATTACGCTCTTTATTGCGCACCTCTTTTGGAATTTCTCTGTCCATATATAGTCAATTATAGATTTACAAATATTCTTTGTATTTCTATGATCAAACCTTATGCCAAAAAAGGAAAGTACTGTGTTTCAGCAGGAAGAAGAGAAACAGGGTGTCCGATAATGAACACCCTGTACAGTTTCGTAACAAAGCGTAACTGTGTTCTCTGCGGTGAAAAACACACGTTTGGGTGTAGCCATCCGGCAGAAAGGGTGTAGCCCTAATAGCAAAAGGGTGTAGCCATGCATAAAGTATGGCTACACCCTTTTGCTATTAATACATTTCTTATATACCGCAGCGGCAAAGTCTACCTCAGCCTCAACCTGTCTCCCACTTCGGGAACATAATCCCCGTCCTTACGGTTCATCTTATACAGGTTCTTCAACCGGATGGCATATTTCTGAGAAATGGTATGCATGGAGTCTCCGTCTTTGACGGTATAAACGGTATAAGGTTTCGACGCTCTCTTTTTCTTCTCTTTCAGATAAATGATATCACCATCCATCAAGGTATAATCACGTTGCAAGTCGTTATACTTCACCAACTTCTTCCAACGGATATCGAACTCTTTACCCAACGACTTAAACGTATCTCCGTCACGGGCTACAATATAAGCGATACCGTTTGCTATGTAGACCTGATGCGGATTGAGTACCGTCGGTTCACTCTTTGACGAACTCCATCCTCCCTTACGGTCATATTTATAAAGGTCGTAGTCTTCAATAATCGTAATCAGACGGTTGGCATACGAAGGATCGGTGGCATATCCCGCCTTTTTCAACCCACGGGCCCAGCCTTTATAATCCGTTATCTTCAGTTTAAACAAGAAAGCATAGCGGGCACCGCGTTTCAGAAATGCCGAATGGTCCTCGTACGAATCACGGGGATTGCGATAAGCACGGAAGCATTCGTTACGGGCATCGTCGTCATGGCGTACGGTACGTCCATTCCAGCTACTACCGCATTTGATGCCGAAGTGGTTATTACTTTTACGCGCCAGCGTGCTCATACCGGCACCACTTTCAAGCAGCCCCTGCGCCAATGTGATACTGGCGGGTATCTTGTGCTCCTTCATTTGCTCTACAGCCAGGGCACTATACTTATTTATATAATCTACGTAACGGGAATTCCTGCGCTGCGCCTGGGCACCGACAGAAAAAGCAAGAACTGTAACTACGGCAATCAGCCTGAGAAGTTTGCTATTCATCTATATAATTTGTGTATGTTAGGTTATGCGGCACAAAAATCATAAAAATAATTGGGATTATCAATCTCTTTTCTAACTTTGTAACATGATTTGTAGAACTATAAACCACCTACCCACATGAAAGACCTGACTATTACCTCTGTAATTAAAGTATATGAATATGACGAACTCAATGACGCAGACCGTGCCTTATTGGATGATGCCATTGAGGCAACCCGGCGCAGCTATGCACCTTACTCGCACTTCTCGGTAGGTGCGGCAGCGCTGCTGGCCAACGGAGTGATAGTGACAGGAACCAATCAGGAAAACGCAGCCTACCCGTCCGGACTTTGCGCCGAACGAACTACGTTGTTCTATGCCAATTCGCAGTATCCGGACCAGGCAGTGAAGACTCTTGCCATCGCCGCACGTACGGAAAAAGACTTTATCGACACTCCGATTCCTCCTTGCGGCGCCTGTCGCCAGGTGATTCTGGAAACGGAAAAAAGATACAAACAACCCATACGTATATTGCTTTACGGCAAAAAGTGTATTTACGAAATACAGAGTGTGGGACATTTATTACCCCTGTCATTTGACGCATCAGCCATGGAGGATTGATTATGATAAGAACTTACCAGACAAAACTGAAAGGTATGCTTGCATTGACCACAAGCTATCATACCGAAAAGAACTTGCAGAAAGAAAAGAGTTTGTATAAATTCATATGGGTACGCCAAGGAAGCATTACCCTGGAGATAGACCATCAGGAAGTGACACTGGCCGAAAACGAGGTGATCTCCCTCTCCAATCTCCAGCATCTGGAGTTCCTGTCCATCGATGGAGAGTATCTGACGGTGCTGTTCAACAGCAACTTCTATTGTATTTACGGCAATGACCATGAAGTGTCGTGCAGTGGATTTCTGTTCAACGGTTCTTCGCACGTGGTGAGATTTATGCTCAACGAATCGGAACGGCGGTCGATGGAAGATGTAGTGGGTTTGCTGGACCGCGAATTCACCGTATCGGACAATCTACAGGAAGAGATGCTCCGCATCCTGCTTAAACGTTTCATCATCCAGAGTACACGCATCGCCCGGCAAAGACTGAATATCACCCAGGAGAAGGAATACAGCTTCGAGATCATCCGCCAATACTATAATCTGGTAGACGAACACTTCCGGACTAAAAAGCAAGTGCAGGATTATGCCGACATGCTGCATAAATCACCCAAAACACTCTCGAACATCTTTTCTTCCTGTAAACTGCCTTCGCCCCTGCGCGTCATCCATGAACGGGTGGAAGCAGAAGCCAAACGACTCCTTTTATACAGTAACAAAAGTTCGAAAGAGATTGCTGATATTCTGGGATTTGAGGACCAGTCCTCTTTCAGCCGTTTCTTCAAAAACATGACCGGAGAAAGCCCTGTGCAATACCGAAATTCGGTAGAAGGGAAGAATTGACAATTCATCCGGCGATATTGCTATTTCCCGCCGATGGGAAAAACCGGATCTTTGCATCAGAAAGTTAAACCCATAAAAAGAAATAGCATGAAAGAGAAATTTATCACTCTGCTCACAGTAGCATCCGGTCTGAAAGGTTTCGGGCTGAAATTTATCCGCGTAGCCATCCTCGTTGTTTTTGTTTGGATCGGCGGACTGAAGTATTTTCATTACGAGGCCGACGGCATTGTACCATTTGTAGCCAACAGTCCGTTTATGAGTTTCTTCTACGCCAAAGATGCCCCCGAATATAAGGAACACAAAAATCCGGAAGGTGCTTATGTTCCGGCCAACCGCGAATGGCACGAAGCGAACAGAACCTACACGTTCTCTTATGGATTGGGAGCTTTGATTATGTCCATCGGTATCCTGGTATTCTTAGGCATCTTCTTCCCCAAAGTGGCGCTTATCGGCGACACACTGGCCATCATCATGACACTCGGTACACTCTCCTTCCTGGTGACCACTCCCGAAGTCTGGGTTCCGAACCTGGGAAGCGGAGAATATGGCTTCCCGCTCCTATCCGGTGCCGGACGTCTGGTAATTAAAGATATCGTAATTCTGGCAAGTGCCGTTACCCTGCTTTCCGATTCATCGCAGCGTGTACTGAACTCCCTCAAAAAAGCCGACTGGGAAAAACGGAACAAATAAGGGTTACGGAATGTTATAAACTGACATTAAAGATACATCCTTCTAAAAGTATAAGAATTATGAAACAATATGATGCCATTATTATCGGTTTCGGCAAGGGCGGCAAGACGCTGACCGCCGAATTAGCCAAACGCGGCTGGAAAGTCGCACTGATTGAACGCTCTGCCATGATGTATGGAGGTACTTGCCCCAATATAGCCTGTGTGCCTACCAAACGCCTTATCCACGAAGCTGAAAAGGTGAGTTGGCTCTACCCAACCAGTTACGAAAAGCAGGCCGAAGCTTATAAAGCCGCCATCGCACGGAAAAACGAAATGACAGCAGCTTCAAGGGCTAATATGTTCGACAAACTGAGCAGTCTCCCCAATGTGACCATTTACACCGGAATGGCATCGTTCGTTTCAAAAGATGTGGTGAAAGTAACCCTTCCCGACGAAGTGATCGAACTTCAGGGAAAAAAGATTTTCATCAATACCGGATCAACCAGCATTATACCGGCAATAGACGGGCTGAAAGACAGCAAACGGGTATATACCAGCACATCATTGATGGAACTGGATGTATTGCCCCGACATCTGATTATCGTGGGCGGAGGTTATATCGGACTGGAGTTTGCTTCCATGTATGCAAGCTTCGGAAGCAAAGTGACCGTGCTCGAAGGAGGTGACAAATTTATTGCCCGCGAAGACCGCGATATAGCAAACGCTGTAAAAGAGGCACTCGAAAAGAAAGGAATAGAAATCCGCCTCAACGCCCGTGCACAATCCATCCGCGATACAACGGACGGTGTAATCCTGACTTATACGGATACCGCCGGCGGTACATCTTCTGACATAGAAGGTGATGCCATCCTGGTAGCTACGGGACGCAAGCCAATGATTGAGGGACTGAATCTTCAGGCAGCCGGAGTAGAAGTGGATAGCCACGGGGCTATTGTTGTAAACGGTTACCTGCATACCACCTCCCCAAACATTTGGGCAATGGGTGATGTAAAAGGCGGGTTGCAGTTTACTTATATTTCGCTGGATGATTACCGGATTATCCGGGACGACCTTTTCGGCAACAAAGAACACACGGCCGACGACCGCAATCCGGTGGCATACTCGGTATTTATAGATCCGCCGCTTTCACATGTCGGGCTGACCGAAGAAGAAGCCATCAGACGGGGATATTCCTTCAAAGTATCACGTCTCCCGGCCTCAGCACTACCACGTGCACGTACTTTACAACAGACTGACGGTATACTGAAAGCCATCATCGACAGCCATTCGGGACGCATCATGGGCTGCACGCTGTTCTGTGCCGAATCTTCCGAAGTCATTAACATAGTAAACATGGCGATGAAGACCGGACAACATTATACCTTCCTTCGCGATTTCATCTTTACACATCCAAGTATGGGCGAAGGACTGAATGAATTGTTTTCAATAGATTAGTTTAACGAGAAGAGGGGAGAAGTTTCAGATTTCTCCCCTCTCTTTTTGTAATTGCCGGAATATCTTCTATCTTTGCAGTCTAATTTCATATGTATACCCATGAGAATATCTAAGTAAGACAACACTTTCCGGTAAACATCACTTTTCACATATGCTTCTTTTCATGTATTGTTAAGCATCACGAATCCGTGTTGTTTAACCCCTATTGTGTTTGTCTCTCCCCTACCCGCTATCATCAACAGCAAGTATTTACTTTCAAACCAATAGACAAGTATGTGTATCCAAGTACAACAAATCACCTATATCCATCCCGATAAGGAAGTTCTTTTCCAAAATCTCAGTTTCTCTGTCAGCAAAGGACAGCAATTGGCTCTGATCGGCAATAATGGTTGTGGCAAGTCAACATTGCTGCAAATCATATCCGGACAACTGCAACCGTGTTCGGGAACCGTACTCCGTCCATTCGCTCTTTATTATGTGCCCCAGCACTTCGGACAATATGATAAAATGAGCATTGCCGAAGCCCTCGGGATAGACGGAAAACGAAAAGCCCTCCATGCCATTTTGGATGGAGATACTTCCATCGTCAACTTCAATATCCTCGATGACGACTGGAACATCGAAGAAAAAGCCACAGCAGCTCTCAATGGATGGGGGCTCGGAACAATGTCTCTTGACCAGCCCATGCATACACTGAGTGGTGGAGAAAAGACACGCGTATTCCTGGCAGGCATCGAACTGCAGGAAACTTCCGTGATATTGATGGATGAACCTACCAATCACCTCGACAGCCAAGGACGCAACAAACTGTATGAATGGGTGAAGAAATGCCGTTCTACGCTGATTGTAGTCAGCCACGACCGCACTCTGCTCAATCTGCTTCCCGAAACCTGCGAACTGAGCCGTAGCGCACTTGTGTTTTACGGAGGAAACTATGAATTCTACAAACAGCAGAAAGAGCTTCTGCTAAGTGCTTTGCAACAACAACTGAATGAAAAGGAGAAAGAACTCCGGCAAGTACGGAAGCTTGCACGTGAGGTTGCCGAGCGGAAAGACAAGCAGAATGTACGGAGCGAAAAAGCGGCTCCTCAAAAAGGCATTTCCCGTATGGCCATCAATACCCTGAAAGACCGGGCAGAAAAAAGTACCACCAAACTGGCGGACATCCACCGGGACAAATCGGAAAAACTTGTCGCCGAACGAAGTCAGATACGCAACAGGTTGGGCGAAGTGTCACTGCTTAAAACCGATTTCAATGCTTCTGCTTTACATCCGGGAAAAATATTACTGACTGCCCGTGATATAAACTTCACTTATGAAATTTCGTTTTTATGGAAGGCTCCCCTAAGTTTCCAACTGAAAAGCGGTGACCGGATACGTATCGAAGGAGACAACGGGAGTGGTAAAACTACCTTATTAAAACTGGTCACCGGAGAACTATTGCCTGCTTCGGGCACACTGGAGCGCACCGGGTTCAGTTACGTCTATCTCAATCAGGAATATTCCATCATCTGCAATCAGCTGACGGTGCTTCAACAAGCAGAATCATTCAATGTACGTGCCCTGCCGGAACACGAAATAAAGATCATATTGAATCGCTTTCTCTTCCCGGTGGCAAGTTGGGACAAACCTTGCAAACAGCTTAGTGGAGGTGAAAAAATGCGGCTCGCTTTCTGTTGCCTGATGATCAGCAATAACACCCCTGACCTCTTTATCCTGGATGAACCCACCAATAATCTGGACATACACAGCATCGAGATCATCACCGCCACCATCCGGAATTATACAGGTAGTGTACTGCTGGTATCACATGATGAATATTTTATAAAGGAGACCGGCATGAAAGAGAGTATCTTTTTATAATTTTGCACCGGTTAAAAAAGAATTATCCAAAATGACACATACAAAAAACAACCGGTGGTTCATCTTCTACCAAGATCAGTTATTACTGGAAAAGACAAACAACGCTTTCTCCATCCCTTCAAGAGAAAGCGCCCCCATCGCCATACCGGAAGGAACAACCGTACACACCCTAACTACGCCCGATGGCATATCCGGCAAAAGTTTCTACATAGATTCTCCGATCACAGAAACACCGGAATATGTACAAATGGGGTTGCGCGCTTCTTATGATTACCTGCCGCTCGAACACTACCAAGCAGCAGGTAAAGCTCACGAAATCCTGTACTGGGACCGTAGCAACCGCTTTTGCCCCACATGTGGAACTCCACTGGTACAGAAAGAGCCTATTATGAAAAAGTGTCCGGATTGCGGTAAAGAAGTCTATCCCGCCATTTCAACGGCAATTCTGGTATTGGTACGCAAAGAGGATTCTTTGTTACTGGTACATGCCCGCAACTTTAAAGGTACATTCAATAGCTTGGTGGCCGGCTTCCTTGAAACCGGAGAAACCTTGGAGGAATGTGTGGAAAGGGAAGTTAAAGAAGAAACCGGACTGGATGTGAAGAACATTCAGTATTTTGGAAATCAGCCCTGGCCCTATCCGAGCGGACTCATGGTAGGTTTTATTGCCGATTATGCCGGGGGCAGCATTCGCTTGCAGGATGACGAACTCAGTTCCGGGAATTTCTATACAAAAAATAATCTGCCGGAACTTCCGCGGAAGCTAAGTCTGGCACGTAAGATGATTGACTGGTGGATAGCACAACAGTGAAAAAAAGACAAGCTACGAAAGGTACACCCACCACAAACGAACAACCAGGAACGGATAGAAAAGAAATCCGTTCTCAGCATCATAAACCTGTGTACCTATTCGTAGCCTGTGTTTTACCGTCAAACTTCTATTCAAAAATAGTCAGCTCTTCCAGCCCTAACTTCTCTTCCCAGTCACTGATGGTCATCTGGCAAAGATCAGCCGGTTTCATATCGGCAGGGACAGCATTCTGGGCCAAATAGACAGCAGGAGTGCACGACAAAGCACAACCAACCTGATCGGGTTCTACAAACGTATATTTATAACCAATATAAATACGGTCGTAAATTACATCCTGATCCTGTCCGCAAAGTACAATGCTGTTGGTGGCTTTCCGGAGTATCCCTTCCAAAAAACCAATTGCTTCGCCTTCCGTTGTCGAATCATCCCCGTAAGTTCCGGCGTCTTTCACAAACAGGCAGGCTCCTTTACTACGGTTTTTCAAAATAGCCAGTCCGATCACAGACCACACCCATGTGGGACCGCATGCTACAACCTTTCGGCTTCCTCCCGGCACATAAGCTCCGGGGAGTATGGGAAAACGACGCTCTTTGGCACGGCCGAACAAACGTTCGGTTGCCTCCAGCAACGGACGGATATTATAAACAGGAACGTCTACCCCTTCAGGCTGTGCCTGCATATAGATAGGCATCTCCTTTCTTTTGGCAATGTCATCGTGCATTGCCAGGTCAAATCCCCAGATAGCTCCATTTTGTCCACAAAATGAAGAAGCCTTCATTAGATTGACTTGTCCGAGATATGCGTCGTTTTTCTCACAGCGGTCCTTTGCTACAATCTTTTCAGTTATTGCATCAAGGTCTTTCACGCCGACTGTACCGACTGACAATTTCATTGTCGAAATATATCCTTCACCACTTGCAACTCCGGGATTCAAATATCCCATGCAAAATTCTTTACTTGGCCCTATAGCCTGACTAATCACATTAGAGGCATCATAACGGATGCCGGACACAAGATCTTTCATACGTTTTTAAGTTTAGATGTTGCAGTAAGAACAATATATTGCCAAGAATGATTAGCCTCTGCTCCATAAAGAAAGCAAAAGAAGACGAAGAAGACAAAATACTAAAAAATGTGAAGCTATCAATTTGGTAAGTTCAAACAGATATTCCAGCAATCTGCTTATCATTCAAAGAGTTCGTTTCAAGCAATTATCAAGTTTATATCAACTGTTTATCTTATAGATAGCATACTAACAGAATGTTTGTTTTAATGATGTGTTAAAGTTAATCATTTGGAACCAAACAATTAATTACGTAAACCAATAGTTAATGATTAATCAAAAGAAAATTAATATCTTGGGAAAAGAAAAACTAGGAATCCGGAGGGTGTATCGAAACTCACCACAGAGGATACAGAGTAACACTGAACAAATACCAAGTCACTGATTATCAACATTATTATTCTATAATAATCTGTATAATCTGTGGTAAAAAGAGTTTTGACACAGCTCCATCAAAACAAAATGTATTATGAAAGAACAAAATTTTATCCGATTTATGGATAGCATTATCAGCGAACAAAAAGCAGGTAATTTTCTCGGAACTGCCCATATTTATCAAGCCAGCCTGAATGCATTCGGAGCTTTCACAGGCAGCAAGAACATCCTGTTTCGTCAGATGACACCTGCATTACTAAAACGATTCGAACATTATCTCCGTCTGAGAGGAAATAGCTGGAATACCGTCTCCACCTATATGCGGGCCTTACGCGCTGTCTACAACCGGGCAGTGGACCGCCAACTGGCCCCCTACTCTCCCCGCTTGTTCAAACCTGTATATACTGGAACCCAAGCCGATGTGAAAAGATCTCTCAAAGCAGAAGAAATGGGGCTTTTACTGCAAATGAACCACACTGCACAGCATCCAGAAGTCATTTGCCGTGCCCACAAGATGTTTGTACTTATGTTCTTATTACGCGGACTTCCCTTTGTCGACTTGGCCTATCTGCAAAAGAGAGACTTAAAAGGAAATATCCTCACTTACCACCGGCACAAAACAGGACGCCAACTTACAGTAACCATTCCTTCCGAAGCTATGGAGATTATTCTGGAATATATGGATACCGACCCTGACTCACCTTACTTGTTTCCTATTCTGAGCAAAAAGCAAAAAAGCCATATCAATTATCAGGAATACCAATATGCTTTACGTGCATTTAACTATCAGTTGATACAATTGGCGCATCTATTGGGAATTTCGAAAAACCTGAGTTCATACACCGCACGACACACCTGGGCTACCTTAGCTTACCATCTTGAAATTCACCCGGGCATCATCAGTGAAGCCATGGGACATTCGTCAATCAAAGTGACAGAAACCTACTTGAAACCATTCAACATTAAGAAATTAGATGAAACAAATGCTCATATTATATCATTTGCGAAAGAAGCATACACAGGACTAATACTTTGATTATCTGAGCCATTACTTTATAGGTAACTCTTCTATAAGTGCGCTACAAACATAAATCATTTTTCACAATAAAACAAATAAAATACGATTATTTATTAAAATAAGTCATTGAATCATCCTTTATAAAAGAAAAAGACGACTATAGTCTTTGGTGTACATTACATTAGTATCATGAATGCGCACAATTCGCTCATCCCGTTTTTAATCCCCAACGAGATGATCCATCTCCTATATGCTTTATGCTACATATAACCGGAATTTAATGTTAAAAACTCCTCTCAAAGACGCTTCTTATCGAAAAGCGGACTTCGATCCCGTTACCTATAAAGTAACGGTAGATAGAGGTATTACACAGATAGAGGAAAAGCCGCAATAGGCAAGAGAATACATTGATTTACTTACATAACATTTTTATTAACACTAAAAAAACAGAGGTATGAGAAAATGGACTTATCTCGTAGCTGCACTCTTAGTGGGAGGAGCAACTACAACGTTTACCGGATGTATCGATAATGATGAACCGGCAAGCATCACAGAACTTCGCGGAGCGAAAGCAGAATTAATTAAAGCAAAAGCAGCTGTACAAACTGCTGAAGCGGCTTACAAAGAGGCACAAATTGCTATCGTCAATGCCAAAGCCGCTTACCTGGAAGAAAAAGTAGCCCAGGAAAAGCTTAAAACAGAAGTTCAAGCAGCCAAAACAGAAGCGATGAAAGCCTATTGGCAACAAAAAGCCGAGAAAAGCGCAGAGTTATTCAAAGCTAAAATGCTTGAGCTACAAATTCAGACTGCACAAGCACAGGCCGCTTATGAAAAGGCAATGATCGATATCGAAGTGGCTTTACTTGGTTACAAAGATAATGCCTATGCTACCAAGTTGAACGAACTGCTATACACGCAAAGTTTTGCATATACTCCTAAAAAGATCACCTACAATGAAGAATCGGGGAAAATCAGTGTAGAAGATGGAGAAGAGACTACCGTAAAAGGCCTGATCGAACTCTCCGGTACATTAAGCGATGCCCAGGAAGAACTGGCTGACCTGATGAGACAGAAATCTTTATTAGAATTCAGCTATGATCCGGAAGCATTGATTGCCGGCGTTACCAACCAGATTGCCATTCAGAAAGGTGAAGTAAAAGGTATCGAAGAAAACCTGGCACAGCTGAAGATTGTCGCAGAAATTCCATTGGATCAGTTTGAAGCCAAATACAAAGAACTTAATGATAAGAAAACGGATCTTGACAATAAAATCAATGCTATCGACTTATCAAAAGTAAGTGACGCCGATTATCAGGCAGCCGTACAACAGGTAGCTGAAGTGCGGAAAGCAAAAGAAGCAAAAGGTGAATTCACTTTCGATATTCCTGCTGCCATCCAGGATGGATTTGCCAGAATGATTCTGGAAAAACAAACTTTGGACAACAATGACCTTGCCAATTCCTTTAGGCCAGCAATAAAGATAGATCCCGCAACCGGAAAATACTATTTTCCTGATGGGTTCCGCTTCTCTAAAACCATGCAGGAGAAAAGAAACATATTAGAAGCTATCACTACTTTATTAACCGACAAAGTAAAGACCAGCGAAGAACAGGCACAGGCAAAACTGGCACAGGCACAAGCTAAAGTTGACTATGATGCGTTCCAAGCAGAGCTGACCAAAGTAGAGGGTACATGGGCAAAAGCATCTGAAGCTTTTTATAAGGCAGTAGATGCAGGCAAGTATCTCAGTCAGGAGGGACACGACGCACGCAGCTTGATCATCGCAGATTATCAGACTTACCAGAAAGATTATGAAAGTGCCGCCGGAGATGCAGCTAAAGAAAAAGCTGCTTTAGACAAATTTATTGCTCAATACAAAACTTATCTCACCGCCAGAACCGCTTTGGACGGACTAAAGCTGAAAGAAGAAACAGACATTACTAAAGATGCAGCCAAACTGGACGCATGGAAGGCACTTATCACTGAGAACAACGGAACAACAAGTTATGATGCCGTATTCGGTGTGGAGGATTTGTTTAAAGCTGAAGGTGGCCTCGCTGCCGATTTCGTCAAAGCAGCCAAAGCCGCCGGCTACAGTAACAAACGCCAAACTACAGCAATTTACGCAGAATGGTTGGCGGCTTACAATAAAGCATTAGCCGAACACACCGGAGAAGGAGAGTTTACATTCGATCCTGACGGAATCTCCCTAACCCAGAACGGGCTGGCAGACAAAACATTTGAAGCAAAGAAGGAATACGATGCTTTAACAGATGAAATCAACAATGTATCTGTATGGGCCGACCTGAACTCAAAATTAATGGCTATGGGTACCGACAATGATAAAGCAATCGCCGCAACAGATACAAAACTGGCAACAGCACAAATTACCCTGAACCAGATTACAGAGAAGTACGATGCGGAGAAAGCAAGTCTGGAAGTGCAGAAAGCCGGTTTGAATTGCATCTTAGGTACAATGAAAAAGGCTTTGCCTCAGACTGGTGATAATAACCAGCCATTGTCCACTTATGAGGATGCAATTAAATACCTGAAGGACGAAATAGCCAAAATCGAAGGTGCACCTTCTGAAGTTGACAACGAAAGTGGCAACATCACTGTAAAGAGCGGTACTCTGGCAGAGGCAAAAGCTGAACTGAATATGTACGATGCTTTGCTGAAAGCACTACAGGACGGTAGCTACGAACAAGAACAAGCAACAGCCATCAAACTTAAAGAAGCTCAAATCGATGCCAAAACTTTTGAAATCGAAGCATTGACGGTATTATTCAACAAGGCAAAAGAGATGAAAGATCAGCTTATCAAAACACTGACCGGAGACACTTCAGCCGAATAAATAAAAACTAAAGGAAAAAAGTATGATTAAAAAACTATGCATAATCCTTCTGACTGCATGTACTGTTGCGCCACTTATGGCGCAACAACGCAGCAGCAGTGACGATGCGTCGTTTGCCCCGGAAAAAGGTAACTGGCAGATATCCGTCGCATTAGGCAATTCACAGCAATTCGCCGATGGTATGGAATACTTGTTACCGAAATACTGGAACGGGACCGGAAACGCGCCGGGCATTGGCTTGGGCGATGATACAGGCAACAAGTCTGAAGATCCGGGCATGTATCTGAATCTGGGAAGTTGGAATAATAATAGCTTGGTCAACATCATCGGTTTGCAGGGAAAATATTTCCTGACCGATCGTTGGGACGTTAATCTGATGTTCAGCATGAACATTGGAGTCACCCCGAAAAAGGATTTCATTGAAGGCGACAATAGTGTGTCCGATATGCAAATCCCCGCTTCCAAATATGTAGAAGGACGGGTGAAAAACAACTGGATGGTAAACATTGGTTCAAACTATTATTTCAATACGAAAAACGAACGTATCAATCTTTATGTGGGTGGCCTTATAGGCTGGCAAATGGGACGAATCGAAACGATGTCTCCCAACACGGGTGAAACTGTAAGCGACGGTGATGCAATAACTGACGATGACGATTTGAATGACGCAGAAACACTGCCTTTACAAGTATATATCCCTTCGACCAAAACCGGACAAATATTCGGATTACGTGCGGCAGCAGTAGCCGGCATCGAATACAGCCTGGGTAAAGGACTAGTTTTCGGATTTGAACTGCAACCGGTAGCCTATCGCTACGACATGATTCAGATTTATCCGAAAGGGGTAGCCACTTACAAAGTGGGACATCATAACATAAACTTGTTTGCACAACCCTATTTGAAATTAGGATTTAGATTTTAAATAAGTCCAGATATTACGAAAAAATCACCCCGTCCTACCTTCGGGTATGTATGGGGTGATTTTTTACTTAACGAACATCACAACCAAGATGAAAAGAATAACAGCAGGAGGAATCATACTGGGAACCATCTTTCTGGCAGCATGCAACCATGCCCGACAGAACGGTAGCTATTATGTCAGTGGCATGGTAACCAACCCTCAAATGGAAGGCAGAACAATCTATTTGCAGGATGCTATCCACAGCACAACCCGATATGACAGTACACAAGTGATTGACTGTCGGTTCGCATTTGAGGGAAAAATCAATTCTCCCCAAGTCAGAGAGCTATTTATTCAGGAAAACGACAGTGACCGCTTTCCTGTTACTCTCCCTATCGTTGTCGAAGCGGGAAAAATCAGCACGCAAATAGGAGACGTAGTCCAAGTGGAAGGGACCGCACTCAACACAGAGATGATGCAATTTCTTCTTGCCATCGATCAGTTCGGGGAACACGACTTCTCCGGAAAAAGTGTCCATGAAATAAAAGAAAGCTTTACCGGGCTATTGATGGAACAGATTATAAAACATGCCAGCAGTCCCATCGGAAAGTATATCTATGCGGCATACGGAAACAAGTTAAGCACAGGGCAAAGGGCTATCGCAAAAAAAAATCTGGGCATTAACTAAAAACCATACATCCGGGAAATACAGACGTGAGTTTCACCTAGTTCTCCGTCTGCCCGGATCTTTTAGTGTTGTGAGGGTGTGTCGAAACTCACCACAGAGGACACAGAGTAACATAGAGCAATTTTTAAGTTATTGATTATCAACATTCTTATTCTGTGATAATCTGTGTAATCTGTGGTAAAAAGAGTTTTGACACAGCCCCTTTAAAAGAATAATCCCAAAAGAAATGCCCCATCCAATTCAGGACAGGGCATTTCGATAATACTATAATACTATGGACACATTTATATTACCCAAAGTATCTGTTAAAAGAGTGCTTAAAGAAGTTCCTTAAATACCCAACGATTTCTTCACAGCTTCCACTTTTTCAGTAGCCTCTGCATCGGCAGTGGCAAAGCAGTTGCGGCATCCCATCTGGCCTTTCACTTCGATGTAGAATTTGATCTTCGGTTCCGTTCCTGACGGACGAACAGACACTTTACCACCATCTGCGGTGAAATATTGCAGCACATTCGATGGTTCCGGCATATCGATGTCACTTACATGACCTTCTGCATCTGTCTGCTTCAGAGTTTTATAGTCTTTTGACAGAATCACTTTCGAGCCACCCAACTCTTTCGGAGGATTAGCACGGAAGTTTTCCATCATGGCTTTAATCTCTTCGGCACCGCTCTTACCCGGTTTCACTACGTTTACAGTAAATTCTTTAGAGAATCCATATTCAACGTAAATGTCCATCAGCAACTGATACAGAGTCTTTCCATTGTCTTTAGCCCAAGCAGCCACTTCGGCAATCAGGCAGCAAGCAGAAACAGCATCTTTGTCACGAACAAAGTCTTCGGCCAGAAAACCGTAGCTCTCTTCACCACCACCGATGTATTTCTTCTTACCCTCACGTAAACGAATTTCACGGGCGATCCATTTAAAGCCGGTATAACAGTCGAGCATCTCAATTTGATTTTTGTCAGCAATCTTCTTGATCAGTTCGGTAGTAACAATGGTCTTCACACAGAATTCATTACCGGTCATCTTACCCAGTTTATTGTATTGAGTGATGATATAATACAGATACATCAGGCAAGTCTGGTTACCGTTGATCAATACCCATTCACCCTTATCGTCCTTGCAAGCAATACCTACACGGTCGGCATCCGGATCGGAAGCCATTACAAGGTCGGCATCGATTTCTTTAGCCAGATTGAGAGCCATTGTCAGGGCTTCCGCATTCTCCGGATTCGGAGAAACAACCGTCGGAAAGTTACCATCCTTAATCATCTGCTCGGGAACAGTGTATACATTTTCAAATCCCCACATCTTCAGTGCACGGGGAATCAGCATCATACCCGTACCATGAATCGGAGTGTAGACAATCTTCATATCTTTATGACGAGCAATAGCTTCAGGATCGATAGAAACGGTTTTCACCCTATCCAGATATATTTTATCGACATCTTCCCCGATAATCTGAATCAGCTCCGGATTACCCTGGAACTTAATGTCGGCAGCAGAAGCAATCTTGTTCACTTCGTCGATAATACCTTTATCGTGCGGAGCCAGTACCTGTGCACCATCATCCCAGTAAGCTTTATAGCCGTTATATTCTTTCGGGTTGTGTGAAGCAGTCAGAATGATACCGCTCTGGCAACCAAGGTGACGGATGGCAAAAGACATCTCCGGAGTAGGACGCATCTCCTCGAACAGATATACTTTAATGCCATTGGCAGAGAAAATATCCGCAGAAATCTTAGCGAACAGAGAACTATTGTTACGGCAATCGTATCCTACCACAACAGAAATCTGTTTCAGATTCTTAAAGTTTGCGTTCAGATAGTTAGAAAGTCCCTGAGTTGCGGCTCCAACAGTATAAATATTCATACGGTTGGTACCTACTCCCATGATACCACGGAGTCCGCCCGTACCAAATTCAAGGTCTTTGTAAAAGGCTTCAATCAATTCTGTCTTATCTTCGTTCTCCAGCATGCGTTTCACTTCAGCCTGAGTTTCGGCATCATACGCCGGGGTCAGCCACTTCTCGGCTTTCTCAGTCACCTGTTTGATTAGTTCTTCATTCCCCATGGTTATATCTATTTTTAGAGATTAATAATTATTCTATTCAAAATACAAATGTAAAAGAATAAGTTTGAAATTCCTATCTTTTAGCGAGAAAACTCTCCGGAAGCGTTTATTCAGTCACTTTATAACGTTCGCCGGTTTGCTTCACATATTCCTCAAGGAATTCTTTTGAATAGCCCGGACGTACCACACCGGCGGGTTGGCCGATAGCGTTGCGCTCGAACTTACCGTCCTTCATCTTGCGGATGACACCGTCATTATACTTCACAATGATAAATTCTCCCAGACGTTTCCAGGTGTCGAAAGTGCTTTGCGCCGTCATGTTGGTATAATTGGTCAGAAGCGCCACAGCTGCTTCCGGATTTTTCTCGTACAGCTTAACGGCAGCAGACTCAATCCCCTCCTGCGCCTCGTTGAAGGTGGTTTCAAGTTCATTCTGTGTGGAACGTACATCACCGATCATCAAATCGTAACGGGGATATACCATATTAGCCACCCAGTTGAAAATCCAGAAAGCAGAATTCCAGGAGAAAGTGATGTAATCGGCACCATCCACACGGGTATAGCATACCGGAACTTTGGTAGTACAGCAATATACGGGAGTGAAAACAGTCATGTTCGCATCATCCGTACCGAACCAGAGTACACCGCCTACTGCATCAGGCAGATTGGCACGCATCTGGGCCACAAAAACGAACCCACTCTGTTGTGTAGAAATAGGACGTTCGTTGAAGTATTCCTGATCGCCCACTTTAAAAGTCAGCGGAGAGAGGCGATAAGGTGTTTTATAAGGTCCGGCACCAAAGTCATTGCTGATATCAAGAGCAGTTCCTTCATAATGGTCACGCATGGCATTCTTTACGTCCTGAACTGAAAGTTTGCGTTTCGGTTTCACGAACAAAGGCATCGGTTCGTTGGTCTTTCCCTGGATATAAGGCAGATAAGCCTCACCCTGATCGGTAAACATATTGAAATAGCTCCATACACGGGCCTCGCAAAAACGGCGGGCACCGAAATCAAGCGGCGCATAAGCATCGGCAAAACTGAAATCTTTATTCACTCCGTTGAAATATCCTTTTTCACGGGCAAAGGAAATGACATCGTTGGAGTACATACAGTTTGCCTTGTCATTCATATCAAACTGATGGATACGAGACTGGTTGGCATGTGCCGAGATGCAGTCATCGGGCACACGAACAGCTACCCAGACGGCTCCCCGTATGCCGGGCCCTTTCCCTATCATTTCCATAATCCATATTTCATTAGGATCGGCAATGGTAAATGACTCACCACTGCTATAATATCCATATTCCTGAACCAGCTCAGTCATCACCTTAATGGCTTCACGGGCAGTGCGCGAACGTTGCAGTCCTACGTAAATCAAACTTCCGTAATCGATAATGCCCAGTGTATCTACCAATTCAGGACGGCCGCCAAAGGTAGTTTCACCAATGGTTACCTGAAACTCGTTCATATTGCCGATCACATTATAAGTCTGACGCGCCTGCTCAATCTGTCCCAGATATTTTCCGGTATCCCATTCATGGATATCCATCATCGTACCCTTGGGATAGGTAGCTGCGGGATAATGATATAACTCGCCAAAGAGTCCGTACGAGTCAGCCGAATAGGAAACAATGGTCGAACCGTCGGTAGAAGCATTCTTACCGACAATTAAGTTAGTACAGGCGAAGGTTTCCGCCACTGCCGCAGTCAAGAGAGCGGCAAAGAGAAAGATTCTTTTCATATAATAAATTATTAATATAATATCTTATTCTGTTTTACCCGGATAATCTCCGGTTATTTGGTTTTGAAAGCTACCAGACGAAGGTTTCACGAACCGTTGTCTCGTTCCCGCAATCGTCCGTAGCGGTCATCTCTACCGTATGGCGTCTACCTTTCTTTACATATTCAGGATCGAGTTTACACTCCCAATACGATTTTGTCAGGTTAGGACGTCCGAACAGAGCGAATTTTCCATCAATCGTGCCACGATAAGACCGGATGCCGGTTTCTTTGTCCTTCAGCCGATAAACAATTTTCCCATTACGTCCCCAGACATTTTTGCCCACCGGAATAATTTCGGGAGGCACTGTATCTACTCCTACCGTATAAGTACCCAATTCACGGATACGGGTTTTCATAAATCCACCCTCGTAAGTTCCTCCGGCACTATACATACCACCTTTGGGAGTAACACGAGCCACGTAATATTTCGTTGTATCGGCAACCGGCTGATGACGAAGCCCGATACGCAACTCACAGCCACCGTGCAACGGCACTTTCTCATCATTGAGCTGATAGGTGTAAGCAATTGCCCCGCTGTCGGAACGTACTTCATAATTGAGAGCCACATTGTCGTATAACATCCCCCGGGGGACGGTAAGGGTCAAACCGGGTTCTTGCAAAAAGTTCGTTTTGTCCCAGGCAAAGAAGTACTTCTCCCGATGTTCAGACGGCTTTATCGGCTGTTTTTTTCCACGCACCGTAAAGTGATAGCGGGAAGTGTTGCCAAAAGCGTCTTTCAATTCATATTCGAACTTGTAATCCCGTTCTTCATTGATGGTCACCAATCCACGGTTATCATTCGAAGCCCGGAGCATACGCAGCGTATTGCCCGGATCAATAAATGATTTCATATATTGCCCGTAGGTCCAGGAGTTTATCATCCGGTTCTCATCCGGAGCAAAGCGATCGACCACACTGCGAAACACTTCCGTTCCATCTACCTTGAGCACAACGGTATGCACACCGTAACGGTTGTGAACACCGTCCATGTAATCATAAGCCTTGATACCCGATCCGATCACTCCCCATGCCTCGATGGGACGCGTCCCATTGGGTTGGAAGGTTTGCCGCTCCGAACTGCCTTGCACGATTCCGGTTCCCGGCTGTGGAAACAACATAACGCCCTCAGCCCGGGGAGCAGTGGTATCTTTTATTTTTGATTTGAAAAAAGGCATCGGATCGACAGATTCACCGGTAGCGGTTTCCAGCAAGTCCAGATGCAGGTGCGGTCCGAATGAATAACCCGTATTACCGCTCCAGGCTATCTGTTGTCCCGCCTTTACCGGATATTCCCCCGGTTCGGGAACAATCTCTACTTCCCAATCTTCTTTTTCGTATTGAAGCTTCTTCACTCTTCGGGCAATGTCCGGCATAAATCCGCTCAAGTGCCGGTTAATAGTTGTATAACCGTTATTATATACCACATCGAGTACATGTCCCGAACCATTGGTGACACGAATACGTGAGATGTATCCGTCGGCCAGCGCGCGCACCGGTTTACCGACAACTCCCTGAGTCTTAAAGTCAAGACCGCCATGAAAATGATTGGCACGAATTTCTCCGAAATTACCGCTCAGAGTCAGTGTAAAGTCAAATGGAGGAACAAAAGCAGCCTGCTTCACATCTTGAGAATGTCCCTGAATGCTGCAGGCAAGCATCAGAGCAACTATATACTGTTTCATGTAGTTTGCTTAAAAATGGAATCTTTGCAAAAATACATTATTCCTGCCATATCAGAAAACAGAAAGATGGATTTTATTCCTGCCTGCCACGGCTCTTTATACCCCGCCTTCCTCTCATACAAAAAATACGTTTCGATCTTCCATCTTCCACCTTTTAGAATGCATATCGTTGATTATAAGATGTATAGATTGGTGGAAGATGCGGTTTTTATGCCATTTATCTTCCACCCCCATCTTCCATCTTCCACCCGCTGTTTTAGGGAGCATTTTAGTAGTAACTATTTGGGAAACAAATGGATATATCCAATTTCTTATCCGTTAATCTCTCTAAAAGCATTTCATTTCCCTTACTTTCTTTAGTGCAAATGGTCGGATCCTTATCTCAGCCCGGGCATGCGGACTCATCGGCCCGGGTATGCGGGCTCATCAGCCCGGGCATGTGGGCTCATCAGCCCGGGTATGCGGGCTGGGATAAAGAGTTGTATGACATTGGTTAATCTACTACACTTCTCCGGTAATAGCCGGCCGGATTCTTTCTTAAAAAAGAAACAACGAAGCACTGCTTCCGCATCGCTGTGTGCGAATGGAAGGTTTTGTGGGGGGGGAACAAGGGAGGAAGGCGGTTGTTAAATGAAAGAGCCGTACCTGCACCTCTACTATCATTCTGCTGTAAAACATCCGTATAAGGATAACAACATAAGCAGAATTTTCTTACATTGTGCCATGTTTAACCCTTAATAGAGTAACGTTATGATTATCGGAGTACCTAAGGAGATTAAGAACAACGAGAACCGGGTGGGCATGACGCCCTCGGGAGTTGCCGAATTAGTGAAACGCGGACATACTGTATACATACAGCACACCGCAGGAGAGAACAGTGGTTTTCCGGACGAGGCATATATAGCCGCAGGAGCGCAGATCCTGCCCACTATGGAAGAGACGTATGCCGCAGCCCAGATGATAGTGAAAGTGAAAGAACCTATCGCACCGGAATACAAGCTGATCCGCAAGGGACAGTTGCTGTTCACTTACTTCCATTTTGCCTCCGATAAAGAACTGACTCTTGCCATGATAGAAAACGGCTCGATTTGCCTTGCTTACGAAACGGTAGAAAAAGCTGACCATTCTTTACCCTTATTGATTCCTATGAGTGAGGTAGCCGGACGCATGGCTATACAGGAAGGCGCCCGTTTCCTGGAAAAGCCGCAAGGTGGAAAAGGTATTCTGCTGGGAGGTGTACCGGGTGTGAAGCCTGCCAAAGTATTAATTCTCGGCGGAGGCATCGTAGGCAGCAATGCAGCCCAGATGGCAGCCGGACTGGGAGCAGATGTCACAATTGCAGATATCAACCTGGCCCGTCTTCGTTATTTGAGTGAAACACTGCCCAAAAATGTAAAAACCTTATATGCTTCGGAACTGAGGCTGAAGAAAGAGTTGCCGGACGTAGACCTTGTAATAGGCTCGGTCTTGATTCTGGGAGACAAGGCTCCGCACCTGATCACCCGCAGTATGCTGAAGATGCTGCAACCGGGTACAGTATTAGTGGATGTAGCTATCGACCAGGGAGGATGTTTCGAAACTTCGCACCCCACTACCCATAGTGAACCGACGTATGTGGTCGATGGAATCGTACATTATGCCGTAGCCAATATTCCGGGAGCAGTGCCTTACACTTCTACATTGGCACTGACCAATGCCACTCTGCCTTATGTAACAGCACTGGCAGGAAAGGGGTGGAAACAAGCATGCAAAGAAGATCCGGCACTGGCTTTGGGATTAAATGTGGTAGAAGGGAAAGTGGTATATAAAGCAATAGCTGAGGTATTCGGGCTTAAATACGAGCAATTGAATTTAGAATAACAAGTAATACCACGGAGTAACACAGTTTCACGGAGCAGAATCATAAAAAGAAGAACTCCGTAAGATTCTGTGTTACCCTGTGGTGGAATGATCCGTTTATAACAAAAAAGAAGATACCTTGTCCGAAGCTCTGCGGTATCCCTCCAACAATTCTTTCATTACCTCGTCCACACTTTGCCTGCGGCGGAACAGAGCAGCCACCTGCCCTATCTCAAGCTCTCCTTCTTCCAGATCACCTTCGAAGATGCCTTTCTTGGCGCGTCCTCTGCCCAAAAGTTCACGAAGTTCTTCGGCAGAAGCTCCCCGCGCCTCAGCCACTTCCACCTTATCACGGAACGAATTGGTCACAAGACGGGTAGGCGCCAGTTTCTTCAGCAATAATTTGGTATCGCCTTCGTTCAACCGCAAACAATATTCCTTGAAAATATCACTTGCCGAACTTTCATCCGTCAGAGCAAAACGAGTACCTATCTGAACTCCTTCGGCCCCTAACGCCATCGTGGCGAAGATGGCCTCACCGGTACCAATCCCTCCGGCCGCAATCAAAGGTAAAGTAGTGGCTTCACGCACTGCAGGAATCAGACAAAGCGTCGTTGTCTCCTCCCGGCCATTATGCCCGCCGGCTTCAAAACCCTCAGCTACCACGGCATCGACTCCCGCCTCTTCGCATTTCATGGCAAACTTAGAAGAAGAAACGACATGTGCCACCGTGATGTCACGCTCTTTCAGCCAGCCGGTCCATGTCTTCGGGTTTCCGGCAGAGGTAAATACGATTTTAACCCCTTCTTCCACAATGATATTCATGATCTCCTCTATCTGGGGATACATCAAAGGAATATTTACCCCAAAAGGTCTGTCTGTGGCTGCACGGCATTTACGAATATGTTCACGCAAAATATCGGGATACATCGAGCCGGAGCCTATCAACCCCAAACCACCCGCATTACTGACAGCCGAAGCAAGCCTCCAGCCACTACACCACACCATACCGCCCTGAATAATGGGATACTGAATACCGAAAAGAGAAGAAATTCTGTTCATAGTCATATCGTTTTTGAAAAAAGAAGGCAAGAATCCCCCTATTTATCTTTTAACAAATTCAATGTATAATCGGTTCAGGAAGCAACACCGTTGTCGAATCACCATACGCTTTCAGAACTTCCAGTGTACGCGCCCTCCGTTCACGTCCTTTTTTGTCCCAGAAATCTTTTGTGAAAATAGTCATCAGGTCAAGACCTCCGATAGTGCCTCCACTCACGGTTACTCCACTTTTGCCAAGCTTCATGGCAGAGGTATGCACCATGCTCTGCGTAGTCACCATCCTGCCATTGGCACGTTCGCCAAACAGATTATGCCGCAACCCACTGGAACGGATTTCCTCGTATGAACTGCGGATACCTTTATCGTATACATTCTTAGCCCAGTTGGAAGGAACGGTCTCATAAAACTCAACAAACGGATCTCCCCGCCACGTATCGGCATCCACCTGTATCTTTTTTTGGTAAATAGGGTCCCAGTTATATTTGGTATTGGCCGTATAAGGCCGGAGAGTCAACACAATTTTCTTTCTATCAAGCACTTGTGGAAGCGTCTCGTCCAATTTCAGACCGGGCTTCTCCTTCGACATTTTGGGAGCACCCGGCAAGCTGTTGAAATCAATCTGTTTCACAGCATCCATATTCAGCTTGATATCCTCTTGGCCGTTCAGGATGCGTTGCAGATTCAATGAATCCTTCGCAGTCCATTGGGCACGGGCTATCAGGACCATCGGACATAACCATATAAACAATATCAAACGCTTCATTCTTCTACACTTATTTAATAAGATGAAAGTACCTGCTTCGCATGTTCCTGTCTTTGAATTCCTTTACGTGGCTGTTCATCGGGCATAAAGGATCACTGCCGCCCCTGAAGACAGCGCCAGAAAGTCGATACGTTTCATCTGATTTAGTTTTTTACCACCAACGGTATCCACTCCCGCAAAGGGGCTCGTCAAAGCATGCGTCAATGGTCCATGCCGTACGAGGATACTGCCTGTTTTCCCACCAGCGACGATACCGTGCAGCAGCATCAAGTAACTCTTCATCGGTCAGGAAATAGATGCCCTCGTAGTTCTCGGCATTGGCTCTCACCATTTTGCAGCCAAACGACGCATAATGCCCTAACCGAATGGTTTCTACGATCCACAACATGCACTCGCCCAACCGGACCTTACCGCTATAGTAAGCAGATACCGGCGGAAGCGGAAAAGAAGCAACCTGAGTCAGGTCTTCTGCATAATTCAGCAATGCCGGAATATCCTTCTCCGTAAATTTAGGCACTTCTACAAAGCCCTTCGGGCTCTTGGTATTATAGTTCCCCGCTTTGAGTTGCCTTACGAAAAGGTCTACATCCGGGTTATTGTAATCTAATGTCTCTTCGCTGCAACTTACACAAGTAAGCAATGATAAAACAACCGTGAGCAGCATAAAAAATGTTTTTTTCATAACGTCCGTACTAAATGGTTAATAGGTCATGCGCAGACCGCAAATCAGGTTAAAATTCGTAGGCCGTGCCGAACGTACTGTTTCCAGCTTGGAGTCTGTCTTGAAATGGTGCGACACTCCCGGTTCGGCAAATAAAGCCAGTTTATCATTAATTTTATAGTTCACTCCCACTCCTGCGGTAAGGGCCAGTTGCACAGGCTCCTGTTTGAAGCTGTTATCGGGTGCTCCCGCTATGCACTTATCCGCAACTCCACCTACAGAAGCATATATATCCAACTTCGGCATTTCCGCAAGTGTCACGTTCAGTTTTACGGGAATTCCCAGATAATGCAAGTTCTGTCCGGCACGCAAACTGGAATATAATAAACCGGTTTCTACGGCTAAATGTTTATTTATTTTTTTCTCTACCGTCAGACCGACCATAACAGGCATCTTATATTTACCATCTCCGGCAGGCAATGCGGTACCGACTGCCGCCTTTACAGCCCATGTCCGGGCTTTAGCGGTCATAGCCGTATAATCGGAAGACGGGGATTCATCAGCAGAATTTACTAAGGTCTGTCCATCTCCGCCAGCCTGCCAATAGTTTTTATCCGGATGATTATTTTGTCCCCTGCGTGTAGTCGTTGCAGAGAAGCTGAATGACATGGAAACCGTAACCGAAACCGAATCATCATCTTCGTCCTGATATTGGGCCAGAGTACCGAAACGCTTAGGCGTCGGTTTACTCAAAACAGGCTCGGAATGTACGGGAGTGAAATCCTGTTTCACCACGTCACCATCCAGGTGAGTCGCATTTCCACTGACAACCGCTACCTGGGTAAAGGCTTCTTCTATCTCCTCTTTCGGAGAGAAGAACCAAAAAGCAGCCGATGAAGCAGCCAGTACCAGCAGTACGGAAGCGGCTGCCGCTACGCGGAAGAAAAACACCTTCCGACGATGGCAACGCACCATCACATCAGAATTCAGTTCTTCCCAGAAACCGTCCCGCACAGTCATCTCGGCATTGCCGAGACGGGAACGGAACAGATCGGTTATTTCATCATTTTCTCTCTTCATGATTTCTATATTCTTTAATCCTTTTTGCCAATAAAAACTTTGCACGGTGCAACTGCGAAGTGGATGAATGCTCCTTGATACCCAACATTTCGGCTATCTCTTTGTGAGACTTTTCCTCAAACACGTAAAGGTTAAAAACCGTCCGGCAGCCATCGGGCAAGTCTGCGACAAACTTCATCAACTGTTCTTCGGATATCGGTCCTGCCTCCCCTCCTTCCGGAAGATCGGGAATATCAGGAAGCTGATCCTCGTGTATCACCAACTGACTGATCCGTTTTTGCCTTCGCAGGTAATCCAGTGCCTGAGTCACCATCACCCGGGTCACCCACGTTCCGAGCGAAGACTCACCACGAAACGAGAAGTTGGTGAATATTTTGATGAAACCGTCATGCAGTACATCGTGCGCCGCTTCCATATCGCCCGTATAGCGGAAACATACCGCCAGCAATTGCCTCGAGTATAGGGTATAAAGTTCCTTACGGGCCGAATCCTTTCCTGCCCGACAGCCCTTTATCAGTTCTATCTCGTTTTCCAATGTCAATTGTCTTTTTAAAATCGAACGTATGTCTGCGTCGTTTGTCTATTAGACGCAAGGATGCAACGAATGCTGCAAACAATAGTGCAAAAAGAAGTTAAAGAAACAATAAACGATGAATAGGCCTTTGCATCAATGCGTAGCCTGTTCATCGTTTATCGCTTAAGAACGTTTATCGCCGACCGTTCAAAATGTCAGCATGCCTTGAAACTCATATCGAGTCCCTTTACCGAATGGGTAAGGGCACCTACCGAAATAAAGTCTACACCACACTCGGCATAGTCACGGAGTGTATCGAACGTGATACCACCGGACGATTCGGTCTCATATTTTCCGCCGATCATCTCGACAGCTATCTTTGTATTTTCGGGAGTGAAGTTATCGAACATGATGCGGTCTACCCCACCGATATTCAACACCTGCTGAAGTTCGTCAAAATTGCGCACTTCGATTTCAATCTTGAGGTCTTTTCCTTTTTCCTTGCAATATTCTTTAGCGCGGTTGATGGCCTTATCAATGCCACCGGCAAAGTCCACGTGATTATCTTTCAGAAGAATCATATCGAAAAGTCCGATACGGTGGTTGACACCCCCGCCAATCTTTACCGCCGCTTTCTCAAGCATACGGAGTCCCGGAGTAGTCTTACGGGTATCCAACACACGTGTTTTGGTGCCTTCCAGCTGCTTCACGTATTTGCGTGTCATAGTGGCAATGCCGCTCATACGCTGCATCACGTTCAGCATCAGACGTTCTGTCTGAAGCAGAGACTGAATTTTACCTTCCACAACCATTGCCACATCACCCGGCTTCACTTCGGCACCGTCGTTGATAAACACCTCAACCTTCATAGTCGGGTCGAAACGGTGAAATATTTCTTTGGCAATTTCGATACCGGCCAATACACCGGCTTCTTTAATCAAAAGTTTCGATTTTCCCATTGCAGTGGCGGGAATACAGGAAAGTGTTGTGTGGTCGCCATCACCTATGTCTTCGGCAAAGGCCAGATCAATCAGTCTGTCTATTAACTCATTCATTGGTTTTATCTATTCTTATTTGATTTATAAAATATTTGTTTTGTACCCTGCGGAAAAAACAGTTCACCCGGAAATTGCCGTTAGCAGTGGTCAGGGTACCGATAATAAAACTCGACTCCTCTCGCTTACCTTCGTGATTTACATTAAAACCACTCACCTTGTTGCTATTAAAGAAAGAAGCAAGTGTTGCTTCAGCAGTCTGTTTGTCGACGCTTGTCGAGCGATTCTGAATTACCAGATCCACCTTCTCTCCCAAATACTTGTTCAGCTCTTGGGAGTTTCCTTTCTTAAACGCCACGACCACGCCCACCGGTATGTCCTGTGCGAAGAGCGAAGTTACAGCGAATACGAGTCCGGCCATCCATAAAAGTACCCGTTTTTTCATAATCACAAGTATTATCGATACGCAAAGGTAAGTATTTAATGCTAAAAACAACATTTTTTTCTTATTTTTGTGCAATAAACAAGAGTTTGCACTTGAATGAAAACAACCCTTATCGTCGTAGGACGGACTGTAGAGCAGCATTATATCACTGCAATTAACGATTACAT
This sequence comes from Bacteroides sp. FSHCM14E1, assembly GCF_019633785.1. NCBI lineage: Bacteria > Pseudomonadati > Bacteroidota > Bacteroidia > Bacteroidales > Bacteroidaceae > Bacteroides > Bacteroides sp. FSHCM14E1. Next base: position 65,599 of record NZ_JADKYL010000002.1, read on the forward strand.
AGAGCGTACTAAACACTTCATTTCTTTCGATATGGAGGTGATTCCCGAACTGAAAAACACGAAAAGCCTCACCCCGGAACAACAAAAGGAGAAGGAAGGCGAACTGATAGGCAAAGCCCTCCAACCGGGAGACGTGGTAGTGTTGCTGGACGAGCACGGAAAAGAGATGCGTTCGGTGGAATTTGCACGCTGGATGGAGAAGAAGCTGGTAAACGTCAACAAACGCCTGGTATTTATCATAGGAGGACCTTACGGATTTTCACAAAAGGTATATGATGCGGCACACGAAAAGATATCCATGTCGAAAATGACTTTTTCGCACCAGATGATCCGCCTGATCTTTGTAGAACAGATGTATAGGGCCATGACCATACTGAACGGCGGGCCCTATCACCATGAATAGGGTTATCCCCTATTCATGATTCATCAACCGCCGGGCAGCCATCTCTTCATATTTCGTTCCGGGGCGACCATAGTTGGCATACGGATAAATCGAAATACCGCCGCGGGGTGTAAAGATACCGGTCACTTCAATGTATTTGGGATCCATCAGACGGATCAGGTCTTTCATTATGATATTCACGCAATCTTCATGAAAAGCACCGTGATTGCGGAAGCTAAACAGATATAGCTTAAGGCTCTTGCTCTCCACCATCTTCACATCGGGCAGGTAACTGATACGTATTTCGGCAAAATCCGGTTGTCCCGTTATGGGGCACAAGCTGGTAAACTCCGGACAATTGAAACGTACCCAATAATCGTTCTCAGGATGCTTGTTATCGAAGGATTCCAATACTTCGGGAGCATAATCCTGCTTATATTCGGTCTTTCTTCCCAGTAAAGAAAGCTGGTCTTTCAGTTCAGTCATAATCTATTAATCATTTAACGGTTTCTTTTACTTAAATACTCTTCCAGCCCCTGTTTCCGCAATTTGCATGCCGGGCAGTGTCCGCACCCGTCGGCAGGAATCCCGTTGTAACAGGTCAGCGTCTCGTTCCGTACAAGATCGAATACGCCGAGTTCGTCCGCCAATGCCCAGGTTTCGGCTTTATCGATCCACATCAACGGTGTATGGATAACAAACTGTTCGTCCATCGCCAGATTCAGAGTGACATTCAACGACTTGATAAACGAGTCGCGGCAATCGGGATAACCACTATAATCGGTCTGCGAAACTCCGGTAACCAAGTGGAAAGCTCCCTGTTCACGGGCAAAGACAGCGGCAATACTCAGAAAAAACAGGTTACGTCCCGGAACAAAGGTGTTCGGGAACGAATCTTCCGGCTTGTCTTCGTCCATCGAGATGCTGGTATCCGTCAACGAATTGCTTCCAAGGCTCCCGATAAAAGAGGTGTCCATCACATGAAACTCCACTCCTGCCCTTTCGGCTATTCCCCGGGCCAGTTCTACCTCGTGTGCATGTTTCTGTCCGTACAGGAAACTAAGCGCATATACTTTGCTGAAATGTTTCTTCGCCCAGAAGAGACACGTTGTAGAGTCCTGTCCGCCACTGAACAGAACTACTGCTGAATCATTTTTCATCATTTATTTTCTTGAAAAAAGTGTTTTTAAGTTCTCCTTATTATATATCCTTTACCTTAAGTACATTATAGGAGATGTCGGTATCATAAACATCGCTCCCGTCAATTCTCTTAACGGCTTTCACGACACGGATGGTGATCGGAAGGATAATCACTTCGTAAAGGGACTTCAGCACAATCTGAGTGCCCATCATCACCAACAACTCGGGCCAGGCAATCAGTCCGCCGAATGCGATGGGAAAGAAGATCAGTGAATCGGCCGTTTCTCCCACTACCGTAGACCAGATGGCACGGGCAGAAAAATTACGTCCGCCACTGGCCACTTTCATTTTACTCATGACATAGGCATTGAGAAACGAACCGACCAGAAAGGCCAACAGACTGGCTACAACAATGCGGGGAGCCATGCCGAACACAAAATCAAAATGCTGTTCGCCTTCCCAGAAAGGTGCTGCGGGCAACGCCACGGCAATCAGCCCGAGGCCTACCACAAAGAAGTTCATGGCAAATCCGCTCCAAATAATCAGACGGGCCTTTTTAAATCCCCATACTTCGGCTATACAGTCATTGATAATATAGGATATGGGAAACACCAGCAATCCGGCAGTAACAGTGATACTGCCAACCTGAATCACTTTGGTTTCGAGAAGGTTTGCTGCAATCAGGCAGACGTTGAACAGAATGCCGAGCAACATGAAGGGTATAGATACTTTTTCTTTCATAATTCCTGTTTTTTACGTGGTGTTCTAGAATACACGACCGCTATTCACGGCATCATACGTTTACGGGCAGCAAAGGTAGCAATTCTTTTTTAATCGACAAAATAACAATATATGTAACGGGGCATTACATATATTGTTATCGCGATAACATATAATGTAATGCCCCGTCCGGGTACAACATAACAAACACTTAACACACTATTCTTTTTACTCTTGTCACAGAGTTGCAAAAGCCCATTCATACTTCCGGAAAATCCGGCATCGATCTTAATAAGCGCTCTTACGAGAAGTCTTTCAAATCCTGCTGTAATCTTTTGCGGATCAGGAACAGACGGCTCTTGATAGTCCCTACCGGCAAATCCATCTTCTCAGCTATCTCACGATACTTGAATCCGGCAACAAACATCAGGAAAGGCTTCTTCAACTCTTCGGGAACGGCATTAATCACCTTATAGAGTTCCTTCAGATCGTAAATTGTTTCAAAGCGGTTGCCGTCCTCACCTTCCGTCATGGTTTGCGCATAGAGATTATAGGTGGAATCGGTCATATCCACTTCACGTAACGACTTACGGTAATTATTGATAAAGATATTGCGCATGATGGTATACATCCATCCCTTGAAATTCTGGGTATGCACAAATTTTTCTTTGTTGTCCAATGCCTTCAACAGACAATCCTGTACCAGATCATTGGCCGACTCCCGGTCAGCAGTCAGTTTATAGGCAAAATGTTCCAGTTCGGGCTGCATAGCCACTATCTTATGGGTAATATTCATCTTTTCCATTGCTCTTCTTTCTTTCTGATTATCGAATATGCAAAGATTCGCATTTTAAACGGTCTGTCCTATAGCAATTCTTCCGCATAATTTGGCGATTTTTCCCTCGGCCCTTCAACCATTTCCCATTTAAGTTGTTCAATAGGGCAATTCACTTAAAACTTAACTTATAATGAAAACATTTTTTAGATCTGTAGCTATGCTACTCGGATTGGGACTCTTGCCTGTAGCGGCACATGCCCAGAAAAAAGTAATCATCGAAGATGAAGAACCGAACTCCGTGATGTTTGTATCGACCGACAAAGCCGGAGACGAGATTATCCGGATCATGAACGAGACGCGTCTTCCGCGTTTCCAGGAACCGAAGGCTCCACGCTTCGTACTGACCGACCGGCAAGGAAAGTTCGCACTGGGTATCGGCGGATATGTACGGGCAACCGCCGAATATGACTTCGGGGGAATTGTGAAAGATGTAGACTTCTATCCGGCGCTGATTCCTAATAAAAGCTCTGCCGACCGTGCACGCAATCAGTTCCAGATGGATATCAGCACTTCGACTCTTTTCCTGAAACTGGTGGGACATACCAAACGTCTGGGTGACTTCGTGGTTTATACTGCTGCAAACTTCCGTGGAGACGGAAAGACTTTCGAGTTGCAGAATGCTTATGCTACCTTCCTCGGCTTTACTCTGGGATACAGCTATGGTAACTTTATGGACCTTGCCGCCCTGCCTCCTACCATCGACTTTGCAGGCCCTAACGGCTCGGCTTTCTATCGAACCACTCAATTGAGCTATATGTGTGACAAGCTGAAGAACTGGAAATTCGGCGTCGGTGTCAAAATGCCATCGGTAGACGGTACCACGAATCAGTATCTCACCATCAACACCCAGCGTATGCCCGACTTCACTGCCTCAGCACAGTATAACTGGAATGCCAACAGCCACCTGAAGTTAGCTGCCATCGTTCGCAGCATGACTTATTCAAGTTCCGTAGACAATAAGGCGCACTCAAAAGCCGGATACGGACTTCAAGCTTCGACTTCCTTCAACGTAACTCCGAAATGGCAAGTATACGGACAGGTGAATTACGGAAGGGGTATCGGACAATATCTGAACGACTTGAGCAACCTGAATGTGGATATTGTTCCTAACCCGGAAAAAGAAGGGCGCATGCAGACGCTCCCCATGTTGGGATGGTTCGCCGGATTGCAATACAACATCAGCAAAGATGTATTTGTATCGGGCACTTACAGTTTGTCACGCCTCTACTCGGAACACACGTATCCAAGCGATGTACCCGATATGTACCGGAAGGGCCAATATCTGGTGGCTAACCTGTTTTGGAACGTAACCAGCAACTTACAGGTAGGCGCCGAATATCTGAGAGGATGGCGTACGGACTTCAGTAGCAATACCCGTCATGCCAACCGCATGAACGCATTGGTACAATATTCGTTCTAACTTTTTATAAATCTCTCTGAACTCTAACGTAAAAAAAGTCCAAGGACGAACCCAGCCCCGTCTCTGTTATTACCCTACGGAGATGGGGCTAAAAATAAAATTTCACCACACAGGGATTATCATCTTCCACTCTTTTACTTAATGCCCGATATTCTCCCTCGGGAAGTATACTCTTATAATTTTCCAACTCCTCGGTCGGAACGATGCAAAGCATAAAGTCCTCAGTCACCACCTCCGGGCTGATCCGGATGCCCTCCCGTGTCTTCTCAAAATAAAAAACAACTCCATCCTTTTTGCGATAAAGAAGATTTGTAAGTTTCCTTTGGGGATAGGATGACATACTGAATAATTGCGCATAGTAGTATTTATCCGTCTGATATTGCTTGGTGAAATTAAAGGCTATCTTACCCGTTTTACGGTATTCCCTCAGCCGTTCTTCCTCTTCCTTGCGTGTATCCGGCCCTGAATTAAAATGATACTGCTCTATATTTATATTCTGTTCTCCCATATCCCAGCGATAAGCTACACGAAGGCTATCCCGTGTGATTTCGTAAACTTCTTCATAAAACGTAGGAGAAAAGTAGGCTTTACCCTGATAAGAATAAAATACATCCCAACAAGCCCAGTTCAGACAGAAGTGATCAGACCAGAACTCATTGATCAACTTCGCCGAATCGGGCTCCAACCGCATGACGCAAGCCCCGTCATCTTTGTTCAGTGCCGACCACGTCAACAGGTCACCGCCCGGAGTCAATCCTATCTTCTGGAAGTTTATCTTCTCCGGCAGTATCTTTTTATCTATAAACGAACCGTCCAGCCGATAGGTATACATCGAACCGAAAGGAGACAGCATATACACCAGTTTTCGTTGGTCATTAATGACTGCATCATAAATCTGTGAATATTCACCGGGACCTTGCCCTACTCTCCCGATAGAACGGAGATAGTTCCCTTTTTTATCAAAAGCCATCAACGTGATATGCCTGAAAGTAGGATAATCCTGAGTCAATATATAAGTAGTATCTCCGGAAACAAGCACTCTCAAAATTGTGGCCAGCAGGCAACTGTCCGAGGTTTCCAACGGAATCACTTCAACTTTAGAAAACAGTTCGGAAACGGAAACAGGAGTTTCTTTCAGCTCCACTTTCAGAATATCGGGCTCTTTCACGGGATTAGTCCGGCTGCAAGAAACGCATGCAAAGCTCAATGCAGCAAAGAAAAGAAAAAATGTGTCTCTCATATCTTTCGGGATTAGAACACAAAGATAATCTTAATATAGGAGGTTAAATGAAAAAGGACCGGATTATTTGAGTAATCCGATCCTTCTTGAGAGTTATATTAATAAAGATTAGTAGAAGCCTTGTATCAGAACTTATAGTCGAGACCGATACCGAATACTTTATTGGTACGAGTAAAGACATCCTTTCCGGAGATTCCTGTACCTCCATAATTAGGAGTCTCTTTGGTATATTTATCGTAATCAGTCCAGAAATAAGCAACGTTCAGTTTCAGGTTCTTCGTAATGTCGAATCCGGCACCAAAACCGTATGAATAAGAACTAACTGCAAAACTCATATCGCTCTGGTAATTATCACCTACACCATATTTGGTACGTTGCATACCGGCACTTACCTGGGCCCATTTACAAACATCCCATTCGATACCACCCAAATATTCGTTAGTACCTTGTTTGATGAAATGCTGTTTACCCATAGTCTGGCCGGTCACAGGATCTTTAGCATCGGCCATACGTGCACTGGTATCAAAGAAATGATGATAACCAACTGAAGCACGAAGTACCGGAAGAATTTCATAAGAAACACCTACTGTCAACAAAGCCGGAATATCGTGCGGAGTATTTACTCCATTCGCAAACAGCCCTGTATTATCTATACGAGTCTTGTTCTCTACATTCAGTTTGGTGTTGAACTCATATTTTACACCAATGTTCCACTTATTCATCTTAAAGTCCAAGCCCAAAATAGGAGTTACCCCCCAACCTGTCTGGTCGCAGTCCAACTCTTTATCAGCCGTCAATTCTGCAACACCGGTCGCTTTCTTTGCGATAGCATCATATTTTGCATAATTAACCATATCATTCGCTGCCAGATAAGCATCTGCAGCTGTTCTGGCTTGCTTGGCATAATCACTGAAATATTTGTTCACATTTACCATTTCCCCTCCACCGATATTAGCTTCAATGTTACGAATATGTCCTTCATATCCATTGCTTACGTAATTCATACGTACACCGGCAAATGCAGACAAGTAATCGGTGATTTTATAAGATGCTCCCAGTTGAAGACCAAAAATCATCTGCTTACCACGCATATAGCTGTCAACCGAGTATTTATTGGTACCTTCAAAGATATTAATCGGCAGAATGCCTCCGTCTACCATTTCTTTACCGGCAGCTACCATCATTCCGGGCACTACAGATACCAATGACTCGAATGAACCCAATCCCTCATTAAAGGTAGCCTTACCACCACCACCGGTTACTGCAAAATTCCCGGAGAATGCCCACTTATCCTTCTTATATACTGCAAATACACTGGGGATGAACGGAGCCGAAGCTTCACCTTTATATACTTTTGTAGCGTTTCCGCCAAAGCCTGCAAACGGAGCGAAAGTAGAAGTGATGGTTCTTGTCTGGAAAGCACTCTGTCCGTTGAGAGACAGATGAAAACCATCTTCCATGAAGGCGACACCTGCCGGATTGGAATATACTGCGTCAATTTGTGTAGAAGCATCACGAGCCAACATTCTCAAAAACAATACGTGCTGATTGGTATTTGTCAGGAGACCTCCCGCAAAAGTTGAAGTTGAAACGATTAGCAACCCGATGCTAATCAAGAATAATTTTCTCATCTAAATCTTTTTTAAGTTATTTCGGGCGCAAAGGTACAATAATATTGCACATGACGAATATTTTTGTGCATCTAATTACGTTTTCACCAACAAATTAATTGGAAACACAAACTGTTTCGATTGAAACGAATAAGAAAACATCGCAAGAAAAGACACCCCGAAAGCCAAACATTACTCCATTGCTAAACGTTTTTATATTATAGAATATAAAATAGGAAAACTATGGCATATACAATCGCATTTTTTGGTACCAAACCCTACGATGAAGCTTCTTTCAACGAAAAAAACAAAGAATTCGGATTCGAACTCCGATTTTTCAAAGGTCACTTGAACCGGCACAACGTGCTGCTGACCCAGGGAGTGGATGCTGTCTGCATTTTCGTGAACGACACAGCTGATGCTGAAGTAATAAAAACAATGGCCGCCAACGGGGTAAAATTACTCGCTCTTCGCTGTGCCGGATATAATAATGTAGACTTAAAAGCCGCTGCCGAAAACGGAGTAACCGTTGTCCGCGTCCCGGCCTATTCACCGTATGCCGTAGCCGAATATACGGTTGCCCTGATGCTTTCACTCAACCGGAAGATTCCGAGAGCTTCGTGGCGTACACGGGATGGGAACTTCTCTCTGCATGGACTGTTAGGTTTCGATATGCACGGAAAAACAGCAGGTATCATCGGTACGGGAAAGATTGCAAAAATACTGATACACATCCTCAAAGGATTCGGCATGAACATATTGGCCTATGACCTATATCCGGATTATAACTTTGCACGGGAGAACCAGATAGTATATACGACGCTCGATGAATTATACCACAGCTCGGATATCATATCATTGCACTGCCCGCTCACTGAACAGACAAAGTATCTGATCAATGACTACTCGATCAGCAAAATGAAAGACGGAGTAATGATCATCAATACCGGACGGGGACAGCTGATTCATACCAATGCGCTGATCGAAGGATTAAAAAATAAAAAGATCGGTTCGGCCGGACTGGATGTTTATGAAGAAGAAAGCGAATACTTCTACGAAGATAAATCGGACCGTATCATCGACGACGATGTGCTGGCACGTTTGCTGTCATTTAATAACGTGATCGTAACTTCTCATCAAGCATTCTTTACCCGCGAGGCTCTGGCTAATATTGCAGCAACGACTTTGGAGAACATACGGGACTTCAAGAACCGGAAACCTTTAGTGAATGAAGTGAAACTGGGCAATGCTTAGAAAAGAGCAACACGAAAAAGTGATGTGTAACAAACAATAATGCCTGCCACTTCTTTCTCAAGAAACGGCAGGCTTAATCCAAGGGGGGGACCCGGATGAAATACATAATGTCCGGGATTACTATTTAGCATTCTCTATTTATGTGCCTTCGGTTCACCCTTTTTTCATCAGTATTCCACAATGCTCTCTAACAAAGGCTCTCCCTTCAGAGGAGCATAAATAGTTACTTTAGCAAAACCATACTTGGGCTCGCGGGTTACTGTTTTAGTCATACAGATGAAGCGGTAGTTATAGCCGCTTACCAGTTGTTTGGCAACCAGAAGTGGAGTGTAATCCACCCCTTTCAAAGTCATGCAGGTCTGGAACAATTCTTTATCCTGATCCGTCAACGGTTCAAATTCTCCCCAGCCTCCTATTATTATATCCGCTTTTTCGGAAGTAACTACTGTATAAGGGAATACGTCTTCGTAAAGAACTCCCGTGACATCACGATAATAGGCAAACTGAATCTCTACCTGTCCCGGCTGCAAAAACTGGAAGGTAAAAGACTGTACAGACATTCCACCCAAGGTATCGGCATCTTCTGACAATTCCTCCACAAGGGCAACTCCACCAGTCAGGCGTACTAAAGCGTAACGATAACCAGTACCTGCATGTGAGGTACGTTTGATGGTGATTGTATCACCTACTTTGAATGCTTTCCTAATCATAACAATACGTGTTTTTTAAAAGATTAACTCTGTGAAATTTTCTAATAGCCTGATGCAGTGACCGGCCTTGCTGAGAATAATCTGCCGGGAGAAAACTCCCGGCAGATTTTGGGTACAGTACATCACCTAAACCAGATTCGTTGATGTGGTTCAAAGGTAAAGGGAAAGATTTACAGATCAAAATACTTGAAGTGGGTTATTCTCTCATTTTTTCACTCTTAGTCTCTCATTTTTTCACTTTCACTCAGTAATTTCCTTATTACTAACACGTTGTACTCCTACCTGAAAATCGGTAGGAGTCACCCCAAATTTACCGGAAAAGAGACGATAAAAAGATTGGGTAGACATTCCACACTCCTGGGCTATCGTGTCTACTGTATAATCGGGGTAATCTTTCAGCATCTTGGCAGCATACTCCAAACGAAGATTATTAATGTATTTTGAAAAACTCATTCCGGCATATTGCTTAAAAAGCGGCGCAAACTTATTCTTGGGAATGTAGATTGTCTTGATTAACTCCTCTCTCGAAAAGTCCGGCTGAAGATATAACTGCCGGTTAATGATTTCACGCTCCAGTTTGTCGAACAGCATTTTATCGTGTACCGCATTGTTATCTTCCGTCTCGGGCTCCGGATCGACAGGAACATCCGACTTTCCGGGCTCTTCTGCCTGCAATGCATTTCCATCTATATACGTCCGTACTTCCCGCTCTTTCTGTAACTGTTCTTTCAATAGATGGTTCTCCTCTTTTTTCCGGTAGAGTTCTTCTTTGTGAACCAGCAAATCCTCGATGGTTCCTACCATTGCCTTATTCTTACGGCGTATGGTACGGTTATGTCGGATGGTTCTCCATAAAAGTACCCCTAACAGAAAAACAATACAGACCACAAATATCAGCAAGGCATTCCTCATCCGCATATCAGCGGCTTGCTGCTGAATAAACATATCCTTTTCATTCGTTTCATAAACCGCTGCCAGTTCCAATGCAGCACTTTTCTGCTCTCTGGCCTTAATGCTATCACGCAACACAGCCAGCTGTTCAAAATATCTTGCAGCAGTCCGGTAATCACCTTTATCCCGATAGGCACGCCCGAGGGACTTCTTAATGGTGACCATATAATAATTTACCGTATCTTTCCGCGTGACATATACCTTTTCACGAGCGGAATTCATGCGGATCACCTGATCATACATCTTCCGATCGAACAGATAAGGCATAATCAGGTAGTCATCGCGATCGTATTCCTTACTTACTGACAAAAATAGCCGGTAATAGCGGTCAGCCTCTTCCGACCGCCCCAACCGGAAAAGAACCACAGCGTAATGGGCGTACATTGCCTTTTTTTCCTTTCCGCTCAATCCCTCCATCGGTATCTCACTGCCGGTCTCTTCCGTCACAATCCTTTCTAATGCAGCCAGTGTTTTCAGGGCCTCTTCACTACGCCTGTCCGACTCCTGAAATATCAGCAAAGTATTGTAATTATAGCGCAGGTTATCGTACTTATATGGGTAATCTGTTTTTTCCATCATCGCTACCGCCTGCTCCATAAATTCATATCCCTTATCCTTATTACCCTGATAATAGAGCATCTTCCCCATATTAAACAGAGCAACGGACTGCATCGCTTTATCATCACACAGTTCAGCCCTCTTCAAAAGCAAATCCACATACTGTGCCTTTTTATTCTCATTGTGCAAACAGTCGTAACACGAAATCATACGGTGCACCTGTTCCATATAGTTTTTATCACTATTGAGCACCGAGTCACTTTCCAAAGCACGCTTATAGAATTTCAACGCCCAGTAGTATTGCCCTACATTGAAATACAAATCGCCTTCCACCACATCCAAGCGGAACGGAGGAAGCGACTTCTGTTTCCTCAACTGCTCCATGATCTGCTGCGCTTTTTCAAAGTCGGAGAATGTATACTTATATACGTTGTCATCTGTAATCAAACTGTCTGGTAAAGAAAACGTTCCGGCGCAAACAGACACCGGAGATATAAAACAATGAAGCAGTACTAACAGAATAACATACAATAACTTTCTCATATCTTCTTACTATTGGCGGATTTTGGAAGCACAAAAATAAGATAATAATATTTTCAACAAAATTTTCTCCGGCTCATATTTACCGAACGCATTCAAATCTCTTCTGTTTACCGGATTTCAAGAGTCTGATTGTTTCTCTTCTGGAACCGCCTCCTTCCCCTTGTTCCTAATAAAAAAGTGAACGCTTCAAACCATTTATACTTCCCAATTGTTTGGCTTATAGAATACATTTTAAAAGAAAGGATACATTATGAAAAAGGTAGTTCACCGCTCGGATACCCGCGGACGATCTTTATATGACTGGCTTGACAGCCACCACAGTTTCAGCTTTGATGAATATTATAATCCCGAACGCATCCACTTCGGCGCTTTACGAGTGCTGAATGACGATCGTGTCGCACCGGGAGAAGGTTTTCAGACCCACCCACATAAGAACATGGAAATCGTCTCCATCCCCCTGAAGGGATTTCTGGCACACGGAGACAGTAAGAAGAACAGCCGTACCATCACTGTTGGCGATATTCAGGTGATGAGTGCCGGAACAGGCATCTATCATAGTGAAATGAACGGCAGCAAGTCGGAACCTGTGGAGTTTCTACAAATATGGATCATGCCCAAAGAGCGAAACACCCACCCACTCTATCAGGACTACGACATCCGGGGGTTGCTGAAGAAAAACGAACTGGCCCTGATTCTGTCACCGGATGGCAGTACACCAGCCAAACTGCTACAGGACACCTGGTTCTCAATGGGTGAAGCAGAAGCCGGAAAAACGCTTGAATACAAGATACATGGAACGGATACGGGAGTCTACGTTTTCCTCATCGAAGGAGAAATAAAAATAGACGATATCATCCTGACCCGCCGCGACGGATTGGGAATCTCTGAAACCAAAAGCTTTGAGATAGAAACCCTGAAAGACTCCAAGATATTACTGATAGAAGTACCGATGTAAATTTAAAGTAATTGCTTATGTCAACCGATCATACGTCCACACATCCTGATTCCCCTCTTCACGGAAGAGGGGCCGGGAGTGAGACTATCAACCTCGCTGCCATCCGGCAGGAGTACACCAAAGGCGGGCTGAAGGAAGGAGATCTTCCCGACAACCCGCTTTCTCTTTTCAACCGATGGCTGCACGAAGCTATCGATGCACAGGTAGAAGAACCTACAGCCATGCTGGTAGGTACCGTATCCCCCGAAGGGCGACCATCGACCCGTACCGTATTGCTGAAAGATTTGCATGACGGAAAATTTATCTTTTATACCAATTATGAAAGCCGTAAAGGCAGTCATCTGGCAAAGAATCCGTATATTTCTCTCTCTTTCGTCTGGCATGCGCTGGAAAGACAGGTACACATTGAAGGTATTTCCTCAAAAGTCCCTGCCGGTGAATCCGACGCCTACTTCCACCAACGCCCCTACAAAAGTCGCATCGGAGCACGCATCTCTCCTCAAAGCCGTCCGTTGAAGAGCCGGATGCAATTGATTCGCAGTTTCGTTGCAGAAGCTGCCCGATGGGTAGGCAGAGAAGTGGAACGTCCGGTACACTGGGGAGGCTATGCCGTCACCCCTGAACGAATCGAGTTCTGGCAGGGTAGAGCCAACCGACTGCACGACCGCTTTCTCTACACCCTCCAAGCGGACGGAAGCTGGCGGAAAGAGAGGCTTGCCCCTTGATATTTCCGGTTATTGTGCTTGCGCAACCAACAAATAATACGTAATATTGCATTCATAAAATACATCCGCTTATGATTCTGGATTATATATACCACAGCGGGTTCGCCATCGAAGCAGAAGGTGTAACCCTTATCATTGATTATTACAAGGACTCTTCGGAAACGGAACGAAATAAAGGTATCGTACACGACCGTCTGCTCCAACGACCCGGCAAGCTGTATGTACTTGCCTCACATTTTCATCCCGACCATTTTAACCGGGAAATACTGACCTGGAAAGAGCAACGTCCAGACATCATCTATATCTTCTCAAAAGATATCCTGAAGCATCATCGGGCACAAAGTGAAGATGCTATCTATATTAATAAAGGTGAGGAGTACGAAGATGATACACTGCGCATTCAGGCTTTCGGTTCTACGGACGTAGGCATCTCCTTCCTGATTCATCTGCAAGGGAAAAGCATCTTCCATGCCGGTGACCTCAACAATTGGCATTGGAGCGAAGAGTCTACCGAACAAGAGATACGCAAAGCCGAAGGCGACTTTCTGGCAGAAGTGAAATTTCTCCGGGAATCTGCTCCGGCCGTCGATCTGGTAATGTTCCCCGTCGACCGCCGAATGGGAAAAGATTATATGAAAGGCGCCCAACAATTCATCGAACGAATAAAAACTACTATATTTGTACCCATGCACTTCAGCGAAGACTACGAGGGAGGTAATGCTTTCCGGTCTATAGCCGAAGCCGGTGGATGCCGTTTCATCACCATCACTCACCGGGGCGAAAGCTTTGAGATATAACTAAATAAAACATACGATTATGAACAAACTGACACAATTTTTTCTCGTGTTATTTATGATTTGCCTGCCTGCAACCCTTTGGGCAGACAATGACAAAGATGATGATGACAGCAGATACCTTGCGGGCGCCGTGCCCGAAGTTGACGGACGGGTAGTTTTCAGCCGCGAATTCAGCATTCCCGGCATGTCACAAGACGAAATCTATGAACGGATGCTCAAGTGGCTTGACGGACGCATGGCCCAGAACAAAAACAATAGCCGCGTGGTATATAAAGACCAAGGTGTCATTGCCGCAACCGGCGAAGAGTGGCTGGTATTCAGCTCTACCGCTCTTTCTTTGGACCGTACTTGGCTGACCTATCAAATCACCGTCAACTGCCAGCCGCAGAAGTGCACAATGGAAATAGAAAAAATCCGCTACACTTATCGTGAAAAAGAAAAATATACAGCCGAAGAATGGATCACCGATAAATTTGCACTGAATAAAACCAAAACCAAACTGGTACGTGGTCTTGCCAAATGGCGCAGGAAGACGGTAGACTTTGCCGATAACCTTTTTGAAGAGGCAGCAAAAGCACTGAGCCAAAAACCTCAGGAAGCCGCAGCAGCAGAAGCCGCTCCGAAAAAGCCGGCAGTAGTGACCGCTCCGAAAGTTGTGGTAATCGGTGGTGAAAAAGAAACTGAAAAGGTAGAAAAAGCAGCTACGGTTACCCCCGCAATCCCTGTTACCCCTCCAAGCACAATGCCTGGCTATAAAGAGGTAGCTCCCGATCAAGTCCCTGCCAACGCCATCCAGATGGGTGCAGGCCGACTGGTGATCGCTATCGGCTCCGATCCTTTCAACATGACCATGATGACAGCTAACGCCGGAGGATCCATAGGAAAAATTTCCGGAAGCCCTGTTGTATTCAGCATCCTCTCGCCCGACCAGCCTTACGAGCAACTGGAGAAAGCAGAGACATATAGCATACGTTTCTATCCTACAGGACAAAGCGAGCCGTCTGTCATACTGGAATGTCAGAAGCTTCCTGCCCCGACACCAATGGAAGGACAGCCCAGAACTTATGCAGGTAAAATAACAAAAGCATTTATGAAATAAATCAGCCACCACAGATTACACGGATAAACACAGATTGAATTTTAATTAGATTATTAATATAGACAATCTGCCCTAATCAGTATAATCTGTGGTGCAACTTTATAAGTTCTATTTTAACCTAAAACAAAATAAACTTAGCAACAATGGAAATAAAAAGTAGATTTGACCACTTTAACATCAATGTGACTGATCTGGAACGCAGCATTGCTTTCTACGAAAAAGCACTGGGACTGAAAGAACACCACCGGAAAGAAGCCGCTGACGGTTCCTTTATTCTGGTATATCTCACAGATAGCACCACCGGATTCTTATTGGAACTCACTTGGCTGAGAGACCATACCGAAGCATATGAATTGGGAGAGAACGAAAGCCATCTCTGCTTCCGTGTAACGGGAGATTATGATGCCATACGCCAATATCACAAAGAAATGAACTGCGTATGCTTTGAGAATACTGCCATGGGACTGTATTTTATCAACGATCCGGATGATTACTGGATCGAAATATTGCCGGAGCGGTTCTAAAACGATAAACGACGCATGTTTCTAAACAATGAACGATAAACAGGCTGCACATTAATATTGCAAACAGTTTATCGTTCATCGTTATTTACCGTTTGTGTCTATTCGCCCTCTTTCTCCGAATTTCAGCTTTCATCTTGGCTGCTCCGGAACCATGGGTTCCCTTTATATAAGTTGTTTTCTTCGCTTTTGTTTTTACTTTATTTTCATCTTTTTTCGGGCCTTCTTTCTTTCCTTTAAAGACAATCCCACCCATAATTGCATCTTCTAAACTCATAATCTTTCCTTTCTTATTCTATATTTTCCGTGGACAAAGATACTCTTTTTCTGTGAATTCCCTATCTTTGCCCGCTGTAACAACTAAAAACCAATCAATGGATACATTCCTGCTCCCGGCAGAAAAAGACCCGATGGGTGCCGCCATAGCCGATTATTATCACAATCACAAGGCAGACAGACTGCGTGTATTTTCTTCTCAGTTCGATGAAGACGAAATACCCGTCAAACAACTTTTCCGCGAAGCCGGACAGATGCCCCTGCTCGAACGCACAGCTCTTCAGATGGCTACCGGAAGAATACTCGACGTAGGCGCCGGAAGTGGCTGCCACGCCCTTGCTCTTCAGAAAGCCGGCAAAGAAGTTTCTGCCATCGACATCTCTCCTTTGTCCGTCGAAGTGATGAAACTCCAGGGAGTAAAAGATGCTCGTCAGGTCAATCTGTTCGACGAACACTTTGCCGATACTTTCGATACCATACTAATGTTGATGAACGGTTCCGGTATCATCGGACGCTTGGAGAATATGCCTGTCTTCTTCCGTAAGATGAAACAAATACTCCGCCCGAATGGTTGCATCCTGATGGATTCAAGTGACCTCCGCTATCTGTTCGAAGATGAAGACGGAAGTTTCCTGATCGACCTGGCCGGAGATTATTATGGAGAAATCGACTTCCGCATGCAGTACAAAGACATTCAAGGTGATTCTTTCGACTGGCTGTATATCGACTTCCAGACCCTCAGTGCCTATGCTGCCGACAATGGCTTCAAGGCCGAAATGATAAAAGAGGGCAAACATTATGACTACCTGGCCAAACTGACTGTTGTCCCGTGACCGGGCAGGCATGAAAACTCCCGATAACCAGCCCTCCTAAAAGACTAAAACGGAAACAATAACGGCAACACGAACACCATCACCACGCCCATAATGATCTGCAACGGAAGACCAACTTTTACATAATCCATAAATGTATAGCGTCCTGCCGGCATCACCAATGCATTAGGCGGCGTGGAGAAAGGTGAAGCAAAACACATACTCGCCGCCACCGTCACGGCAAACAGAAACGGATAGGGATTCAGTCCCAACTGTACGGCAGAGTGAAGCGCAATAGGAGCAAGCAGCACCGCAGTAGCCGTATTGCTGATAAACATCGTCATCAGCGAAGTAGTGAAATAGATGCCTGCCAACAAAGCAAAAGGCCCGTAAGTACCCAGACCGTTCACCAATGATTGCGACACCACTTCCGAAGCCCCGGTTTTCTCCAATGCCAATGACATGGGCAACATTCCCGCTATCAATACAATACTCTCCCAGTTGATTGTTTTATAAGCTTCTTCCACATTGCGGAAACATCCGGTCAGCACCATCAGCAGAGCTGCGACAATTACTGCCGTCACAGGGGCCACCGGAATAAAGTCGAACATCATGGTTATAATCATCCCCAACATGATCAGTGCCGCTACCGGTGCTTTATGGTTCAAGGTCACTTTAGCTGCTTCAGCCAATGGTTGCCCCAGAACGACCCATTGCGACTGGTCTTCACCAAGCCTGGCAATGTTTGCCCAACTTCCCTGTACCAGCAAGACATCTCCCGAATGCATTTTTTCATCCTTCAGGTTTTTCAACAAGTAGTCACGCTTGCGCTGAATTCCCAATATATTAATGCTGTAATTCTCCCTGAATCCGGAAGCTTTTACCGGTTTGTTTATCAAATTGGCAGTAGGCAGCAACAAGATTTCGGCAATGCCTATCTCCTGAAAATCGAAACCTTCATCCGTATTATGCAAATTACCTTCCGTCTTATGTGTATCCAATAAAGCCAGACGATTCTCACCGACAAA
Organism: Bacteroides sp. FSHCM14E1; assembly: GCF_019633785.1. Taxonomy (NCBI): domain Bacteria; kingdom Pseudomonadati; phylum Bacteroidota; class Bacteroidia; order Bacteroidales; family Bacteroidaceae; genus Bacteroides; species Bacteroides sp. FSHCM14E1. Next base: position 83,178 of record NZ_JADKYL010000002.1, read on the forward strand.
ACGTTTCACGTTCTCAAACTCCCCTAATACATAAAGAATATCTTCTGCTTCAATCAGGGTTCCCGCTTCTGCCATCTCCTGCTTTTTTGTCTTAAAAAAGTGTCGGGATGAAACCGATCGGCGACGCACTTCCAGAATTGTCACATGATACCTCTGCGGAATCCCTAACTCCTGTATTGTTTTACCGACAATTCCTGAAGATTCTTCGACCTCCACCCTATACAGGTTCTGCGATAACTGATATTCCCCCGCCAATTCCTGAAGCGACTTATTCTTATGCTTTCCCCGCGTTTCTTTATCTGTTTTCTTCGTCAGGAATATCTTGCTCAGCGGGATCAGCACAATCAGACCGACAGTAACACATACCAGTCCCACGGGAGTGAAGGTAAAGAAAGAGAGCCGTTCATATCCGGCTTCAATCAAGGCATTCTGTATCACAAGGTTAGGCGGAGTACCAATTAACGTCATCATACCACCCATACTGCTGGCAAAAGCAAGAGGCATCAGCAGACGGCTTACATTGATATTGGCACTCATGGCCATGCTGACCACAATAGGCAGCATCAATGCCACCGTTCCCGTATTGCTGACAAAAGCGCCGATAGCCGCTGTCACCAATATGATCAGTACAAAGAGTTTCAACTCGCTTGTTCCCGCAAACTTCAGGATACGGCTACTGATCATCTTTGCCAGCCCCGTTTGGAAAATAGCTCCGCCCACCACAAACAGACCGATCATCATAATAACAACAGAATTGGAAAAGCCCGAAAGCGCTTCCTCCGGAGTAAGGATATTGAAAAGTATTAATAATACCAGCGCACACAATGCCACTAAGTCAGACCGTACCTTTCCACTCATGAAAAAGGCAGCCGACAGTACGAGAATAATAATCGTTATAGCCATACAATAAAAAGATGGGGTGATTCCATGCTAAAAACAAAAAATCACCCCTGCTTGTTCAACTTATTTCTTCAGCATTTCATCAATTTGATTTACCAGTGAAGTAAATTCCTCTTCGTTATACAAACGAGTCAGCTTCACAATCTTGCCTTCCCGGTCTATCAGTACATTGCGGGTGATACCCGATTCACGCAATGCATATTTTGCAAATATATCCGCTCCCGGATCCAATCCCAACGGATAAGTCACCCCTACCGACTTACCAAATGCAATCACTTTGTCAAGAGGTTCGTCACGATCAATACCGATCAAGGCAAACTCCGGATTGCTTTGATGTTTCAGCCAGATATCTTTCTCTATAAAAGGCATCTCTTTACGACATACTCCGCACCAACTGGCCGTGAATTGCAACATCACCACTTTGCCACGAAGTGCAGAAAGCTCTATCTGCTTTCCATCTGTCAGAGTAATAGTAAAATCGGGGGCCATCTCTCCTACTCTCACAATATATCCTGTGCTGTCTGCCGCAACACTATCCGTTTTCACCACTACACTATCCGCAACAACGGTTGCTTTATCCGCTTTTCCCTGTCCGGAACATGCTGCCATACCCCAAAGAAGCAATGACAGACCACATACATAAAAAAAGTTCTTCTTCATACTTTTCTATAATTAATTGATTTGCAAAAGTAAACAAAGAATCCGATTTATCAAACACTATTTTTATGAAGCATTTTTTGCCAAAGTATTTGCAAGTTTAAAAGTTTTTCCTACCTTTGCACCCGCAAAACAGAAATGACGCCTCTTTAGCTCAGTTGGCCAGAGCACGTGATTTGTAATCTCGGGGTCGTTGGTTCGAATCCGACAAGAGGCTCAATAAAAGAGAAAGGATCAGCAATTGCTGATCCTTTCTCTTTTATTGAATTAATTTCTTTCCGGAACTTACTCCCGAGCTACTCCTCCTTCTTCTTTCTCACGTAATAAGGTACAAAAACAAAAAGAAGAACTTCCCTCACTTTCTTCAAAAACGTATCTAACGAATGATGCTCCAAAATGTCAGAAATATAATTTTAAAATATTCCTTCACCGAACGATTACATATATATTTCATATTATACCGTATTTTATCGGGCATAATCTGTTCTATATATGCCTTGTCGGGATCCGAAGCCTTTCCAAGAATCGTGTTTTCATCCACATATTCAATAGAAGCATAATCCGTAATTCCGGGACGTACGCTCAATACCTTTTTCTGGTCATCAGTATACAAATCCACATACTTACGAACCTCAGGCCGTGGTCCCACCAGACTCATATCACCTTTCAGTACATTGAACAACTGAGGTAATTCATCTAATTTATACTTCCGGATAAAATACCCGGTACGGGTTATTCTGGGATCTCTCCCCCCCACCGTTATCAGTCCCTTCTTATCAGCCCCCACACGCATTGAACGGAATTTATAGACATAAAAATCCCGCCCGTATTGTCCCACACGAAGTTGTTTATAGAAACCGCCTCCTTTACTTTCAAGGCAGATGGCTATATAAAGAAAGAGAAAAACGGGAGAAAGCAGAAGAATTCCCAAAAGGGAAAAAACAATATCAAAAAAACGAATCAAGAAGCTTATCTGTTTAGTGTTTGTAAATATACTATCTGTTTTCTGCGATTACGGTCGTATAGGCCGCCTTTACAGTATCAATAATGAAATTCAATTTTTCACTATCCAGTTGAGGATATATCGGCAATGATATCTCACCCTTAAAATTCTGATAAGCCTGTGGATAATCATTCATATCATATCCCATCGATTTGAAGAACGACAACATCGGCATCGGTATAAAATGTACATTCACAGCCACTTCACGTTTAGCGATCTCGTCAATCATCCGGTCACGTTGCTCTTCTGTAAAGTCTTTCACACGCAAAGCATAAATATGATAAGAGCTTTCCTTTTCTCCATCTACAGAAGGCGGCACAATAGCCCAGTCACAAGTCGAAAAAGCATCATTGTAAGTATTGAACACCCTTTTTCGCTCCTTCAGCAACTCCGGATATTCCCGTATTTGCGCCAGTCCGATGGCAGCATTCACATCGGCCATATTGATTTTCATTCCGAAACCGACAATATCATAACGCCATCCTCCGGCTTTAGATTTCGAAAAAGCATCCTTAGTCTGGCAGTTCAGGCTCATCATCCGGAGTTCTTTATACAGCTCTGCATTATCGAACGGCTTGGGCAAGTTCAAACAAATGGCTCCACCTTCGGCAGTAGTCACGTTCTTCACGGCATGGAGTGAAAAGATAGCCACATCAGTTTCGCAACCGGTACGCTGCCGGTTACTGTAACGTGCCCCCAAAGAATGGGCAGCATCATTCATCACCAAGATACGTCCTAATTTTTCTTGCACCGGAGATTCCGCACGGAACAATTTTATCATTTCAGATTCCTGTACCAGTGCCATGATCTTTTCATAATCGCAAGGAAAACCGGCAATGTCTACCGGGATAATTGCCTTTGTTTTAGCAGTAATAGCTTTACGAACAGCCTCTACCGAGATATTAAAATCCATTCCGGAATCCACCATCACCGGTTTAGCCCCGGCATGAAGCACGGCCAATGCCGTTGCACTATAAGTATAAGCAGGAACAATTACTTCATCTCCCTCCTTCACTCCCAGCCAACGCAACATCATAATAGCTCCTGATGTCCAGGAATTGACACAAAGTACTTCCTTTGCTCCCGAGAAAGATTTTATTTCTTCCTCCAAAGCCTTCACTTTCGGACCGGATGTGATCCAACCGGAACGTAACGAATCAACGACTTCGTTGATGACCGCCTCGTCAATATAAGGTGGTGAAAATGGTATTTTCATGAGTTATATATTTTATAAGAAAAGTAAAATTAACGAACTGTTTTGTAGATTATATCAAGAACTGATTTAGGCATTAATTTAGCCATAGCATACAGCAAAGCATAACAGTCTTCTTTCCATCCAAACCCCAACATTCTATTGACGCGACGACGTAAGGTATAAATAGATTTAGCATGTTTCCACCCCCGCCTTCTTTCGAAAAAGTTTAAATCTAATCTAAATTTGAATAAGTATTCGGGTACATTGGCAAATTTACATCCACTTTTAAAACCCTTAGCCCACATCATAGTATCTTCTCCAAAGTAGGTGTCTTCCGGATATAAACCAGCTTTCTCAAAATATGAACGCCGAAACATCACAGTAGGATGAATCATACAATCCCGCTTTTTAAATAGTTCCAAACATTCCTCATGGGTTGTCGGCATTTTTTTTCGGAAGTATTCTTTTCCCTCATTATCAATTTCTATTGCCCAAGTACCAAGACAATCAACATCTGAATGTGAGTCCATAAATGCGATCTGCTTTGCAAAACGTTCCGGCATGGAAATATCATCAGCATCCATACGAGCAATATAGGTACAATCCTCCTTTTTCAAGACAACATCTAACAACTCATTTAATGAATAAGCCAACCCCAGATTCTTTTCTCTCGTATTTATACAGATTTGTTCTGTTAACAAATTAGTTACATAGGAAGCTACACCATTTTCTATAGGACCATCACAAATAATATATAAATAAAAAGAAGTATATGTCTGATTAAGCAAACTTTCTATCGCTTCTTGAACTTTCAATAAAGTGTCTTTCGCATACAAAGACATGATAACATATAACATGAATATAATTATATAATATCTTTTTTAAATCTGTTAAACTTAAGATCATAAATTGAATACACTACAATCATAAAAGATGGAATGATACCAACGATACAAGACAATATAGCATTAAGTATATCCCTCTTCCTAAAGGAAGTCTTTGAAATATTCTTTTGAGCAAAAGCGATAGCTGTACTATATTTTTTCTCTTTTAAATAATTATATATAATTTCTTTCCATTGTGCCTGATAAATATCAGCCTGCTCTTGAGTCCCCAATATTTCGATATCAGTGGCAAACGTTTGTAACAACTTCCTCTTCACCTCCAACAAAACATCAGTACGAGGTGTATTTCTTATTCCATCAGCACAAATCACTACATCTACATAAGGAAGAATTTCTATTTGATAGAATCTAAATAGACGAATCAAAAACTCCCAATCCTGATGCCGCTTAAAAGAAATATCAAACAACCCCACCTTATTTAATATCTCCCTTTTAATTATTAAAGTAGAACCAGCAGCATAATCAATTTGTGCTGACAACAACTCATAACATGAATTAAAGCAGCCCACGTTTCGACTTACTTTATATATCTTATTTTTATATTTCTTTACGTAATTACAACAAGTACCACCACAATCTGCACTTGAATTTTGTAGAAAATGTATGGCTTCCTTTATTCGATCTTTTAAGAAATAATCATCATCATCAAGAAAAGCAATATACTCTCCTACAGAGTTTTGAATACCTGTATTACGAGCGGCAGAGCCATTCTGATTTGTTTTATGTTTTATATATTTAACTCTATAATCGTTAGCATACCTTTCCATATATTGGATTGTTTCCAATCGATATTTATCACCATCAGAATTGTCATCTACAACCACCACCTCTATATTAGTATAGCTTTGACCGAGTACACTGTCTATAGCTCGTCCCAACATATTGGGACGTTTATAAGTTGGAATAATGACACTAACCAATCCAGAAACCATATTATTCTTACAGCCGTCCATCAACAATTGCTCTATCTAAAAAACACTTTACATCAAAAACAACAGAAATATCATTACCAAGTGCTTTTATATCAATTGTTTTAAACTCATTATGTCCAACCGCCAATATGATAGCATCGTATTTTTTTTCATTAACATTATCAATCATACGAATACCATACTCTTCATACACTTTTTCTGCATTTGCCCAAGGATCATAAACGGAAATATTTTTAGTATACTCTAACAAAGTTGAATATATATCAACAACTTTTGTGTTGCGTATATCAGGGCAATTCTCTTTGAAAGTAATACCAAGTAGTAATATATTAGAATCTTTCACCAATACTCCCTTTTTATTCATCAACTTGATTACTTGATTAGCAACATAATCGCCCATACCATCATTTAATCGCCGGGCTGAAGACATTATTCTTGGTAAGACCCCATACACTTGTGCTTTTTGTATCAAATAATATGGATCAACGCTAATACAATGTCCACCAACTAATCCTGGTCTCAATTTTATAAAATTCCATTTTGACGAAGCAGCCTCAATCACATCATTGGTATCAATATCCATTGCATTAAATATTTTCGCTAATTCATTCATAAATGCAATATTAACATCACGTTGAGAGTTCTCTATGATTTTAGATGCTTCAGCAACTCTGATAGAAGGAGCTTTGTGTGTTCCATTTATCAAAACAGAATTATATACTTTATCTACTATGTCAGCAATTTCTGGAGTAGATCCGGATGTCACCTTCTTTATTTTTTCAACAGTATGTTCTTTGTCACCTGGATTTATTCTTTCTGGTGAATAGCCAGCAAAAAAATCGAGATTAAATTTTAATCCAGACACACGTTCTACAACAGGTAAACATTCTTCTTCAGTAACCCCCGGATACACAGTCGATTCATAAACAACTATGTCACCCTTTGAAATTACTTTTCCCACAGTTTCACTAGCTGATATCAACGGTGTTAAATCAGGGCGATTATTTCTATCGACCGGTGTTGGTACAGCTATTACATAAAAATTACAATCACGTATATCTTCCAAGTTAGAAGTGCATTTAAAACCACTATCTAAAGCTGCTTGTAACAAAACATCAGTAACTTCTAAAGTAGTATCATGCCCCCCCATTAAAGATTCTACTCGTTTCTGATTCATATCAAAACCTATTGTTTGATATTTTGTTGAAAATAAGCGAGCCAAAGGCAGACCTACATATCCAAGGCCAATAACAGCAATCTTCATAATATGATATTTATTTAAATAAGTTGAAATTCATAGAATAAGGAACCAAATCATACAAATGTCCATTAAAACAAATGGTACGGACAAGGTATAATAACAGCACTAAATGAAGGCTGAAATACATACCAATACGCATATGGACATTCTTTATAGATGATATAACGGCTGGAACCAATATGATATACACAAAGAAGAAATAACTATTCATTCGGAGAGTCATTTGAATAAGTACTCCATTAGATTGAAGTAACACTACTAATAATGACAAAAAACAAAAAAGATTCATATTCTCCATTATAAGCTTACTTTTAAAAGAATTAAGCTTATTCCAAAAGATGATAAATAAAATTGAAATGCCCGCAAAAATATAAGTGAATGAGCTTATATGAGTTTCTCGATCTCTTGTCAAATACACAATATATGGAGTATAGGAAATAAGTTTATCTATAGCCAAGCTACCCGCAATAGTCAACAAAAACACAAGTAATTTGCCTTTTATAGATATAGTCTTATTTAATATATAATATAAAGGAATAAAAACTAAAATCGATTCATGAAAGAAGAATCCTCCCAACAAAAGAGAAACGATATACTTAAATATTTTTTTTTGTTCAATATACTTTAATGCAACAATAAAAACAGCGATTGCTAAGTATTGCCTCATCCCATTAAAGGTTGCAATATAAAACGGAGAAATACAATAATAAATAAAAACTGAAATCCAAACACTGTAATTATATCGTTTAATAACATTATATACCAGTATTTGCATGACAACAGCCATTATAAAAAACATGAATTGATAGCTAGCCCCGATATATCGCAAAAAATCTAGAATCAAGTTAAATCCTAATTCTCGACTTCCATACCCCTCTTCAAGATTATATATTTTCACATAATTAATATAATCGACTCCTACATAATACCTAAACCCAGAGAAAATGGAAAAAAGAATAAATACACAAATTAGAAAAAAGCGATTTTTAGTAACACTTCCTAAAGAGCAAAAGACCAGTAAGAAAAAATATATAAGAAAATAAGGAAACATCGACCTTTACCGCAAACCTTTTATATAGTAATAAAACAAAAAAAGAGAAACTATACCTGACAAAATAAATGTAGCGCACAAACCATAAACAATTGCTATAACACCCCAATATTGATAAAATATAAGTGAGAAAATAATATATAAAAAGCAAAAAGCATAAGTATTATATCCATTCCACTTTGCTTTTCCAACAGCGAGTAATATATTTCCTAATGGATTCCGAAAAATATATGTAACAAATGTTGCAACCATAAACATCTTATACATATATACACAATCATTATATTGTGCCCCAAATAGATTCTCTACCACAAAATCCCCATATATAATCAATAATAAAAAGACTATAAATGAAATAGGAATTACCACTTTCAGATAGTTATAATAATATCGCTTTAAACAATTACTATCCATATAGTTCCTAGATAAATAGCTAAAATCAGAGATCATCAAAATTCCAGGTAGAGTTAAAAGATTAAAAGGTATTATAGTGGCAACCCTAAAACTTGCTATACTGTGTTCCGGTTCATTCAATATACCTAAAAGCAAAGGAGCAATAGAGAAAATAATCTGGTTAGCAATTGCACTAACACTTGTATGTATTCCATATCCCCAATATTCTTTTTTAGAAATCTCAATCGGGTTACTAAATTGTATATAAGAGATTTTTTTCCTAAACAAAAAGAAAGTCAATAACGGTGCTAATATAAGAGCAGTAATATAGCCATAGTTCTTAAAAAACAAAGTCAAGCAAACCGTCAGTAATAATAATATAACAGAATTGTACACGTTTATTTTAGAATAGGTTCTATTTAAATTTACAATTCGGAAATAACTACGCATTGTTTCTAAAATATAAAAGCTATACAATCCTAGACACATATAAACAATTAAAAGCCACTCATTCTTCATACCCTCAGGTAGAAAAAAAGAATAAACAACTATAATAGCAACAACAATTGAAGTATAGTTTATCCCAACCCTTTGAGTATAATAATAATACTGTTTTTTTTTCAAGAATGAATTCACAATTGAACCAAATCTTAACAACGAATAATTCCCTCCAAATCCTGCAATAACGATTGCTATGGCATATATAGACAATACGTAAGATAATATTCCGTAGTCTTCTTTAGTAAGTAATTGCACAACAATAATAGAAAGTAGTGCGGCACTTATCTTTACCAAAGCTGTAGAGAAAAAGACAGAAAAACCTCCTCTCTTGATAAAACCTGAAATAAAATCTGAATTAATTCTTTTCATTCAAAAAATCCAATTTATAAAAGGGGCTCTCGGAACAATATAACTGATCAGAATAAAGATTCTGTGCCATTTTTATATACTTAGAATTTATATTTGACATTGCATAATACATCTCTGCATACCAAGCTCTTTGTAAATCACTAGATTGGATGTAACTCAACAGAGATTTATTATTTTCAACAAAGTCAATAGCTCGTTCTAATTTATCCCCTATTTCATTATAGTTTAAAATACTTGTAGTTAGTATCTCTGTTTCCCTATTTTTTTTGTAGAGATTCAGCAATCGAGCAAAATCAACAATGTTGACTAACTGATAATCTATATGCCTATTTAAAACAGATAAATCCCTGGAAATAAAACCATTATTAAAAAAGACAGTAGGAAATACAAGTTTAAAAATTATAGGATGAACAATTTTTTCATATACGCAATCAATCAAAAAAGAATTATGTTGTTCTTTCAAAAATAAATTCAAGCAATAATTATCCATTGCCTGCAATTTATTCATCATTTTTCCTTTATTAGTTAATTCCAAAAGTTGATTTATGGAAATAAGACCTTTGTTTATCCAATAGTCTAAATCAAAGTTAAGAAGATGTTCTTTCCTATAGAATTTTAGTAATAGAAGTGTATTCAAAGAATCAATATGAGTATTCAAGGTTAAAGTATTCCTCCAACTCTTACCTGCCACTTTTGATCTAATATGTGAAAAGGGGGTTTTTCCACCATACTCACTTGAATCATGGCAAAACCAAATACCTTCTTTCCATTCAAAAAAATATTTAAATTGTTCATTTGCTATGATTCTGATATTTTTATCTGTATCAAATCCATCTTCACAAGCATACAACAGCGTTCTCAATGCAGAATTTGTCGAACGAAATTGTATATCATAATCTCCTGTAAAGCTACGATGCAATAGTTTTCCATTACCCCAAGTTATACGTCTATCAATGGCTTCTATTATTCTTAATTTATAATCAGAAAGAGATTCTTTTTGAGATTTCTCTATCTCACATAATGCATAAAACATACTTTCCCCACTCATCTCAAAACACCAATCGGATCCTAAACTTCTTGTAATTAGAAACTTTCCATCTAAAGTAAAAATCTGTTTAAATTCTTCGGGAAAACAGATATCACCTATAAGTGACAAACACATTCTTTTCATTTCAGCTGAGTATAAATAGTGTCCCTCAATTCATTTTGTCGTTCCTCAGTAATTATTTCACCTCTAGTAATTAAATCAATAAATTTCTCATTAGGAGCATAAAGAATTTTACGCTGCTCGCATTTATCAATATATTCACTAATAGTGGAAACAACTCTTGCAGGATTTCCTGCTACAACAGAATTAGAAGCTATGTCTTTAGTGACAACACTTCCTGAGCCTATTATCACATCATCACCTACTACAACTCCTGGTAAAATAATACTATTAGCTCCTAAAAAAACACGATTCCCTATTTTAGTCCTTTGTACTCGATACTTACCTGTATGCCAAAGAGTACTAGCATCATGTGCCAATATAATAGATCCTGGTGCAGAAATAAAATCATCACCTATTTCCACTAGTTCTGGAAATAATGTATCAATTAAAGAGTTACTGTAAAAACGTTGGCCATGCTTAAATCTCACTCTAGGAGGATAAATTAAATGATAGACCTTCTTAAAAACTTTCTTTATTATCATATCTTTTCATGTACAAATCCAGCCAATCGTGAATTACATTATTCCATCTAAACTTGTCTATTATTATATCTGAATTCTTACAAGTGAGCTTTTTATAAGGAACAAATTTGTTCAAAACATCATGTAATTCATTTGATATTAATTCCAAACAATCTATTTTCCTATAAAAAACGCCCCACTGATCTAAACAATCATAAGGTAACCACGAACCTGTTATAACTATATTCTGCGCACTTAAATGTTCTAACATCGATCCAGAAAGCATATCTGTAGGTTGTAGCTGAATAAAAATATCAGATGCAACTCTTAAATGTGCAATATCTTCATCAGACAAAAATTGTTCAATTACATTATAATGAAACTTCGAATTAAGAACTGTTTTTTTTATTATACCAATATATTCGGCATCTTTGGGATAGGTTACAGGTAAAAGAAATTCTACCTTATCATGAAAGGGAGACAGCAAAGGAGATCGTTCTATATTCTCTATAATATCAATATGATGTTGTAACCTACTAGCATTATATCCAATAGTTATTACTATTTTGTCTGCACATAATCCTATTTTAGATTTACTAATTCTTGCATTTGCACCACTCCTTAAAATCGAAATCAAACTTTCTAAAGGTTCCAACCCAAAACGACATAAAACGATCTTGGAAAGAAAAGAACTCTTTTGATAACAAGCTTTAAATTCTTCTATAACTTTATCCGATGCAATAGTTATATGATCTGCTCTATTAAATAGCACAGTCATATTTTTTTTCCTATCTTCCGATGCACGTAAAAAATCACTTCCCCATATTGAAACAATTAACTTTCCACGGATATATTTCGAAAAGAACCTAATATCTCGTACTATTATATTCTCAACATAATGAATATGAACTACATCATAAAAATCAAGTCTTTTAATATATTTACGAAACAATATATGTTGATAAAGAACTTTTAAGAAACGATTTTTTTGAAAAAAAGACGGTACTATTAAAGCATAAATATTATTATAAAATTTATCAGAAGGAAAAAAGAGATCTGAACTATCTTGAGAAAGAATATCAATTTCTAAATCTGAATTAAGATAAACTTTTTTTAGAGTCTTCACATAATTGTATATAAACTGATGACTTCGATTTCCAATTATTAGAACCTTCATGCCTATAATAATTGACTATTTATTAATAATTGAGAAATACTCATTCCAATTACCTACATCAATCCAAGATTTTTCACTAACAGGAAAAACCCCTATTCTTCTATTTTCTTTTCTTAGTTTATCTATTAGAGAAGTTATATGATAAAATTGTCCTTCTGGAATCTCATCCAATAAGTTGGGTTCAAGAATATACAGTCCCGTATTTATCTTAAAAGTCAAGTCAGGCTTTTCTACGATTGAATCTAACAGACCATTTTCCTTAGTATAAAGAACGCCATAAGCTATTGGATAATTTTTAAGAGCCGCAACAACAGTCAATTCATTTTTATTTTCTTTGTGATACTTCAGTATCTGACTGTAATCTTCATTAATTATAATATCACAATTGGACACAAAAAAGGTAGTGTGTATTTTATCTCTCATTAATGTTAAGCTACCAGCAGTTCCCAAGGGCACATTCTCTTGAAAATAGTTTATTCGATATGACGAATCTTTGAGAGTAGAAAAATAATGTTTGATAACATCTGCTTTATAATTTACAGAAACATAAAAGTTATTACTTCCACATTTAACAAAACGATCCATAATATCCTCCATAAAAGTTTTCTCTCCAATAGGGATTAATGGCTTAGGAATAATATTTGTTAACGGTTTTAAACGTGTTCCCTGCCCACCTGCCATAATAACTATTGGAAGATCAAACTGATCTATTGGAGCATTATCTTCATTGGGGAAAAGCTCACTCCACATTAAAACTTTAACAAGCCTCCTCTCGGTATTCAGAATTGGAATAAACTCCATTCTATAAGACATCATTAAAGTTCTGATTTCATCAAGGCTTAAAGTGTCGTCAGCAGTAATAATTCTATCTCGTAAAATATTCTTAATAGGCGTATCCAAGGATTTATTACCAATTATAGCGCGTTGAATATCTCCAATACTAACCAAACCGAAATATTCTCCTTCTGAAAACACTAATAAAAGCTTCCTGTTACATTTATCCATTTGCTCCAATGTATGCAATATGGAAACATTTATATCCACAATCAACTGTTGGTAATCCATTTCTTTAGTATCTATTAATACCGTTTCCTATATACTCTTAAGCTCCCTCCATTACTTGTACACATACTATTTGCTTCTATTACTCTATCAATGTAACATAATGCATCAATCTGACAATCATCTTTTATTTCAAGTCCTTGAAATACAAAAGAATTTGCACCAAATAAACATCCATTCCCAATTTTTACATTACCACTAATTCTGGCTCCCGGATTAAAGAAACAATCAGAACCAACAACGACATCATGCCCAATAGTCACATTGTAATTAATCAGATTTGAATTTCCAATAAGAGCATTGGAAGAAATAACAGCATTAGCAGCCAAATAATTACCCTTACCTAATATAGCTGAAGGAGAAATATAAGAAGATGGATGAATGACATTATCAAGTACACTGTTAAATCCACCAAAAAGATCAACAAACCGTAAGCGTAAAGTTCTGTTGGTAAATCCTATAATATAATGAGAAACCTCAATTGTAGATAATCTATCTAATAAAGACGAGTCTCTAATATAAGTTTGTAAAATAGGAGGTTCTTCATCTGATATAACGTTATAAACAGCAAAATATTTATCCTTAAAAAACTGATCTACAGTTTCTCGGATTTCCAAGGCAGTACTACTACCACCAACAATAAAAAGAGTAGGTTTCATCACTAAATAGTACCGTTATCAACAAATATATTTTGTCCTGTTATAGAGCAAGCTTTCTTTGATAATAGAAAAGCGACAGTTTCTGCCACAGAACGTACATCAGTAGCCTGTTTTAAAGAAGTCCTTTTGTAAATACGATCTTTCTGTTCTTCTGTTAAAGAAGAGCTCATCGCCGTTTCCATAAAACCAGGTACCACCACATTAGAACGAATACCTAACTGTCCCCATTCTCTAGCAGTATCTTTGGAAAATGCTTCTAATGCCCCTTTACTAGAAGCATACATAGATAACCCTTTATACCCTGTATGAACACTTATAGAAGATATATGTATTATACTTCCTTGAATATGATGTAATAACATATTACGAATTGCATATTTAGTCAACAGCATCGGAGAGAATACATTCACGTTATACATTACCCTTAACTTATCTATTTGTAAGTTGGTAATAATATCATCATAAGCCACAGCTGCATTATTTACATAACCATCTAATGGGACTGAGTTAGTAAGAAACTCTTTAAAAATGATCTTGTGAATATTGGTCGTATCTGAGAGATCAACACTTTTAAAAAAGAGTTTACTTTCATATTTTTCTTCAAGCATTCGGAATTCATTCGAATAACTACGAGAAACTCCATAAACAATATGTCCTTCCTCCAACAAAACTCTACAAATCTCAAGGCCCACCCCACGAGAACAACCTGTAACTAATATATTCATGTTCGTTTTAATTTTCCTGTTCTTGTTAATGCTATATTCTCCACAAATTTTATTTTACGTGGAATTTTAAACTCTTGTAACTTATCAGCCAACCAGTGACGAATATCCAATTCAGACAAACTACATCCCTCCTCAATCTTTATTTCAGCGCAAAGAATATTACCTAAAACAGAATTTGGTTTGCCATAAACAAAAGCCTGTTGAACACCATCAAATTGCATTATGACGCTCTCAACCTCTCCAGGATTTATTTTATACCCACCAACATTTATCAGTTCATTCTTACGACTTTTAAAACGAAATAATCCTTTATCAGAGTCAATCCATTCTATTAAATCACCAGAATGGTAATAATCTCCTACACATGAAAAGCTATCAGATTTACCCAAAAGAGAATTATGAATTAATAATTCTTCATCCTCAACTTTAATCTTATCCTTCAATTCGACTGGAATCTGAAACAAATCTCCTTTTGCTGCAAACAAAGAACCAGCTTCAGTTGAAGCATATATATTATTTATTCGAGCATTCGGAAATATCAAAAGCATTGATTCATAAAGTTTAGTATTAGATTTCTCCCCTCCTAAAGTCACTCTACACACTTCAGGATAAGATTTCTCTACTGGTAACAATAAACGATAAAAGGTAGGAGTAGCAGAAATATGAGTTACATGGTATTCCGAAAGCAATTCATATACTTCAACTCGATTTTTATTAAAAACATTTATTAAAGCATTTTTATTTGCAAAAGCCTGAAAAAAGACTTGCAAACCAGCCATGTGAGTCGGGTTAAAAGCAAAAGCCCATATTTGAGATTGATATTTAAAAGAAACTCTTGTCGAACGAGTCAACGTTTCAATAGTATGCACTACTTTTTTAGGCTGCCCTGTGGTACCAGATGTGAATATAGTTATTTCTGATTTTGAGGTTAAAACACTATTTATCAGATCATCTATATCTGCTTTATCATCAAAAAGAATATTCTTAGGCTTGTTTATATCTGTATTTTCTATTCCTTCTAATTCATTCATTTTAGTATCTGAGTCTAAAAGAATTAGAGGCTGATCGGAAATCAAAGATAAGATCATATTCAAAAAGAAATCATATAAATTATTCGTCTGCATCAGTGGAATGTATGACTTTGCTTCATTTATCCGTTGCAACAGATCTTCATAAGTATATGATTTATGTTGATCTACTAAAAACAGTCCCATATTAACGTAACTTCTCAATTATTTCACCAACAGTATTTACTAACCCATCCTCGAAAATATCAATATCAAATTCATCCTCTATTCGAACGGTAAGTTCTGCCAAATCAAATGAAGTAAATCCAATATCATCTCTTAAAGTATCACTTAAGTTAATAACACTCAATTCTGACAAATTTTTAGCTTTCCTTATCTCATTGATAATAATTAAAATCTTCTCTTCCATATTTTTTATAATCTTACACTACTTGGTATATTCACAATTCTTTCTTCCAACCACACAGTATTCTCCAAACCATCCGTCTCGCATCCCCGAAACATCTCAAGCCTATTCATCAATTCCCAAACAGGGCGGGTCATTACACCATGGTCATTCGTATATTCAAGGAAAGACTGTTGGGCCCGACGGTCTTTCAGAAGTACAGCGTTCAACCAATAGTTAGAACGGCTGTTCGCAGGCTCAACAACAAACTCAACATCAGGAATACGAGAGAAAAACTCACGGTACCGTTCTGCTGTCTCACGTTTATTGACAACATACCTGTCAAGATTCTCCATTTGGGCACAACCCAATGCGGCATTGATATTAGGCATACGGTAATTGTAACCGATATGGTCATGAACAAATGCCCAACGGTGCGGAACTTTGGCCTGGGTCGTCAAATGTTTGGCAAACTTGCCCAACTCTTCGTCCTGGAAAAGCAACATACCCCCACCACCGGTGGTGATCGTTTTATTACCATTAAAACTGATGGCTCCCACTCTTCCGAAAGTACCCGTATGACGGCCTTTATAGAAACTGCCGATACTTTCGGCCGCATCCTCGACAAGTTCTATATGATATTCGTTGCACACTGCCGACAATTCGTCAATCCTCATAGGATGCCCGAACGTATGCATAGGAACACAAGCCTTGATACGGCGTCCCGTCTTCTTATTATAACACTGCCCATTCCTTACTTCCGCATGCGTAGACAACCACCTTTTTACAGCAAGAGGAGAAAGACCCAAAGTATCTCTATCCACATCAAGAAATACAGGATGTGCGCCAATATAACTGATGGCGTTACAGGTAGCGATAAAAGTAAGAGCCTGAGTTAAAACTTCATCATCACGCTCAACACCGACAAGAAGCATACCCATGTGCAATGCATTAGTACCACTCACACAGACAACAGCTCTTTTTGAGCCGGTATAGGAAGCAACCTGCTCCTCAAAGCGATCGACAAACTTGCCCACACTCGAGACAAAAGTAGTATCAATGCATTCTGCAAGGTATTTTTTTTCGTTACCGATAAATAAAGGAGCGTGCAACGGAACAAATTCATCCGTACCAAACAAGTTATGGATGAAAGTAGTTATATTATTATACATACTTGTAAACATTACATTTTCTGATCCAGATTCTTTCCTTTCTCCACGTGTTCAAAATTGGGAAGGAATCTTTTAAGTGCAGTCACGATATCAGACTTATGGCAATCCGGAAGGGCAAAGAGGGACTCCAGCTCATCAAAGAAGGAATCCAATTCAGACAAAGGACGTTTACTGACATCCTCAATCACACCCAAAGAAGAAAAACGTTCCAGGTTCAACCGCTCACCGGGCACATAGAACTCTTCGTAGCCTTTCTCACCCGTGGTATCACTTTCAAAATAAACCACAGGGTATATCTTACTGTCATCCGCCATTTCGGCAGCATATCTTCTGGCTTCTTCATCTGTAGCACACTCTTTCTTTTCATAGCCCAGAGTACGGAGGAAACGGTCACAGATAGAAGAAAAAGTGATCATCTTTTCCTCACCTAACTTTGGAAAGAAAATCTCTCCATTATTTCCAAGAACACAGGCAAGCATACAGATCTGACCGCTTTCCTCAGGTGAAACGAAATAGCGTTTCACGTCATTGGGGGCAGCCAGAGGCTGTTTCTTCATGATACGGTCAATAAAACCGGCCAATAGGGAGCCATTGGAAAAGGCGACATTGGCAAAGCGGGCAGTAGTGACCTTAAATTTAGAGGAGTAGGCCATTATCATATCTTCCATGATACGTTTACTGGCACCCATTATATTCACAGGATTGGCAGCCTTATCCGTAGAAACACAAAAGAAATGACGGGGAGGAAATTCCGATAACAGATCAAGCAGTTTCTTGGCTTTGATTACATTATTCTCAATCAAGGCCTGTACAGAATATTCGTCTTTCTCACTCCGTACATGCTTGTGTGCCGAAAAATTGGCTACAATATCAAAACCCTGCTCCTTACGGAACATCCGTTCGAAGATGGGATCTGCAAAGTTCAAGGTATAAGTACGATACTCTTCTGGAATATGCAGCCCATAAGTGGAACGCAAATCACGGGTAAGTTCGGCCAATCCATTCTCGTTTAAATCGATCACAACAAGTTTAGAAGGCTTAAAAGGAAGAATGGCTTTTATATAGGAAGAACCGATAGAACCGGCACCGCCAATTACCAATAAACTCTTACCTTCAACCTCCTGGCGAAGACGATCACTGTTTGCTGCAATATCGGGAGCAAACATGCTGGAACGACGAAAAGTGATATTATCGCCAATAAAATTATCTACATTAAGCATATTTTATATTATTCATCAAAAATGCATATAATCAGTCTTCTATCTCGCTACATGGATAGCTATTCTCTTCCATTGTCTGCAATGTTTCCATCACTTCCAATTCTTCTTCTGAGAGCGCCCTGCTTTTCCAGCCATCCATTATTTGATGTGCTTCTTGTGCCAAATCTTCCTCGAATACCTCGCCATAGCAATATGTCAGCAATTGACATTTTAATAGAGAAGCGGGAAGATGATCTAACACAGCAAAAGAGCGATCTAAAATGCTTTGTATCTTAGATTCTTTGTCGCCATCATTGTAAATGGTAGCATTATAGCCCATTAACAGAGATAGACAAATCGCTGCTTCTTCCTCAAAAGTGGTACCTTTCATAGAGAAAAGGGCTTCGGACAAGCGAAAAACTTCGGTGTTCAGTTGACGGAAATGATCGGTATAGATGGGAGAGCCATCCGTACCAAGATAAAGCAACTCACGGGCAATGTGTTGCAGATTTTGGACTTGATTCATATAATTTTGAAATTACGAATTACGCTGAAAGAATACGAAGGTAACTTTTAGGTACTTTGACGCTGGCAGACAGAACCCCATGAATGCGGATCACCACATAGGTGCGATTGGCAAGGCTGGATAACTCACCTTCGATACCACAAAACTCTCCTTTGACAACCTGTACTTTTGTACCTACGGTAAGAGGAAGGTCGTCAAAAGTTACATTTTCCGGAGCTAAATCCATCACAAACTTAAAGTCCTCCATCTGCTTGTTGGGGACGATGAGCAAAGTATGGGTATAAAGATCCTTCATATAAAATAAAGGAACGTGATCATCCTTCGTGATGGACCAGGCACGCTCTTTGGTAGTCCGGACAAAAATAAGATTCTTGATAACAGGAACTTCTACCCTACGACGACGATATTTCAGTTGGCGAATGACAAATTGTGTAGGAAGAAAGTATTCTATTCCAAGCTTTTCTAAAGCATTACGAATAGCAAACTCCTGATCCTTCTTTGTCCGAGCGGCAAACCAATACTCCTGTTGTTCAGACATTTATTGTTGGAAATTAAAACTCGATAGGTTACTTTCGGGTGCGCTACGCGGTTTGGACGAGACATCTTTTCTCATTCAAACCGTAAGTATTTCCGAAAATATTTATAGTGGTAAAACGGACGAAATTGTTTCAAAAAACGTTCGTCATTTGAAACACCTTTTTTTGACCTTTTTGAAAAATCCCGTTCTTATGAAAAAAAATATAGATAAAAATACTATTTTTTATTCATAACTACTTCATTATCAGTAGTGTGTTTTAGTAAAAAAGAGAAAAAAGCAATTTATTTATAAAAATATTTTGTTGTTATAAAAATGTGCCTTACCTTTGTGTTTATAAACGAACGTTTTTTGAAACAATTCCCCCTATTTTTTCTATAAATTCTACATAACGTATATGTTTGTAGCCCAATAATAGGTATCTCACCCTCCTATCACTTACACACAAGATTTTCTCCTCTTACGCGCACGTAAGCACATCTGCTTTTCAAAAAAATACAATATATTTGCCGGAATTATATAAATTATTCAAGTTTCGGAAGTGTAAACCCTCGTTTATAGTTGACAAAAAAGCAAGTACCCCAGCTTTCGCCCGAAAAGTCCATCCGTGAGGCGGAGAAGCGAATTTCAGACTTAACCATCTGAAAAACAACGCCTTAAAAAGTAAGATTTCTGTTCTCAAAAGCTTTGTTTTAACATAGAGTTAAAGCTTGTTCTTTGGATGCGAATAACAAATTCTTTAAATGCAAAAGACTTGTTATTTGCGCATAAGAATAAGACAGCCTAAAAAAAACGTTAACAATGTTAATTGAAGAAAGGTATAAGGATGAAGATACCGGTTCAGACGGCATAAATTCACTTCTAAGACTTGGGTGCACTCGGAGCAAATGCGATGAATGTATAACGGAAAGAGATTCACCACAGGGTTTCACAGAGTTTCACAGAGTAAAAATGATGAAGAATAAAACTCAGTGAGACTCTGTGTGACTCTGTGGTAAATCATTCTCCTTTTGCCTTCATCAGTTTTCCGGCTTTGAGGTCAATATAATAAAGCATTCCCCGGGCTATCTCCATACGTCCGATTTCCTTGTCCGGAAATTCGGCTAACAGCCCCAACAAATCACCCGTCTCGGGGTCATAGCGCTGTATCTTCCCGCTCTTTTGTACTGACATCAGGAGCTCTCCGCCATAGGACAGCAGTCCCAAAGGCTGTATGGCGTCGTACTTAAATACGGCATCGGAAGTGATATGTGTCTCTTCGCCGAACACAATCTCCATTTTTGAGGGAGTAAACACTTGCAGGCTTTTGTTGTACCAGTCGGTGAGGTACATGCGCCCGTTATGCTCCGCCATGCCATGAATGCGGGGCTGATAGTCATATCCGATTCCTTCGGGTACCTTTACCTTTCCGATCCAGGGGATACGAAACGCAGGCTCGGTAACAGCTTCATAAATCCAATAACCGCGAATGGTATTTTTATCACGCACCATCAGCCTATCGCCACATTCGCGAAGACCGTAACAATGAGTCATGCTGTAAATATCGTCACCCCACTTTCCATCCGAACGCCCAATGGCATTGACGAACTGAAGGGTACGACGGTCGAAAATGTTAATACGGGAGTTGTACATGCCCACAAAAATATAACGGTCCGAAACAGCCATATCTCCTATCTCAGCGTTAAATGTCTCTTTAGTATCTTTCCGCATCCACGAATCGATGCGTCCGATCAGCTCGCCTGTCGTCAAGTTCAACAAAAGAACAGAACGGTCGGCGGCATTATTGTTGGCAACAAATAATGTATCCCCTTTGACCCGTATGGACCGGGGAGTAAAATTGGCCGGAAGCACTCCGGGAATAATCACTTCGCCGGCATCGGTAAACGTGGTATAAACCGGTTCTTCGGGAGAGGTATTGCCTTTATCAGCCGGTTCTTCGTCCTTGGAACAGGATACACAACAGGCAGCAGACAGCAATAATAACAGATATAAAAATTTTAAATTCATGTTTACTTATTTTTTTGAATTTCATTCACTACAGGGTTTCACAGAGTCTCACAGAGTTTTGTACTCTATATTTTCACTCCGTGAGACTCTGTGATCCTCTGTCGTGAGCTTTTTTAGTCCAACTCGGATATTTCAACAAACATCACTTTTCCCTGTATCAGGCGCGGAGCGTTCGCGTTCCGACCTGAAAGATAGAACATATCGTTATGGAAAAAGAGGCGTCCCGGAGTACCGAATCCCATTCCTCCGGCAAAAGAAGAGTAAGCGTCCTTCTCCTCTCCGGTGAGGAGATTCACTCTTACGATACGGTTATTGGCACAGACAACGTACATTTCATCCTGAAAGAATCCCGTACTCAACGGCTTGCTTTGCATACGGTAGGAACGGACAAAGCGGACCGGCTCTCCTTTCGTAGTAACGGTGGAGGGATCGATTACGAGGATACGCGAACTTTCATAGTCCGATACGTAAATAAGTTCCTTGTAACGTGCCACGGTCTCGAGGTTAAATCCATTGTTGGAAGTTGTGCTGTCGGTGTTCTGGGCAAACACGGGGACCTTGAAACGATTTTCCGGTGTACAGTCCGAAAGCTGTACCACCTTGATTTTTTGTTTATCACGAATAAACAGTTTGTCACCGGCTACTTCGGCAGACTCGCATTGCAACAACGAGCTCGACTGCCAGCCTGTACGCCCGATAGTGGTTACATACGTATAATCGTTCCGGCGAAACATGTCGATCCGGGAAGAGCGGTTCACCACGAAAATATAATCGCTGTTGACGGCTACATCCATCACTTGATTATCGAACTTTTCAGCTTTTCCGTCATACGTCCAACTTGTCAACGAGTAAAGCAATTCGCCGGTGGAGGCACGAACAATCCGGACACCATCCGATCCGTCGGCACGGTTGGCTATAAAAGGGTATCACCCGAACGGCGCATTCCCACAGGATTATAGCTCTGTGTACCTACACCGATAGCTGCCGCATCCAGCTCTTTCTCAAAAGTCAGTGTAAGGATGGAATCGGTAGTGAAACCGAACCCTGGCATATTGTTTTTATCACATGCGGCAAAAGTGAGCAACAAAGTCACCACTACCATAAAAATGCTGTATCTTTTCATCATAACTCTATGTCGGGATTATCGGCATCGTTGATACCGGGGTTATAATCATTGTAACTCTTGAATGGATTGATGACATAAGGCAACATCCGGTGTTTCATCATGTAACGGTATACTTTCGGCACAATCTCGTCGGGCATCGATCCATAACACAAGCTGCTGGAATGGCCGTAACCCAGACAGTGTCCCAATTCGTGAATCCAGACATGAAGCACCCAATTGCAATCTATCGCTACCCGGTTCTGGTAAAAGAAGCCCGAAAGATATTCCTCACGCAATCCCAGTGCGTTTCCTCCGCCAAGTCCGGCGATTCCGGGCCCGGTGACTACTCCGAACACCAGACTTTGCTTATTCAGAATGGATTTCAACAATCCCTCACGGTCAATCTCCTTCCCTGCATCGTTATGGATGCTGCCTTTATAATTCATCAATGAATCACGAAAAATTCCGGAACTGAACATAACGGCCATATTTACCGCTGAAGTGGCATAATAACGGGCTGCATTGGGCGTCATCACTCCCCAGTTACCACTACCGTATTTTCCCATCTGAATGCGGGTCTTCATCTTGATGGTTTTCAACATATCGAATACAGAATCGTTGCATGTAAGCAACAGTTCGTACTGATCGGGAGAAAGCAAAGCCAGATTGTTGACACGGACAGGCTTGCCGCTTTTGGAGGGATAGACTGCCTCGCCCATCTTCAGCGGAGAATCCAACCGGATGTTGTAAAAGCCCGGAACTTCTTCAAACTGCATCAGATGGATGGTATCACGCAAATGGGGCATCGTCAGCCATACGGAGACTTCTTTGAAATCGTGAGCCATACCATTGAACAGGCGGAGCTTTCCGTCTGTCATCGATACATTAAGCGGTTGGTTCACATAGAAGGCGCGATCGGCCGAAACAATGTCATCAACGCTCTCACCATCTTCAAACATCTGTTCTCCCTGATTGAGAAACTCCTCTGCCGAAATTTTAGTCAAGGCAGGCGGTGTGCCAAAGGCATTGAGAATGTCGACGGTATCATCATCCTGGCAAGCAAACAGAGAGAGTGCCAGAAGCGAAATACCTAAAACTTTCTTTTTGTTCATAGTGTAGGGTTTATTTGTTTTTTGAGGGCGCAAAGATAATACAAAAAGGGAAAATGCAAATAAAGGTGTCCAAATACTGTCCGCCAATCGACAGAGAAACCGCATCTCAAATAAAAACAGGCAAATCTTATCCGATCCCAAACGATTCTTTGTAAATTTGCATATACTTATTTATTAGACAAAACATTATGAAAAAACTCTTTTTATGGGCACTGTCAGCCTTGTTAACCTTTCCGGCAGCTGCTCAGGACTTCGTCCCCGAAGCTTCGTTTTACGGCGAAAACTACTGGACTCCCGACACACTGGGTAATCACTGTGCCGTTGTTTCAATGAATACTCCCGCCACCGTAGCGGAAGCTTATATCCCCTGGCGCAGACGCGACGCCAATCCCGAACAGAAAGGGATTATTGTGATAAATGCTTCTACCGGCAAAGTAGTGGACAATGTACTTCCGGTGGAAATCAACCGTGAGTACGGACGTATCCGGTTCGATGCCAGTACAGGTACAGGGAATTACTATGTATACTATCTGCCCTACCATACATCGGGAGGTCCATACCCCAAAGTGAACTATCCGAAGCAACCTGACAGAGCCGACGCACAATGGAAAGCAATCTGCAGTTCCACTCCGGGAACAAAGGTGACCCGGGCCAAACTGGTCAGATTCGAGTCGTTAGGCAGTTTCAACAGCTTCTATCCGATGGAAATCATTGCCACAGCAAAAGAGAAACAGGCATTGGCAGAAGCCAATAGCAATAAACCGTTCCTGCTGCTGCCCGAAGACCGTAAGTTCCCTATCCGTATGTTCGACGATCTCTCGTACCGTCAGGTAACCCAAGGAGCCACCGGCGAATTTTTCGGTGAAGCAGACTTAAACGAATATTATGTATTGCAACTCGGACTATGGGCTTTCAAGAATCCGGTGAACGGGGTCAAAGTAACCTTCACCGACCTGAAAGGTAAAGACGAGATGATTCCGGCATCGGCCATCACTTGTTTCAATACGGAAGGGACCGACTGGATAGGGCGCCCGATGCATCCGGAAGTAAACGTGGGCAAGGGGCGTGTACAGCCGCTTTGGATAGGCATTCAGATGCCGGAACATGCCGGCAGAGGCATTTATAGCGGTAAAGCCATTGTCAGCGATTCATCGGGAGCCTCTCAAGAGGTAAAGATCACGATCAACCTGTCCGACAATGTGCTGGTAGACAAAGGAGACAGTGATTTGTGGCGTTTGTCACGCCTGCGCTGGCTGAATTCACAATATGCCGTAAATGACCAACTGGTGAAGCCGTTCATTCCGATGACGGTGACAGACAACACAATCAGCGTATTGGGACGAAGCGTCACTGCCGGCGAACTGGGGTTACCGGCTTCCATCCGGAGTTATTTCACCGAAGAGATGACCTCCGTTGGCAAAGAAGCCAAAGACATCCTGGCAAAACCGATGGAGCTCGTCATCCGCCGGAATGGAAAACAACTGCCCGTCACCATCACTTCACCATTGAAATTCGGCAAGAAGGAAGACGGGATTGTTAGTTGGACAGCTGCCGGGAAGGCCGGATCACTCGATGTGACGGTACATGCCAGCATGGAGTTCGACGGTTTCATGAGTTATCAGATTAAAGTAAAAGCAACCGAAAACACATCGGTAGATGACATAGCTCTGATGACTTCCATGCCGGCAACGACTGCCAAATATCGTTTGGGAATGGGATATGAAGGTTCTCTGCGTCCTAAAAGCGACCGATGGAAATGGAATGTGGAACGCAATCAGGAAGGTTTCTGGTTCGGCGACGTAAACGGTGGAATGCAATGCCTGTTCCGTGCGGAAAACTACCACCGCCCGCTGAACACCAATTTCTACAAAATGCAACCGCTGAACATGCCGCCATCCTGGTTCAACGACGGCAAAGGAGGTATCAGCTACCGGGAACAAGGAAAACAAGTGAATATCGAAACCTACAGCGGAAAGCGGACCATGACCAAAGGAGAAGAACTGAACTTCGACTTCCTGGTGCTGGTGACACCTTTCAAACCGATAGACACCATGAAGCAGTGGACCGATCGCTACTATCACGGTTACCAGCCTGCCGAAAAACTGAAAGAGGGTGATGCGCACGCTTATCAGGCGGTAGACGTAGTAGCTGAAACCGGAGCGAACGTCATCAACCTGCATCACG
Organism: Bacteroides sp. FSHCM14E1; assembly: GCF_019633785.1. Classification (NCBI taxonomy): domain Bacteria; kingdom Pseudomonadati; phylum Bacteroidota; class Bacteroidia; order Bacteroidales; family Bacteroidaceae; genus Bacteroides; species Bacteroides sp. FSHCM14E1. The sequence goes on from NZ_JADKYL010000002.1 coordinate 108,892, forward strand.
GCAATGCAGTCAACCCGCATATCAACTATCCGTTCTTCCGTCCGGCCTTCATGAAGCAGTACGTGGACGAATCGCATGCCAAAGGTTACAAAGTGAAAATCTACTACACCGTAAGGGAGCTGAACAATCACGCACCGGAACTTTTTGCCCTGAAAAGTCTCGGACACGAGATCTTCTCTCCGGGCAAAGGAGGAGGATATGCATGGTTGCAAGAGCATCTGGACGGTGACTACATCGCCGCATGGTTTGTAGATGCCTACAAAGATGCAGCCATCGTGAATACCGGCATTTCACGCTGGCATAATTTTTACGTGGAAGGGCTGAACTGGTTGACAAAGAATGTAGGTATCGACGGTGTATATATCGACGACCTGGCTTTCGACCGCAACACCATGAAACGTATCCGCCGGGTACTGGAAAACAATCGTCCCGACCCGCGCATCGACGTTCATTCCGCCAACCAGTTCAATCCGGCGGACGGGTACATCAACAGCATCTTCCTGTACATGGAACACATGCCTTACCTGGACCGTCTTTGGTTCGGCGAATACTTCAAATACGAAAAATCACCGGAATACTGGCTGACAGATGTTTCGGGTATCCCCTTCGGCATGATGAGCGAAATGTTACAGGACGGTGGCAATCCTTACCGGGGTATGCTATACGGCATGACAGCACGCGAACCGATGGAGTCCGTCCCTTCACAACTCTGGAAGGTATGGGATGCTTTCGGTATCAAGGACAGCCGGATGATGGGGTATTGGGTATCATACAATCCGGTGAAAACAGGACGCAGCGATATTCTGGCCACTTCGTTTGTCAAAGATGGCAAAGTGATGATAGCCATTGCCAGCTGGGCAAAAAAAGACAGTGAGGTGAAACTACAAATTGACTGGGAGAAACTGGGGATAGACCCCGACAAGGCAAAACTGACGGCACCTGCTATCAAAGGTTTCCAGGAAGGATTCACACTGTCAGCCAAAGATAAAATCAAAATACCGAAAGACAAAGGCTATATCTTTATTCTAGAGTAAAGATAGATAAAATCAATGAAGGTGTGTCAAGAATGTCTCCATGCGGAATTGACATTTTCGGCACATCTTCATTTAAAATATGATTGACACCTTCAGCAAAGTTCACAAAGACTATCCGAATTTACATTTTCACTTTTTGAGTATCCTCTTTAAATAATCGACATCCAACAATAAATTCACAGTCTCAAACTTTCCTTTATAGAATACAGCCCAGTTATTGAAAACGCAGGGCAATTCCTTTGCTTTTTGTAACGTATCCACTTGAATGAAAGATACGGGAACGCCATTCATTTCGCAATACTGTTTTATTATTTCAATGTTTTGACAGATATAGGGACATTGCATATCATAGTAAATCGTCAGTTCGTTACTTTCAATCTCCTGCTTCTTTACATTTTGCGCAAACCGGGGTATTGTTCCGTCAAAAGAAAGCGCAAGCAATTCATATCCGTTATCAGTAGTATCAACAACTTCAAAACCGAACTTCTTCGCAAATGATTGGTCAGAAAGCCAGGATTTTTGTTTTTTTGCTCCCAGCATACAAATACCGGATTTACCCTTTGCTTTGGCATCAGCCAAACAATACTCCATCAATGACTTTGCATACCCTTTTCCTTTATAACTACCTAAAACCCATAAGCAATATACGTAATAATAGTTATCACCGGTTATGGGGACCCAAGCTGTTTCAAGGGGAGCATATTCGATAAAAACCGTAGCCTTTGCATTCAATTTTCTAAAGACGTGACCTTCATTCAGCCGGTCAGAAAGCCATCGCCGCTTTGCTTCAATACCCTGATGTGGCTTTTTACTGCGGATAATGCAACATAAATGCTCACCGGCAAGATTTTCTGTTGTCAAATTTACAAAATCAGTATCCATACGCACCCTCACTTTAAATTTAGATATTATCAACCAACTGACCGGGATAGTGCCACTTTATGACTATTACTAATAAATCACAAAGCACCAATGTAGTGAATTTAAATGAAGAAACTTCACTGAGGGCTTCCTTCATAAAAAATAATTTTATCACTGTCTTGGTTCTGCATAAACGATATAGCGTGCCGAATCGTCTTCGTCAAGTAATAAAACCGCATTGGCGTTATCTGTAACCCATATAGCGCACGGATAGGCATTCGGATATACCTTTTGCTCGGAAAACAGTTCCTTATATAATCGAAAGATCTTTTGCTTATCCTTTTTATCTTCGTAAGTAGGTTGCGAATAGAATGAACAGAAGTAGTTATAAAGCACATCATAGCTTTGGCTCAGATATTTGTCGCTTGTAACATTAAAGTATGCAACTTCCACTGATGGGACACCAGCATTAAACCGATAAGTAGTCATCAAATCAGGGTTACTGCCGATAACATCAGCATAAGAAGTCCACGCCTGTGAAGTATTAGTCACATCCTTCCAATTAAATCCCAGAAAATCTTTATCATTAATGATAGTAACCGAAAGTATGTCTTGGTAAAGCACCTTGTTATCCTTCCATGCTGTAAGGCAAGTTTCATAATCTCCGGGGAATATAAAGCAGTGCCCCCACTCCATAACCAAATGGCTCTTAACTACTCCTTCTCCACTTTCACGTTCATACAACCGATAGCTGCCTTTCTGTCCATTCACTGTCCAGACTATTGAATCGCATACCTCTGACAGTAATCCCATCGTTATAGATTGCGAACCATCATTTGTTAGATAAAAATCCATACGGTCAAAAACATTTTTCCGATTCCCTTTTTTAAGTGCAAGGTGAGGCATCGGCGCTTTGGTCACTTCCACTTTTATCGTGGCAGTCTCTCCTGTTTCATGATCGGTAACGATAATATTGGTTTCTCCATCCCGCTTACCTGTAATTTTGATATCAGAGGCTTCCGTATTTCCACCCCATGTATAAACAGCATCAGCCACTTCACCATCAGTTATATCCAATGTCGTGTTTTCATGGGCCGTCAGCTTTACAGATTCACTACCGCCCAATATGATTTTGCATGAATTTACAGTCAACTCCAAATGGCAGACAGATTCCGTTTCTTCATTGTTGCAACCAATAAGATTAATTGTGCACAAGAACAACAGTAGTAGTTTTGATAACTTTTTCGTTTTCATTTTTTTATGGTCTTTTTTACCTTTCATGAAAGTACTTGCAAATATAAGAAAAATGCAATACACTCTACTATGTACTGCATTTTTATATGTCTTACGACATATTATACGGAAATATGGAATCCTCATCTGTCGGATATGCTCAAATGGCTTGTATATGGATTTGGAGGATTGTGTCCTATTATCAATTCTGCAACTTGCTCCCTAATATTTTTTGCTGCAATAGTGTGGAAAGAATGAATTTATTGGTTCCCAGATTGGAATCCAACAAAGAAAAATCCCTTGAAAGCACTTGACTTTCAAGGGATTTAAAGTAATGATTGAGGTTCCTGGCGGATTCGAACCGCCGTACACGGTTTTGCAGACCGCTGACTAAGCCACTCATCCAAGGAACCTTGTTTCTCGTTTGCGGTTGCAAAGGTAGTACAAATTTTGAAACTACCAAACTATCCGCAGCAATTTTTCTTTGTCTTTTTTTTCTTAGACGAACACTCTTTCCGCTTCTTCTCCATCATATCCTTTAATTCACAGCCACTTGCACAACTTGCACAAGGGTTATCATTTTCTTTCACACGACGAAAAAAAACATAAATACCATAGAGGATGCGGGCTACACACAATATAATCAGTAACCCGACAACCCATTCTTGCCAATTCATAAAAACAATCCTCCTATCTGATAAACGGCAAATGAAACAATCCATGCCAATGCTGTGGTATATCCTGCCGTAAAGATAGCCCACTTCCAACTACCGGACTCTTGCTTGATGGCCACCAACGTGGCAATGCACGGGAAGTAGATCAGCACAAACAGCATATAGCTGAATGCTGCAAGCGGAGTGATCGGAATCCGTTCAGCCAGACTGACCGCATCGGCATCGGCATCATTGGTATAAAGTACACCGAGCGTACTTACTACCAACTCCTTGGCACCCACACCGGAAAGAAGACCGATACTCAGCTTCCAATCGAATCCTAACGGCTCAAGTACAGGCTCCACTGCCTGACCTATCTGCCCGATATAAGAGTTTTCCTGCTGTTCCGCCTGGGTAGGATAAGCATTATGATCCGGATAATAGCCCAAAAACCAAATGATAATGGAAGCAATCATAATGATACCTCCCATCTTTTTGAGGTATTGCGCGCCTTTTTCCCATGTATGCCGGAAGATAGACTTCATAGTCGGCATGCGGTAAGGTGGAAGTTCCATCACGAACGGAGTATCATCTCCCTTCACCAGAAAACGGCTGAACAAACGAGCCATAACAACCGCCAATGCGATTCCGATAACATAAATTCCCAATAAAACCAAACTGCCATTATTAGGAAAGAAAGCACCCACCAATACCAGGTAGATAGGCAGACGGGCACTGCACGACATCAACGGATTGACGAGCATGGTGATCAGACGGCTCTTCCGGTTCTCAATGGTACGTGAAGCCATTATTGCAGGCACATTACACCCGAAACCCATTATCAAAGGAATGAACGACTTACCGTGCAAGCCCATCTTATGCATGATTTTATCCATAATAAATGCGGCACGGGCCATATAACCCGAATCTTCCATCAAGGAAATGCAGAAATACAATATCAGGATGTTGGGCAGAAATACAATCACTCCTCCGACTCCACCAATGATACCGTCAATCATCATATCCTTCAGCGGACCCTCGGACATGTTATCCCGAATCAGGTTACCCATCACCTCGACAAGCCACTCGATACCCATCATCGGGTACTCCCCAATTACAAACGTACCCTCGAACATCAGATACATAAAAAGGAAGAAAATGGGATATCCCCAAATGCGATGGGTCACAATGGAGTCGAGCACCTTCGTTGTCTGTTCCTGCTCCAGATGATTGTCGGTGAAAGTTTCTTTCAACGCTCCACTGATAAAACCATATTTAGCATCTGTCAAAGCAGATTCGCTATCTTCGTTCATTGTCTCCTGTATACGCCGGGCCGCTTTATCCCGTTTCTTTTCCACCTCTGCGGCATTGGGCAGAGTATGAATGAAGCGTTCTATTTCAGGATCATTCTCCAGCAATTTGATAGCCAGATAACGGGTAGAATATTTATGGCGGATAAATTCGTTCTTTGAGATTTCTTCTTTCACCGCATCGATAGCCTTCTCCAAATCGGGGCCATGATTGATATGAATATGGCGGAATACTTTGCCCACCGGTTCTTTACCATGGGTATAGTCGGCAGGATGTTCGCCGTGATCCTTAAAGTTAGGCAGGGTCTGATGCCAATCCATGATTTCCTTAGCCACTTCCGGATGGATATGCCCTTTTTTATCAATAAAGTCGGCACCTTCGTAGAGATTGATAACTACATGGAAAAGACGGTCTACTCCGATATTTTTCTTGCAAACAGTAGGTACCATCGGAACACCGAACAAATTGCCTAACAGGCGGTGATCAAGGGTATTACCGCTGGCTTCCAGTTCATCATACATATTGAGGGCTACCACCATGCGTACATTCATATCGATAAGCTGGGTAGTAAGATAGAGATTACGCTCCAGGTTGGAAGAATCGACCACATTAATGATCACATCCGGCGTTTCATCAATGATGTGGCGGCGGACATAAATTTCTTCGGGAGTATAAGCTGACAGAGAGTAAGTACCGGGCAAGTCGACTATCTTGAAGTGATAACCCTGGAAATCAAAATATCCTTCTTTGGCATCTACGGTCACACCGCTATAATTGCCTACATGTTCGTGGGCTCCTGAAGCCAGATTGAAAAGAGAAGTCTTACCACAGTTCGGATTACCGACCAGCGCCACATTTATCGTACGCCGTTTTCCAAGGGCAACCCGTTTCAAATCTTCCTCTTTTACGTCAATATCTTCAGTCAATCCCTGATGATAAGCAGATTCCTGTGTTTGTAACTTAGCCTCCTGCTCGCTGATGATCTCGATCATATCAGCCTCCTGTCGCCGCAGAGAGATTTCATAACCCATTATTTTGTATTTGATCGGGTCTTTCAGTGGAGCATTAAGCAATACTTCTACGGTTTTTCCCTTGATAAAACCCATCTCCACAATCCGTTTACGGAAGCCGCCGTGTCCCAGCACTTTGACTATGACTCCCTTCTCACCTGTTTTTAATTCGGACAATCGCATAGTGTGTGTACCTCTAATTTTGGCGCAAAGATAATTCATAACTTTGTGGCATGCAAATTATTTAGATTGTTTTTAAATAAGGAAGAATTCTTATCCATATTGACAAAACTATTATCTTTGCAATATGATACAACATAGAATAGCACAATACATCGAAAAAGAGAAGCTCTTTTATCTGAATGACAAGGTATTGGTAGCACTAAGCGGCGGAGCCGATTCTGTGGCTTTGCTACGATTGTTGCTATCAATGGGGTACACCTGTGAAGCTACTCACTGCAATTTCCATCTGCGGGATAAAGAATCGGACAGAGATGAAGCATTTGTACGCCGGTTGTGCCATGAAGCGGAAGTGCCTTTACATACCGTACATTTTGATACAATTCAATATGCCGCCGACAAACACATTTCTATCGAGATGGCGGCCCGTGAATTACGCTACGAGTGGTTCGAAACGCTCAGGAAACAGCGTGGAGCAGCTGTTATCGCAGTAGCTCACCATAAAGATGACAGCGTAGAGACCGTATTACTGAACCTGATCCGGGGTACCGGCATTAACGGACTGCTCGGAATCCGTCCAAAGAACGGAAACATCGTACGCCCTTTGCTTTGCCTGAGCCGCGATGAAATAATCACATACTTGCAACGCATGAATCAGGATTACGTAACGGACAGTACCAATCTTTTGGATGATTATACCCGGAATAAAATTCGTTTGAACCTGTTACCTCTGATGCAGGAAATCAATCCATCGGTTAAAGAGAGCATTATCCGCACGACTAACTACCTGAATGACACGGCAACTCTATACAATAAAGGTATAGAAGAAGCACGGACACGCGTGCTCACCTCCGAAGGTATCCGGATAGAGGCTTTACTGCAAGAACCGGTACCGGGAGCCATCCTCTTCGAACTGTTGCATCCGCTCGGTTTCAACGCCGCCCAAATAGAAAGTATACAGCAATCACTCGACGGACAGCCGGGAAAAGTCTTCATCGGTAAAGGGTGGAAAGTCATAAAAGACCGGGAATTACTGCTAATTGAAGAAGATATAAAGGAGGAAGAAGCCAAACCACCTTTCCGTCTGGTTACGGAGGTATATGATTATACTCCTGAATTTATAATTCCCAAAGATAAAAAAACAGCTTGCTTTGATGCAGACAAGATGGATGCAGCATGGTGTATAAGAAAATGGAAACAAGGTGATGTGTTTATTCCTTTTGGAATGATCGGCAAAAAGCGTGTAAGCGACTATTTGACGGATCGGAAGTTCTCCCTAAGCGACAAGAAGAAACAATGGGTGTTGTGTTGCGGAGAACGAATTGCCTGGTTAATAGGAGAACGAACGGACAATCGGTTTAAAGTAAGTGACAACACAAAGCGGGTAATGATTATCCGAATCTCCCCCAAAGATATCAACTAATAATCAACTGATTACATTTACCAAGCCCTTACCGACACATGTAAAAGCATTTACCCCGGCATGTAAAAGCATTTACCCCGGCGTGTAAAGGCATTTACCCCGGTATGTAAAAGCATTTACCTCGGTGTGTAAATGATGACTACATCCGAAGCGCCACATGCCCTCACTATAGATGACGTAAGCTACACATCTGCCGGGCAAACCAAAAAACAGAGCCTCGCGACACTTTCTATCGGATAAATTGTATCTTTGTAAATCCAAATCTTGAAAGTAGAGATAAAAACGAACGGACGATAAAATAATAACTAACTAAACATGATTCATTATGAAAGGGAAAAAGAATCTTTTAATTCTATTCTCCTGTGTGTTTATGATCATCATCGCAGGATTATTCGCTTGCACACGCAGCGCTAAAGAAATTATTCCGTCTTCGGAATACGCTCCTTACGTCAATGCCTATACGGGCGGTGTCATTTCTCAATCTTCTCCCATACGGATTGAGTTGACGCAGGACCAACCGATGGTGGACTTAAACAATGAACTAAAGGATAATCCGTTCCGCTTCACTCCTTCGATAAAAGGGAAGGCCTATTGGGTCAGTAATAATACTGTCGAGTTTCTTCCGGAAGAGGGACAACTGAAACCGGGAGAATTGTATCAGGGAACATTCCAGCTGGGAAATTTCGTTGAAGTGGATAGCAAATTGAAATCATTCGACTTCTCCTTCCGAGTACAGGAAAGCAATTTCACATTACATACAGCTCCGCTTGAAATAACCGCCTCTTCACCCGATAAAGTAACTGTGAAAGGAGAGATCCGTTTCAGCGATAAAACGACTAAGGAGCAGGTAGAAAAAATGCTTTCTGCCAGTGGCGGGCTGTCTTCTCCGACAGTCACCGTAGAGTCCACCTCCAATCCGTCAGCCTATAGCTTCGTCATCGGCAATATCCAAAGAAATAAACAAGACTACGAACTTGAAATCACAGCAGACGGAAAGTCCGCCGGAATTGACCGGAAGCAAAGTGAAACAATCACTATTCCTGCCAAAGACAGTTTCCGCTTCCTTTCTGCCGAACGCATCGACCAACCGGAAAACGGAATACAAATCGTCTTCTCAGACCCGGTTTCGGATGCTCAGGATTTAAAAGGACTGATCGAAATACCGGAGATTTCTTCGTATATCTTTCAGGTAACGGATAACCGTGTGAATGTTTATTTTGAAGCCAGTCAGCTCAGCAAGCTTACACTGAAAATACACGAAGGCATAAAAAACGGCCAAGGAAAAGCACTGGGAAACTCACACTCTATCTCTTTTGGCGAACTGAGTCTGAAACCTCAGGTAGAAATAGCCTCTGCAGGTGCCATCATTCCCGACTCAAAAAACCTTGTCATTCCGTTCCGGGCCGTCAACCTGTATGCAGTAGATTTGCGGGTTATCCGCATCTTTGAAAACAATGTACTGATGTTTATGCAAAACAATTCGCTTTCTTCGGCCAATGAATTAAGAAGGTCCGGAAGACTGGTATACAAAAAAACATTGTTTTTAGGCAAAGATTCATCAAAAGACCTTCATAAATGGGAAAACTATTCTATTGACCTGGCAGGTCTGATCCATCAGGAACCGGGTGCTATTTATCGTGTCATCCTTTCCTTCAAACAGGAGTATTCGGCCTACCCTTGTGGTGGTGAAAGCCCGAGAATGCAATTTTCCGAAGAAACCGAATCTTTGACCAAAGTCACATCCGGCACTCTTCCGGAAGAAGATGAAGCAGTCTGGGACAAACCCGAAACATATTATTATTTCAGCGGAAATGAAAATGCCGACTGGAGTCAGTACCGATGGGATGAACGGGACAACCCTTGTCACCCGTCTTATTACATGACATCTGACCGGATAGCCACCTGTAATGTGCTGGCTTCCAACATCGGCATGATTGTGAAACGCAATTCAATGAATAAACTTTGGATAGCAGTAAACAACATCCTGGATACCAAACCGGTGGAAAAAGCCCAAGTCACTGTTTACAATTTCCAGTTACAGCCTGTAGGCAAAGCAGTGACGGATTCGGAAGGTTTCGCCACAATTGAAACGAAAGGAGTGCCTTTCATCGTAGTAGCGGAATCAGACAAGCAAAAAGCCTACGTAAAAGTAGCAGACGGAGAAGAACAGTCCACCAGCCGCTTTGATGTGGGCGGCAAGGACATCCAAAAAGGCTTGAAAGGATTTGTGTACGGTGAAAGAGGAGTATGGCGTCCGGGAGACACTCTGCATATCTCGTTTATTCTGGAAGATCGTGCCAAACGTATCCCGGACAAACATCCTGTAGCATTGGAGCTCTATAATCCAAGGGGGCAATTTTATAGCAAACTTATTTCAACCAACGGACTGAATGGATTCTATACATTCAAGATCCCGACGCAGGCAGAAGACCCAACCGGACTATGGAATGCGTACATAAAGGTGGGAGGTACTGCCTTTCACAAAGCGCTTCGGGTAGAAACCATCAAGCCGAACCGACTGAAAATAAACCTGAAATTGCCGGGAGAAATCCTGAAAGCTTCAGATAAAGAAGTACAGGCACACCTTTCGTCAGCATGGCTGACAGGAGCCACTGCATCACGCCTGAAGGCAAAGATAGAAATGTCTTTATCGAAAGTCAACACCCAATTCAAGAATTATGGAACTTACATTTTCAATAATCCGGCTACGGAATTCACCTCGGTAAGAACCGATGTATTCAGTGGTACACTGGACGAAAGTGGCAATGCCGGATTCATGCTGAAACTTCCTGCCTCGGAAAATGCCCCGGGCATGCTTCAAGCCAACATCACGACTCAGGTATTCGAGCCGGGTGGAGATGCCAGTATCCAAACTCAGTCTGTCCCCTACTCTCCTTTCCCGTCATACGTAGGTATCAACCTGAACCAACCGCAGGGCAGATATATCGAAACAGATAAAGATCATGTGTTTGATGTCATTACAGTCAGTCCCGACGGAAAACCGGTGAACCGTTCCGGGCTGGAATACAAAATATACCGCATCAGTTGGAGTTGGTGGTGGGAAAACGATAACGAATCATTCGAAACATACATCAACAGCAGCTCCATCAGCCCCGTAGCTACAGGACGACTCAACACAGTAGGCGGAAAGGGACAATTCAGCTTCAGAGTGAATTATCCGGATTGGGGACGGTATCTGGTTTACGTGAAAGACCGCGAAAGCGGACATGCTACGGGAGGTACCATCTATGTGGACTGGCCTGACTGGCGGGGACGTTCCAACAAGAGTGACCCGAGTGGTATCAAGATGTTATCTTTCTCCATCGACAAGGACTCCTACGAACCGGGAGAAACCGTAACAGCCATATTGCCGGCTTCCGCAGGAGGAAGAGCACTGGTAACACTTGAAAACGGTTCGTCCGTAATTCAACGGGAGTGGATTGAAGTATCGGGGAAGGAGGACACCAAATATCAGTTTAAGGTGACTCCCGAAATGGCTCCGAATGTTTATCTTCATATCAGCCTGCTGCAACCCCATGCGCAAACGGTAAACGACCTCCCTATCCGCATGTACGGTATAATGCCGGTATTCGTAACTGATAAACAAACGGTTCTTGAGCCGCAAATCAAGATGCCGGAAGTGCTTCGTCCCGAACAGGCATTCAACCTGACCGTAAGCGAAAGGCACGGTAAACCGATGACTTATACGCTCGCTATTGTAGATGACGGGCTGCTTGATTTAACCAACTTCAAGACACCGGATCCCTGGAACAGTTTCTATGCCCGTGAGGCACTGGGAATCCGTACTTGGGATATGTATGACGATGTACTGGGAGCCACAGCGGGAAGCTATGGATCGATGTTCAGCACAGGCGGTGATGAAACCCTGAAGCCATCGGACCAGAAAGCAAACCGCTTCAAACCGGTAGTGAAATTCATCGGTCCTTTCAGTATTGCCAAAGGAAAAAGCCGCACTCACCAGATCACTTTACCGATGTATGTAGGTTCTGTACGTGCCATGGTAGTGGCCGGTCAGGACGGAGCATACGGAAATGCAGAAAAAACAGCTCCTGTACGCACTCCGTTAATGATTCTTTCGACACTGCCACGTGTACTGAGTACCGGTGAAGAAATTGAAGTTCCTGTTAACGTATTCGCATTGGAAAACAGTGTGAAGAATGTAAACGTATCCATACAGGCTTCCGGTGCCGGAGTACAAGTGAACGGCAGCAAGCAGCAGACGCTTACTTTCAACCAAACCGGTGACCGGCTTATCTTCTTTAAATTAAAGACAGGTACGAAAACCGGGAAAGCTACCATCCATCTGGCTGCTAACGGTAACGGACAAAGTACCAAAGAAACAATCGAGATAGAGGTACGTAATCCGAATCCGACAGTCACTTTGCGTGAGAGTAAATGGGTGGAAGCCGGAAAGAGTGAAGAGCTCCATTACCAGTTAAGTAACGGTTCGGAAGGAAACAGTATACAGTTGGAGGTCTCACGCATCCCGTCTGTCGACATAAGCCGCCGTTTCGATTTCCTATACAATTATCAGCACAACTGTACAGAGCAACTGACTTCAAAAGCCCTTCCGCTGCTGTTCGTCAGCCAGTTCAAAACAGTAGACAACGAGGAATCGGAAAAGATAAAAACCAATGTACAGGAAGCCATCCGTCAACTATACGGGCGTCAACTTCCCAACGGAGGCTTCGTCTATTGGCCGGGAGATGCCTCGGCAAACGAATGGATCACCTCTTATGCAGGTATGTTCCTGGTATTGGCACAAGAAAAGGGTTATGCAGTGAACAGCAATGTATTGAACAAATGGAAACGCTTCCAAAAGGCAGCATCCCAGAATTGGCAACCCGTCACACAAGAGCAGAACTGGTGGTATTGGCAGGCAGACCTCCAGCAGGCTTTCCGCCTTTACACACTGGCTATGGCGGGATCACCTGAACATGGAGCCATGAACCGGATGAAAGAATTGCCGGCACTCTCGCAACAAGCCAAATGGCGTTTGGCAGCCGCCTATGCACTCAACGGCAAAGAGAAAGCAGCCGGTGAACTGGTATTCAGTGCTAAGACAACCGTAGAACCTTATTCATCGAATAACTATGTATACGGTTCATCCGATCGTGACGAAGCAATGATACTTGAAACCTTATTGCTGATGAACCGCCAGCGTGAGGCCATGGAACAAGCCAAAATCGTTTCACACAACCTGGCACAAGAGACATGGTTCAGCACACAGTCTACTGCCTTTTCATTGATGGCAATGGGACGTTTGGCAGAAAAACTGTCCGGTACGCTGGACTTTAACTGGACGTTGAATGGCAAACAGCAACCGGCTGTAAAATCAGCCAAAGCCATATACGAGGCATCACTCCCCACTTCACCACATGAAGGAAAAGTAATCCTGAAAAATAACGGGAAAGGATCTCTAAACGCAGATCTGATCACACGTACCCAATTACTGAACGACACATTGCCGCCGATGGCCAATAATCTACGCCTGAACGTAAGGTATTTAGACAATAACGGCTCGCCGATAGATACACGTTCTCTGAATCAGGGTACGGACTTTATGGCAGTGGTAACTGTAGCCAACATCAGTGGTACGACGGATTATACGAATCTGGCACTGACACATATCATTCCTGCCGGCTGGGAGATCTTTAATGAACGAATGGCAGGACAGATTACAACCTCTGCTCCTTATAGCTATCAGGATATTCGCGATGACCGGATACTGACCTACTTTAACTTACAGCAGGGACAAGCCAAAACATTTACCGTCCGCTTACAGGCGACCTATGCCGGTGATTTTGTTATGCCGGCTATCCAGTGTGAAGCGATGTATGATGCTAATGCACAGGCAAGGACACAGGCCGGAAGGACGCAAGTCATCAGGTAAAACTATCAAATAAAACCTGATGAACCGTATTCTTAAACCAAACAATCTTCCCCCCTCCCCACAAGGGAGGGGGTGGAAGAAATATTTCAAAAGTTGGTGGAAGATTTCTCTCTTCCTCCTACTTCTCCTATACTTATTTTGTCTTCCCCGGCAATTATTCACCTCTCCCTATTCTACTGTCTTGGTCGACCGTAATGGGGAACTTCTCGGTGCCCGTATCGCCACGGATGGACAATGGCGTTTCCCTCCGCGCGACAACACACCGGAAAAAGTAGCTACCTGTCTGGTTGAATTTGAAGACCGTCAATTCTACCGCCATTGGGGAGTCAACCCCTTGGCAATAGGCAGAGCCGCCCTGCAAAATCTCAGACACAAGCGAATCGTCAGCGGGGGAAGCACTCTTACGATGCAAACGATTCGGCTGGCACGGAACAAGCCGCGTACATTCAAGGAAAAACTGATCGAGATGATAGGAGCCACCCGGCTGGAGTTCCGTTATTCCAAGAAGAAGATATTGTCACTTTATGTTTCGCATGCCCCCTTCGGAGGTAATGTAGTGGGACTGGATGCTGCTGCATGGCGCTATTTCGGACACTCGGCAGAAGAACTATCCTGGGCGGAATCGGCTATGCTTGCCGTACTTCCCAACTCTCCCGCCATGATCCACCTTTCGAAAAGCCGGCAAGCATTACTTGACAAACGAAACCGACTGCTGACACACCTGCACCAAAAAGGTATTCTCGATACTTCCACTTATGAACTGGCTATCAGCGAGCCACTCCCCCAGGAACCTTTGCCTCTTCCACAGATAGCCCCCCATCTGACAGACCATTTCTATCAGACCCGAAATGGAGAATATTCCGTATCGACCATCGACAAGGGTATACAAACTCAGATAGAAAGTCTGGTAGAACGGTGGAACAGCGAATTCAAGCGAAGTGATATCCGAAATATGGCCATCCTCGTAATTGACATTCGTACCAATCAGGCCATTGCTTATTGCGGCAATGTACACTTCGACAAGAAAAAGAGCGGTAACCAGGTAGATGTAATCCGGTCACCACGCAGCACAGGAAGCATTCTCAAGCCCTTTCTTTATTATGCAATGCTACAGGAAGGAGAGATTCTTCCCAATACTCTGTTACCGGACGTTCCGGTCAACATTAATGGCTTTACTCCACAAAACTTCAACCAGCAATTCGAAGGTGCCGTACCGGCTTCGGAAGCCATCGCACGTTCGCTCAACATTCCTTCGGTCACAATGTTACAACGGTATGGAGTACCCAAGTTCCACAATTTTCTGAAGCAGATAGGGCTGACCACCTTAAACCGTCCCTCAGGACACTACGGACTTTCTTTGATTCTGGGAGGAGCGGAAGCTACCCTTTGGGATGTCGCTTCGGCCTATGCCAATATGGGACGCAGCCTCAACGGACTGGTACAGACCCCTTGTACCTTATTATTATCGGACTCCCTCTCCGCCCACCGATCCCCGGCCATCATTCAACATCCGCCATTCCAACCCGGAGCAGTCTGGCAGACATTTGACGCCATCAAAGAAGTAAACCGCCCCGAAGAGATAGACTGGCGTACCATCCCTTCCATGCAAACCATTGCCTGGAAAACGGGTACCAGTTATGGTTTCCGGGATGCCTGGGCAGTGGGGGTAACTCCAAAATATGCCGTAGGTGTATGGGTCGGAAATGCTACGGGTGAAGGCAAGCCCGGACTGGTAGGGGCCCGTACAGCGGGGCCTGTCCTGTTCGATGTATTCAATCTGCTCCCCTCCTCTCCCTGGTTCGAGCGCCCACAAGGTAAACTGGTTGAAGCAGAGATCTGTCGGCAATCCGGACATTTGAAAGGACGGTTTTGTGAAGAAACAGATACCCTGCTAATTCTTCCGGAAGGCCTCAGAACGGAAGCCTGCCCCTATCACCACCCGGTCACCCTATCAGCAGATGAACGGTTCCGTATCTACGAAAACTGTGCTGACCGTGAACCGGTTGCCCGCCGAAACTGGTTTACCCTTCCACCCGTATGGGAGTGGTATTATAAACAGCATCATCCTGAGTATCATCCGCTCCCCCCCTTCAAACCCGGATGCGGAGAAGACCGTTTCCAGCCGATGCAGTTTATCTATCCTCCGATGGGAGCGCGGCTCCATCTGCCTAAACAGATGGATGGTAACCAAGGACAGCTGACCGTCGAATTGGTCCACAGCCATCCCAACACAACTGTCTACTGGCATCTGGACGAAACCTACCTGATGCAGACACAGGACTTCCATAAATTCTCTCTACGCCCTGCTCCGGGAAAGCACTCGCTGACAGCAGTAGACGACGAAGGAAATACAATTTCAACAACGTTCTTTGTGGAATAGCCCCCAAAATGGTAACTTTGCGCCATGAAACAGATTTTGAAAGAAAATGGTGAATTACCGGCTTCAATACTTTGGACACTCGCCATTGTTGCAGGCATATCGGTAGCCAACCTTTACTATAACCAGCCCTTACTGAACATGATTCGCCATGAACTGGGCGTTTCGGAGTTTAAAACCAATCTGATCGCCATGGTGACACAGATCGGTTATGCGCTCGGATTATTGTTTATCGTTCCTTTAGGTGACTTATACCAGCGGAAACGTATCATTCTTACCAGTTTCTCCGTATTGATTCTCTCGTTGCTCGTCATCGCAATGGCTCCCAACATCCATATCATTCTTTGTGCTTCGCTTCTCACAGGTATCTGTTCGGTGATGCCACAAATATTTATCCCGATAGCCTCTCAGTTCTCGCGTCCGGAAAACAAGGGACGGAACGTAGGGATCGTAGTTTCGGGATTACTGACCGGCATCTTGGCTTCACGAGTGGTCAGCGGATTTATAGGAGAACTGTTTGGCTGGCGCGAAATGTATTATATCGCCGCAGGTATGATGCTGTTATGTGGCATTGTGGTCATGCGGGTATTGCCGGACATACGCCCTAACTTTCAGGGAAGGTATAGCGACTTAATGAAGTCTTTGTATTCATTATTGAAGCAATATCCCGAACTTCGCATTTTCTCTGTCCGTGCAGCACTTGCTTTCGGTTCATTTCTGGCTATGTGGTCGTGTCTGGCATTTAAGATGGGAGGTGCCCCGTTCTATGCCGACAGCCATGTCATCGGTATGTTAGGGTTGTGTGGCATTGCCGGTGCTTTGTCAGCTTCCCTCGTAGGAAAGTATGTACGGAGAGTCGGGGTCAGACGATTCAATTTCATCGGATGCGGACTGATTTTATTGGCTTGGTTCCTGCTGTTTGCAGGGGAAAACTCTTATTGGGGTATAGTTGCCGGCATCATTATCATCGATATAGGTATGCAATGTATCCAATTAAGTAACCAGACCCGCATCTTCGAACTCTGTCCGAGTGCTTCTAACCGCATTAATACAATTTTTATGACCACTTACTTCATAGGTGCCTCTACGGGGACGTTTCTGGCAGGAACATTCTGGCAGGCATTCGGTTGGCATGGAGTCGTTGGTACGGGAATAGCATTGACCATCGGTTCACTGCTGATTACTTTTTTCTCAAAACGATAATCCGAAGTCACCTAATAATTGTTATATAGACATGAAGTACGGAGTAAACAGACAAGTATTATTAATCACAGCCGGTATCGTTTGGATAATAGCGGGGGCCAATCTCCTGCGTATAGGTATTGTGACCTGGCTCAATGACTCACGCCACTGGCACTTCAAGGTAGGCGAAGCTACGGTTGTCTTCCTATTGTTTTTTATTCTCGTCTTCCGAAAGCTCTACTATAAACATACCCGCCGGATCGAACAAAAGAAAAAGGAAAAGAATTGCCCCTTCTCTTTTTTCGACGCAAAGGGATGGATTGTCATGTGCTTCATGATAGCGATGGGAATCACCATTCGTTCGCTACATCTGTTACCCGATACGTTCATCTCGGTTTTCTACACCGGACTCTCACTGGCACTTATGTTCACAGGGGTATTATTTATCCGCTATTGGTGGTGCAGAAGACAGGATATCTTGCAAAATTAAGAGTTATGAAAACGAACCTGAATAAAGAAATGAATGAAGAGTTTATCCGTTTCCAAAGAAACGAAAAAACCGAAAGCATCGTATACGAACGGCTGGCCTCTATTGAAAAAGACGAATCGAACCGCAGAGTATTACGCCTGATTTCAGCAGAAGAAAAGGCACATTATGCCACACTGAAGAAGTATACAGGAACCGATGTAGCACCCGACCGGATGCGTATAGCCAAATACTACTGGTTGGCACGGGTCCTGGGTATTACATTTGCAATTAAGCTGATGGAATCGAGCGAAGAGAACGCACATCATGATTATGCCAAATATACCGATTTTCCGGATCTCCAGCAGTTGGCCAAAGAAGAGGAAATCCACGAACAGAAACTAATCGGACTGATCAACGAAGAGCGGCTTGAATATATGGGATCGGTAGTACTCGGCCTAAATGATGCCTTGGTAGAGTTTACCGGAGCACTGGCCGGTTTCACTTTGGCATTAAGCGACTCCAGGCTGATTGCCCTGACCGGAAGCATCACCGGAATAGCGGCAGCTTTATCAATGGCTTCGTCCGAATACCTCTCGACCAAATCGGAAGGCGGAGAAAACAAACACCCGGTGAAAGCAGCTATCTATACGGGAATCGCCTATATCATCACGGTGGCGGCACTGGTTGCTCCGTTCATCCTGATTGAAAACGTACTGATAGCTTTAGGGGTAATGTTGGCCATGGCTTTAATGATCATCGCATTGTTCAATTACTACTATTCCGTGGCACGCGGAGAGAGCTTCCGCAAAAGATTTACCGAAATGGCGGTACTCAGTTTCAGTGTAGCCGGTATCAGCTTCCTGATAGGTTACGCACTGAAAACATTTACAGGAATAGATGCTTGAAAATAAAAAAGGAAAAGAAGAATCATGAAAAAAATCCCCTCGCCCCTTGTCTCGTTGATCCCCTTGATCGTACTGGTTGCCCTGCTATTTGCCACCATACGCACATTTGGCAGCGATGCACTCAGCGGAGGCAGCCAGGTGTCCCTCCTGACCACAACAGCTGTTTGTGTACTGATCGGCATGGGATTCTACAAGATAGGATGGAAAGACTTTGAACTGGCTATTACGAACAATATTACCGGTGTATCTTCCGCACTGATTATCCTCTTAATTATTGGCGCCCTGAGTGGTGCGTGGATGATCAGTGGCGTAGTTCCGACACTGATTTATTACGGTATACAAATCATTCATCCCAGTTTTTTCCTGACCTCTACCTGCATTATTTGCGCATTGGTATCGGTTATGACCGGAAGTTCCTGGACCACGATTGCCACCATCGGGATCGCCCTAATGGGAATCGGGAAAGCACAAGGTTTTGAAGAAGGATGGATCGCCGGAGCTATTATTTCGGGAGCTTACTTCGGAGATAAAATCTCACCGTTATCGGATACTACGATATTAGCCGCCTCGGTTACCGACACCCCCCTGTTCAAGCACATCCGCTATATGCTGATAACCACTGTGCCATCATTAATCATCACCTTGATAATCTTCACTGTAGCCGGGCTGTCACACAATGCCGGAAATACAGAACATATAGCAGAGTTCTCGGCAGCACTGGCAGGAAAATTCCACATTACGCCATGGTTGCTGATTGTACCGATAGGAACAGGCATACTGATTGCCCGTCGGGTACCTTCCATTATCACCTTGTTCTTGTCGGCAGCATTGGCAGGAGTATTTGCGGTATTCTTCCAACCCGATCTATTGCAAGAAATATCCGGTGCTCAGAATTCCGAAGGTATTCAGTCCATCTTTAAAGGATTGATGATGACCCTTTATGGAGGAACCAGCCTACAGACAAGCAACGAAGCACTCACCGAACTTGTGGCCACCCGTGGCATGGCGGGTATGATGAATACGGTATGGCTTATCATCTGTGCCATGTGCTTCGGAGGAGCCATGACTGCCAGCGGAATGTTGGGAAGTATCACTTCCGTATTTGTCCGCTTCATGAAAAATACGGTTAGCATGGTGGCTTCTACGGTCTGTTCGGGTATCTTCCTGAACCTCGCCACAGCCGACCAATATATCAGCATTATCCTGACCGGAAACATGTTCCGGGATATATATGAAAAGAAAGGTTATGAAAGCTGTCTGCTCAGCCGGACTACGGAAGATTCTGTTACAGTAACTTCCGTCTTGATACCATGGAATACCTGCGGAATGACACAGGCCACGATATTAAGTGTTCCGACACTGGTTTATCTTCCTTATTGCTTCTTCAACATTATCAGTCCGTTAATGAGCATTACGATTGCCGCTATCGGATATAAAATTGTGAGACGCAAGTGAACAATCTGAAAAGGGAGTTGTTCTTGGAATAAACGAACAACAGTTTTAAACCTAAACAAAAAAAAGTTATGAAAAAGTTTATTGCATTAGTAGCATTGGTATTAGTAAGTGCATCGACCATGATGTATGCACAAGAGTCTAACAGGGAGGTGCGTCGGGCAGACCGCAAGGCACAAAGAGACGCCGAAAGAGCCAGACTGAAAGCCGAAGAACAGGCTGCCGACCAAGTAGCGTATCAACAAGCCGTACAAGCTATCAAAGACAAACAGTTTGTATTGGAAGCCGACCAAGTGATTTTCAAACGTGGCCAGACCGCTTTCGTGTCGTCAAACACTAACTTTGTGATGCTGAATGGACAGAGAGCAACTGTGCAGGTGGCATTCAACACTCCGTACCCCGGCCCTAACGGAATTGGTGGTGTAACTGTGGATGGAACTACTTCGGACGTAAAAGTGACTACCGATAAAAGAGGAAACGTAAACTGTAACTTCAGCGTACAGGGTATCGGTATCTCGGCTCAGGTATTTATCACATTGACCAACGGTGGAAATAACGCTACTGTAACCATTAACCCGAACTTCAACTCCAATACATTAACTCTGAGCGGTAACCTCGTTCCGCTGAGTCAGTCGGATGTATTTAAAGGCCGTTCATGGTAATAAAAGTAACGAGTGGCCCTCTACTCGTAACTAATTCACATAACTCCGTTGCAAATCGCACAAAAAGTGTACATTTGCAACGGAGTTTTTTTATGGATAGATTATGAGAGAATATATCATCGCAGATAACCAAGACATCACGAAAGCAGGAATGATGTTTTTGTTAAGCAAGCAGAAAGAAGTAAGCCTGTTGCTGGAAGCCGACAATAAAATAGAGTTGGTTCAGCTATTACGCATTCATCCGCAAGCGGTGGTTATTTTAGATTATACATTGTTCGATTTTTCCGGTGCGGATGAACTGATTATCCTTCAGGAACGATTCAAAGAGTCGGATTGGCTCTTGTTCTCCGACGAATTGAGTATCGGCTTCCTGAGGCAGGTCTTGTTCAGCAGCCATGCGTTCGGAGTAGTGTTGAAAGATAACTCCAAAGAAGAAATTATGTCGGCTCTGCAATGCGCATCACGCAAAGAACGCTTTATCTGCAATCACGTAAGCAATCTGCTGTTATCGGGAAGCGGAAATACAAACACTGCTTCATCCGTGCATACTTTCGTGCCGCAGGAAGACCGCCTGCTTACACCGACAGAAAAAATAATCCTGAAAGAAATAGCTTTGGGAAAAACGACCAAAGAGATAGCCGCAGAGAAGAATCTGAGCTTCCATACCATCAACAGTCACCGAAAGAATATATTCCGTAAACTGGGAGTGAACAATGTGCACGAGGCCATCAAATATGCCATGCGGGCAGGCATTGTTGACTTGGCGGAATATTATATTTGAAAAAACGAAAGAAAGATTTTCGGGCGAGGCATCATCCTATTTCACCACTCCCGAAACAAATTCTGGATTCGGCATCATAAATCACCCCGAACTGTCCCGGAGCAATTCCCTGTAATTTCTCGGAAGAGATAATCCGGTAACCGTCTGCATCCTGTATCAAGCGCCCTTTGATAAACTCCGGTGTATGCCGGATCTTAAACGTAACGTCCTCCTCGCCTGTCGAATCTTTCCACGGATTACTTGTGATAAAGTTGAAGTCTTTCATCCTGAATTCGTATCCGTACTGTTTATCAGCATCGTACCCATGTGAGACGTAAATAATGTTATCCTGAATATCCTTTTTCACAACGAACCAAGGGCCTCCCCCCAATCCCAACCCCTTTCGCTGGCCAATGGTATGAAACCAATAGCCGCGATGGGTTCCAATCTTTTTACCTGTTTCGAGTTCGATCACCGCCCCTTCTTTTTCACCCAGAAAGCGACGGACGAAATCGTTATAATTTATCTTGCCTAAAAAACAAATTCCCTGGCTGTCTTTCCGGCGGGCACTGGGCAACCCGGCCTTCAAAGCTATCTCGCGAACTTCATGCTTCATCAGTCCTCCTATCGGAAACAGTAACTTTGAAACTTGCAGATAATCAATCTGTGCCAGAAAATCGGTCTGGTCTTTTATAGGGTCTTTAGCTGTACCCAACCAAGTTTTCTCCCCCAGTTGCAAAGTCGTAGCATAATGTCCGGTTGCCGTAAGATCGAAATCTTTTCCTACCTGCTGTTCAAAACATCCAAACTTGATCAGTTTATTGCACATCACATCCGGATTCGGTGTCTGTCCCTTCCGTATCTTCTCGATGGCATAAGCAGCCACATTATCCCAATATTCCCGATGCAGGTCCACAACTTCCAGTTCCAAACCGTAACGCCGAGCTATGGCAGTAGATAACTCGATATCCTCTTCGGCGGAACAATCCATGTATTCCGCTCCGTCCATCCCTATTTTTATGTAAAAAAGTGTAGGTTTATATCCCTGCTCACAAAGCAAGTGTACCACAACCGAACTGTCTACTCCTCCTGATAATAATGCTGCTATATCCATTTTTTAAATTTTCTCTAATGCCTGACGCAAGTCATCAATAATATCTTCAATATGTTCCGTACCTATCGAAAGTCTTACCGTTCCGGGCTTAATTCCCTGCTCCGCCAACTCCTGTGCATTCAGTTGCGAGTGTGTGGTAGTGGCCGGATGAATCACCAGCGACTTCACATCGGCCACATTGGCCAGCAAAGAGAATATCTGCAGACTATCGATAAATTTCTGCGCTTCCTCCGTTCCTCCTTTTACCTCAAAAGTGAAGATAGAACCTGCTCCATCAGGGAAATAACGCTGATAGATAGCATGATCCGGATGATCGGGCAGCGATGGATGATTAACAGCTGCTACCTTCGGATGGTTCACCAGAAAATCAATAACCTTCAAAGCATTGGCTACATGTCGTTCTACACGCAAAGACAAAGTCTCTAATCCCTGTAACAGAATAAAAGCATTGAACGGACTGATGGCAGCTCCCGTATCGCGCAACAGTACGGCACGTATACGGACAATATAGGCAGCTGCCCCGGCAGCATCTACAAACCGTACACCATGATAGCTTGCATCAGGTTCGGTCAGTTGAGGGAATTTA
This sequence comes from Bacteroides sp. FSHCM14E1, assembly GCF_019633785.1. Taxonomy (NCBI): domain Bacteria; kingdom Pseudomonadati; phylum Bacteroidota; class Bacteroidia; order Bacteroidales; family Bacteroidaceae; genus Bacteroides; species Bacteroides sp. FSHCM14E1. The sequence continues at coordinate 132,018 of NZ_JADKYL010000002.1, forward strand.
CCGGAAGCGACCCAATCAAATTTACCGGAATCGACAATAGCCCCTCCCAACGAACTGCCGTGTCCACCAATGAATTTAGTGGCAGAATGTATTACGATATCTGCTCCATGCTCAATGGGACGGATAAGGTAAGGCGTACCGAAAGTATTATCCACAATCAGCGGAATCCGATATTTATGGGCAATGGCGGCTACGGCATCCATATCGATAATATTGGAATTGGGGTTTCCCAGAGTTTCGATAAATATCGCCTTTGTATTTTCACGAATAGCCCGTTCGAAATTAAAAAGGTCGGACGGATCTACAAAAGTGGTTGTTACTCCATAAGTAGGCAGAGTATGTGCCAGCAAGTTGTATGTGCCCCCATAAATGGTCTTGGCAGCTACAATATGGTCACCGGAACGAGTGATATTCTCGATAGCATATGTCACGGCTGCGGCTCCGGAAGCAACGGCAAGACCGCCTACTCCACCCTCGAGAACCGCTATACGCTCTTCCAATACTCCCTGAGTGGAATTGGTAAGACGTCCATAAATATTCCCCGGGTCCTGCAATCCGAAACGTGCGGCAGCATGGGCCGAATCCCGGAATACATAAGAAGTTGTCTGATAAATAGGTACGGCACGTGCATCGGTTGCCGGATCGGGAGTCTCTTGTCCAACATGAAGTTGTAAAGTCTCAAAATGTAATTTCTTCGTTTCCATTTGCTATCTATATTTAGAGTTTATTGTCAGTGTCCAATTTTTATATGTTGCAAAGATAGAAGAATCCGACCGGGGAAGAAATCGCACATTGAAGGCATTTTTATACCATAATCGTGGTAGATAAAGAGGTTATTAACTACATTTGCAGGCGAATAAAACATTATTGATATGAATAAACTTTTATACTGTTTCCTTTTATCATTTTCTGTCATGGCTGTTTCGGCATGTACCGATGATAAGGAAGAGCAGAATCTTCCCCCGGTTCCCGATTTCAACCAAATGACCCTGAAGGAAAATTTGCACAGTGACGGAGGCGATGTATACCGCACGGATACTTACGTATTCAATAACAATAAATTAACGACCCACACCACTGTACAGGAGTTCTACGGACAGAACCTGACACACGAAGTGACTCTTTCCTACTCCGGCAACGAAGTGACGTTGACGGATGAAAACGGGAATACGGGTACCTATACTTTAGGAGATACGGGATATGCCACCGAATGCACTTATAAATTGTCCAGCCAGATCAGAAAGTATAAATTCACATATTCCAGCGAATATCTTACTCGGATCGACGAAGAAATAGACGGTACACCTTATTCTTCTGTGGAATTGGCATACGATAACGGAAATTTAAGCCATATCATAGCCAATGGCCAGCAAACCAATTATCAGGTGGGAAATACGAAGAACCTGTATCAGCTTCCCTGCCTGCAGGTTTGTGATATTTACCCCCTGTCCCTCCACACCGACGCTATTTATGCCAGACTGTTGGGCACCCAGTCAAAGTATCTGATTATCGGAAACACTCCGGAAGGAAACGAGGAGGAATATACAAAATACACTTATGAACTGGATAAAGACGGCAAACCAACCGGAATCATAGCAAAGACTACCTCTACGGGTACTGTGATCGATATAAACGGTAATGCATACAATGAAACGAAAACAGATACGAGAACCATCAATATCAATATTGAATAAGAAGAACGGCTTTGCCTCTGCCCTCACGAAGTAGTGAAGTAATGCCCCATCCAAACCTACCCAGGCTTCATATACGGAGGGAGAAGAGTGGCACTTATAATCCCAGAATGCTCTTTATCACCTGTTCCCTACTTCTTGGCAAAGAACTTACTGAAGAAGAGGATTTGATAATCAATGGAATTATTCCAGTATTTCCCGTTATGTTCACCGGGACGGGTAATAAAATCATGATTGATCTTGCGCCCCAACAACCGGTTATGAAAGTCTTTGTTTACATTCAGAAAAAAATCATCTTCACCACAATCAATAATCAAAGCGAGATCGCCATTCTGAATTTTATCAAGTTGATTGACTACCGTATGTTCATCCCACACCTTTTTATTGGAAGCCATTTCACCCAACTGTTTGTTCATACTCCAATTCTGCGGAAAAGGGCGGATATCGACACCTCCACTGGTGCTTCCTGCTGCTCCAAACACATCTTTATGACGGATGCCGAGCCACATAGCCCCATGTCCTCCCATACTGAGTCCGGTGATGGCACGCCCCTTACGGTCGGCAATCGTTTTATAATTCCGGTCAATATAACTCACTAACTCCGAAGAAACAAATGTTTCATACCGGTACGCCGGATTCTTGGGGCTATCCCAGTACCAACTGTCTTTCCCGTCGGGACATACAAAAATAATCCCTTTTTCATCTGCGATTTCCGGTAAGTTCGGTTTTATCTGAATCCAAGTCTTGGCATGGCCGCCATAACCATGCAACAAATAGAGCACAGGACACTCCACCGCCTGTTTTCCAGAAGCAACATCAGGAGTCACTACCACTACTTGAACCTCCTTATTCATAGAGGGGCTCTTCACCATCAGCGTATCCACTTTTGCAGCGCTAAGAGGTAAAGCGAGTAAGAGCAGACAAGCCAAAATAAAGTTTCTTCTTTTCATTTTTAATCTATGTTTTTTAGCGTTTACCTTTGTTAATCCCCCACTTCGGGAACAACAGGATTGAATTCCGCAACCGGTTTCTCAAAAGCTTTTCCACAGTGGCTGCAAATATATTCCCAATGATTATCTCCCGGCGGAACACCTGCCAGCATAGAAGCGATGGCAGCGCTGATGGCTTTCATCCGGTGCTCCTTTTTAAGAACAAACCTAATTTGATCCGAACCGCAGAAAGGACAAAACTTCTGTTCTTCAGGAATCATCTGATTCTGCTGTAACAATCGCACGGCCGCTTCGTAATCACAATCGGCCACCAAAACATCTACTCCGGAGATGTCACGGACATAACCTCGCAACAATGTCGACATATTTTCATTATGTAACAGAGAGTCGATGCCTTCGTTAGCAAGTGCTCCCTGAATGATATGAGCTTGAACGGCATCATTACAAGTAATCAGCTTTATGGTTTTCATAATTTATATTTAAAACTTCCCCACAAAAATAGCAGATAAAAACGAGAGGCAAAACCTTTTTTATATAACTTTGCACAGAATTCACAAAGTATATTGAAACCAGGCCAATGAAAAAAACTGTTTTCTTCCTGTTTCTTTTGGGCTTGCTCACGGCAGCCGGTGCGCAACCAACGCACAAAATCAAGGGGACTGTAATTGACAAAGCCAGCCGTCAACCACTGGAATTTATCAATGTACTGATCTTGGGGCTGGGACGTGGAGCGGTGACAGATGCTGAAGGGCACTTCAACATCCAGGAAGTCCCCCCCGGTATTTATCGCCTTCAGGCATCTGCGGTAGGATATAAAACGGTACTTACCCCCGAATATATTGTCTCCACTAAAGATCTTACCATCCAAATCGAAACGGAAGAGAACCTGACCGAACTGGAAGGAGTCACAGTGACCGCCTCCCCCTTCCGGCGTGATCTGGAAAGTCCTGTCGGACTACGCATCATCGGCCTGCAGGAAATTGAGAAAAGTCCGGGGGCCAACCGGGATATTTCACGCATCGTACAGTCATATCCGGGGGTTGCTTTCTCTCCGGCAGGATACAGGAACGACCTGATTGTCAGGGGTGGTTCTCCATCCGAAAACCGATTCTATCTGGACGGAGTGGAAATACCTAACATTAATCATTTCAGTACACAAGGGGCATCGGGTGGTCCCGTAGGAATCATCAATGCCGACTTGGTCCGTGAAGTGAATTTCTATACCGGAGCCTTTCCTGCCGACAAAGGCAATTCACTCAGCTCGGTGCTTGACTTCAAATTGCGTGACGGCGACATGGAACGCAATTCACTCAAGGCGACACTGGGTGCCTCGGAGGTATCTTTAGCATCTAACGGACATCTTGGCAAAAAGACTTCCTATCTGGTTTCAGTACGGCAGTCTTACCTCCAATTCCTGTTCGATATGCTGGGCCTACCATTTCTGCCTACATTTACAGATGCGCAATTCAAATTGAAAACCCGTTTCAATACGACTAACGAACTGACTGTACTGGGGCTTGGCGGCATCGACAACATGAAACTGAACACGAAACTCGACGGAGAAAAAGCCGAATATATCCTCAGCTATTTACCTAAAATTCAGCAGGAAACCTTCACACTGGGAGCGGTATACCGTCATTATGCCGGAGCCCATGTACAATCTGTTGTTATAAGCCACAGTTATCTGAATAACCGCAACACCAAATATCTGAACAACGACGAAAGTAGTGCAAAAAACCTGTCATTGAAATTACGCTCGGTGGAACAGGAGACCAAGTTCCGGATAGAAAATGCCTCGACGTTCGGAAACTGGAAAGTAAATTTGGGAGCTAACCTGGACTATTCGCAATATACCAATACCACTTTCCAACGGGTTTATATCGATGGAGGCAAGACCTTCGATTATCATACCTATTTGGGATTTTGGCGCTGGGGATTATTCGGAACCATTAGTTATGCTACACCCGACGAACGGTTTACCACCTCACTCGGAGTACGGACTGATGCCAACAACTTCTCTTCCGGCATGAAGGGAATGTCCGATCAGTTGTCTCCCCGCCTGTCACTCTCCTACCGGCTGACGGATGGAGTCTACTTGAGCGGGAATGCCGGACTGTATTATCAGTTGCCTCCTTATACCGGATTGGGATTCAAGAATAACAATGGCAAACTGGTCAACAAATACCTCCGTTACATGAGAGTCAGTCAGGAAAGCATAGGGCTGAGTTGGCGTCCGCGCAATACCTTCGAGTTATCTATTGAAGGTTTCTATAAAAAATATGATAAAATACCATTCTCTATTGTCGACGGGATACCTCTGGCCTGTAAAGGAAACGATTACGGAGTGATCGGGAATGAAGCATTAAGTTCTACCTCACAAGGAAGGGCATATGGAGCAGAAATACTGATGAAATGGCTGATAGCCAAAAAGCTGAATCTGTCCTCTTCGTTCACATTATTCAAAAGTGAATACCGCAACAACAAAGAATCCGAATACATAGCTTCCGCCTGGGACAACCGATACATATTCAATATGAGTGGAACCTATAACTTTCCTCACAACTGGAGTCTGGGAATGAAGGTCAGTTACATCGGCGGAGCCCCCTACACACCTTACGATATTGACAAATCCTCTCTGGTGACGGCATGGAATGCCCAAGGACGGCCCTATTATGATTACGGCCAATATAACACAGGACGCTTGCCGGCCTTTGGGCAACTGGATGTCCGCGTTGACAAAACATTCTATTTGAAACGCTGTATGCTCGGTTTTTACATTGACCTGCAAAATGTGACAAACAGCAAGTTCCGCCAGCCGGACATATTGATGAGTACGGGAGTCATCGAAAATCCGTCGGCTCCGATAGCCGAACAACGCTATAAGATGAAATACATCTCTCAAAAAAGCGGAACTTTAATGCCTACATTAGGAATCACATTTGAATATTAAACACATAGACAACTATATTATTAATTACAAAAACTTACTAAAATGAAAAAGAGAATTGTTTTTATCGCAGCACTGTTATGTGGAATGTGCTTCACGACTGCCTCGGCACAATTTAAAATCGGCGGTAAAAAAATCAATGTAGGCAAAGTGGTACAGGCAGGAAGTGACGCAGCTAAAGCAATCACGCTGTCGGATGCCGACATTGCAGCTATGAGCAAAGAATATATGCAATGGATGGATACCCACAATCCGCTGACAGCTGCTGACAGTGAGTATGGCAAACGACTGGAGAAACTGACCGGACACATCAAAGAAGTGGACGGACTGAAAGTAAATTTCGGCGTATACGAGGTTGTGGATGTGAACGCTTTTGCATGTGGTGACGGCAGTGTACGCATTTGTGCCGGTCTGATGGACATTATGACAGACGATGAAGTAATGGCTGTAGTAGGACACGAAATCGGACACGTGATTCATACAGACTCAAAAGATGCAATGAAGAATGCTTATCTCCGTTCGGCCGTAAAAAATGCCGCAGGAGCTGCCAGCTCGACTGTAGCTAAACTGTCAGATTCTGAACTGGGTGCCATGGCGGAAGCATTGGCCGGTGCGCAATACTCTCAGAAACAGGAGACAGAGGCGGACGACTATGGTTTTGAATTTAGCATCAAACATAATATCGATCCATACGCAATGTACAATGCATTGAACAAATTATTGGAATTATCGGCCGAAGCCCCGAAAGAATCCAAATTCCAGAAAATGTTCTCTTCACATCCGGATACAGCCAAACGCGTAGCCCGAGCTAAAGAAAAAGCTGACGAATACACCAAGAATAAATAAACCCGGATACAACATTTTCTGATCCTACATAAGGCCGGCCCCCACATCCGGAGGGTCGGCCTCAACTTTTTTTGAAAAAATTCATTAATAATTTCGATAGATTTTGCATGAGTCCGTACTTTAGTGTAATTTGCGGTCATGAAACTATTCACATCTATATGGAATTCTTAATCATTATTCTTTTACTCGTACTGAATGGTATTTTTGCCATGTACGAGATCGCCTTAGTATCTTCAAGTAAAGCACGCCTTGAAACCCTGGTAAGCAAAGGAAATAAATCAGCACGGGGAGTACTGAAACAATTGGAAGAACCCGAAAAATTTCTTTCTACCATCCAGATTGGTATTACGCTGATCGGTATCATATCGGGTGCTTATGGTGGAGTGGCCATTGCCGACGATGTAGTTCCCCTTTTCGCTATGATTCCGGGAGCCGAACCTTATGCAAAAGACCTCGCTATGATTACCACAGTAGTCATCATTACTTATTTGTCGCTGATCATCGGAGAGCTGGTTCCCAAATCCATTGCTCTTAGTAATCCGGAACGCTATGCAACCCTGTTAAGCCCCGTCATGATTCTGCTGACTAAAATTTCTTATCCTTTCGTATGGTTACTCAGCATCTCTACCCGCCTGCTTAATAAGCTGATTGGGCTGAAAAGTGAAGAGCGGCTGATGACCCAAGAAGAATTGAAAATGATTCTGCATCAAAGTTCGGAACAGGGAGTCATCGACAAAGAAGAAACCGAAATGTTGCGCGATGTATTCCGGTTTTCGGATAAACGTGCCAACGAACTGATGACCCATCGTCGCGACCTGATCGTTCTGCATACGACAGACAGTAAAGAAAAAGTCCTTCAGACCATCGAAGATAAACACTTCAGCAAATACCTGCTGATCGATGATAATACAGAAGAGATAGCAGGTGTCGTTTCTGTAAAAGATATTATCTTAATGGTAGGCACCGAACAGGAGTTTGATCTGAAAGAAATCACCCGTCCGGCACTATTTATACCGGAAAGTTTGTACGCAAAAAAAGTTTTAGAGCTATTTAAGAAGAACAAAAATAAGTTCGGAGTTGTTGTTAACGAGTATGGCAGCACGGAGGGCATTATTACCCTGCACGACCTGACCGAAAGTATCTTTGGAGACATTCTGGAAGAGGACGATACTGAAGAAGAGGAAATCGTTCGCAGACAGGACGGCTCTTTGTTGGTAGAAGCTTCGATGAACATCGGGGACTTTATGGAAGAGATGGGAATTCTCTCTTATGATGACATCGAGTCGGAAGACTTTACCACATTGGGCGGACTTGCGATGTTCCTGATAGGACGCATTCCAAAAGCCGGAGATATATTCATTTATAAAAACCTGCAGTTCGAAGTAGTGGACATGGACCGCGGGAGGGTCGATAAGCTGCTTGTCATAAAGAAAGAAGAAGAGTAGGAATAGCACTCACTTTTTATATTAATTTAAAGCACTTAACAATGAAAAAAGTAATTATGTTGGCAGCCGTTGTTGCTGCATTGGTATCCTGCCAATCAAAAGGAACAAAAGCTGAAGAAGCAGCCGCAGACAGTTTGGCAGTGGTTATGGAACCCACTATGGAAGAAACTCAGGTTTATGAAGGTGTACTTCCCGCTGCTGACGGTCCGGGTATCCGCTACGTGTTAACCTTGAACACACTGGCGAATGCGGCCGATACAACGTATACACTGGACGTCACTTATCTGGATGCCGAAGGCAAAGGTAAAGACAAAACCTTCACTTCTAAAGGAAAACCGGTGACAGTGGAGAAAACCGTAAAGAATAAAAAGAAAACGGCTCTTAAACTGAATCCGAGTGACGGAAGCGAACCTGTTTATTTCGTAATCGCCAATGATACTACCCTTACTCTGGCTGACGACAGCCTGGAAGTATCTGCCAGCGACCTGAATTACAACATCATTCGTGTAAAATAACACAGAAGTAGTTTAAACCCAAAACAAAAGCCACGCTATGTAATGTTAGCGTGGCTTTTCTCTTTAATTATAGAAGTTACTATTTAGTCAGCTTCTCAAAATACGGCAAGCGCTCCAGCGGAACATCTATTGTTATTGTTTTCGGACCTTTAAATACCTTCCCCCGATCATCTCTCCATTTACCTTTGGGCAGCATCACCGTACGGCTTGTCCCGGAAGTCAGCATCGGAGCAACCAAGTATTTGTCACCCAACATAAACTGGTCTTTACAATCGATAAATCCTTGATGAGGATACTGGTATTCCATGTGCCGAACAATAGGTTCACCCGTTTCGGAAGCATGCTTTGCCAATCCCAGAATATAATCTCCCATTTGTTGATGCAAATGGGCATACTTAGCACAAATCGCTACATTTTCTTTACTCAGGATGCGCCAGGGAGCTACGGAGAATTGCATCATCGGCATCAGGGCGTGTACCTGACAGGAGCGTACAATCAACTCTTCATCAAACTTCTTCACATTCAGAAAAGCACCAAACTGGCCTCCGCCTACCATGTCCGGACAAGTATAATAATGTCCCAATAATCCCGCAGCAGTCATATCGGGAATTAGCAACTGAGTCGCACGCCAGGAATAATCCTTATCGCCCAGCCTCTGTACCAATGCCTGACCACCCAGCTTCCAGGCAGCACGCAATTCATTGTAGGGAAAGCTCAAACCTATCTCGGCCCATTTCTCCATAAAAGTATTCACATCGGCCTCTTTATCATGAAAAGCATATTCTCCTGTCATATAAGCAACGTCTCCACCATCAAATTTAAACCCATCGATACCATATTTCTCCTGATTGGCTTTTAACTGTTGCTTCAGATGATTCATAGCCTCCGGATTCGTGGTGTCATAGCAGGCACTGTAACCATTCCACCAATGGATGATGGCTGTACGTCCATTCTTATCTTTCAATAAATATCCCTTTGCTTCCAGTTCACGGAATTCAGGACTGTCCGGCGATACATAAGGAGCAACCCACAGCATTACTTTGAATCCCATCTTGTGCAGTTCGTCGGTCATTCCTTTCGGGTCAGGAAATCTTTCGGATTTGAAGTCAAAGTTACCATAATATCTCTGCCAGTTATCATCTACCATGAATACGCCTTGGGGAAATCCGTTTTCTACGGCTTTATGGGCATAATTCATAATGTCCTCCTGATTCTGATCATACATCAGTTCAATCCATGTATTATACTGTGGAAGAGAAAAGAAAGCAGGTTCCGGTATCTGTCCCGAAGGTGGAAAATGTTTCGCCGATGCTGCCAGTAAAGCTTCTTTCAGTGTATTCCCCGCTTTTACCGGTTCTATCTTTTCCGAATCCGAATAGATAATCAATTGTCCGTCTTTCACCTCAAAACAGAAAGGTTTCTCAGCCCATATATATCGGCCTTCGGAAGAAAGCATGAACGGAACTACCTGATTATTCATATTATTGCGTGACATATCCTGCATCCGCAAATGATCACCAAACGGCATCTGGTTACCTAAAGCTACGAATCCTCCCCACCATCTTTCATTTTTCAAGGGTTCGATCACTGTTTTCATTTTTTCCTGTGCCACTGCGCCAAGCAGTAGTCCGAATGTTACGAGCAATAGTAAAGTCGCTTTTCGTCTCATGATAGTTAGATTAATATTAAAAAAATTCTCAAGTGGCAAAAATAGATAAAAAGGCAGAATTAATGGTTTACCGGCAAAGAATTATTTTTCCGGTCTATCTCTGCACGGATAGAACCCAAATCAATCTTTTCATAGCCAATACTCAAAAAAAGAAAGTTATTCCATTCTTTTATTCTATTTTTTCCTATCTTTATCAGACAGTTACAAACATAATCTTAAAAAAGATGGAACAAACATTTAAAGCAAGAAATCCCAAGATAGGGCTTTGGCTATTCGCTATAGGCATAGTAGCTTGCATTGTCATCAGTTTCATAACAATTCAGGCAATATGGATAGGCGCTGCATGCTTAGGTCCGGGTGCGACAATCTACTTTTCGCAAGCAACCTGTAGATACATCGTCAAAGAAAACGGAATGCTGCAAATTGTGAACGGCTTCCATCAAAAACGCTCTTTCAATCATATCACCAGTATCACATATACTCCCCATGCCTTGGGTATACAGAAAATAAAAATCAAACATGCCACCGGATTTGTCATGGTAGACCCGGAGTCACCTCAGGAACTGATAAAAGCCCTGCAAGAGGTAAATCCCGGCATGACAGTAAGGAACTTTACCTGAAACAAGGTATAGCAGAAAATAAGAATAACCGTTTAACCAAGCTATAATAAGATGAAAACAACAAAAAAATGGACGGGATACTTATTCCTATGCCTGTTTTGTCTTCATGTATCTGCACAAAACAAAGACAGCCTTGTCCAAAAGTTAAGCCAATACGCCTGTCTGATAGAAAATTTCTCAAAACATATTCCACAGGAGAAAGTTTACCTGCAATTCGATAATACCAGCTATTATCAAGGTGATGATATCTGGTTTAAATGTTTTCTGGTCACCTCCGATCTATACCCGGCCACAAACCTGAGTAAAACTTTATATGTCGAGTTATTGAATCCCGGAGGTGAAATAATCGACAAACGGATATTAAAAATAGAGAACGGTCAATGTCACGGAGATTTCACTTTAAACCAAATACCCTTTTATTCGGGCTTTTACGAGGTTCGTGCCTATACGAAATACATGCTTAACTTTGGGGAAGATATTATTTTTTCAAGACTTCTGCCGGTCTTCGACAAGCCCCAAACAGAAGGAAACTTCGCTGAAAAAGAGATGCGGAAATATTCAACAGGAAATTACCCGATGGAGCGCCCCAAACCGACAAAAGGCAAAAAAGTAAATTTAAAGTTCTTCCCCGAAAGTGGAAACCTGATTCAGGGAATAGAGTCACAAATCGCTTTCGAAGCGACAGATGCCTATGGCAACCCCATAACATTGAGTGGTACTGTTATCAACGACGAAAAACAGGAAACAACCCATTTCACCGCAATCCATGACGGACGGGGAGTTTTCAATTACACACCTACAGGTGATAAACAAAAAGCAGTCGTTGAGTTCAATGGTAAAAAACACCAGTTTAATATGCCGGAAGCCCTGCCAACAGGGTATGCGCTACATGTTGATAATCTGTCATACACAGACAGTGTGGAGATTGCTTTGCAAAAGAATCCCAATACTCCCGCCACTCTATTGGGATTAGCAGTTATCAACGGAGGAAAGCTTCACAAGTTTTGTCTGATCGACGTTGAAGGAAATGAAATCATTCGCTTCAAAATAGATAAAAGCAGATTGACACCCGGAGTCTCCCGTATCGCGTTATTCAATGGTAGCGGAGAAGTCCTGTCCGACCGTTTGATATTCATTCACCCCCAAAAACGATTATCTATAAAAGCACGGACAGACAAAGAAGCATACAATCCCTATGAATTAGTAAATCTGGAATTTACCTTAACCGGAGTTGAAATGCAACCGGTACAAAACACATTTGCTTTATCCGTAAGAGATGGCATGAATGAAGTGGAATCAGGACGCAATATACTAACCGACCTCCTATTAATGTCCGAGATAAAAGGGTATGTCCGCAATCCCGGCTATTATTTTGAAGCGGAAGACGACACACACCGCATGGCAATCGATCTGTTATTGAGGATACAGGGTTGGCGCCGCTACTCTTGGAAGCAAATGACCGGAATTGAACCTCTCAACCTCAAATATGGTCCCGAAAAAGGTATCGAAACACGGGGCCAGGTTGTTTCTTTCGTCCGGCAACTTCCAAAACCCAACGTAGAAGTATCGTGCTTCTTGAAAAAACGGGGAGAAAATGAAGAAAACAGCAGCTTCATCGAGGCTATCACTACCGATAGTTTAGGACGTTTTTCACTGATATCGGATATCTATGGGAAATGGGACTTGATATTGGCAGTGACAGTCAACAGAAAAAAGAAAGATTATCGTATTCTATTAGACAGATTGTTCAGCCCTCCCCCCGCAAAATATCATTATGCCGATATGCAGGTGAACATCGCCAATACGAAAAAAGAAGAAGATACTATTCCGGATAAAGAAACAAATGTCTTGACAGAAGACGACATCGAAACCTTCTTTGCCGCCTATACAGATTCACTGGCTAAAGCAGGCAACCACGAAAAGAACTATCGATTGAAAGAGGTGACCATCAAAGCTAAAAAAAGAAGTAAAGAAAAAGAGATTTACGACAGTCGTTCAAAATCAATAGCTTATTATGACGTCCATTCTGAACTGGACGACATAAAGGACAGCGGAAAATTCATCGGTGACGACATACACGAACTGATGCTGAATATGAATAAGAATTTCAGTCCTGTCCCACAAAGGAATTATCTATATTACAAAAGTAAAATGCCGCTCTTCGTTATCAATTATGAATGTACCCGACATACTGAGATGGACTATAATAAATACAAATATATAAGGCTTGAAGCCATCAAATCGATTTATATTACTGAAAACCTTTCCACTATTTGCCGGTATGCAGACCCACGGTTTTCGCCATTCGATGTATCCGACTTATATGGTTGCGCCGTATTGATTGAAACCTATCCGGAAGGCAAAATACCGACAGAGGCAGGCAAAGGTGTCAGAAAAACATGGCTTGACGGATATAGTCCGGTCAAAGAGTTCTATCAGCCGAATTACTCTGCACTTCCTCCCGTTCCCGATTATCGCCGTACTCTTTACTGGAATCCCTCAGTTAGTACGGACAAGGACGGTAAAGCCCACATCCGCTTCTACAATAATAGCAGATGCCGGAAACTAAAAATAAATGCAGAAACCATCACGGCGGATGGTCTAATCGGAATATACGAGAATTGATTTTCTTATATACACTGAAATCTGTCTTGTATAAGATGGAAAGATTAAATTTATTCTTTGGCCTATCTCTATATGCAGGATAATGGAGAGCAGGGGTATCAGACTTTAAGTTTATATGCCGGACATAAATGAAGGGGTTGCAAAAATCTTTTTTTGCAACCCCTTCATTTATGATACAGTGATGTTATTTTTATTTCTTTGCCAGAAACTTCTTAGTCAACCATCTTCTGACCGGTTCATCATAGAACTTCAGGCAGAGATAAGCCAGTAAGATGTTTCCGAAAAATACAACCAATGCCATCGGCCACGCCTGTGAAAAGCTGAGTTCTTTACTCCATACCCACGCATAAAACAGATACATGAAAGGGTAGTGTACTATATACAACGGGTAAGATATGTTTCCTAAGAATTCACAGATTTTAGATGACTTTTTATCTGTTGTTTTTCCCGAAGCACCCAGATAGACAAGTAACGGAAAAATAATGATGGCACATACGGAATCATAAATACCATTCATCCACGGAAATTCACTACCACCGATATAAGGCATGGAAAGCAAAACAATAATTGCCAGACTGCATATCCAAAAGGCGCCTCTAACCTGAAGCGGTTTAAAAACACGCGTCATCAACAATCCGATAGAGAATGAAAACAATAAACGCAGGAAACCTCCGATCAGATTATAATCTGCCATTGACCATCCCACACCCAAGTGGCCATAACCGGAAAAATTGAATATGGCAAATGAAGCCAGTCCGATTCCGGCCAATACAACCAGCACCGTGAGAGCCTTCGTAGACAACTTGCGAATAAACAATGCATATAGTATGTTTCCGATATACTCAAAAAACAAAGACCAACTGGGACCATTCAAAGGGTACATCTCACCGTTTCCACGGACTTCAAGACCTGCCCCCGGCGCAACAGGAATCAAAAATATCCCCATAAGCATAGCCAACATTACCATCGAAATGGAAACCTGTGAACCATCCCACTTCTCACAACCCTGTATGCAAAACGTAATGCTACCCAAAACAGCTCCCAGAACCACCATCGGATGCAAACGAATTAATCTGCGTTTGAAAAAGTCTTTTGTTTTCATCGTTTTCCAACGGTCATCATAAGCATAGCCGATAACAAACCCCGATAAGATAAAGAAGAAATCGACAGCCAGATATCCGTGATTAAATCGCTGGTCCATGGGACTTGTTGCAAAACCTTCGAATATATGGTACCATATTACCATGAGAGCAGCGACCCCTCTCAATCCGTCAAGAAGTTCATAATGAGGTTTTGTGTCTAAAAATGCAGTAGTAGTTCCTTTTTGCATGATAATTTACAAATTTGTTTTTTGTTAACGGTTACATAATAATGTGGCAAAGTTACGCAACTTGAAAAACATAAAATTTGTTCTATGGCAAAATCTTATCGTATAAAAATTATTTTTGGGCCCTGAGACGACTAAGTGTAGAAAGCTTGATCCCCAGATATGATGCGATATATCCCAAATTAGCCCGCTGGCACACTTGAGGAAACTGCTGCTTAAACTCTTCGTACCGTTCTTTGGCCGGCAATGCAAGCCGTTCCTTATGTGAACGCTGCAAACGTCTATATTCATTTTGATGGATAATCCGTCCCCAGTTAGCCAGTTCGATATTGGTTTGAAAAAGCCTGTTCAAGTCAGCCAATGATATTTTGTATGCAACAACGTCTTCAAGTGTTTCTACAAATTCTTCACTCAACTTATTATAATATAATTCATCCATGCTAAAGACAATTCCCCCTTCACAAGAAAAAGAAGTAGTTATTTCTTCTCCGTTCACAAGCCAGAAAGAACGGGTCATCCCTTTTTCTATAAAATAAGCGAACTTGCAAAATGTATTTTCCTTTATCAACAAATGTTTTTTGGGAAAACGGCATAAGGTCACACTCTCTTTCAACGCTTGTATTGTATCGTCAGAAAGCAGACACACAGAATTTATCTTATCTATAACATTCGTCATAAAGCTTCGGATAATTGAATATCTATAAAAGTCATTCAGACTAAGCCTTAAAATAGAAACACCCAACTTTACAATTTGGACGTAAAGTCGGTGTTTATTCCGTAAAATATTGATTATCAATATTTATATATAGAGAGAGACAGGGTACTGAATCCATCTACTTAGTCGCCTTAATTCAACTCTTTATCAATACATCAATGCCTTAGGAGGTACAATTTAGATTTCAAAAAAGACGTTTATCTATCGTTCTTTGGCTGTTTGCTGTCTGTCTAAAACTTCATTTCAAAGATACAAACCTTTTCTGAATTATGCAAATGGCTAAATATAAATGTTTCAGCTTAGGTGTAAGGTGCAAGCTATATAAATATATACTTGCACCTTACATCCAAATCTTATCTTTTTTTTTACATATGCAAGTTTTATTAAAAAAATATTTGTACATACAAAAGTACTTTCATAAAACTTAAAAAAATGGATGAAGTTATAAAATTAGGCTATTTAGCAGGTGCAACAAGATTTAGAAGAATAAGCGACAAGTTGTACATAGATGGAAACAAACTATACAGTGATGAAAAAGTACTGTTTAAAGCAATCTGTTTTTCAGCATATTATGCATTATCTGTATCCAAAAAGCCATTGACTGTTTTAGATTTAGCTAATATTATTGCTTTTCTCACATAACAGTTAAAAACATAATAAGAGAAATGGAAAATGAGAATTTAGTTCAAATCAAGCAAAATATTAAGAACAAAAGGTCTAAAATAATTCATTTATCAGAAAAGGGAATTTTAGAACTTTCAAAGATAGCTACACTGTCCTTGACTGTGATGTCGGTCGGTTCGTTCACCCATTTCAATTACTTTGAATTGCAAATCCGTCCAAATACCTCTTTTATCTGTCTGCACGAAATCGGCAATCGCCTTTTCATATTTACTCTGCTCTCCACAACTTGTTAGCAGCAATAGAGCCGCTGCCGTCACTAATAAATTTCTATTCATCTCATATTCGTTTTATTTTCAATCATTTGCAAAAGTAGTTAAAAACCGTAAGAGTATTGCTATTTCCGCTTCCTTTTCTTCTCGTCATCCTGCTGCATCCGCTTGTTCAACCTTTCCCGTATCTTATCCAGAAAGTTTCGTCCAGCGGACGCTGGCTTTCCACATTGAGTATCTTGTGAAAATAAGATCAGCCGTCCCAGCAACATCGTTTTTTGATACTTGAAAAAAGAGATTTCTTCGGTTTCATCACTGAAAGGCATTGATTCTACAAGCACTTTCATTTCACTCAATTTTTCTTTCAGGAAGACAATAATAGTCTTACAATCTAATGATATGCTTTCCGTTCAGGTCAATGCCGGATACCCGTTTGTCCGCTTCCTGCATCATTTCTTCATACGTTTCTTGCATACAAATTCTATTTCTGGTTTTGGGTGCAAAGATACAGGTATTGTCAGGATAGTCTATCACAGATAGTTGGCATATTATCATATAAATTAATCATCGGAAAAATTATACCGAAAGTTATTGCTTTGATTTTCTCAAATTGCCGGGCGTATCACCCAAATACTGTTTACAAAAACTGTTGAAATGCTGCGGGGATGAAAAATTTATGAACCTGCAGCGTAACATCACTTAACGCCATGCCACTGTATTCACTCCCACAAGGAACGAACATTACCTCTCCCGCACACAGGATTTCATCATAGAAGAATGTGCTGGTAATCCGTGCATGCCCTTTCATGCAGAATATCAGGTGGATGATATTCGTATCGTCGCTATGCACCGTTGTCCCGGCAGGAAAGCTTTTCACATCAAAATGGCAATCTATTGGATTTTCATCACAAAACGCCGGCTTATGATTTTTTCGTATCACAATTTATTACGCTATTTTTCTTTGGAAAATACTTTTTCTCCTACGGTAACAGTTCTGAAGCTATGTAGTAATAGCTTTGTCCTTCCATCGTTATTTTTTCTTCTCCGTATTTCTTAGCCATATTTTCTTTCCTCTCTTTAAAATATTGAATAAGTTCGTCCAACTCTTTGTCGGTTAACTGTTTTTTCTTTTTGAGATCCTTCACCGTTATGTCATCAAGCACAGAGCTGTTAGCCGGAACTCCAAATATCTGACTGTGTGCATAAGAAAGAGAATATCGCCTGATTTCCTTTCGCTTATTTTTGCAGATCCGGCAGTTGCGCAGTTCTGACATATAAAAGCGATAAAGGTGGCGGCGTATTTTTCCGGTAGATACATACACCGTATCTACTTTGCTTTCGGAATTTGCGGGTGATGCGCCGATAGTTTCCACCTCATCGGGGAGTACCCTTTCCCTTAAATAGCGGCATAACTGTTTAACTTTACCTTTCTTTGGCTTATTCGTGTCCTTCACATCCACTTCTATTGCACAGAGTGTTTCCAAGCGTTCTATTGTCTGTTTCAGTTCCGGGTCGGAAAGTAGCAGGTAATAGCGCATCAAACTGTCCGGAACGGTAATTCTTCCTGTTTTCCTATACCATACCGGAGCAACATCACCAAATATTTTTTTAAACTCCTTATTCGGTTTTACCCCTTGAGGCAGATGATAGGTTGCAATCAGAAGACTGTCTAAACGGTCTTTACCGTTGCCAACCGTGGCAAATGCACGGTCTATGCTTTCAGAGAGCAGTTGGTGATCCGCTTTTATCTGCGTTACGATGGAATCTACCGCTCCGGCAAACAATTCCATTGGCAGGGTTTCACCTTTCTCCGGAAACAGGAAACCGCCTTGTGTCATGCTGGCATAGGGATAGTCGAGCATGAGAAAATTCGGGCCTGCTTCCCGCAGCAGGTTGCTGCGGCAAAACTGGTCGGCATACAAAATCATATTCCGCTTGTTTTTAGTGCGGTACTCGGCGTAATGTTCAATCATGTTTGAAAGTTGAAGCACATAGTTGTTGTACTTATCGTCGTTCGAGGCGTACAGTTGCCAACCGAGCAGGCGGCAGTTCTTTTCATTCAGGGTTTTCACAATGGAAGAGGGAGCATTCTCTTGCTGTTCTCCCGTTTCACCGACTGATATAATCAGATTAACCGCTTCAGGTGTATTGCCGATAAGTTCCAATGCACTTCTCATTGCCTTCCATGCAGGCAAAGGAGTACTTTCTGTGTCAGCTACATGTGATGCCATTTTTACCAATCGGTCTATAAGTATCTCGTAGTCAGCAGTCAGGGGAATTGTCTCCATGCCCCGGCGAGTAGCTACCGCCGCTCCGAATTGATAGGAGAACGATTCACCGGAACCGGCAAAAAACGGTCCCAGATTCTGTATGGCATTCAACAGCATCGGGTATTGTTCCGGTAGCCGGGAAGACTGTTCCATTGCGAACAGGATATTTATTCGCTTCAATTCTTGCTTGATTTGATTTCCACGGGTATAAGAGATTCTCTTTCCGTTGATGTTGAACACGTGGTTGTCCTTCTTGTCAATAACCGGTTCTAATGTTCCGCTGACGAACGAGCAGGTGGAATCGGTATGGTAAGGATATATCATAGGAGCATATTTCAGCGTCTTTTGCAAAGCCGGCACTCTGGAAAACGCCGTTCCTGTGAACACCTGATGTCCGATTTCTTGCAGCATGACGGCGGGAATCCATCCGATAACCTGCTCACCGATTTTATCGGCAGAGAGAGAAGGAGTTTTCGATACCAATACACTGCGTCTGTCAACAGAATACTTGAGCGCGTATATAATAGCGTGGATACCCACCACGCCGGTTTGATTCTGTAGCTCCGGATCGCCAAACACTTTCAATGAATCGGCGGTTGTAAAATAAGTTGCGGATTGCATGATTGCCGTGGTGTCGGTAATCGCAGTCAACAATTTGTCATGCAGTCCCGACTGTACATCGGTAATGGAAGAAGGTGAAAGTATCAGTCGGGAGCGGTGCATCCAGCCCACATATTCCGCCTTTTTGCGTTGGGTCATACGGTTGTGCTTGATATTTGTGGGGTTATATTTAATCAACCGCAAATAATCTCCTTTGGTCTTGATAACTAAGAACGTATCCAGTAATCCTACCTCGGCAGACTTTACCCTGCCTCCCGGATTGACATAGGCGGCATTCTCCACCCTGTCCGAATAGACAATCCACGGTTTGCGGTGGGCAGCGCTTCTGGGTGCCTTTATCCCCTCTATGGAATAATTTTCAGAATATTCACGAGGGAGCTTCCTCAGTTGAGTGAAGCGGTGTACGGGAGCACAAGCCGATAAAACGACGATAGAAATCAATAGGACAAATAACTTTCTCATTTCATTTCTTTTTTTCGATTTGCATAACCGTTATTTGGGTGATATATCCGCTCTCTTCATCCTCCGTCTCTACGATGACATTCTGGATAATCGTTTCTTTTCTGCCGATATGGTGCAGTCCTTGGCAATAAGAATAAAAGTCGTTATATTTATTGTTGTTGATAATAACCAGCGTGTTCGGGTTATTATTAAAATACTTGTCCACTACATAGTTGTAGTTTACATTAAAGGGTTTACCGTCTGCAATGTTCTGCAACTTCTCTTTGATGTCTAAACCGATGAGCACCATTACATCGGTAGAATCATTCTCCGAATAGTAGGGCAGAATGTTTATCCGGTGTCTGATGGGATACCGGGTATTCTCCGTATTAAGCAATACTTCGTACTCTCCGGGTTCGGTATAAGCATAAAGAGCCGTTTTTTCACGGGAATCAATCATCCCCGTCTCTCCGAACTCCCAGCGCCATTGTTCGTCGTGTCCTTCGCCACGGAAGATGATATTTTCTCCCTGAATAGCTTCCTTGGGAGCTATGATATGAACCAGATGCAGGTCTTCCGTATTGGTCTTCTCTTTTACCCTCACATCAAAGTAGCGTTCCAGATTTCCGTTGACGGTCAGTCGTATTTTGTACACCCCTTTTTGCTTGAACCGATGGTGTCCGCTGCGTTGTGTGGATGTCTCGTTGTTTCCGAACTCCCAGTACCAGATTCTCGCTCCCGACGTGGAATCGGAAAAAAATATTTCTTCCCCCACGACAGGGTCAGACGGAGTTACAGTAGCCTGAATCGGCTGCTTCTGCGAGCAAGCTCTCATTACCAGCAGAAAAACCATAATAAGTATGATAACGGAGATAAAGATATAGAGAACCTTAGTATTTAGGAATTTATTCATCATGGCTTGCCTCCTTTATTTTTAAGTTCGCCTTCCTTCTTCTGGAGTCCGACTTCGCACTCCTCCAGATTCTTCTTGAATTTTATTATGTTATCCTGCTTGCTCCATAGTTCTTTCTTGTCGGCAAACCACATTTCATATACCGAAGCGAGATGCCAGAACATCTTATTGCGCTTGTCAAAACTGTTTCTTTCCCATTGTTTGGCAAGGTCGTTTATCAGGAACTTGATATCATTTTCCTCATAAGAGGCATTGACGCCCGGCTCAAACTGTTCAATACGTGAAAATAGGGTATCTGCGCTCACAATCTGTACTGATTGTATATTTTGAAATTCCTTTTGCCGCTCCATCTTTTTAATGACCATTATTTTATTGGAGAAGATGTGGCGTGTCCCTGCATACTTGAAAAGAATAAATCCACAGGCTCCTGTGATAACAATAAACAGGGTAAGCACATATACAAATCCGATAAAGCGTTCACGCTCGCTAACGGTTTTGCTGCTTTTATTTTTAGGGGTTATGCTCATATCTTTCCTATTTTACTTTTCTACACTAATGTTTCCCAATGTCAGCTTTCGGGTAGCCTGTTTATTGTCCTGAATGCACCGCATCAGGTCTTTTCTCACAAGGCTTTCTTCAATAACCGCTTTACGTATGGCTTCTTTGGTGTCCAGAAACACGTTGATTTGCGAAGCCAGTTTTTTGTACAGAAGTACATCCTTGCTATCCATTATTTGCAGTTCCTCGATAAGTTCCATCTTGCGTGTACTGATAACTTTTTGGAGCACCACCTGATTCAGCCGGTCGTTACTGCCCATCAGCACCAGGTAGTTATACAGCGAATCCACCTTATCCACCAGGGCAATCTGTCTGGCGTAAATCTTATCGTATTCTTGTGTTTTGGATTCCATTAGCTTATATTCGCTTCCATTCGTATGGATAAAGCCTGTGAGCAGTGCCATGCTCAAAGCCGTACTGATTAACAGTCCGCCGGCAAACTCCAAATATCCACGGATGATTTTCTCACTGTTCTTTGCTTTCATAATTCTTATAAATAAGTGTTTATCCCGAGGTAACACGGACTGGCGTCACCCGTCGGTTTTAAATAAGTCTTGCGTTCGTCAGGGCTAACGCTGACCGTCACATCGAACTCCTGCCACGCGCCAAGAAAAATATCCGCCAGCATTTCAAGGGCTTTGCGGGAGCGGTTGCCGGGCAGGAACCTTTCGACTTCCCGAGTTGGCAGGTCGCCTATGTGTATATGCAAATCAGCCTCAGCACTATTAAGCACCCCCACATTCACACTGTTTGCTCCCAGTCTCATGTTCCCCAGCCGGTTCGGTTTTTGTGCCCTTATTGTCCGTTGCACCATTTTGGGGCGTACCTTTACCGGAGCTTCCAGAATCTGCGACAGTGCGTCGCTTACCTCTTCCAGTCTGCCCCGGATCGAATGGATATGCGGCATGAACTTGATGAACAGCAACGCCCCCTGTCTGGACAAAATATGAATGACCGGCCAGCAAGCGGCAAAGAGTTTCGCATAATCAGAATATTTGTTCTTTTTATCATACCGCAATTCGAGCAATTGTGCCTGTATCCCTTCTCTGTCCACTTCGCTCTCCAGCAGGCTGAAAAAACGTCGGATAAAGAACTCTTCGTTACGATGTTGCTGCATCTCTTCCAGAATAAGTCCCAAATTTTTCACCTTGCCGGGAAAGAGCGCCTCATGGAACAATCCCTCCGGCAGCGAATCATAAATCCCCCGGCGGTTGGTCTTTAGTTCTATGTATGCCCCCTCCGCTATGCCGACATGATTCCTATGCTTCACCGATCGGATATCTTTCGAAACATTGCTCAGGTTATTACCGTCACGCACCATCATAATTTGAGCGGTGTCGAACCCGGCTTCCGACAGCAAGGCTCCGTATAGCTCTGCCTTGAAGTCGGTGTCCATTGTATTGGGCGGAAGAAGCCCCTTTATCTCTTTGGGTAAGCGATGTTCCATATCAATCCATTATGCTCCATGTTTTGTTCTGTCCCGTAGTATTGTTCCCCGTAGTGCGTTCCGATACCACAATATTCTCCTTATGCTGACCGATATATTCCAGCGTACTGAGCCGTTGCCACAATTCGGTAAGTGTGTACATAAACGAATAGGCACGAACCATCGAAGCCCGGATATCCGTATGTTCGTACAGCATCTCCAACGTATCGGCGAGTTGCTCGTCGAACGAACCGGGCGTTACGTCGCTCCACTCGTAGAAATATTTCTGCGTTTCCTCCTTTTGCGTCCCTGATAGGTAGCTGAAACTTACATACATGATATGCGCCAGACTCGATACGGAATCCAGTACATCAATAGGAGCATTGTACAGCCCTTTATTGGTATAACTGAATTGCAGGGTGGCGAGATAGCGGAGCATCTCCCGACATATCAGAGAGATGTGCGCACCCAGTTCGCCGCGATTATCCCTGTTATGTATTTTGGCTATGATAATTTTGCTGTAATTCTCCAGTGAGCGGAACATATTTCCGAACTTGGCATGATACTCTTGCAGTTCGGGGTGGCTTTTCATCGTCGTACAGGGCGGGATAAAGTCGGCATCTACCATGAATCGTTCGGCATCCTTGCGGATACGTCCGATGGTCAGGTAATGCGCCCCCAGCTCACTCACATTGATTTCTCCTTTGGGCATCACAAACAGCCGATAGGAGGGCAAGGCGTTCGGATGGCGGGGTGGAACTTCCTCCGGATTGGGGTCACCCGAGCCTACCCGGTGGAACGGATCCACGGAGAGGATAATGTCCCATTGCGTGATATTCTTACGGGTATCCGATTCTACAGAATAGTTCTTCACTAATTCGCTTCCCGTTTCGGTGGCATCAAATTGGATGCGGATGCCCGAAGAGGTGATTGCTTCACAGGATTTCAGCCGCACTTCAATGTGTCCGGTCACGTGCTGGCTGATACGGATGCCGTTTTCGCCATCCCTGTTTTGCCGTGCGGGCAACAGCCCGTAGTTATAACTGTTGGTTCGTACTTCTATGCTGTCGCGAATGCTGTCCAGAAAGTAATCGTCATGTTGGTTGAAGATGGCGGCTGACAGCGGCATACAGTCCGACCAGTTTACTAAATTTTTCTTTGCCATATAGTATGTAGTTTTATTTTTATATTCTTAGTTCTCATTATGTTCCATTACCCGTTTAGCAACAATTACATCACGGCTGCGGATGCGGTTATCCTTTACGGTAAGGTTGAAGTCTATGTAATGCCGGGGAGATAGCAAGGTGGGTTTCCGGTAGAAAATCCATCCTCCCTCTTTTGCTGCATAGTCGTCTATCGGGGCTTGCGGAGATTTCAGATTATAGTCGTCAATCATCCGATGAAACCATGTGCCGAATTGCATTTCGTCCGGTGCTTTCACACTGAGCTTGACCGGTTCCCGGTCGCTTTCTTGCTTGTATAGCTCTATTTGCAGGACTTGCAGGCTGCCCGGGTCAAAATATCCCTCCTGCCCGGTATCGTCAGTGTATCTCCATACTTCATACACGGGAATCGGAATGGCGATAAAGATTCGGTAGGTGCGGATAAATACCGAGACAATGACGAATGGAAGCAGACAGGTGGATGCCCACAGACCGTATTTCAGTTCATTGCAGAGATTGAAGACAAGGGTGAAGAACAACATGGATACTACCAGTATAAAACCGGTGAGAATGATTTCGTGGCGGTACTTGTAGTCGTCCTTAAAAACCCACGCAATCATTCGTA
Source organism: Bacteroides sp. FSHCM14E1 (assembly GCF_019633785.1). Lineage (NCBI taxonomy): Bacteria > Pseudomonadati > Bacteroidota > Bacteroidia > Bacteroidales > Bacteroidaceae > Bacteroides > Bacteroides sp. FSHCM14E1. The sequence goes on from NZ_JADKYL010000002.1 coordinate 156,278, forward strand.
TGTTATAACTGCCCAGAAGGAGATACAACATGGCAAGGAAGATGTAGCCGTAGGGCATGAAACCGTAGTCAAGAAATCCCAGCAAAGCAGGGAGCGTCAGGATGACGATTGCACCGACGGTATAACCTACCAGCCGCTTGTTGCCCAGCAAGGCGTTCTTCTTGGCTATGAAAATGCCTAAGCCTACCAGCAACAATCCCAGTATCGGGTAGAGCAGGTAGGTTAAGGCAAGGGTTTGGAAGAATGAGTTCATATTTCTACTCTTGTTTTAAGTTAATCTGAGATATAAATACTTGTTCTAATGGATTATATGACTTCTGTACTTTCATGCTATCAGGTTATTTGATATATTTTACCTCCGCTGTGTTACTATCACAAAGAAAACAGTCGGTCAATACAGTGTCGTCGGGAAGTACGATATATTCCACATTTTCAGGAGCAAACAACTTAAATACAAATTGTTTTTTCCAGATGCCGATTAAGACCAAATCGTTATCATTCGGTATTTCTATTTCATGCTTCTGACAATACCATGACACTCTGTCATAATAATATACTATTCTGTGTTTTATTTTAGATAATCTCTGCTTAAACTCATCCGTACCATATATATAACCCATATAAGCATCTGTAACAAGTATGGTATTAGGATATATCGGTTTAGGGAATCCTTCTGCCTTCCGGCGTAAAAAGTCTTTCTCCCTGTAAGGATCGAAAGTGTCCCCTTGAGGTAACGGACGATTTTTATCCATATAGAGGACATAAAATGACCACCAGCCGGAATCATACGCACCAAGGACAGGAATGACAATTCCACTGTAAGGATGTGCAAAACCTAAGTTTCCGTTAGAATACCCCGGAATTACTTTTGAAAAGGGAATGGTACAACGTGGAAAAAACAAATGGCGGGGAAAAGTCACAGTACCCTTCATTCTGTCTAGTACAAAACGACGGGAAGGAGCAAGTAATCCGTTTAAAAGCAGAAAAAAAGAGGCTACTATTCCTCCACTTATGGGAGGTGAATAAAGATCACTAGATGGATCATTTATTTCTCGATAAATGACGATTATTCCTACGCATGAAAGAATCCCCCCGATGACTATCAAAGTACTCCGGATTAAGGAACTCGGATTGAAGACGAAAAATTTATCATCAGCTCTTTCTACATTCATGCTATCGGCAAGCTCAGCCGTTAATACAGTTGGAAAGGGATATATAATATGCTCCATCATTCTGCTTTTCCCCATCCATATCTTTGTTGCGATTAATACACCTACCAAAATCAGTCCTATCGACATCAAAAATATCATTCCGGATACGAAGAGTATTAATAGCTTACCCCATACATACTCAAAAATCCATAGCTCCTCATAAGACCAATTTGTAAAGCGCCACATTCCATAACAACAAACCCCAAATACCGGAAATCCGCATAACAATACAATGATTCCGGCTATAATTCTGATTGTAGAGGGGCGGTTTCTATCTGTTTCCATTTCCATAACTGTTTCTATTTTTAAAAATTCCACACATCTTTACTGTTTGGAGATATAAATACTTGTTCTAATACAGTCTTTGCTTCGTGATAAAGAAGCCTTCTTGAATCTAAAGGTACATGGGGAATATCAACTTTATACCTGTAGATAAGAAATGTCTCTTCTCCGTTACGGGGCATTGGAGTAATACTTCCATCATTGTGCCTAAAACTCACATATAATAATATATATAGTTCTGGACTGGCATAGAAAGTGTTCGCAAGGTTTCCATCCCGAAAAATATAATGATAAAAACTGTCGGTCATTATAGGTTCTTGGCCATGAAAGTAGGATGAATAAGGAATATTATTCTGACTTTTACTGTTCACTTCTTTTAAATCTACATCAAAATATGGATTCTCACCCACCGGTATTTTTTTAACGAACTTAACACGCATTTTTATTCCAGAAAGATTCATCGCTATTTGTGTAATGTCGCTATAAATGTGTACCAGCACCTCGTCATACAAAGGAGGACGTACTCGTGAATCTGCAGAATAAACATATTCTTTCCGTCTGTATTCTATTTTAGCACTGAAAAATGGTATCATTACCTGGGTATAGAAAAACGCTTCGAGCTGATATCTATAATCTGATAAAGCTTTAAGGTGCTTATTGTTTTTCTTTTTGTGGAATCTATTATTGAAAATATTAGTTCTGATTTCTACGGAAGAAAGTTTTTGAATTTGCTGGTAAGGCTCTCCCGTGAGACTCTTTGTTATATCTTCATATAAGACTGTTTGTTTTATAAATGTCTCAATATCGCTATCTATCAAATAACTAGCAATGAAACCACATATCAATCCAATTGCGGCGCAAACAAGAATGGTCCAAGGACCACCAGCCCAAGCAAATTTAAGACCCAATAGAGCCAGCCCTCCGCCTGTAGCAAAGGATAGAGCTGATATAAAATAAAATGTAGCAGCATCCTTGTCATTCCTATTTATACGGGCAATCCCATCAAATACTGCAGTAGCGGCATCAGCAAACATTCCTACAGCACCAAGTACTGTTATTTGTAATCTAATCCGTTCCAAAGACGCTTGGTAGATTAACGCCTGTCTATTCGAAACTGATGCTCTCAAATCCAACCCTGTTTCAATAAAACGACGTTGTATTGTTGCAATAGCAGATGCAAATCCAACAGTTTGAGCTAGTGTTTTTAGTTCTTCATTTTCTTTGTCATATCCCTCCACAATAGCAGATAGCTGTATAAAAGAAAATATAGCTAAATAAGACTTATTACATGACATACGCTTGAGAAACTTTTGATATTTTTTTGGATTTTTGGCGATAGTTTTAATATAAACAGGTTTTGTTAAATCTTCTGGTTTTTTTACTTTAATTCGAATATAACCTCTGCCATCAATTACTGTTTCGTCTAGTCGGCTACGTCCAATCTCATTGAGGCGTCTGGTGACATCTCCTTTATCAAACTCTATTAACAGGTTATCCCGATCTATTAGAAATCTGTCTATCACTAATTTTGTTTTTTTTGTTTCGTATGCTATTCTCCAAAAAGTATTTATTGCATTGTCTATCAGTAGCATAAATGCAGAAAAACTTCCATCTACCCCAGCGCTATTTTTCTCTTTATATGCTGCATTAGTATCTCTTGCTATATCAAGGTTTAACGAAGCAAGAGTAGGAATATCTTTTAGTAATAAACCTACTTTATTGTCACCTTCTCCAATAAAAGCATCGAATATGGATTTTATTGTAGAAGCGCAAGGATCATTGTATTTTTTATATACATCCGGTAAATCCAGCCCTTTATCATTTATATGGGGAACAGGTGATAGCGCCAGCAAGATAGTCATTAGGGAACTCTGAAGTTTAAATTTCATTTCAGAATGCATCACATCATTTTCGTCGGCTGCTATATTGACTGTATCTACGGTAAACCGTTCGCAAAGTCGGGTGAAGATGGGACTATTAATATACAATGCAATCAGTTTACGCAGATTTTCAATTTTTGCTCTGCTTTCTTTTCGTTCTTCGGTAGCTAACAGTTTTTCGATAGAATCCCGGTCTAATGCTTTTGCTCCTGCTTTTAAGTGATTTTCTTCTTTAGAATAGGCAAAATTATAGAAATAAAGTAGCAGAGTATGTATATACTGGGCTTGCTTAATCTCTTCTTTCCGGGTATCAAAATCTTCTCCCTGTAACAAGTCCATCTCGGATAAGAGATAGATTATCTCCCCATTTTCTAAACCTTGCATTCCGGCGCTCTTCATAAGTAAGCGCTTGATTTTTTCAGGAGACACTCCTATCTTGATAGAACGAATCAAGGATTCATGCTCGATGCGCGCATCGTTCAAATCATGGATAAGTTTTTCTACACAACCGAGAGGGTCGTCTAAAACAAAAAATACATCCCGGAATTTCGTTCTTTTTTCCTGATGTTGTATTTTTACAGAATCTATAAGCCGTTCGTAATCATAAGCTATTGCATTAGCATATCCGTCTTCCGGCATCACTGTCTTATCCGGCATAAACCAGATGGAATCAGCATCGACATGTCTTCTTTCAATATCACTCTTAGTTGTACCATCGCTCCATTCCTTACATTTGAAAACAGAACCTATCGGTTGTTTATTATAATAAGTTTCATTAATAAAAGAATCGGATAATTCAATGGATGTATAAAACAACTGCACCACATCGTCTGAGAGTAAAAGGATGAAATCATTGGTCTGGTTTATATGTTTTTCCATACAATCCTTCTTCGTAGACGCATTATCTTTCTTTTTTATCCCTGTTAATGTATATTTATTATTTGTGCATTCATAGATATATACGGATTCCGTATTATGGCTATATACATATAGCCAACCATTGCGTAAAATCATCGGACTCAAATGATAGCCATAACCTTTGACTACAGGAATCGCACCGCCCCGGCCATCGAGAAGTGTGAGCTTACCGGAAGGGTAAACGCTTGCTTTTGCTTCCTCGCTGTCGCAATAGATGCCGAATCGCATTGGAAAGAGCCTGATACCGTCAATGATGTCAAGCTTTGGAGACTCTACCTTTATGTCTTGATATTCAGCGCTAAATTTATAGCTACCTAATTTAACATCATCCATATTTTACTCCTCCTTTTTAAAGTGTTTGGATAGTATATCCCAGTCTATTTCAACCGTTCCGTTTTTTACTGTTCCTTCAAACTGTTTGACAATACGATTATCCTCATCAATCAGAACACTAATTTTCACAGTGTCTCCATCCGGAATATTGGTAACATCGGCTACCATTTTCGTACCTTCGTCAATTCTATCGGAATAAAGACGGACGCCTTCTTTCTCCCATCTAAGATTATAAATCATTGGAGTCTGACCCGAAGTTTCTTTTTTTAATTCTGCGATATTGTTTTTGGCTTCTTTCATTTTCTTTGAATTGCCTGTAACTGCAGCGCCTACGCTATCAACTGTACGGATTTTCGGGAACGGTATTTTCCGGATATTCATCGTAATCGGTTTTATAGGGGTGGCGCTACCGATGACGACTCCGGGCACTCCTACCGGGATCACACCTCCGTGGGCAGTCATACAGTTTTGTACGACAACAGGGACGCCGTCAACCATTACTCCCGGATATCCCTGAGCTATCATGTCAGGAGGACCACAGCATACGCAGGCATCTCCCATAAGGGATACCGGGGTTCCGTCTACCAATACTCCCGGACAACCGGGACCTATGATTGGACCTCCCATATGGGGCGTTACACCTGTGACCATTGGGCATATATGATTTAAAGTCACTGTCACAATCTGTTTCATAAGCTTACGTTCTATGTTTTACATTACATCTATTTTGTGGGCAGCTCCCTGCACAGTTGTCATCTTGCCCGATACTAATGTTTCTGCACCGTTTATTGTCGCTTTGGTCTTGCCGTCTACCGTTGTATTTTGACCGGAGAGATTGACATCGGCTTTTGCTTCGGCATTGATGCTTCCTTTTGCGGATGCTGACATGTCACCATCAGTCTGCTGCATCAAATTGCCCTTGGCTGCAAGATTTATATCGGCTTCGGCAGTTACATCTACATTCTGTTTAGCTGCAATCTGAACATTTTCTTCAGCATTGATGCTGACGTTCTTTGCTGTCAAAGACAGGGTTTCCGGTGCGGTGATTTCAATATTCTTTCCTTTAGTGTCTAAATGGAGTATACAACCGTTACCATCCTTAATCGTAATGCCCCAGTCTCCACCCTCATCATCATTGAACTCCAGCGTATGCCCACTGCGTGTCCGCATACTCTTTACACTGTTATCCGTTGCTGCTCCCTCTGAATTAGCCTTATAGAAAAGGCTGCCTGTCACATAGGGACGGTCGGGATTACCTTGTTCGAAGCCTACCATCACCAAATCACCCGGCTCGGGAATAAACACAAAACCACGGTTCTTGGCTACTTGCTCGCTCTTGCCTGCATCCGGGCTTTGCACCCGCATCCAGTAGCTCTCGCCGCCGTCTATCTCCTGCCACATGAACCGCACCTTGACACGCCCCTGATTCTTGGGGTCGTCATTGCTCAACACTCTTGCCATCTCCGGATAAGCTATCGGCATCACGGCGTCTCCCCACGGCATGACGGGCGTACCGCCGGGCACACCGCAGAAGGTGTTGCTATATTGTCCTTTACTGTTTACCGTATGGGTAATCTCCGTGATGCGGTAACGTCCCAAATCGGGAATCTTAACTCCCGGGAAACTTTCGGGTACACGGGTAACCACCAATTCTCCCAGCCGGATGCCGCAGTAACGGCTCGTAGCCCTGATTTGAGACAATTGGGAATAGTTGCGGTGAAATCCGGCATCCCCGTAGTGCTCCAAATCCATTGCACTATATGCGGGTCTTATCGAGGGGAGTCTCGCTTCGGTAGGGAAGATAGGTTCACTGCATTTCTCAGCCGAACGGGAACCAAGGGTAGCGCCTTTAGGCGTTCCGCTAAAGTCGTAATAGAACTTATCATTGACAGGGTCGAACTCATAGGTACTATGGTTTAGCGAACGGATGGTGGCATTGATGTTGATACCCGTCAGATCTACATCATACCCTGCACGGATTTCCGTATCTATTTCCGGATCTCCTATCTGTAGCGTTTCCCCGTTGTAATAGAACCACTCGCCGTAGGAGCGCAGCAGACGGGAAAGAAACCCGTAGCTTGTCTCTTTATAGCGGGCGACATAGGGGATGATGTCCGTATGTTTGGGATTGTTGGTCACATTCATTTTCACCCCGCTCTTGTCAAGTATGTCGCTGACTATCGTATTCAGGTTTTGTTCTATATAACAGTCCATAGAGGGGTCTCTGTCAAGCAGGATGGTAGGACTTCCCCCTTCCAGAATGACAAATCCCTGATTACCGTCGAAGCCTTCCACATGAATATCAGAAATCAGTCCGTGAAATTCCGTTTTCTCTCCGCTCTCATGATGGGTCATGAGGATGGATACCTTCTCACCCAGTTGCTTGAATATCACATCGGGACCGATAGCCCAGACACTTGGCTTGTCCGGACGGTAGTTCACTTTGATTTTGAAACGGTGATGTGTGCTGACCGACTGAAAGAGTTCCATTGTCACATAATCGCAGACTTTTCCTGCTACTTTTATCTCCACGCTTACAGCGTCCAAGTTTGTCGATGCCATAGTTAATATGTTTTATGGGTGAATACTATGAGTTAATAAAAACACGGTAGTTATAGGTCTCCGGAGACAACCGCCTGAGCTCACTGTCCAAATCGACAACGAACTCTTCCCTGTCCAATCCTTGCATCCCCTCCGATAACCGTAGATACACGTCCAGTGTCCTTATGAAACCTTCGCTTTCTTTTTTACCGGCTGCATACCCCAGCTTTACCTCCACAGAGCGAATGCTGTCGCCATACCTTGCCATGCAGAAGTTGCGTATATCCTCTTTCGTGTATATGCTGCCGTGTGACAACAGCATGAATCGGTACATATCCATCCGGCGCTTTACGGATGGGGACGGCTTTCCTCCATGAACGGAAGTGACAAACTGCAGCGTATCTTTGTCTATATCGGGATTTGCACAGTCATTCAACGGTTCTCCCGCATAGATGTCATTGGCAAATTCGCCATTAGTAAGAGTATAATCCACAGTTAACCGGGTATCCTTGTCATAACGTTGGTCTATGACTACATACGACAGCATTTCCTGTCCTCCGACTCCGTCTTTATTCTTATCTCCCAATTGGTTTACCCGTTCCTCTATCTGCTCGATCACCTCTTTCATCCCGTCTTTGTCTGTCGAAGAGAAGGCCATGCTTTCGTCATATAGCAGGTCTGTCAGACGGTTCAGAAAATCTTTGGCATCCATCGCATTGAAGCGTTCGCAACCGCCCCTTCTGACCGAATAACAGCCGGCTCTACCTTCATCCTGTGTGCTGGAAATTTCCCTAAGCTGGTCTCCGTGGTTATCGGTAATCGAATCCACAAACAGGAAATATTCAAATTCCGTCTTTTCCAAAGGGAGAATGGCCGAGACGGAATCTACCTTTCTGGTAATCTTTGCCGGATATTTGTTTACTACGATAAAAGTGTTCATCTGCACCTTTATCTGTTCCAGTATTTCTTTTGAAAAAGCGGTGGGAAATTCTATATCTATCCAAACAGTATCCGCATCACATTCAGCAATGAAATCACTTGGCAGCAGGAAAGAGATTTCTTCGGGCACTCTGCTACGTGACAAATCTCTGACTTTTAATCCGTGAGCTTTCAATGTCAGGTAATGGGAAGCATATTTGCTGGTTATTTCTTCCGTAATCAACCTGCCAAGATCGTATTTCTCACTGACCGAACGTGTGGGGTCGTACTCGATTCCCCCTTTAATTTCTACAGGAATACCGGCAATCGTGCAATGGCAGTACGGCAGTAATTTCAGATAACTGCTTTTATCTGCTACAAGCGGTATATCTATATATAACGGCAAGTCGTTGAGGGTAGTTACATTGTTGCCTATTTTCATCCCGATACTGATTTTCCGCCCCATTACCGGCACATCGGAACGAAAGCGGGCAGTGGCGTCACGTTCTCCTTCGGGAGTGATTGTGCAAAATTCATCCGCCGTCACGAGAAACTTCAGTTCGGCATTGATTATGCGGGTTTCATGCAGCGGAGTAAAGAAGAGATTTTTCATCTTATACTTCTTCACTATCTCCGTGCTTTTATAAGAAAACAGATCTGTGGGAGATACAGTAGCTTGCGGTGTATATGGTCGGGCAGCAGCAATAGCATGGGCGGGTTTGGCAACCAATGCCGTGTGTGGAGTAAGGGCGGAAGCGACTTTCTCCAACAATCGGCTTTCAATGGCGTGCATATCACCGGACAGCTTGAAAATTTCGCCCGACAAGGCTTCAATCAGCAGTCGGATAAGGGGGTCTATGCCATCTATATTTCGTATGTCATATAGGGTTGCCGCCTGTTTGAACATCCGGGCTTTAATGCTTTCTTTTGTGAATAGATTTGCCATACGTTTTAATTTTATATTTCAACTGCCTGATTATTCGTTTGATAAAGGTCCCATGTATAATTTGTAACCGAAACCGCAGGGAGCACCGGTGGAATTCAATGTGGCGAGTACTGTAATATCTACCCGCTTACGTATCATCCGGTTATCCAGAACTTCCTCCCTGACTACTTCTTGTAGGTTTACCGAGAGGGTGATGTCGGAAATGCGTTTCTCATAAGTGGAAATCGCCTGCATCACGTATCCGGTAAACAGTTCTTTCCATTGTTCGGTAGAAACAATGCGCTCAAAGTCCAACTCCCAGATCCGACAACCGTATTTGGGGTCGAAACGGTGCTCACCCGGACAGGTGGTCAGCAACAGTTCGATGTGCTGGTCGATGGATTCCAGTTCGGAACATCTTTCCAGTTGCCGGATATCTCCTTCGAAGAGCTTTTCCAAACGTACCGGTAGTTTATAGTATTTCTGTTTCATCTTCCAAAGAATTTACTTTGTCGTGGTACGGCTATTCTACCGCCCCACATACTGCTATGTCCTGTGTCATACCGGCGCTCGATGCCGAATGAATTTCTTTTGTACAAGTTATGCGACCATAGGTAGGGATTCCTCCGGTCTGCCAGTATCTCCTCCAACTTAGCCAAAAGTAATCTCCTGTCGGAAAGATTGCTTTCCAGAACATAGGTCATATAAGTTCCGGTATAGGGGTGGTATTGTGAAATGAATAATTCACACCCGCCGCCTTGCATCGAGACTTCGCATCTCTCCAACATGGTATCATAACTGATATATACTCCCGTCAGCCCGCAAGCCGGTGCGGGGGAAGCATGGGGAACTGCCGTCCCGATGTATCCGAGCTTCTCGACTTCACCGCCTTGCCAAAGACCCGTTTTGAGTAGTCCTGCCATTTCATGTAGTGAGTATATAGCCATAGTATTATCGTTTTAGTTCAAATTCATCACCTCCCATCCGGACAGACGGAAAAGTCATCACAATGGTCTTTACCGATGTGTCTCCCTGCGATACATTGCGATAATGCACGCAACTTGCATCACTGAATTTTATCTCGAACAGTGCGCCTTCGTCCATCGCATCGCTGTTGCGGTAGAATCGGACTACTCCGTTCTCTTTTCTGTTCGATTGCATTATCCAGTTCTCCACCTCCGCATTTACCGGCTCCGAGAACACGGCGTATGCTTCCATATATTCTTTCGAGGAATTATCCGGCTCATAGGCAATATCAAACTCGGACAAGATGTGCGACTCTCCGCAAAGCGTCATCTCGCATACCATATCCGGATTGCGTCTGTCCGCAAACACTTCTTTTCCTTTAAACAGCCTGTCGAAAAAGCCCATAGTTATTTGTTTTTAAAAAATAAGTCATTGTCCGTTACAATCTCTTTGGCTTCTATCACAATGATAGTCACCACACCTTTTTTAACCCGCGAATCGTAGTTCATACGATAGCTCCTTACCGATGCGCCCGAAAATTGCAGTTTGGCAAAGGTCGTTTCGTGTTCATCTAATGTAACAATCGCCCCATCTTCTTTACGGAAGGTGTCAAAGAGCCATCCCAGCAGGGTAGCGTCGGCAAATTCGTCAATGACGATCCGTATTTCTCCGCCGCATAAGCCGGAAGTGATTTCACCTTTACGCCCCACATTACGGCTCAATCCGTAATCAAAGTGTTTCAGCGGATACTTCCCCCGGTACTCGTCGTGGGGTAGGTCGGTGTTCTCTTTATGAAGGTACAGGTGCGTTTGCATAAATCTATATTTTAATTAAAATTCCCATTTCCAATGATTATATCCTTGATAATAATCTAACACTATTAATCATATCCGCTAAAACCGGTAATCTATTAAAGTTATTCGAGCGTATTCCCATTTTGTACGAGCAATCAAATGAACAACCGTAGACATCATAATGCTAATTCTTTTCTGCATGATATGCACTAATCAAAATATATATCCCTTTTTAATACATACAACTATGAAAAACACCACAAAATTTGTGATTACGTACAATAAGATTGTCACAAATGGATGCCTTTTCCAATAAGTATTTTTTTCTAAATTATATTTCTCAATTATTCTTTTATATCTACCATTATACCAATAATAGCAATAGACACCGACAAAAAATCCTAAATAGATAATATGTCCCCACCAACCTAGAGCTAACAATTCTTCAAACCAATGAATTTCTAATGTCTGTAATACAACTTGCAATATAGCTAAATGTAACATCATATTAGGAGTTACCATCATCATGCCTGCTAACACAGGTAATCCGTCAAAGTTATGTGACCTCATACCCATTTTGTAGGAACAGTAAAATAAATAATCATACAGAATCATAATGCTAATCTTACACCGTCCCACCACATTTCCAATTCAGAAGCTCTATTGTCTATCCAGTCATAGAACTCGTCACCCCAAGTATAATCAGCCACTCCGATACCGATAGCTAATACCCAACCGACATAGGGAATAAAAGTAACGCCATAAGCTAAACCTGCTACGGCAATTCTTGTACCTGCTACGGCAAATCGACCATTTTGCACATCACGCACAACTTGATAGCCAGTAAGCACCATTCCTGCCCATCCCAAAGCTTTACCTACTCCACGCACTCTACTCATACCTTTAGCGGGGACTTGATAGTTCCCTAAAGGCAATCTTATAATCGGCGGAAGCGTTTTGGGCGAGAAACGCATCTGCTTAGGTAAGTACGCACCTCGATTATCCATAATCTTCTCAGCCCAATTTCCGGCTGTTTCAGCAATTCCGAATCCTAACCCTGCCAGTCCTTCCAGATTGGGTCCTTCCTTATTTACAGCAGGCAGGCTACCAGAATCGCGTACCGCTGACACCAAGTCCGTCAAACTCTCATACTTTGCCTCATAAGTCTTTCCATTTGAGTTATCCGTGGCACTAATCACAATTTCGTACCGACTGCCAGTGTCAGTAATTACAATACCTATCTGACTATTATCCGTGGGCAAATATTGCTTTTCTTGGCCTAAATTTATCTCAGTGATATTATTACCTTTGTTTTTAACTATTAAGTCACGGACCTTTTCGGAAACTTTTGTTGGATCTTGCATCAGACTTTTTTCATAGGCATATTGGGAGGTATCGTATTTCCTTTCTGAGACTATCGTATGAAAACTCTCGTCCACCGAAACATTCCGAGATATTGGACTCCATCCGTTTTGATTTACCGGTAGAATTACCTTGCTACTCATCCAAGTATATCCCAAGCCAACTACAAATCCTTCATAGTCATCCCCCCGTTCCAAGATGACATTAAATTCACTTTGCGTTTTATATTCATTTCTATAAGCCATATCTACACCTATTTAACCCCAGTGATTATCAAAGCTAATTCCATTCATCAAAATCTCATCAGGAGAAATTAATAGTTTTGAAATCATACCGGAAGCATTACCAACCTGACGCTGAAAACTCACACAATACGCATTATTAAACATTATCCGCAAAGGTGAATTGGCGGTTTTAGAACGAAATACAATCTCCCCGTTTTTAGGAGATGAAGTCATTGCCCAACGATAAAGATTGTCCGGTAGCGCCTGCGTCAAAACAACAAGCATTCTACCGCCACGGACTTCGTCTTGCGGTTGACCTTTATGATCAACCGACTGTCCGAAACTTATGCTAAATTGGCTCATCTCATACTCTTTGCCGTCAAGGATGAACCATGCGGTCAGGTCACTGTCTATTTTGGGTAAACTAAATAATTCCATAACGCCTATTTATTTATTGTCCAACGATTTTCAAGGGTAGTTTCACCCACTTTGATTTTACGTGCCTGTAATGTTATCTTAGTTTGTATATATCCTTTTCCTTGTTGGACATAATCTATCTCCAAACCAACGCAAGCTGCCTGCTCAAAGAAAATTTTCTCTAAAGGCTCATTATTGTCATCACACACAACAATGGCTCCATCTTCGTATTTTGTCGAACCTAACATCCAGTGAAGCATATCTTCCTGAGGCAATCCGCTATAGGTGAGATAAAGTGTACCACCACGAACCTCTGTCTGCGGACTGCCGTTAGTGTCTACCCCTTGTGAGAAGTTGAAACTGCAACTCTCCAGTTCGTAACTGTCTTTGTACAATCCCGAAATACTGGAATCGCTCAAAGCACCTATCCTCAAAAAACTTTTATGTCCAAACATAGTATCTTCATTTTATCATTTCACATTCCAATCAATATCTCCATTATCCGCCACATCGACAACAACTGTATTCCCTGCCGTCAATGTTCCTGCAACAATCATCTTTGAGATAGGACGGCGGATATAGTTACGTATCGTACCCGCCACCTGACGTGCTCCGTATTTCGGAGTGAAGCCACGGGTAGCAAGCAGGTTCTTTGCCTTCTCCGTAATCTCAATGTCAATATGCTGCTTCTCAAGCAATGCTATAACTCCCTTTAACTGTATCTCAAAGATACGAACCAGCATTGTTTCGTTAATAGGAGAGAAAGGCACGATTTCCGACAAACGGGCAAGAAACTCCGGACGGAAATAACTGCCCATGACTTCCATCAGGTCAGTGGTAGAAGGATTCTTACCCTCATTAATCTGCTTGCTAAGCCATTCGCTACCTACATTGGACGTAAACAGTACGATAGAATTGGAAAAATCACCCTCTTTGCCCAAACGGTCGTGTAGCTTGCCTTCGTCCATGATTTGCAGGAAGATGTCATAAACGGAAGAATGGGCTTTCTCTATCTCATCGAAAAGCACCACCGCATAAGGCTGACGACGTATCCGGTTCACGAGTACGCCACCTTCTTCGTAGCCCACGTATCCCGGAGGCGCTCCCAATAGCAGGGCTGCCGAATGTTCTTCCTTAAACTCTGACATATCAAAACGAATCATCGCCTTTTCGTCATTGAAAAGTGCTTCTGCCAATGTTTTTGCCAACTCGGTCTTACCGGTTCCGGTAGGTCCCAGCAGGAAGAATGAGCCAATCGGTTGTCCCGGTTTGTTCATTCCACTTCGTGATTCGACAATGGCATCTGTCAATACCTTCAGCGCATTGTCCTGTCCAACAACTCTACGACGCAGAATATCTTCCATATTGAGCAACTTCTCTTTCTCGCCCGACTCTATCTTGCCGATAGGGATACCTGTAGAAGAAGAAACAACGGCTGCCACTTCATGGGAAGTGATTTTCCCGATTTTCTCTTTGGTCAATTCACGTAATCGGTCAAGTACACTTAAAATATAATCCATCCATTCACCGTAGTCTGATGACTCCGGTTCATTCTGTCCATCGGAGAGCATTCCCAGAAGGATAGGGCTTAACCGGTTCTTCATGGTGAAATTGACTAACCGCAACTTCTCCGTGCGCTCCGCTTCGGGCTGGTCTTCCGCCGCTTCAATTGCGGCAAGCTGCTCTGCCAGTCCCTTTATATCTTTTTCCCCGCTCTGGTTAATCATCTTAACCGCAGAGAGGGTACGGTCTATCAAATCAATAGCGGCATCCGGCAAACGGCGTTCCTTGACATAACGCTTGGCGAGTGCCACGCATTCCGGCAACGAATCTACATCTACCCCCACACCGTGGTAGCTTTCATATCTTTCCAAAGCTGCCTGTATCATATTTACGGTGGATGCAAGGTCAGGTTCCGATACTTGCAATACTTCAAAACGCCGGTTAAGGGCATGGTCCGGTTCAATTAGTTTACGGTATTCGTCCACCGTAGTGACTCCGATTACCGTTATATTTCCTTTGGCAAGCTCCGGCTTCAGGATGCTTGCCGCTCCGCTGTTGCCCGACTTGGGGTCGATCAGCGTATGTATTTCATCAATGAAGAGAATCGCATTGCCGTGAGCCGACAATTCTTTGATGATTCCTTTCAGCCGTTCTTCTATCTCCCCTTTGTAGGTAGCACCCGCAATCAGTGTTCCTGTGTCAAGCTCATAGATAGTCATGTCCTTTAGATATTGGGGAACTGTACCCTCAATGATGCTGCATGCCAAACCGTCTACCAAGGCAGTCTTACCCACACCGGCATCGCCGATGATGAGCACGTTGGGCTTACCCATCCGCCCCAGAATTTCCATCATCATGCGTGTCTCACGGTCACGGCACACGATAGGATATACTTTCTTGTCTGCCGCAAGAGCAGTCTTATCCGTACAGTACTTATCTAAATTGCCCGCCCCGGCTGTCCATAGGGGGGCTTCAATCCCCGGAAGGTCAGTCTGCGTACTTACGGATTTTTTCATATTACCCATTCCGCTCGTGAAGAGGTCATGTATCTCACGCTCCCGAATAGGGAACGAGCGCAACTCGTCCGTACTGAAACCTGCTTCGGGTGTAGCAATGGCTGCCAGCAGGCAAAGTGGATTGATTTCCAGCAGTCCCCACTTGATTCGTACATTATCGGCTTGCTCAAACAGTTCGCTAACTTTCGGATCGGGCATTATCTCGCCTGCGCCGGCAGCCTTGGGGTACTCCTCTATTCTTACCTCCGCCCATTCGCGCAAGTAATCCGCATCCTTACCCAACGATTCGACAAACGAACGCAGACCTACCTCTTTGTGCATCAAGGCAAACAAAAGGTGTGCCGGAGCATAGCTGGCATTGCCATACTCACGGGCGACACCTTTTGATATTCGGATTACGCTCTGAACTGTTTCATTGATGTTCAAAAAATCCATATTTTATTCTTATTACGCCTGTTCGTAATTTGTATTCCAGTTTGTACCATCATCACCTTTCGTGCCGTCCAACTTGATAACAAAGCTCTTGGCAGGGAAGAACGGAGTCATGTGAATATCCAGATAAATACGGTCCTTCTGCTTTTGGTCTTGCTCGAAACGGATTATCTTGAATTTTTCGATAAGGCGGTCGGCTCCCTGTACACTATCAAGATACTGTACAATCTGCCCTCTCAGGTCACGTTCGGTTTTAGAACTCCAGTTCTCGAACGAACGGCGGTTCAGGAAATCAAACAACACCTTGGTAATATAGTCGAATACACGTACCACAGAATAAGTTTGCAATCCCAGATTGTCACCGTTGAACAATGTCTTTGCGGAGAACGCCATCACTTTACCATATTCATTAACCATCGGAATTAAACCCATTTTCTCCAGTTGTGAGATTTCGCTTTTCTTCAACGGGAATACCACCGCATCTATTTCATTAATGCCGCCATACTTCTTACCGGCAGTTACCTGAGACATCAGAGTGGTGTAAACTTTACCCATCAAAGCAATAGACGGAGAAACATGGAGGTCTTCCTCTTCACCGATTTCCCGATATCCGGCACGTCCCACCAGCCAGTTGCAGGTCATGCAGGTATTGCTTTTGAAGGCCTCCCCACTTGCCATATTGGAGGAAGAGAACAGTTCCACCACATCTTCCGGCTTATCAAGGTCGGCAAAGTCCGTATAGAGCATCACTTTATTCTCATAAGCGATTTTCGCCCATTTTTCAAGCACCTTATTCGAACCAAGATAGCCCGGAATGGCTAACAGTGAGTAATTTTGACGTAAATCCAACTTGTCATAGTTCTGTTTTAGTTCGCGGGCAACGAAATCAATGAAGCGGGGATTGTCGAGGTCGGTCAGTTGTTCTTTGGAAGCATTGACTATCGTCACGTTGTTCACTTTGTCCGCTTCCGTATTCTTATAGAACAACATCACTCCACGGTATGCCTGTTCCATATTCCTCACACTCTGCACTGCCACCAATTGGCTTTTGGCAAGATGCGATGCGGCAGCTTCCGATTTAGCTTTAGAAGTGGCAATCATTTCCGTCACTGCCGATGATGAGTTCAGCAGGTCGATCCACATATCTATCTTATTCTTCAGCGCTTCCCGTTCTTCTTGCTTCTGTTCATCGGTTAAGAATATCTTTTTGCGTGCCTTACGCTCGGGGTTCAGGTTTTGAACACCATCCACTGTTGATTCCAGAAAATTGAAGCCGCCGAATCTGGACAACACATCCAGTGCCGAAGCCAGAGAGGATTCCCCGTTTTTCTCTTTATAGGAAACTTGAACGGTTTCTTGCGCCTGAACTTCAGACTTATTTTTATTATCTTCCATAGTTCTTATTGTCTTTTATTCGGTCTTTAATTCGTTACTCAATGCTTCCAGTGCGCTGATAAACGCCTTTTTGGATTCTGGATTCTCCAACACCCGTTGTAGAACTTTATTAGAGCGCAATTGCGTCACCATCCCCTCGTAGAATGTTTTCTCCGTATCCAACTTATGGAGGAATGGACTATTCTGTGTCATATTCTTCACACTGAAGTCCGCCACTGAGCTAAATCTAAAGTTTTCTTTTACCGGTTGCCCTTCTTCATTTTCAAATTCAACATCAATGTTGGGTAAGAAGTGCGCAAACACCTCTTCGATAGTGCTTAAGCCTTTGACCGCTTCAGGAGTTACAGGTTCGTCAGCAGTTAACTGTTCAACTATGAGGGAGCGATTCTCCGGAATGTTTGCGATGGCTTCGGAAGTATCAACTTTCACTTCATTACCACCAATTCCATATTCAAGTATTGCCATTTGTCTTTTTTGTTTTTAAGCTACAGAAGCCATCCACATATTAAAAAAAACAGCAGATGGCTTCTGTTACCTACATGAATACTAAATGATTACTTCGGCCAATTCTGTTCAAATTGTGCGCCACCAATCTTGATTACCTGAGCCGATACGACAAAAGTGATAGTCATCGGCTGTGAGCCGACAATGTCGATGTTTTCGGTAAATTCGGTAATGTATCCGTTTTCCCAGGTAAGTTCCTTCATCTTGGCTTCTTCATCTCCTTTTTTGAAGACGATGCTGCCGGAATGAGGTTTAAACTGATTGGTCATGTTCTCCAGAATCGAAGTATCATCAGTCGATTCCACATGCAGACGAATTTGTCCGCCATAAATGTTTGAAGATGGGCGTCCTTTGGAATCCACATCTCTCTTGAGACTGTACGTGCAATCCAGCACGTCAAACTCTTTTCCTGCAAAGCTTAAGGTTGCTCTAAATGCCATGTTTTAGGAGTTTAAATGTTAATAATTTGTTTAATACAGACTACAAGAAAACTACGATTTCATTTCATTATAAAAGTGCATGGCTTCTATATAGTCCTCAGCATGCAAATATATAACAAAAACAATATACGAAAAATAGTTTGCTTAAAAAATGAAATATATTTTCTAATAATTATATATTCATAAACAAATAATGAAATCTATTATTGAGAGAAATTATAATTAAAGAAGTATAACTGATTGATAAAAAGACGTATATACACCTATTTAGAATCTTATTGAAAACATGAAGGCGATTATTGAGATTGCATTATATGAAAAGAATAATGGCAATACCTTCGTCTTTACGTATGGATATTGCCATTAAGTATATTGCTAAATTAGGAAGGCCGTAAAATTTCAGAATTTCCTTAAGCACCTGCCCATATAGTCTCCTGCGATTATTCCGAAAGCAATGTTTTCAGGTCATTTTTATTGATACCCATATACTTACATATTTTGGATTCACTTATACCATCCGATATCATTTGCCGGATTGCCTTTTTATCTCTGTCATACATCTCCAACCTATCAAAAATAATATCAGCTAAAAAGTCGATTCCTTCTGAAAAAGCATTTTCTCCTTCCTTAGTCTTATAGTCTATCGTGCAGATTTTAGCACACTCTCTATGTAATATCAGATAATAAATTCCTCCTATTAGGATTGACGCAATACTTTTAATATTGATTTTCGCAGACGCAAAAAGATTTTCGTAAAATGTTATTAAGCTTAAGTTCATAACATCCCGTGTTTCCGCAGATCTCTTTGTAGTACTATTAATAGTCGTCATTTCGTAAAGCAGCAGCTTTTGCATCACACTGTTCTCTGACAGATTCCTGAACAATGTTTTGAACGTTTCTGCAAAAAACTTTTTAGGTCCCAACGTATTAAGCGTAGAAATATCAATAGTATTATTGATCCAGAAGTCGTATTGTTTGGCCAGTCTATCATAAAGATTATCCATCGAACCGTATCTTCTATAAAATACATTAGCCTCTAAGTCAGCAGCTTTCATTAAGGCACTCAAATTGACGTTTCCAAAACCAAGTTCACCTACAAGCTTTTCAAATTCAGATATCACCTCCTTGTCCAATTGCTCATTGGTTCTCCTTATGCGAGTTTTTTTATCCCCCTGTCCCATCATTATTATATAGTACTTATTAAATAATAAAAAATTTAATCACCAAAAGTCGGGAGGTATTTTTTGTTCCCTCCAATAACATTTCATCCCTAAAGAATCGGTTGGGTAGTTCAAAGAAGGCTTATGTTTGTTTATCCAACAGTTTGATTCTCCCCCACATGTTTGTTTTGTATAAACAAGAGATATGTTGCAAATATAGGTATTTTACGCCTTACAAGCAACAAACAAGTAATTCAAATATTAGCAAGTAGTTGTTTTAGCAATTTAATTATAGACTATTTAATTTGCTTATTTTATTTTTGTCATTATCTTTGCAAACAAATTTATAACGTATAAATACTAAAATGAAAGAGAACATATCTGGGTTCAAAATTGACTATTCGATATGTAAGAATAGCCCCGGTGGCAGTATTATGGAGAAAGTTTCCAATTTCCAAAAAGAACTCCAACTACACGAAGAGAACTCGCTACACATCTACGTCAAATCCCCGATGGTTTCCGGTTGCGGCAGGGAGGTCGAGGTTGTTGATAGAAAAACTAATAAAGTAAAGAAAATGCTAATGTTCGGTTCCAATAGTTATTTGGATGCTACCGGCATGCCGTCAGTAGTAGAAAAAGCGGTTCATGTAACAACTGACTATGGAATAGGAAGTGGCGGGGTTCCACTATTGAGTGGAACGACAATATTCCAAAATGAATTGGAAAAAGAGATAGCCAAGCTGACCGGTTTTGATGACACTATATTATTCTCTTCCGGCTTCACTGCCAATATAGGTGTGATAGTAGGATTGATACGCCCTAACAACTTGCTGGTATATGACAGACTCAACCATGCCAGTTTAATTGACGGAGCTCTTATGTCTGGCGCCAAAATGGTAAGATATAAGCATAATGACCCTAAAGCACTCGAAAAAATATTAAAAGAAAATGTCGGGCAATACAAAGATGGCATGATGGTGGTAACCGACGGAGTATTTAGTATGGATGGAGATATTGCCGATATTCCGGCTATCCTAGAGATTGTGAAGAAATATAATGCATTGCTTTTAATAGATGATGCCCATGCCACGGGAGTAATTGGGAAAGACGGAGCCGGAACGCTAAGCTATTACGGCATAAAAGAGCGCGAAAATATAATCGTTACAGGAACGCTCAGTAAAGCAATAGGGGCGATAGGAGGCTTTATAACTGCCAAACAAAACATTATTGATTACCTGAGAGTTTATGCTCGTAGTAACATGTATTCCACCTCTTTACCCCAGAGTATATGTGCGGCATCCCTTGAAGTAATCAAAGAGATGCGTAATACGGATATTCAGAATGCACTGAAACAGAATGCTGAATATGTAAGAAACGGATTGAAAGCAATTGGCTTTAATACTTTGAACTCGATCACACCTATTATTCCTGTTATTGTAGGAAACGAATACATATTGACCCGGATGACAAAGGAACTCTACGACAGAGATATCTTCACAAATGCAATATTTCCACCGGTTGTACCTCCTAATATGTGCCGAATTAGAATTGGCGTGATGTCGTCACATACGCTTGAAGACTGTGACAGGCTGATAAACGCCTTCCATGAAATAGGCAAAAAATATGAACTTATCTGAGAAATTACATATTTTCATACAAATATACAGCGGCTGTATCTTCATATTGATACAACTGCTGTTAAGTTCTTCTTCAAATTTGGTGGTAAATTCTTTATTTCTTTATTTTCAAGTTGATAATTATCCTTTTTGCTTGCTTTAATAAGAAAAAATAGACACCGGCTGAATAAGATAACTCAAGTTTCGGAAGTGAATTTGCGCCGTCTGAACCGGTATCTTCATCCTTATCCCTTTCTTCAATTAACATTGTTAACGCCTTTTGCAGGTTGTCAGGTTCTTATGCGCAAATAATAAGGCTTTTGCATTTAAAGAACTTGTTATTCACATCCAAAGAACAAGCTTTAACTCTGTGTTAAAACAAAGCTTTTGAGGATAGAAATCTTACTTTTTAAAGATATTGATTTTCAGATGGTTTATTTTTAAATTTGCTTCTTCACCTCATGGATGGACTCTTCGGGGGAAAGCCGGGATACTTGCTTTTTTGTCAACTATAAACGAGAGCTTACACTTCCGAAAACGGAATTAGATTCCATGAGTAAAAGAAAACTTACCACCAAATTTAAAGAAGAACCTGCTGTTATCAAACACTTATTTTTGATATAATTTAAGAGAAATAAGAACTCTTAAACTGGCGAACTACCGTTTTTATATGAAGGACTAACAGGGAGATTCATGTAGTTTCCTGGATTTGTGCAGTGAAGCCTGTTACAAGTTACAAGAACTTCGGGAGCGATGGAGGTATAAAAGAATGTATAATACTCGATATTACAAAGAGAAATATGAACAGTTGAGTAAGGTATCCCATAAGCAAATGTTGCAAATCACGGTTTTACAAACCCATATATCTAAGTGTGAAGCTATCATGGCTGAGTTGAAGAAAATCAGCGAAGGAGTTTACAGACAAAGGAACAAGATAGCATACGTAGTCTCCTTTACGATAACAGACAAAGGCCTTTATATAAAAAATATAGACTTTGTATTGCATCTGGTACTACCTGATTTTAAATGGAAAGCAACAATCGCTGAATGCCGTATCTGTTACAAAAGTATATTCACTGAGAAAACATATTTTATCTTGATTCCCTTCTTGCAGTATTTGATTACCGTAACCGAGGTTTAGGAAGTGAAATTATTTATTACATAGAAGACATTGCAAAAAACTTGGAGCAGAAATCATTCAGGAAGACGTAAAACAATCGGAAAATGAAGAGTATGAATTACGTTTAAAATTCTATCGAAATTTAGGATATGAAATTACGGGCACACCTGGTATTAATAAAATAAGAGAACAACTGAATAACGATAAGCGTAGATAGAGAGAATGTCTATCCTCAAACCTGTATATACTCCGAATATCCTACAAAACTCTGTATCATCGACTTTCGTCCGGCCATTTTTCAGATGGGGCATTTCAAAAGGAATCCCCATGCCTTTCAAGAAATCCTCCCAAATTTTAGCATCACGTTTGACAGACCCGAAATGTCGCCCGCACATCGTCCAACAGGAAATTGAGTTAGCATGCTTTCAAGGAATTGCCCGCCATTCTTTACGTATTGACATCCCACAACTCCGGCACTACATCCAAGTTGGAGCTGAATTGTACGATTTCGCCATTGACAGTCAAACGGATCATGATTCCCGACTTGCCTTCTTTGTTTACTTGATCCTTTCGAATGTAGAAAAGAATCTTGAATGCACTCTTGCTCATAATACCTCCTTTTTCTGCCTTTTTGCCGAGGGTAAAAACTTTTAGTGGCAAAGAAATGATTAATAATTGAGTTACGAGCAGACATATTAAAGACAACAGACAACAAATCAGAGACTACCCTAAAAATCGTCACTAAAATCAACCGTCAATTTTCAGTAACGATTTAGTAACGGTACTCTGTCTAAACAGGGCTTTTCTGTGTATTTCGGATGTCCGAGAAGAGAAATAAAAAATCCCGTAAAACCTTGATTTTACGGGATTTGTCATACTTTGACCCCTTTTTGTCTTTGGGGTTCTGCGGAGAGACAGGTTCTATCACCTATCATTTCAAACAATATCACAAACTCGTAATATCTTGTTAATTACCAAGTTATTACAAAGCAAACAGAAAATAAAATATCTCTTAATATCTTTGCATATCTCACTTTTTGGGTGTATTTTTGGGTGTCAATTTTCAAACACACCCAATTATGAATATCAAAAGAAACATCATTTTCGCACTGGAAAGCCGGAAGAAAAACGGTGTGCCAATCACAGAGAATGTGCCTATCCGTATGCGTGTGATATTCGCAAGCCAGCGTATAGAGTTTACAACGGGCTACCGCATTGACGCTACCAAATGGGATACGGACAAACAAAGGGTAAAGAACGGATGCACAAACAAACTGAAGCTAAGCGCATCCGAAATCAATGCAGACCTGCTAAGACAGTATACGGAGATACAGAACATCTTCAAAGAGTTTGAAGTACAGAACGTACTACCCACACCCGCACAGATAAAGGACAGCTTCAATGCAAGGATGAAGGATGCACCAGTCACAGAGCAGGAAACAGCCGAAGGACCTAAAATCAGCTTTTGGGAGGCGTTCGAGGAGTTTGTAAGGGAATGCGGGAAACAGAACGACTGGACAGACGCAACCTACGAAAAATTCGCTGCGGTAAAGAACCACCTGAAAGAGTTCAGGGATGAACTTTCCTTTGATACGTTCACCGAGAACGGTCTGAATGACTATGTGGACTTCCTGCGTAACAAGAAAGATATGCGTAACAGCACCATAGGCAAGCAGATAGCCTTCCTGAAATGGTTCCTGCGGTGGAGTTTCAAGAAAGGGTACAATCAGAACATGGCTTATGACAGCTTCAAGCCCAAGCTGAAAAACACACCCAAAAAAGTGATATTCCTCACATGGGAGGAACTGAACAGACTGAAAGACTACAAGATACCCCAAACCAAGCAGTATCTCGAACGGGTAAGGGACGTTTTTCTGTTCTGCTGTTTCAGCGGGCTGCGCTATTCGGACGTGTACAACCTCAAACGGAGCGACATCAAGCCCGACCATATAGAAGTGACCACCGTAAAGACAGCGGACAGCCTTATCATAGAGTTAAACAACCACAGCAAGGCGATACTGGAAAAATACAAAAGCGTACACTTTGAAGATCACAAGGCACTTCCGGTCATCAGCAACCAAAAGATGAACGATTATTTGAAAGAACTGGGGGAACTTGCGGAAATCAACGACCCGGTAAGGGAAACTTACTACAAGGGAAATGAACGTATAGACACCGTCACACCCAAATACGCCCTGCTGGGAACCCATGCCGGAAGACGGACATTCATCTGCAACGCTTTGGCATTGGGTATTCCCGCACAAGTGGTGATGAAGTGGACGGGACACAGCGACTACAAGGCGATGAAACCATACATAGACGTTGCCGATGACATCAAGGCCAATGCGATGAACAAATTCAACCAACTGTAAACACAACAATAGCATGGAAGAAAGAATAACCTCAATGATACCCCGCTACGGGAAACTCAACAAGACATATACGGAAATAACATCCGGTGACGGCCTCTCTTTTGAGAAGCAGAAGTTCATTCATGACTTTTACAAAGAGTATGAAGACACACAGACCTTTGAAAAGGCACTTATCAGCCTCATGCTTGAAACGGAGGGTACGCACTTTTCCATATTGCTGAACAGCCTGAAACGGGAGATTGAAAACAATATCTCAATGTATAATACCTGCAAGGAGTTTTTCGACCGTCTCGATATTGAACATATCTGCCGGCAGCATGAAAGATGTCATGACCGGGACATCGAAAGACAAATGCAAATCACAAACGAATATTACCGGGAACTTATGGAAGCTAACGGATCTTTGGAGGCAGTCGGTTTCAGGGAACATGATCGTCAGGAAGAGGAAAGGTTGGAAAAAAGATACGGGCAGTGCAAACGGGAATACGACAGGGAGAAAGCCAAGCTGGATGAACTATATGCACAGAAGGAACAGGCAAGGCGGGAAGCCCTACAATACCTGAAAAACCGCTGCGGAGACATATACAGGCTGGACGGATCGCTGCTGGCAATCCTCGAAAAATACATGACCGGCCAAAAGAAAAAGGAAGGGGAAGAAAAAGAGGCCGCCACACCGACACCCTCACCCACCTATTTTCCCATGAAACTCTTGTCAGCCGTTTACGAAAAATGTAACGGTGAACAGTTCGAAGCCATTTCCGAACTGGACTTTTACGCCAGCATGAACCTGCAACCGTGCGAAGGCAAACTGATAATAAGACCGAGGGAAAAGGCTCGTGTATGTTATCTTATTTTCCTTATGGGTGAAACACTGCACAAACCAGACAGAGAAAAATGGAGAAAGGACATCATGAACCTGCTGGGAATAGACGACACATACTATAAATCAAAATACAAAGAACCCGTTTCCGATTTTCCCAGTGACAGCAATCAGATATTTGCGAAGGAAATGCAGTCAATATTCCGATAGTCAGCGATACGCCACGACATTCCACGAAACAACCACTTTTACCACCCGAAATATTTTTCACCACTCTTTATTATCTTCTGATATTTAGTGAGATAGCGTGATACCCCATTCACGCTATCCACATCCTTACCACCCGTATTCGGGATTAACTTTGCACTGTTCGAACGAAACAAAAAAGCCCGTGCGCAGGGCTTACAGTACAAACGTTAAATTCATTCCAACATGGAAATCAGAGAACTTTTATCAAAGCCCGTATGGCAGATGACGGGAGAGGAATTTATATTACTGAACCGACGCCCTGCAGGAAAGGGAAGCGAGAGCAGCACAGCCCGCAGCCGATACGGAAAAGAAATACGTGTACGGGATAGGCGGCATAGCACGCCTGTTCGGGTGCAGTATGCCCACAGCAAACCGCATCAAGAAAAGTGGGAAGATAGACAGAGCCATTACGCAGATAGGACGCAAAATCATCGTAGATGCGGACATGGCACTCGAACTGGCAGGACACAAAAGCGGGGGACGCAGATAAGGAGGTACGGACATGGAGTACAGAGAAAGAAAAGAAGTCACGCCCGAAGCGGCGGTGATACTGTGGCAAGCCTCACGGCTCGACCTTTCGGAAGACTACGAGAGGGCACCCGAAATACTGAAAGTACACGGTTCCGTCATAGGCACGCTGG
This sequence comes from Bacteroides sp. FSHCM14E1, assembly GCF_019633785.1. NCBI lineage: Bacteria > Pseudomonadati > Bacteroidota > Bacteroidia > Bacteroidales > Bacteroidaceae > Bacteroides > Bacteroides sp. FSHCM14E1. The sequence continues at coordinate 182,317 of NZ_JADKYL010000002.1, forward strand.
GGAACTTCAGCGCATCAATCGGAAAAGCAAAGAGCAAGAAAACGTTCAATGTTTCCGCAATCGTGGCGGCTGCACTGAAAAACGGGACAGTGCTAAGCTACACGGCGGAACTGCCCGAAAACAGGAGGAAAATACTCTATGTGGATACCGAACAAAGTTCCTACCACTGTGCGAAAGTGGCAAAAAGAATATTGCGCATGGCGGGACTGCCGACAGGCAGGAACCATAAAGACCTTGAATTCCTTGTCCTAAGGAAGTACACGCCCGAGGAACGAATAGCAATCGTGAGGGAGGCCATTTACCGCACCGAAAATGTAGGGCTGGTAGTCATTGACGGAATACGGGATATGGTGTACGACATCAACAGCCCCAGCGAGTCCACGAAGGTAATCTCCCTGCTGATGACATGGACGGGGGAAAGACACATACACATACACACCATACTGCATCAGAACAAGGGGGACGAGAACGCAAGGGGACACATCGGAACGGAGCTTAGCAACAAGGCCGAAACAGTGCTGCAAGTGGAGAAGGACGAGAAGGACCCCGACATCAGTACGGTCAAGGCAGCACATATCAGGGCGATGAACTTCGAACCGTTCGCATTCCGCATCAACGGGGAAGCATTGCCCGAACTGCTGGACGAATACCTGTTCAAACACAAGGATCCGGGAAAAGGGAAAAAGGAGAAGTTCGACCCCTACAAGGACATCACAGAGAAGCAGCACCGCATCGCACTGGAAGCGGCATTCACACTCAAAGATGAATACGGCTACAAGGAGCTTGCGGAAGAATTGAGGAAAACCTACGCCTCTGTCGGTGTCATGCTTGGGGGAAACAGGCTGACAGACCTCATTACAGTACTGAAAAACAAACGGATGATAGTACAGGAGAACGGCAGGAAATACACCTTCAAACCCGATTTTCACTATTAGCGGTATTGTATGGGAACCACTTTACTTTAGTCCCGTACCATATATATACGGAAGTAAAGTAAAGTGGATATAGCCCGTAATATACAAAAAGATACGGGCGAAAAGAAAAAATAATATTCACACTTGACAAGAACAACGGTATGACAGTACGGAAAAGGGTATGGTCTCATACCAGGCCTCCACCATGACGGCACAGACCGGAAACCGCTTTACTTTAGTCTGGGGGCATATATATAGCAAAGTAAAGTAAAGCGGATGCAGCCCGTAACACATGAAAGGGTACGGGCGAAAAACCCAAAAACAATATCTACTTAAAACAGAAATATGATGAATATGAATGAAGCGAAGCAGATACGCATAGAGGAATATCTGCACAGTCTTGGATACAGTCCGGTAAGGCAACAGGGTGGTAGTCTATGGTACAACTCACCGTTCAGGGACGAACAGGAACCCTCCTTCAAGGTGAACACCGAACGCAACCTATGGTATGATTTTGGCGCAGGCAAAGGTGGTAATATCATCGCACTGGCACAGGAGCTATACGCATCCGACAGTCTGCCCTACCTCTTGGAAAGGATAAGGGAGCAGGCACAAAACGTGCGCCCGGTCTCTTTCTCTTTTGGCAAGCAACCCTTATCAAAGCCGAGTTTCCGGCAGTTGGAGGTAGTACCGCTCTCCTCTCCCGCCCTGTATACCTACCTGCGGCAAAGGGGAATAAATACGGAACTGGCAAAAAGAGAATGCAGGGAGGTCCGCTATCTGACCGGGGAAACCCCATACTATGCTATAGGCTTCCCCAACCGTTCGGGAGGATACGAGATACGCAACAAGCATTTCAAGGGATGCATAGCACCGAAGGACATCACCCATATACGACAATCGGAGTCGAAGGAGGCATGCTACATCTTCGAGGGATTCATGGACTACCTCTCTTTCCTCACCCTGCGGCTGGAAAGGTGTCCCGACCGTCCCGAACTTGACGGACAGGACTACATCGTACTGAACTCGACTTCCGACCTTTCCAAAGCAATCCGACCGTTGGGCGGTTATGAAAGCATCCATTGTTTCCTTGACAACGACAAGGCGGGAATCGAGGCCGTTCAGGAGTTGCAAAAAGAGTACGGGCTACGCATACGGGACGCATCGCACATATACGAAGGGTACAACGATCTGAACGACTTCCTGCGGGATAAAAGGTCAGGACAGGCGCAACGGCAGCAAGAGAAACCGGAAGCGGAAAAAAGGCAACGGCAGACAGAGCAGCCGAAGAAGAAAGGCAAAGGGATCAGGATGTAGCCGCACAGCCACCGGAAGGCTTTGAAAAAAGCCATAGCTCATTAGGGCTTTTTCTTAACGCAATGCACACATTGCTAAAAAAGCCCCAACGAGCCATAGGGGCGCCGCCCCTTTGGAAACCCCGTCTGCCATGCGGCATAAAAGCAAGGCAGGGGAAGTATTAACCTGAAATTATTGACAGTTATGGGATATGCAGTTTTGCATCTGGAAAAGGCAAAAGGGACGGACAGCAGGATGTCCGCACACATAGAGCGCACCGTTCACCCGAAGAATGCGGACAGAACGCGCACACACCTGAACCGGGAGCTCGTACAGTTTCCCGAAGGGGTGAGGAACCGCACGCAGGCGATAGCCCAACGGATAGAAACGGCAGGCATCAGACGCAAGGTGAGCGCCAATCAGGTGAAGGCAATCCGGATACTCCTTACCGGAAGCAACAAGGACATGAAGCAAATGGAAGCGGAAGGACGGATTGAAGACTGGTGTAACGACAGTCTGAAATGGATCCGGGAAACATACGGGGAGCAGAACCTCGTATCGGCAGTACTGCACATGGACGAGAAGACACCACACATACACGCCACAGTCATACCGATAGTGACCGGAGAGCGAAGGAAAGCCGGACAGGAAGAACAGAACGGGAAGAAAAAGTACAGAAAGAAGAACCCGCAGGACGTGAGACTCTGCGCAGATGATGTAATGGCGAGGCACAGGCTAAAACACTATCAGGACACTTATGCCCAAGCCATGAACAAGTACGGCTTGCAGAGAGGCGTGGACGGCTCATTGGCAAAGCATATTTCCACCATGCAATACTACAAGCAGTTGGTGGAGCAGCAGGACAGCCTGCAAGAGAACATAGAAAACCTGCTGGGGCTGGAAGAGGAAGCAATGAAAAAGCTGAAGCAGGTAAAGGGGGAAATCAACGTGCAGAAAATGAAGGGGGCGGCGGTGAACGCCACCACAGCCATAGCGGACGGGGTGAGCTCACTTTTCGGCGGCAGCAAAGTTAAGAAGCTGGAAGCGGAGAATGAAAATTTGAAACGGAACATTGTGAATCTGCAAAAGCAGGTGCAAGCCGAACAGAGGGAGCAGACAAAAATGGAAAACCGTCACAGCAGCGAGATAAACAAAGTTGACCGGAGCTACCGGCAGAAAATCGCAGAATACGACAATCGGCTGGAACTGATAGACACCTACTTTCCTATTGTAAAGGAACTGATACCCATAGCAGAACAATGCCGGGAAGTGGGCTTCACCGAAGAACTGACAAGACGAATTGTCAGCCTGCAACCCGTGGAATTCAAGGGAAGGCTCTATTCAAAGGAGTACAAGGAGAAGTTCAGGACGGAGCACTCAACGGCAACAGTGGAGAGGAACCCGCAGGAGAAAGGAAAATTCAGGCTGTGCATTGACGGAATACCCATACTCGATTGGTTCAGGAAGAAATATCAGGAAATTAAAGAAAAGTTAGGGCTAAACACACCTGTTGAAAACAAGCAACGAAAAGGATTGAAAATATAATCACTTAATAGCAGAGAGGGGCTATTAATTATTAGTGCTCTAAAAAACTAACGGGAAGAATAAAAAACATATTCTTCCCGTCAAGTAATATCATAACTATATTTTCCAACAGACCATATTAATATTCAGCATATTATAAGTGAATCAACAAATCTTTTATAAACATATCTCTGTTCTCACAGCTTAAGAGGTAATTCTTTTTTTCTGTTAATATAAAAATTTGTTGATTGGGATTCTTTACATAGGAATAATATTTCCCATAATGGGTACTGCCCATTACACCTATATACCCCAAAAAGCCATTACTTCCGAAATAACGGACATCATTTTGAACACCGTCATAAACAAAAACGTTCTTAATACAAGAATACGGAATACATTTCTTACCAAACACTCTTTTTATAACGAGTTGATCCTTTTCCAAACAAATAAATGAAGGAATCACTATCAGCATGTATATGTATATAGATACAAGAATGGTACCCAATAACAGGCTTGCGATTTGATCCTGCAAAGATTGTAGCATAAAAGTTCTTAATAGAAACATAAGTCCAGTAGTTAATAAGACAATCTTTAACACCAGAGACCAGCGCTCCATTATCGGCTGAAACTTTGATTTATATACGCTCATTATATTGCTATCTTTACTGTTGACTATATTACACGTATGTTATGAAATGATTGGTTTCCTTTTGCATCTCCCCTTGAAGATTTAAAGTTTTCCACAACTGCATCAAAGACATTTCCAACTCGTTCTATGGGTAGGTTTAAAATCGAAACCTCTTTTCCATAAGGACAAAAGACTGTATTCTTATAATTAAACTTTGAGCTTTTCATTGTTAACATAGCCGAATAACCGGCCTTAACACTCTTTTTCCAAAAAAGTTGTTTCTTTTTAGTTTTAAATTCCACAGCAAAAGAATTACCATTAACGATACGCCCAATAGTCATTGTGCTTTTATATTTTCCATTCTTGATTGTTAATGAAGCATCTTTAAATCCCTTAAAACCTGGCTCAATCGGAGTTGGCTCTGCTGCCTGTGTAGCTGAAACAACTTCATCCAAATCATAAGTAGGATAATCATATTTAGGCCCTCTTAGACTATTACCGATTACAACGTAACCTTTTATATTACCGAGTAAGGACAAATCATTATCAGTGAATGTAAAATAAGGGGTAACGTCGAATAAGTCAACTGTATTAAAAGAAAAAATATCTGAATATTTATCCTTGTACGTATTTATCATCTCTTGTATTAAGTGAGAATCATCACTTTCCATATCAAATATTTTATCGAGCTCCCTATCTGCCTGCTCCCATAAAATATACGCCCCTTCAAAGCCCAACTGCTGAAAATAAGTAAATCTTTCATTTTCTGTCATGTTTTTAAGCTGCCGGAGTGTCTCGCTATACACCTGTTCATCTTTAAAATGAAGAACTGGCATATTCAAGTACTCACTAACACTTCTCGTTTCTTTTACCCACATATCCATTGTCGAAACCTCAACATCCGGTATGGTTTCTTGTGCAGAACCGATAAATTCATTTTCGCTATTGCAAGATAACAAGCTTACAATCATGCATGCACTCAAAATACAACCAAAAATCTTTTCAATTTTCATAGTGTATGATTTTGTATTAAACAATTATTTTATTTAAAAGGCTTTACCTTAACAGTAACCTTTTCCGTTTTATTAGCATGGTTATAAAACACATTACTACAACTTTGAAAGATGATCAAACATCCGAACAATACAAATACTATTTTCTTCATAAATGATACTTTTTATTTAAACAATCCATATATTATTTCTTGTAAAAATCCACCAAAATCCATTTCCACTTTATGCTTTTTAAATTTATAGTAAGGCATTAAGATAGGAGTAACTCCCCCACGTTCAAAAGGATATTCACGATAACCCCTTATACCTAATTCCGTTCCAAAAGAATCCGTTATATCGAAAGCAACACTGCCTCCGTAGTCATTACGGCTGAATGAAGTAACAGGAGTAAATAAAAAACCGCCAAATACATGCAAACTCATTCGGGAATTAAAGGAATAAGAAAGTTTACCCGATATACCAAATGTTTCATCCACATGGCGAGGGGTACTCAACTTCATTGCATGCAATGCAACATCAGCAAATAAATTATCTGACAATGATTTGTTATATCCAATAGCAGCATAGTTAAAAACACCAATACCAATTAAATTCATTTGGCGTCCCATGCCGTAAACGTGACCATTCCACAATGGGGCTATTACCCCCGACACATTATATTCCCCTTTATGTAAAGGACTTTGGTCTGTGTAAAAAAACGGTCCACCCTTCTTGAATTGAAGAGTAACACCGGAATTTGCAAAAATAACAGAATTTTGATATTCCCAAATAGGATATTTAACCGAATCAACTGCAAAATCTTTGTGAAAACGCAAATACCGTTTTCTCACAGGATTCATACCAACCCACTTCGATTCTTGACCATACATCCCAAGAGGACACATGATGATCCAAAACAAAACAAATGCTGCAAAACTAATTAATGTAGTCACCTTTCTATACATATTGATTTTCATCATTATGCCCAAAGCATGAAAATAAAAGCATCACACACAAGGGCTGTAAATAAATCCACTGTCAATTTACATTTCTGCGATATTTATTTAAATGAACAATCAGGATTTTTGCACGATTTTCTTACATAATCCTTTAACAGATAGTATAAACAGAAAAACTATTACGAAGCATTTTGTATAATATTCCTGTTCGAATAAATCAACAAGCAGTGGGATTATAATGAATGTTGATAGACAAAAGATCATTATCAGAGTGCTTTTTTTCATGTTTTAGCAAAAAGTAGCAACTCCTACTAAGGCGCCGCTCCACCCACCTAAAGCGGTTCCCGATACTGTACCGATAACAGGTAGTGTGACAGTACCAACTCCTGCACCACCAACCGCACCTAATCCCGCGGATCCTGCAGTTCCTGCAACACATTTCACTACTTTCCATGCCGTCCCCCAAAATCCTCTCGTTGTAGCTTTAGGAGCTTCTAACTCCATAACATAATAAATAGCTTCAACAGCTATATCTACAGAATTCATTAGAATATTGTATTCTTGGGAGTTTGGAGATAGAGTACTATTTTGCACAATTTTTTTGAGCTGAAGCCTTAGAGTTTCAGGGGAAGCCTCTGTATCAACTTTTATGTTTTTCATACTCTCTATTACTTCCATTACTTCAGGGGATATCCTCTCAACATAATCGTCTTCATTGATAGCTCTGGAGATAGGTTTAATATCCTGTATCAAACTATTTGCATAAGCAGCAGCTTCTTCTACTGATTTAAACCCCTTACTTTCAAAGGCACTTTTTATTTGAGAGATTTCGTTAACTTCATCCAATTCCTTTTTGAAATCATTTATCACTTCTTCTGGATCATTACTGCAACCAACAACAATCAACAGCAAGAAAAAAGAAAAAACATACTGTAAAATCTTCATAAGGCTTTTCTTTTTGATTAAACATGTACTAAAAAACACAATTATTATTCTTTTATAATTCTAATATTATCTGGTGTAGGTTCTTCCTCTTGTTCTATTTTAACTAAAATAGAATCATCGAATGTAAGACTTGTTGTTAAGATATATTCGTATCGAGCTACAACCATAGGTTCTTTATAATAAAGAACTTCTAATGTTTTGTTTCCATTATTATATGAATTAATTTTAAAAGGAGGACCATATTTCTTTAAAACCAATTCTTTTGGAGAGCCAATTTTCACAGGATCAGTGGTGAAACGACTAACCCTATATCCGGCACAAGAGCCACAGAATAAAACTATTAAAAATAAAAGGGATATTTTCATGTTATTGAATTTTTATGGGCATTCTTGAATTCAGCATATTTTTGAAATAAATCAACAAGCAGTGGGATTAGTATCATCGGAACATGAAATTAAAAACATAATTGGCAAAATCAATAAATACACATACTGTTTCATTATTAATATAATTAAGTTAATACCGAATATGTTAAAAATCAAAAGTACCATGTTTATAAGAGGACCGAGAAGGTTTATAATAATCCTCACCCGGGGTCTGGGGTTGTATGAAATCCTGTCTGAATATTTCCGTAGGATTATCTGTAATTAAATTTGCATCATGGGTATATATGTTAAAATAGCACTCTGGATCTGTTTTTTGGTTATATGGTCCTTCTCCCACAAAAGTGAATTTGTAAAAACCGATTTTTTCCCCGTCTTTTCTGACCGTAAGAAACCAGACATTACCAGTACTTATCGTTTTAAATCTCAATCCATTTAATGATGAATAAGTTTCCTCTATAAACTGATCATTCAAATATGTTTGCTTTTTACAAATAAAAGGCAATTCAAATTTCCCACCTTCAACTGGTAGAACAAAAGGATTCTGTTCCGAATGGATTTTATACACAAATGTCAACTTCCCTTTATCTATAATTAGGGGAATTTTTTCTACTTTTATACCATTAATAGTAGAGTAAGAAATCTGTAGATCAACATTCAAAATTTTATCTTCCTTATTAATATTTGAGGTTATATTTAATACAACCTGATCACCCTTTATTTTTGTCTCTATATCAGAAAAAAGAGTTTTATCAAATTCTATCGAAACATCCTTGGGAATAATCGGAACCTCTGAATCTAAAATATCATCTATCAATGTTTTTTGAATAATTGTAAAAGTAATAGTACGTTTCTCCCCCAAACAACTAAATGGTTTAGATACATTCTCACTTGGCAGCAACTGATATTCAAAAATTTTATTATCTTCTTCTTTTTCACAGGAAAATAATGCTAAGGAAACGAACAGAAGAATGAATATTTTTTTCATATTAATACTATTTAGTTTTTGCAAATTAAAGGATTTTTCCTGTACAATAAAATACCAATTAATTGGTATTTTATCACAAATAACCATTCAATTTCATTATTATGCCCAAAGCATGAAAATAAAAGTATAACATACAAGAGCTGTAAACAAATCCACTATCAAAACAATAAAATAAATCGTTTTTGCATCTTTGCGATATGCATTTATGCAAAATCATACAAATTTCTTTATCAGTAAAATACCCATTAATTAGTATTTCATTGACAAAATGAAATGTACTTTAAAAGCCCAAAGTTATATTCAATTCATAACCTAAATGCCTATCCAATATAAAAATAATGCGTTTAGCACCAAGATACAAACAGAATAACACAAAATCAAGCTCTAAAGGAATGTATTACTATTATAAAAGACAGAATTATTCGGGAGATTCCCTACTCTAAAAAAGTTAAAGAAAGAAAATGATTCAAATAAATATTAGTGTAACAATATCACCAACAACACAATATCCCCTTTTCAAATTATACAATAAATAATAGTTAAGCAACCAAAGACAGTGCAAAGCCAAATAAGTAATAAAAGAACAAAGTATTAAATAAAGCAAAAACACCCAATTTTACTTTTTAGGGTGTAAAATTGGGTGTTTTTCTTGTAAATCACTGATTTTCAGCATTTATTGCGGAGAGACAGGGATTCGAACCCCGGGTACCTCGCAGTACAACGGTTTTCAAGACCGCCGCAATCGACCACTCTGCCACCTCTCCAAAACTACTCTTCAATAGTGCTTTTCTCTTAAAGCGCTGCAAAGGTACGAATCATTTTCAAATCTGCAAATTTTTCCGCAAAAAATATTTGGAAAGAGTACTTCAACAGAGAGGAACACAACCTCCCTATAAGTAGGTATTTTTATGCTATTCAACATAAAATAGGAACCTTTTATATCCCTAAACCGAAAAAAGATCGTAAATTTGCACGCTCTAAAGGATAACTAACCACTAACTGATTAATTTTATGGAATTGAATAAGACCTTTAAAGATGGACTTTGGAGCAAAGAAATCAACGTCAGAGATTTCGTCAGTAACAACATTACTCCTTACGAAGGGGATGCTTCTTTCCTGCAAGGACCTACTGAACGCACTAAGGCTGTCTGGAACAACTGTCTCAAAGCTCTCGAAGAAGAGAGAAACAACAATGGAATTCGCGCACTTGATTACACTACAGTATCTACTATAACCTCCCACCCTGCCGGCTATATCGATAAAGAGAACGAACTGATCGTCGGATTACAAACCGATCAGGTACTGAAACGTGCCATCAAACCGTTCGGCGGAATTAATGTAGTAATGAAGGCTTGCCGTGAAAACGGAGTAGAGGTGGATGATAGAGTAAAGGATATCTTCACTCATTACCGCAAGACGCACAACGACGGAGTATTCGATGTATACACTGATGAAATCCGTTCATTCCGTTCTTTGGGATTCCTGACCGGGCTTCCTGATAATTATGCACGCGGACGTATCATCGGTGACTATCGCCGCCTTGCCCTTTATGGTCTCGACCGTCTGATCGAAGCCAAGAAAGAGGACCTCCATAATCTTACAGGTCCGATGACAGAAGCCCGCATTCGCCTCCGCGAAGAGGTGGCCGAACAGATCAAGGCACTGAAAGAAATCAAGGTGTTGGGTGAATACTACGGTCTGGATCTCAGCCGCCCGGCATATACCGCACAAGAAGCCGTACAATGGGTGTACATGGCTTATCTGGCTGCTGTAAAAGAGCAGGACGGTGCTGCTATGTCATTGGGTAACGTGTCTTCATTCCTCGATATCTATCTGGAATATGAACTAAGCCAGGGAACTATTACGGAAACATTCGCTCAGGAGTTGATCGACCAGTTCGTTATCAAACTCCGTATGGTACGTCACTTGCGTATGCAGTCGTACAACGATATTTTTGCAGGTGACCCGACATGGGTAACCGAATCCATCGGAGGACGTTTCAACGACGGACGTACAAAGGTCACTAAAACATCTTTCCGTTTCTTACAGACACTCTACAACTTAGGTCCGTCACCGGAACCTAACATGACTGTACTATGGAGTCCTGAACTGCCGGAAGGTTTCAAGGCATTCTGTGCACAAGTATCCATCGATACTTCATCCGTACAGTACGAAAACGATGACCTGATGCGTGAGGTCCGCCAATCGGACGATTACGGTATCGCTTGTTGTGTTTCTTACCAGGAAATCGGAAAGCAAATTCAGTTCTTCGGCGCCCGTGCCAACCTTGCAAAAGCATTGTTGCTGGCAATCAACGGAGGACGTTGCGAAAACACAGGCACTGTCATGGTAAAAGACATCCCTGTATTGACAGGCGAAACGCTGAAGTTCGAAGAAGTAATGGCCAACTATAAAAAGGTATTGGTACAGATCGCCCGTGTATATAACGAGGCCATGAACATCATCCACTATATGCACGATAAGTATTATTACGAAAAGGCTCAGATGGCTTTCGTAGATACTGATCCGCGCATTAACCTTGCTTATGGTGTAGCCGGACTTTCAATCGCTATCGATTCACTGTCTGCCATCAAATATGCGCATGTGAAAGCGCGCCGCAATGACATCGGCCTGACTGAAGGATTCGATATCGAAGGTGCTTTCCCCTGCTTCGGTAACGATGATGACCGTGTAGACCACTTGGGTGTAGACCTGGTATACTTCTTCAGCGAAGAACTGAAGAAACTCCCGGTATACAAAAATGCCCGTCCTACCCTCTCGTTGCTGACCATCACTTCGAACGTGATGTATGGTAAGAAAACAGGTGCCACTCCCGACGGACGTGCCAAAGGCATCGCCTTTGCACCGGGTGCCAACCCCATGCACGGACGTGACAAGAATGGTGCGATTGCTTCGCTCAGTTCAGTAGCTAAGTTGCGCTACCGTGATTCACAGGATGGCATCAGTAACACATTCTCTATCGTTCCGAAATCATTAGGCGCAACTCAAGAGGATCGTATCGACAACCTGGTGACCATGATGGACGGATATTTCACCAAAGGCGCACACCACCTGAACGTGAACGTACTGAACCGTGAAATGCTACAGGATGCAATGGAACATCCCGAAAAGTATCCACAACTGACTATCCGCGTTTCAGGATATGCCGTCAACTTCGTGAAGCTGAGCCGCGAACACCAGCTGGAAGTTATCAGCCGAAGTTTCCACGAAAGAATGTAATTGAATGATAAACGTACACTCATACGAGTCAATGGGAACATTCGACGGGCCGGGTCTCCGGCTCGTCGTTTTCCTTCAGGGGTGTAACTTCCGGTGCCTGTATTGTGCCAATCCGGACACAATCGAAGCCAAAGGAGGTGCGCCAACCCATCCGGATGAAATTGTCCGCATGGCTGTCAGCCAAAAAGCTTTTTTCGGTAAGAAAGGAGGAATAACTTTCTCCGGTGGAGAACCCACTTTTCAGGCGAAAGCTCTTATCCCACTTTTTAAAAGACTGAAGGAAGCTGGAATCCACATCTGCCTCGACACTAACGGCGGACTGTGGAACAATGATGTTGAAGAACTCTTGGGGTTAACTGATTTGGTTTTATTGGATATCAAAGAGTTCAATCCGGAACACCACCAGTCTCTGACCGGAAGAAGTAACGAACAAACACTGAAAACCGCCGCCTGGCTCGAAACCAATCAAAAGCCATTCTGGCTGCGCTATGTATTAGTGCCCGGCTACAGCGACTTCGAAGACGATATCCGGCAGTTGGGAGAACATCTTGGAACGTACCGGATGATTCAGCGTGTAGAGATATTGCCTTATCATACTTTAGGAGTTCATAAATACGAAGCGATGGACAAAGAATATCTCTTGAAAGGAGTGAAAGAAAACACTCCGGAGCAAATAGAAAAGGCCGAAAAATTATTCAGGCAATACTTCCGGACAGTACAAGTAAATTAGCTTATCATTAAGAAGGGGATGAGAGTGTATCAAGAGTCTTTTCAACACAGAGGACACAGCCCCATCCCCTTTATTTTTTTATCACTCCAGAGAGCCACCGCCATTCTAATGAAGTGCCACCGGCATTCCGATTAAATGCCACCGCCACTCTGTTCAAACACCACCGCCACTCCGACTTACATCTGCCTTACTTTAATAAGTGAATCGCAATCCTGCCTGCAAATTAAAGTTACAAGGTGTTTCTTTTCGGATAGTCTGTATTTTCGAACCATCGTCAAAGAAATACGAAACTCCCGGTTCCACATAAAATTCCACATGCTCCGTTGCATTGAACTGAGCTCCTACTGCACCTGCTACAGAAAATTGCAAAGGTTTCACATTCACCTTATCGCCCGCCAGTTTTCCATATACGCATTTCTCAACCATTCCACCGGCAGATACATAAAGCGTAAAGTATTTCTTTTCCAGGAAATTCCAGTTTCCGCGTACCGGGATACCGATATAATGCAGTTTCTGAGTCTGCATCTTGTTATCTCCCTGTCGCTTGACATCGGAAGACAACAACGTATAAGTCAATCCGGTTTCTACGGAGAAACCTTTCGGAAGGGATTTACGTACGGACAATCCGAAACTTACCGGCTGATGATGTTCATAATCCATCACGGTAGTCGTACTGGACTTCAGATAAGGAACTCCCCCTTCAAATACAACTTCCTGATCTGCGGGAATATTCACGGCCCCATTCATAATTGTCATCAGGTCTACCCTGTTGCTCATTGGACGGGGTGCAAAACTTTCCGAACCATTCGTCGGAAGTCCTCCCCCATTGCCTACCCCTACTCCCATCGACCATTTTCCATTCCGCTTTGCAGAAGAACTCTCAATAGGCAACTGGTATTTGTCTTTACCGGATGGCCTCCGGGCCTCTTTCCTTTTCTCTATTTGTGAGGCAGTACTCTCTTTTTTCTCCGTTACAGCAGTTGCTTCAGACTGTGATTCGGCAGGCTTCTCCGCCACCACAGCCTCCGGATGTTTCTCTGCCCCCGGAAAGGCTTCCGGAGTGATCTTTGGATCATTCCCTTTCGCCAAATATCCAGAAGCGGAACTCACGTCTGTCCCTCCCGCCGGCTTCATTGGCTCGGACACGGCGACCTGTACATCCGGTAAAGCCGGTTCCGGCAATATATCCGGATTGACAGCCAATGAAGGAGCCGTCGCATAGCGAATTTCATCTGCGACCGGACTATTCAGGAAATACAAACTTACAGCAGTCGTCACCACCAACACTACGGCAGCCGCGGCAACGGCCCATCGGCGGTACGGATATATTCGTCTTTCGGTTACGGGCATCAGCTCCTTTTCCAGTCGTTCCCAACCGGAAGCAGGTATCGGCTCGGAATAATCCTCGAGCTTCTCTTTGAATGCCTTTATCCATTTTTCGTTTTCTTTCATCATTCTATTCTATTTTAGAAATCCCGGGTTCACTTGGTGTCCGAAGACATACGTCAACCGTTGATCATCAACCATTCCTTTACTTTCTTGGCTAATACACTCTTTGCCCGAAAAAGTTGTGAAGCCGAAGATTTTTCATTAATCCCCAACATCTGTGCGATTTCCTTGTGCGACTTATCTTCAAAGGTGTATAAGTTGAATACGGTACGATATCCGGCGGGGAGTTCGTTAATAAATTGCATCAGCACTTTCTGAGGAATCGCTTCGACAGCCGAAGCATCGGGTTCGTCATAAGTTTCGGGAACTTCATCCAGTGCCATGGTTTGGTTCATCACATCGTTCTTTCTTAAGAACTGTAAAGCCGTATTCACCATTACACGCTCCATCCATGCTCTAAGAGAGCCTTCACCCCGCCAGGTAAACTTGTCGAAGGAGTCGAAAATTTTCAGGAAACCGTCGTGTACCAAGTCCTGTGCCATGTCTCTGTCTCCGGCATAACGAAGACAGACACCAAGCATGCGCCCTGCGTACTGCTCATAAAGTTCTTTGCGGGCACGATTATCTCCCTGCCTGCAACGTTCCGACAGCTCTAATTCATTCATTCTCCTAAACACGTGTTTACCTTATAAATGCAGCAAAGATAGAAATACTGCACTGAGAGAACAACTCTTTTATCACTTTTGTTTCTTTAACATTTTACGATGCAATATTTCACGGCTCCCCGCATTTCTTCAATACAGCGAAGAATAAATCTCAATGAATAAATAGGATACTAAAACCAACAGGAACTTATGAGAAAATTTAAATTAGTAACTTTTACCCTCATTCTGGCACTACTGCCCATCCTGCAGTCTTGTCTGGACAATGAAGACAATGATTATTGGGTCACTTGTCCTCCGGGTGGGGTACTGGCCATCGGTACAATGAAAATTCCCAATGCGGACACCCCGAGGGATTTTTTTATTGCCTTGGACAACGGAAATAACGTATTCCCCGCAGATACGGCCGATATTCGCAACTGGAAATACACCGTCGCAGAAGGACAGAGGGTTTTTGTGGGTTACGTGAAGATGGAAGGAGAAGAAAAACCCGGATATGAAAACGGTAAGATATTCACGATAGAAGATATACTGACAAAGGATATCATCCCGCTGACGGAAGCAACGGCGGACAGCATTGGAGACGACCGCATCAACGTCACGGCGCATGCACTTACAAAGGATTATCTCACCATCGAATACCAGTATCTGGGCAGTATGGACGAGAATAAAAAGCACATGCTGAATCTGGTACAAAACGAAATTACAGGTCCTGTTGAAGACGACGGATATATCTGTCTGGAATTCAGGCATAACGCCTTTGACGACTCTCCCAGTAAACTGGGTTCAAGCCTCGTCTCCTTCAAACTGGCCAATATAGTCGATCTGTTGCCGACAGCAAAAGGAATAAAGCTCCGTGTAAACACGATTTATGACAACATACAGTATATCACAATAGATATCAATGAAGATAAGAACTTAAAAATAAAATCATTTCATTCTCAATAAAACAACAGAAGACACCTGCACAAATTTGACAAAACTAAGAATAATTCTGATATATAAAAGAAATAAAGCGGCGATGTTTGTGAAAATATCGCCGCTGTTTTTTTTATACCAGGCACTGAACAGCCTGTAAAGTAAGCATCTCTTTGGGGACTGCTGCCTGGATCTCTTCTTTCAATACTTGCAGCAGGCTGGTACGGATAAAGTCTTTTCGTGTAACCAGGACAATCTGGCGAGTGGGCCTTGGGATGGCAAACGGACGGACCAGTTCCTTCTGTTCTTCGCTCAGTTGCATCACTGCCAGCTCCGGAATAAATGTAATGCCCTTACCGCTCTCCACCATATGCATAAAAGTCTCCATACTGCCCAAGCGATAGGCCATTTGGCTGACCTTTACCGCTTCCATCTGGCAGAAACGGACCAACTGATCGCGAAAGCAATGTCCTTCGTCAAGAAGCCAAAGCCGCTCTCCGGTCACGTCGGACGTACGAATCACATCGTGTTTGAACAATGGTTCCTTTTTCGAAACGTAACCGAAGAACTGCTCATAAAACAAAGTCTCCTCTGTTAATGCAGCATCATCCAGCAGGCTGGCAATGATAGCGGCATCTGCTTCACCGGTCAGCAAAGCCTTGCGGATATCCGGTGTTTTCATTTCCATGACCCGTATATCAAGATCGGGGTATTTCTCCATCAGTTGCGGAAAAAAACGGGGCAAAAGATAAGGTGCAATCGTAGGCAATACGGCCAGCCGGAACGTACCGGACAAAGAATGCTGTTCCTCATTGATAATCTCCTTGACGCAGGTAGTTTCCGAAAGGATTTTGCGTGCCTGTTCCAGCACCTTCTTACCGATGGCAGTGGGACAGACCGGAGTCATACTGCGGTCGAACAGCTTCACTCCCAATTCGTCTTCCAGTTTCTGGATCATCGCACTCAAAGTAGGTTGCGTCACCCGGCAATACTCGGCAGCTTTTGCAAAGTGCCGGAACTGATCGACGGCCAGAATATATTCCAATTGTTGTATAGTCATCGTTCTCTGATTTATTAAAGATATAGAATCTATCAATGCAAAGATAGAAATTTTCAGTTTGACACGAATCATTTTGTGCCGTATCTTTGTTCCAGATAAAAAGAAGATATATAGTATTAACTCAAAAAAACAATAGCATTATGAAAACTTTAAATTATACACATTTGGATGAAAAGGGAGCTAACAACATCGTAGTATCATTGCAGCAATTACTTGCCGATTTTCAAATTCACTATGCAAACTTAAGAGGATTTCATTGGAATATCAAAGGACACGGTTTCTTCGTACTGCACGGTAAATTCGAAGACCTCTATAACGGAGCTGCCGAAAAGGTGGACGAAATTGCCGAACGCATATTGATGCTGGGAGGAACTCCTGCCAATAAGTACAGTGACTACCTGAAGATGGCACAAATCAAGGAAGTGGACGGAGTGAGCAAAGCCGATGACGCGTTGAATCATATTCTTGAAACTTACGGGTATCTGATAGCAGAAGAGCGTAAAGTCCTGTCTCTCGCCTCTTCACACAACGATGAGGTAACAGTGGCTATGATGAGCGACTACCTGAAGGAACAGGAGAAAATGGTTTGGATGCTGACAGCATACAACGGATAACTCCAAACAGGGTTACGCCCTTTTATCTAAAGGGTGTAGCCATACAGACAAAAGGGTGTAGCCATCCCGGCGGGATAGCTACACCCTTTCTCTTTTATCCGATTCAGATGATACTTGTACGTTTTGTAAATTCTATAATTTCCGGAATATATCCGAATGCAAGTCCCGTCACCGTATCTGCACATCCGTAATAGATAGCAATTCGTCCGGTCTCCGAATCATGAAGCGCTGCGCACGGGAAGCAGACATTAGGCACATCGCCCATGCATTCGTACTCTTTCTGGGGTGAAATCAAGTAAGGCCCCGAACGGAATTTCACTTTCCAGGGTTCATCAAGGTCAAGCAATGCGGAACCGAAACTATACACAAAACCATTGCATGAAGCTAATACACCGTGATAGATCAGCAACCAGCCTTCTGATGTTTCAATCGGAATAGGTCCTGCACCGATCTTGGTGCACTGCCAGGCACTGTCTTCAAACGGAGCCGGAGACATTACATGACGATGGCGTCCCCAAAATTCCATATCGGGAGATTCACTATAAAAAATATCTCCGAAAGGAGTATGTCCATTGTCGCTCGGACGACTCAACATGGCAAAACGGCCGTTTATCTTACGAGGAAACAAAACTCCATTCCGGTTAAAAGGAATAAAGGCGTTTTCCAGCTGATGGAACGTTACAAAGTCATAGGTATAAGCAACACCAATAGTAGGACCATGATAACCGTTGCACCAAGTCACATAATAGCGGTCCTCAATGAAGCAAACCCTGGGATCATATCCATAAACCCAGTTCCCGATCTCCGCATCATCACATTGAAACTTCAACGGCTCTTCATTGATGTCCCAACGAACGGCATCTTTACTGAACCCCACATGCAGACGCATGCGACGGTTGGTATCATCACAACGGAACACTCCTGCATAGCCATCCTTAAACGGGACTACGGCACTGTTGAATATACTGTTTGAAGTAGGGAGCAAGTCGCGCGGAATAATCGGATTTGCCGAACAACGCCACACTACATCTTTGCATCCTGCCGGACGTTCTTCCCAAGGCATGGCCGGCAAAGCAGCACCTGCAATTTTAAATTCTTCCATGATTCGATTAAATTAATATTATGTATATATATCGTTTATATTGAAATTCTCTTTTATTTCTTCTTTCCGTCCGGATACGTAAAAGGCACCAGCCAAGTGACGACAAAAGCCGGTATGGTAGCGATCAGCACCCAGACAAAGAAATCACGATAACCCAGCCAGTCGCTCAGATATCCACTCATCATCCCCGGAAGCATTACTCCTAAATTCATGATACCGGTGGCAAAAGCATAATGTGCCATCTGGTGTTTGCCGGGGGCTACTTGCTGCATCATAAAGAGCATTAATCCGACGAAACCAAATCCGTACCCCAAATATTCAAATACAATGGTCGTACCGATAATCAACAGGTTAGAGGGTTGGTAAAGTGCCAACAGTAAGTATACCAAAAACGGAATATTAAAAGCGCAACACAAAGAAAACAAGGTCTTCCGAAGTCCGTAAGCCGAAATGTAATAACCCGCCAAGAGCGAACCGAGGATAAATGCTCCTGCTCCGAACGTACCGTATACCAATCCGATGTCCTGAGTACTAAGCCCCAATCCGCCATCTGCAACCGGTGCTTTCAGGAACAACGGTACAATCTTCAGGGCGTATCCTTCGGCAAATCGGTACAAAATGATAAAGACAATGTAGAAAGCAATATGTTTTTTTTGGAAAAAAGAACGAATAACTTCCCAAAGCACGTTCAATGTATCTCTCACCGTATTTACTTCACCGGAAGCACCTCCTCCCGAAGGCAGAATCCGAATGTGGTAAAGCCCGATCAAAATCATAATACCCGCACACATCAACATCACAATCATCCAGGCATGTACCACTCCAAATTCATCCTTCAGCATACCTGCCAGCCAAACCAAGCCTCCGTTGGCAAGTATCTTGGCCAGATTATAAAAAGCTCCCTGCCAACCGATATACTTGGCTTGCTGGGTAGCAGTCAGCTCCGTCAGGTATACTCCGTCACCCGCAATGTCATGAGTCGCA
The DNA here is from genome assembly GCF_019633785.1 of Bacteroides sp. FSHCM14E1. NCBI lineage: Bacteria > Pseudomonadati > Bacteroidota > Bacteroidia > Bacteroidales > Bacteroidaceae > Bacteroides > Bacteroides sp. FSHCM14E1. Next base: position 201,648 of record NZ_JADKYL010000002.1, read on the forward strand.
CCACTGAGAGCAATGATCCCCATCAGAGCGATGGCATAACGAAAAAAATCGGGCAACGGCAGCGAAAGTGCCACCAACGCAAATGCCAGTCCGGTAATGATTTCTGTAGCGACAACAAAGTACTTCTTCGTCTTAAACATCTCCAGAAACGGACTCCATAAAGGCTTCAATGTCCAGGGAAGCATAATGAGAGAAGTCCAGAAAGCAATCTGTGCATTCGACACCTCCATATCGGAAAACATAAGGACAGAAACCATCGAAAGGGCCACAAACGGCAATCCCATCGCAAAGTAAACAGTAGGCACCCAACATACAGGGCTTATCGGCTTTTTATTCATCAGTTAGTTTTTTATAATAATTCCATCGGTTAACAATTCCAGTAAGCAAAGATAGGGGATATTAAAAACATAGCCCAAAATTACGACAAGAAGTTGCATTCACTATATAATAATACAACTGACTTCACAAAATCACTAATCCTTACCGGTTCTTTTTTTTGCTCTGTCGGGATGAAGTACACAAAAGAAGCACCGAAACCCCATGGCCCCGATGCTTCTCCCCCTTATCTACAATCTAAACACCTCTATTGCTTCACAAATAAATTTATTTCCGCAAATCCGGTATAGCTATCCGGGCTCAGACAATTAATCCTGAACTCTTTAACATCCCCGATAGGTGGTTCGATGACTGCATACTGCGGCTCGTTTCCTTTAAAGCTCCTGAAAGTCAAAGTCCTCTGATAAGTCACCCATTCTGTCGCTCCGTCTTTCCTGACTTTGATCTCCGCACTTTTCAGATTGTATGACGATCCGTAAGCACTCTGTTTAGTAACCGAAAATCCTGCCAAAGTAACAGGCCAGGGCAATACTGTATTCCACCAGCACTCTTCAGCATTGGCTACTCCCCACGAAAACCAAGATGTATTTGCTTCACCATCGATAGCCAGATGTGCACCATATCTGGCATCATCGTTTGCGTATGCATTACTGCAACTTACATCCCATGCACTGCGGTCCACTGCCGCCCAGTCTGCAGGCTTCGTATAGCCGGTATAGAGTATGCTGGCATAAATCCGGATATAGACCGTATTCATAGATGTACTTACAGCCTGTCCGTCCATACCGGTAACTTCTTTAAGCATCACCGGGAGTACGTATCCGTCAGGGTTACTCAATTTCTCTATGTTCTTCAAAACCACACGGAAAGAAGACTCGGCCACAGTCTGTCCGGTTTTCAGAGTGGACTCTTTTTTCTCAATGTCATAATTATCTCCGGGCAATAACTCACATTTCGTCTTTTTAGCCGAATTATAAGCATTTACTTTCAGGGTATCGATACCTAAAGTAGCGATGACCTCCCGTGAAACCGGTTGTACGGCACACAGTTGTATTTCAAAATCAGAACGGTCAGCGGTAGATGAATTACTTACGCGATCTACCACTACTACAGCACTCATTTCAGCCCCCGGTGCTACTCCCGTTCTGATATATATTTTTTGATATTTGTTCATTTCATCATCATCGTTACTACACGAAGCCAATGATACAAACCCTGTTATCAAACAGATTAAGGTCACAAAATTCAAATGTCTATTCATATCTTATTCTTCTTTTACATAGTTATTGTTTATCAAAACGAACATGCTCTTTCCATACAAGAGTCCCTCCTGCCGTGAGGTCGTATCCGTGTCCGGTACAATCGGCAAAAGCATTTCCTTTGCCCTCGTCCATTTTCCAGTAGCCTATCAGATTCGGATCAGCGGGTTTCACGGCAAAATACATGTTAGACTGAATTTGTGTCTGGCTGATCGCTGTCTTCCAAAGACGTACCTGAGCCATCTGGCAATTGTTCCGGAAGTAGCTGCCGCTTGAAACCATGTTCATCGTGTCGAACCGTACCGGGCCTCCTTTCGTTTGTAAAGTCACATCAAGCACCCCGTTAATATAAATCGATAACAATCCGGAAGAATTATAGACGAACGCCAGATGATACCATTTGTCTTTCTCAAACAAAGTCACCGTATTAACCTGACTTCCCAGCGTTTTCACCTGCAATGAATTATAAGGAATCATAGCGTCACCAAAACGGATATATACCTCATGGTCTTTGCTCCCCGAATTGAAGATAGCCTGATTATTAATGTCAAAGCCATCCATTTGTACCCAGGCTTCAAGCGACCATTCGTTGGTTGTCACTCCCCACAAACCTTCTTTGGACGGTTTTACAGCATTGGCCGTATTCATAAACGGTACGGACTGTATCAGCGGCTTGTCCAGTAAAATAATAAACTTCGACGAAAGCCCGATCGTAGACACCGGTCCTTGAATTTCGGTGAGGGATACCGGAATGGCATAGAGTTCTCCGTTTTCATTCGAATAAGGTTTCACCTTAAATTCTGATGGTACCGCACTTACATCACCCGCCTGAATCTTTATCTCTTTATCATAAGAAAAATATTGTTCAGGAAGAACCTCGTACGAAGTTTCATTGGCTTCATTGTACTCTTTAAGAATAGAGGGGTCAATCGTCAAAACAGCAGTTACATCTCCGGCAACAGGCTGCCCCATGCGTACGGTCAAAGTAGTTGTGGTAACATTTTCAGGATCAACCGTAACCTTTGCCGAACCATTCTCGGATGCTTCATTCAGATAAATAGCATTGTCAATCACACGGTAATCGGCATCTTCGCATCCAGCCAGAATCATCGGCAGAACAACACAAGCAAGCAAATAAGATTTTATTGTTATTCTTTTCATAATCAAATTCATTTAAGTCATTTTACAGCGGGATTCATAATTCTGATTGCCTCACGCAAATATTTGTATTCAACGTCGCCCGGATAATCATATTCCATATGATACGTCCCTACTCCGCCCTTTCGAACTTGTTTACCATCAATGACCGGAGTCCAGCGTGCCATTCCGGCAAGTGCCCGCATTTTATTTCCGTAACGATCTACATAATCGCCTCCTCCTGTCGGAGCATAGGATTCGAAATTTTCTGTGACGATGTACATATTAGCCACTTTCTCGGGAGTGAGTACCTCTTTAAAATTGGCAATTGTACCGGCCAGCCGCCTGTCAAGATTAGTATCGGAGTTACCCGCAAGGTTGGAGTATGCCTGCACGATGAAGTAATCAAAATAAGGTCCGGTTTCCGGATGAATGCTTTGTGGCTCACCATCGATCACAAGCAGTCGCCCCGTGCCCGATTTGGGTCCTATTCTCTCTCCTAACGCCTTTACGAAAGTGAGCATATTTTCGGGATAGCTGGCCAGATTTCCGGGAGATCCATAATTAGGTTCATAATCGATATCGAAACCATCATATCCATACTTATCGATGGAGTCACAAATGGCATTTGCATATTTTCTGATCGCGCCGTCGATAGCTTCCTGATCGCCATCTTTCCAACCCCAATATTCTTTATAATTCTCTTTATACTCTTCGGGGGTCAACTGATCGCCTACATTAGCTACGATAAAGCACATCAATGCACGCGTACCTTTCAGTTCTTTCACTTTTTTCTTATCCAGCATCCGGGCTTCATCCAGATTCTTCCAGTTTCCCCAGATGGAAACGAAGTCCACACTATCGGGAAGTCCCATCAGACTCCCCACCATCGAAGCTCCCACACCTGTCCAGCCTCCAAACCAGCCAAACGCAACCGAATGCTCCGAACGTTTATAAGCTCTCAGATTCTCGTAGTAGTCATTTCCCGGCATTTCAAAAAAATCCTCTGCTTCGGGTTTGGTCCAGTCACTACAACCCAGAAGCATACTGACGAACAACGCAAAAACCACTATATTTAAATATCTCTTTTTCATTTTCTTTTCTCTTTTTAGCTTAAACATCAATTCTTTTTAGCCCACCAAAGGTCGGTAGCCCCAGTATCCGGGCCCCCCAACATTGAGACGGCTACCGAAACATTGGCAGCATTTCCCTGCTTCTCGGACAATGGGAAAGGCAAACGCCGCAATTGCCGGTTGGTGTCAATTACTCCGTTACTCAGATTGCTGACAGATGGAAACACTTCCGGATAACCTGTACGCCGATAATCGGCCCAACCTTCAAAGCCCAGAGGGAAATTGGCTATCCATTTCTGAGTAATGATACGCTCCAGTTTTTCTTCCGTAGGAGCACCTTCATTCCACGCAATCGTTATCTTGGTTTTCGGTGTATAATTGCATTTAACCGGGTTAATCGGGTCGACAAAAGGTTCAGGCACTGCCACTGCATTTGCCAGATATTCTTCTGCTCCACCCACTTTCCGCTGGTCGAATGAAAGTTTAACGCCTTGTTCGTAGAAGTCACGGGCACTACCTCCCATATCCCAACCACGCAGAGCACCTTCAGCACGCAAAAAGGCTGTTTCAGCCGCACAGAACATCAACATATCGTCTTTCTGATCGTAATTGGGCATAGAGTATCCTGCATAAGTGGCCGGCTTCACTCCTTCCAATCCCGAACGCATACCCATATACGGGCTATTGCCTCCCAACTTGGATGTCGTGAAATAGACTGCGCTACGAGGATCGGAATACCCTTTCATATAACTGGCAATAGTGGCATTGATACGGATTTCGCCCCAACTGGAGGCTACCAGCCACAGCGGATTGGGTTCGGCACCTACACCGACATATGCATTATTATCATTCGTATCTATCAGTCCGCGGGCACTTTTTACCGCTTCCTCAGCTTTCGCACGGGCAAGTTCGGGCGCCACATTACTGATACGGACAGCCAGACGCAATTTAAGCGAATTAGCAAAACGCATCCACTTATTATAATCTCCATTATAGACCGGATCATAGCCCTCCAACGGCTTCAATCCGCCGACCTCGTCTACAAATTCGCCCAATATCTGTACTGCATAATCCAAATCTTCAAACATGTGTTTATATACATCTTCCTGACTGTCGTATGCAACAGCCGTTTTGCCATTGGCCACTTGACTGTAGGGAATGGGGCCGTAACAATCGGTCACACGCAACATTGTATTTACGCGAAGCAGCTTCGCCATTGCCCAATAGTGACCTTTTCCGCCGGTTGCCGTTTCCAATTTAAAGTAGTTGGAATAGAATTTCTCAAAAGGCGTATTGAAAGGAATCTGATTCCAGGATTCCGTCTGGTTGAATGTATTGAAGTTAGAACCACCCCATGAGTTAGCCATTGTCAGATAGCCGCTAAAAGGTCCCGCTACCATCTGGTCAATCATCTGATTGTCATTCTGCTGTACATTGATTCCGGTAGTAATCATTGTTGCAAACAGCATGGGCGGATTAAGTGAATGGGGTTCGTACGGATTAGTGTTGTATTCCTCAAAATTACTGGTACAGCAACACAAGAGTGGCGTGATAGTTGCGGCCAAAGCCATATTTAATATTTTATTTTTCATAATCGACTTGTTTTAAAATTGAAACTTAACATTGAAGCCAATATTACGTGTGCTCGGCTGCATAAAGTAATCTACCCCCTGATAGAAATTGCTGGTAGTAGAAGGGGTCATTTCCGGATCGAACGGTGCTTTACAATAAATCATCCAAAGATTCTTTCCTACGATACCTGCCGTTATGCCCACTTTATTGTTAAACCACTTACGAGGTAATGTATAACTCAGGTTCAACTCGGAAAGGCGTACGTTCGTCGCACTATAAGTGTAGTATTGTCCCAATCCTCCGGTAGAGCCTCCGATGGTTTGAAAATAAGACTTGGCATCTACGAATCCGTTATTGATCCACACTCCGCCGGCATCACGTGCATCGGCTGTAGCTTTGGACACACCGTAATAATCGAGTATACCCTGAGTGTTCGACACGCATAATCCACCGACACGCGCGGTCAGAACCACGCCCAGGCTGACGCCTTTATAAGAGAAGGTATTGCTGAATCCCATATTGAAATCAGGATTCATCGTACCTATTTTTTTAGGTTCGGCATAGTCCTGCACTCCGACTTTACCTGTCTGGGGATCTACCCAGATATTTCCGTTACCATCTGTACGAAGCCCTTTATCTACATACAGATCCCCCATCGTTCCACCTTCTCTCAGGATGACTCTGGGACCATAACCGTCGGCTCCCAACACAGCCATACGCAACTCCGGCATATCGATGATTTCACCGGTTATCGGATTCGTCGCGCCACTGGCCAGACGTTTCACCTTATTACGATTCATGGTATAAGTCAGGCTGCTGTTCCAGCTGAAATCCCTCCATGTATTATTATATCCCAATGCCAGTTCCAAACCATAATTCTGGATATTACCTGTCTGTACAATAGCCGAAGAATAACCGCTCGACGACGCCAGGGTGATGTTAAAGGTTTGGTTATACGTATTCGAATGATAGTAAGTGGCATCTATACTGAAGTGGTTCCATAATCTGGCATTTAAACCCACCTCCCACGAACGTGTGTCTTCCGGCTTCAGATTAGTGGCAGGCAAAGTTGTTGAAGAGCCCCACTGATGGGACTGTTCATTGAACTCAAAGCCCGGATTCGATAAATAACGTTCGAAAGACGAAGCCACCGAACTGTATGAACCACGCAGTTTCGCATAAGAGATGAACTCGGGCAACCGGAACATCTCCGACAGAACGACAGATCCGCCGATGGAAGGATAGAAGAAAGAGGAGTGTTTAGTAAAGGCAAGCTGCGACTCCCAGTCGTTCCGTCCAGTCAAGGTCAGATATGCCATGCTGCGCCAACCTAATTCTATATTCGCAAATACCCCCTGGGACTGGTCATGATATCCGAACTGTTTGGGCTTATAATTACTTTCATAATTAATATTTCTCACTGTAAAGAAATTGGGTATACCGGCCAGATCGCCTTCATTACCCATTTGTTCGTAAACCAAATCTTTAATAGATGCACCGATATTGGCATTCAGCGAGAAATCCCCTATCCTCTTATCGATATTTACCATAATATCAGCATATGTATTACGGTCTGTACGGTTCTGGTCCGAGTAGAAACCATTGGCTCCCGCAAAAGTAGTCAGGGTAGATGCATAACGCTCCTGAGTCAAACGAATATCCGAATTATCTACTTTAACACGGCCCGCAACGTTCAGCCAATCCGTAAGTTTATAAGTCAGGCTTGCATTGATCATGTAACGTTTCTTTTCTGTTTTACGGTTCATGCGTTTCATAATCCAGTACGGGTTTTGCAAACTCAGCCCCTGATGCCCGTAAGGCCAGAACTGCGCATTCACCCCACGGCTCTCGCTATAACGTTCGAACATACGGATCTCCTCAAAATTATCATTACGAGGAAACAGATATAATGCCGGCAACGGATTGAAATATTGTCCCTGTGCCGTTATATTTTTATCATTCTGGATGATGTAACTGGCACCGATGTCCAGAGTCAGTTTATCTTTCAGGAAAGTAGCCGTATTCCGGATTGAGAAGTTGTAACGGCTATAACTGTTATTAGGCAGGATACCGGTTGCATTCGTTGTTGAAGCCGATGCATAAGTCTGGTTTTTCTTTGTTCCGGTCGAGAAAGAGATGGCATTAATTACATTCACTCCGGTATTAAAGAAACGGGCAGGATCATAACTCTGTCTGGTTTTATTGCCCCAGCTTGCAAATTCTCCCGGATTATTTCCATACCGGTTTTGCATCTCCGGCATAATATACGCATCAGAGAACATGGTATTATTGCTGACTGTCAGAGTTGTCTTCTCGGCAGATCCCTTTTTCGTGTTAATCAATACAACTCCATTGGCAGCCGCATTGCCGTATAAAGCAGCTGCGGAAGGACCGGTCAGCATATTAATACTTTCAATATCATCCGGATTAAGGTCGGCCACACCGTCCGAACCACTCTGGGTAGCAAAGGAACCTTCGCTCTTGCCAAAACTGACATTGAACATTGGAATACCGTCGATTACATAAAGGGCATTGTTATCCTTTGTTATAGACTTAGTACCTCGCATCACTACCCTGGAGGCCGAACCGACACCACCGGCGGAATTGTTAATCGTTACTCCGGCAACTTTGCCCTGCAAAGAGTTAATGAAATTGGCATCTTTCACTGTATTGATGGCATCGCCACCCACTTGTTGCACATTGTAGCTCAATGCCTTTTGTGCCCGCTTGATACCTAAAGCCGTCACAACAACCTCGTCAAGCACTTCCGTGTCTTCTTGCATCACAATTTTCAGTGGCTTAGAGTCTGTCACTGTAATGACCTGCGAAGCATAGCCGATATAGGATATCTCGATGACATCTCCTTTGGCAGCCGATATTGAAAAGTGTCCGTTCATATCGGTGATTGTCCCGTTGGATGTTCCTTTCACCAGTATACTTACTCCGATCAATGGTTCGCCTTTAGCGTCCGAGACATTTCCCGTAACCGTAATTTTCTCCTGCTGAATAGCTTTATCCTTATCATTAGCTGAAAGAATGAGGTGTTTGTTCATAATAGAATAGGAAATCCCCGTCCCCCGAAGCAAACGATTCATCACAGACGTAATATTTTCATTAGTAGCTTTAACGGAAACGGGTTGATTGGGGTTAACATCCCTGGTGTTATACACGATAGATAATGAGGTTTGATGTCCGATTTCATCCAGGACATTACCTAAAGGGGCTTTAGTGAAGTCGATATTTACCCGGATATCTTGCGCTGAAGCAAAAATAAAAGCAGGCATCGACAATAGAAAAAATAGCAAGTACTGAAACTTGTGTTTCACTGATTTCTTCATCTTGTTCTTTTTTAATTAGAAAATGTTTTAGGTAAAAATTGAAAGGTTTAGCAAAAGAAAACTGCTAATTCATATTAAGGTTGGTTTTTAATTAAGGGTCCTTGTTCATCGTTACAGATTTTAGGGTTAACTATATTCACTTTTCTGCTAATAATACATTTCAACCTATAAGCATACTAAATCAAGAAGCGACTTTTTTCAAAAAAAGAATAAAAAAAGAATAAGAATACAGATTGAGAAATAAAAAAAAGGAACCATTCCACATTGGAAACAGTCCCTTTTACTGATTTAGGTTATAATAATAAATCGCTATCTACCCGCCTTGGGAGTCAATATTATGTTATTATCCTCACATTTATAATCAAAACGTTTGGTAAGAGCAAGTATAGAAAGAATTTGTCTGATATCATCATCCGTACTAAAAGTACAGGTGAAACGTTCTTTTTTCAACTGTGCATCAGAAATAATGAAATGTACATCAAAATGCTTTTCCAGACATTGCACAATCTCCACGAGTGTAGCTTGTTCGAATTTCAGTTTTCCGTTAATCCAAAGCAACACATCACCCGGACGATCAGCTTCGGTAAGCATCAACTGCATCGTACGGGTATCCACACTCAACGTTTGTCCCGGTTTCAGTAAGATCCCTTCTTCTTCGGACTGTCCCGGCAGCTGCACTTGCACCAATCCTTTCAATAAAGTCGTCACAACCTTTGCTTCGGACGAGCGTGCCCGGACATTGAATTTTGTACCGAGCACACAAGTCCTGACATCTTTACTATTAACAACAAAGGGTTTATGCTTATTATGAGAGACCTCAAAATAAGCCTCACCATTCAAATCAACCAATCTTTCCCGCTTCCAGAAAGAAGGTTTATAAACAAGCTGCGTTGAAGCATTCAACCACACCTTCGTGCCATCCGGCAAAACAGCACGTGCCCGTTGACCGGCTTCCGTAGCAAAAACATATCCGTCAGACTTGCCGGAAGACATCCAATACAAAGCTCCGGTAGAAATCAGTAAACCGCACAAAAAGGCAGCCAAAGGTACTGCATAACGCTTCCATTTTGAAACACGCATTTTACCCACCGATTTTCTATCCGGCTCTTTCTGCTTCATCCGATCCTTCAAAGCGCTCAGTGAACTTTCGGTGTCCACCGCATCCATCACCGCTTTGCGCTCACCGACAAAAAGCATATAATATAGTTGTTCAAGTTGTTTTTTATGTTCCGCAGAGTCATGGTACCATGTCTCTACTTCCAGACACTCTTCAGCATCTGATTCTCCTTTCAAGTAGTTCAGTAGTTTTGTTTCATCCATTGTATTAACCAAATCTTTTATACCTATATCATACGTTGTTATGTATAATACATTTCAGAAAGCAAAGTTACTAAATAAAAACACAAACTTTTTTTCTTCGAAGAATCATTTTGTCAGTACCGAAAATTTAGCTACGTTTGTTCGCTAATAACAATGAAAAAAAGAATGGCACAGACTCTGACTAACCTAAACATAAATGATAATAATGCCGTTATATCAGCCTTGAGAGAAGGGTGCGAAGAAGTATTTGACAATGTTTACCGCCATTACTTTCGCGGACTATGCGTCTTTTGTTCTCAGTACGTCACACTGAGTGAATCGGAAGAAATCGTGCAGGACACCATGATGTGGTTATGGGAAAACAGAAAAACCCTCATTCCGGAACTAACCTTAAAAACTCTTCTTTTTACTATTGTCAAGAACAAGGCACTTAATAAAATCTCCCATTTCGAAATAAAGCGTAAGGTACATCTGGAAATTGCCGAAAAATATGAAAGCGAATTTTCTTCACCTGACTTTTATCTGGAAAACGAACTTTTCAGGTTGTATGAAGAGGCTTTAAGAAAGCTACCGGCAGAATTTCGTCAGGCATATGAAATGAACCGAAATCAACAACTGACTCATAAAGAAATTGCGGAGAAACTAAACGTCTCTCCGCAAACTGTCAATTATCGCATAGGGCAAGCCCTGAAAATATTGCGTTCGGAATTGAAGGACTACCTCCCTCTTATCATGCTGTTTCTATTTCTGCAAGGGCATAAATGAGATGGCTTGCCCACCACCGGCGGCCATGCGGATATTTATTGTGTCTCTTGCCGTCACCTCCTGTTCCGTAATCTGATATTCGGTCGGATTGGTTTTCCAGTCAGCCTGCTCGCCATCAGCATAGACTATTGCTTTATAAGTCTTCCCCTTTTCCAGAAAATCAAGGCTGACCGGTAAAGTCCGTGGTTCCTCATTCGTAGAGGCTCCCAAGAAATAATTCTGTTTAGCCTTGCGCACTATCACTACAAATTCTCCCGGCTCACCGGCCAATGCTTTTGATTCATCACAGTCCGGATCGAAATCACGAAAGAACTGGAAAGCGGGATGTCCTTCATAATGCTCAATCATATCAGAAGCCATCTGTAACGGGGAATATAAGATAACCCAATTTGCCAACTGTTTGGCCAGTGTCGTATTGACACGGCTATTGCCTTTATCCTGGTCATTCCACTTCTGGCGTTTAGGAGAATCTTTCGTCTGTGTAAACAATATGTCGAAAATACCCGGAGTATAATCCATCGGGCCACCCAGTAAACGGGTAAACGGTAACATCTCGTGATGGGAAGGAGGATTTCCCTCACTCCAGGCATTCCACTCCATCCCACGGGCACCTTCACGAGTCATCATATTGGGCCAGGTACGGCGTATTCCCGTATCTTTGATAGGCTCGTGCGCATCCAAAGTCATATGGTAACGAGCAGCCGTTTCAACTACCTTTTGGTAATGATTGACTCCGTATTGTCCGTGATGCGAATGTCCGTCGGGAAAAGCACCCGCATAACCGGTTTTCAGTATATGAATACCTTTTTCGGTATACCACTTGATCGCTTTTTCCATCTGGCGTTCGTAGTTGGGAATATTTCCTCCGGTTTCATGATGTCCGATGATCTGAACATTTTTCTCACGTGCATAACGGACTATTTCATCAATATCAAAATCAGCGTACGGTTTGGTAAAATCAAAATTCTGCATACCACCCCAGCTCTCCCAGCCTTCGTTCCACCCCTCGAATAATACTCCTTCGATATTATTGTCATGAGCAAAATCGATATGCTTTTTCGCATTAGCGGTTGTGGCTCCGTGACGGTCATCCATCTTCCAGGTTTCTACCCCCAGATGCATTCCCCACCAAACGCCAACATATTTAATCGGTTTAATCCAGTCGGTAGTTTCCAGTTTACAAGGTTCATTCAAATTCAGAATCAAGGATGAATTAATCAGGCCGACAGCTGCCGGAGCAATCTGAATGGTACGCCATGATGTCATGAAATTATTCCCTTTACGAGCCTTGATACCATCGGGCCAGGAAGCAAGTTCCGACTTTAGAGCATGGCCTCCATCCTGCTTTAGTGTCATCTCCGGAAAATCATAAAGAGCAGCTTCATGAATGCTGCCATATATCCCACCGGGAGTTTTGAAAGTGAAAGGAGTATTGGCATTCTTCACTTCACTGATCTTCTGTTCCGAATACAACAATTCATAGGTTTCGAAGCTGGCCGGAATTGACCAGGAAATTCCATCTTCGTGAAAGCGGAAAGCAGTCAATTCGTCGGTGACGAGCAAAGAGTCAACGCCGGGCACTTCATATTCATAACGAAAAGCTATACCGTCATCAAATGCACGAAAACGAAGAGTTAACTCTATATTGGCATCGTTCTTCAAGAAAACCGCCATTTCATTATAATGATTCCTGTTCGTTTTATTCTCTCCCCACGGTTGGGTCCAGGTTTCATCTTTATCTGTAAACGTAGTTTTCACGACACGAAATCCTTGATTAAGGTCGATCCCGTCTTTCGCCTCGAAACCAAGCGATGAGTTGTCCAACAAAAGAGTATCATTGACCGCCACCCGATAAACCATCTTTCCGTCAGGTTCTGTTGCAAAAGCCACCTTGATGTGTCCGTCCGGAGAGGATAACTCAGTCTTCGGAGTACAACTATAAAAACTCATCAGTATAAAAGCGACAAATAACAAATGCAAGTTTTGTTTCATGGTCATGTAATCTGTTTATGTGGTTTAGAATTCCAGGTCGGCCAAATGTGCGTTGTGATCAGACAAATAGGTAGAGTCTGTAATCGCGGAAGAAATAATTTCCGCATCCGCCACCTTTATTTGCGGAGTTACGAAAATAAAATCAATCTTCTCCCGCTCAGCCACCGGTACCCTTCCAAAATCATGGAAAGTATAGCTTTCTCCTGTCTGTTTCGCAGCTATCTTCCACGCATCTTTCAATACGAACTCATTGGATGTAATTGTTTTATAAGCTTCCCATTCCTCAGAAACATTAAAGTCTCCGGTCATCATAGAGGGGTGTGTACCGGCTATCTCTTTTATCTTATCAATAATAAGCAATGCACTGTTCCTCCGGGCTTCTGTCCCTACGTGATCAAAATGAGTATTTACCATCAGGAATTCTTTTCCGGTGGATTTCTCCTTCAGTTTAGCCCAGGTGGCAACACGGGTACAGGCAGCATCCCAACCAAGTTTACCGACACTATCCGGATGTTCGGACAACCAGAATGTATTGCTGTCCAGTAAGTCATATTTATCTTTCCGATAGAAAACCGGAGCATATTCACCTTGAGTTTTTCCATCCTCACGTCCCACGCCTACATAGGCATAATCGGGCAGTCCGGCCAACAAGTCTTCTAACTGATGATGTAACACCTCCTGCATACCCAGTACATCCGGTTGTTTTTCACGGATAAACTCACAAACCCGGTCTTTACGGTATTTCCAGGAATTCAAGCTATCGCCCGGATTATCGTAACGGATGTTGAAGGTAGCCAAACGGACATGTGAAATCGGACTGGAACTGCAACCCGCCAGAAGCAGGGTAATAAAAGCTCCGATAAAAAAGCAAATCTTATTCATTAGTTTATATGTGTTGGTTATTAAATTTAAAGCCATTCCGTATATGATACAACTGAAAAAGAAAAAACACTTAACGCCCCACCTGATAAGTAGCAGCTAATTGCCGGCAACCGGCACGATTTATTTTCCCTGTTTCCGTCAAGGGTATAGTGCCCACTGAAAAAACCATTTTAGGCAACTGGTACTTGGTAAGAAGCTCTTTCATCTTCTCCTCCAACCGTTCCGTATACCCTCCATTTTCTATCAAAAGAACAATGGCCTCCCCTAATGCGGCATCGGAAACGGAAGTGATGGCAAAGGGAACATGTATCCAAGGACGCAGTATATCTTCCACCTGCTCCGCCTGCACTTTGATACCTCCGGTGTTGATGGTATTGTCTTTTCTGCCCAGGATAGAAAAGCTACCGTCCGAATTTATTTCCGCCACATCATTTGTCACTAAAATCGTATCGCAAACCAGCGGAGCATCAATAATCAATGTATGCTCGGGTGACAAAGAAAGTCGTACCGAAGGAAAAGGATAATAAAGAGTACTCGCATCCGGTCCGTTCAGCCGTCTTAAAGCAATATGCGACAGGGTTTCCGTCATGCCGTACGTAGAATACACCTTACCCGGTAATTGGCGTATCTCAGCTTCCAGACCGGCATCTATCGCACCACCGCCAATTATAAGAATATCGGTCCGGCAGAGCCTTTCTCTTTCCGCGGCTATCTGCAAAGTATTGTAAACCTGCAGCGGAACCATTGCCGAGAAACGTAACGGCTGATCCAAATCCGCCATCGGATGACCGGAAGGAGTGCGGACAACCAGATTCAGCCCGGCAACCAAAGCCCGCACCACAACCATCTTTCCGGCAATGTATTGCAAAGGCATACACAATAGCGCACTATCCCCCCGCCGAAGCCCCAGATACTCACAAGTCAACCGGGCACTCTGCATCATCCGGTCTTTAAGGACCTTCATTTGTTTGGGTGTTCCGGTAGAACCGGACGTCTTTACAGTAAGATAAGGAGAATCGTTGAACCAATCGTCCAGAAAACGGTAGAGTTCACACAGAAATACCGGCGTTGCGTCTGTACAATTGGCAACAAGTCTTTTTACATCTTCCCGGGAAAGCAAATTGCCTTCCAGCATCAGCTGTTGTTCTTCCCGATTAAATATCATAAGTATTTCTTTTATTTACAAAACCATAAACAATCTTTTCGAATCTCAAGGGGCATTTCGATATTGTCTGTAAACAACAGTCCGGTTCCCAATCCCTGAGGCAGCGGACTACGGAAAGTAGCACACCATTGTGCAATAGCATTCAGTCCGATATTCGATTCCAGTGCAGAAGTAATCCACCAACCGATATGCTGCTTTTCCGCTTCTGCAATCCATTCATTACCACCACTGATTCCACCATGTAAAGATGGTTTCAATATAATGTATTGAGGACGGACAGACGTCAACAGATCTTGTTTTCCTTCGGGAGTATTACAGCCAATCAGTTCTTCGTCCAATGCAATGGGAAGCGGAGTGTCTGCCGTCAGGCGGGCCATTTCCTCCCACTGCCCGGCACGGATGGGCTGTTCGATGGAGTGTAGTTCCAATTCAGCCAACCTATTCAGTTTTTCCATAGCGTCAATGGGTGAAAAAGCACCATTGGCATCCACTCTCAACTCTATTTCCCTCGCCGAATAATGAGCACGGATATGCTTCAGCAGTGCCAATTCTTCTTCGAAGTTTATCGCACCTATTTTCAGTTTGATGCAACGGTATCCTGACTGCATCTTTACTTCGATCTGTTGCAACATCCTATCAAAATCGCCCATCCAGATAAGTCCGTTGATGGGTATACCGGTTTCTCCCCGGGAAAAAGGAGTATCCCATAATGCCCAACTCTGAGTTTCATAATGACGAAGAGCTGTTTCAAGTCCAAACAGAATCGAAGGATAATCACGCAAAGCTTCCGTATCCAATTTGCCTGTCTGCTCCAAACACCGGCAAGCATTGCAGAGTATTTGTTCATAATCCGGCAGGTCGTCACAACTCAGTTTAGGCAACGGAGCACACTCTCCCACTCCGACACGTTCCGGATACTCTGTCGTAGAAAGATAGATATACCAAACCTTCCGGGTAGTATAGGTACCGCGGGAAGTTCCTGCTGGCTGCTTGAAATGGAGGATACGGGGAATAATATTTATTGTATACATAGGAATACTATAAAGCAAAGGCCTCCCATCAAGAAGGCCTTTTTTACTTATGGGAACTTAGGATATTGCTTAAAATCTGGTTTGCGCTTTTCAAGGAATGCATTCTTGCCCTCCTGTGCTTCATCGGTAAGATAATAAAGCAGAGTCGCGTCACCGGCTAACTCTTGAATACCTGCCTGCCCGTCAAGTTCGGCATTCAAGCCGGCTTTAATCATGCGGAGCGCCAATGGACTGAGCTGCATCATCTCTTCGGCCCATTGGACATACTCGTCTTCCAGTTTTTCCAAAGGCACTACCTTGTTGACAAGTCCCATATCCAAAGCTTCCTGAGCATTATACTTGCGGCAAAGGAACCAAATTTCACGAGCTTTTTTTTGTCCCACCACACGGGCAAGATAAGAAGAGCCGAATCCTGCATCGAAGCTACCTACACGCGGTCCGGTCTGGCCGAAGATTGCATTCTCGGAGGCAATGGAAAGATCACATACTACGTGCAGTACATGTCCGCCACCGATAGCAAATCCGTTGACAGCGGCAATAACCGGTTTAGGTATCGAACGGATTTGTTTCTGTACGTCCAACACACTCAGACGGGGCACCCCGTCTTTACCGATGTATCCGCCTCGTCCTTTTACATTCTGGTCACCTCCCGAGCAGAAAGCTTTGTCACCGGCACCGGTCAGTACCACGACATTAATGTCAGGCTCTTCACGACAAATACGCAAAGCATCACTCATCTCACCGGTTGTGGTCGGTGTGAAAGCGTTGCGATAACGCTCGCGGTTAATTGTAATACGAGCAATGCCATTATAGTAATCAAATAGAATATCTTCATATTCTTTAATAGGAGTCCACTCTCTTTTCGTTTCCATCTTTATTCATTTTAATGGTTATTTCTTTAATAATTCCTGTACTTTCTTCTGGAGTCCGGGTGTCTTTACATTGGGGTTGTTCAACATTGCGATAGCGAAATTATCTGCCATCACCTCTTCCGGATCGATAACGTATCCGGTATTCCGCCCAACCTTATCAAAAAAGTCGGCAGCTTTCTGCAACGGATAAATAACTGTCTTGCCATTTTCCCGAACTGGTTTGAATGCTTTATCCAAAGGAATCAAACCGACATTGATATACTGATAGAACTTACCAACGGTATAGGGCCTGTTGGCATATATAACCATGGTACAATTCTGAGGTTTACCATCGATTGTAAAAGTGGCATAGCTGTCCCAACGGCTGACATCGGGATTGGAAATCCGGTATTCCCGAATATCTTCGGGCAATTCAATCTCTTTTGGCAGAATATTAAATTCAATAGCCTCGTACATTTTCTTTTTGAATCCGGGATTGAAACGTGTCAGGATATGAAAAATTTCATGCACCAACAGACGAGTATGCGACTGCTCGTTTCCCCGCTGAAAAGTAACGTCAGTCAGTGCTATCCAGTTACTGCGAGTATACCCTCCGGCTCCTCCTTCATCTTTCATTGCTGTTTTTACCAATACTATTTCTTTCGGGAAAGGAATCCGGTAACCATACTTACGAATCGTGTCATTCAGGCTTTTTCTGATCCGTTCAATCTGTTGCGCCTCCCGGGGAGTCCATTCACGAACTTCACCAATAGCCAGACTGACAAGATCTTCTCTTTTTCCTTCGGGATTCTCAAGACGGGCTGCAATATCAAACGGAGTCCAGTTACGCGTATAATGATCCTCAACCACTATCAGGCGTTTAGCTTCTTCGGCAGAGGCCAACCTAAAATCGATTGTATCTACATGAGCCGTCACCTCCTGTAATACGGTATTCCCGGGAGACATGGCCCCAACCTTCTCCACAAGTGGGCTTATAACAAACAGCAATAAGCCACCAATCAACATCACCCCTTGCTTAATCATAATCTTATTTTTTTAGTTGATGATAATAGTCTTTCAAAATACGTGCATCTTTATTCTTGTTTGTGAAAACTTCCATTAACACAGGCTGAGTCAATAACTCGGCTTGGGTGAAAACCTTCATTGCTTCGTCCAGCTGATTTTCATCCTGCACTTCCTGGTAAAGGAAGCCACGTTCTTCAGCCCACCCTTTAGCAGACGTCTTGTGTACGGCAGTCACAAAACGATGCGAAGTGCCGGACATTTCCAAGCCGGGCAGAGTATGAAAGATTTCTCCTCCCCCATTATTTAAGAGAAGTATGCGGAGATTACTTCCGAAATGATTATTCCACAACGCATTCATGTCATAGAAAAAACTCAGGTCCCCAATGACCACAAAATTCAACTTTCCGGAGGCAGCGGCATAACCGACTGCTGTCGATAAGGAACCTTCGATACCACTTGTTCCACGGTTACAGCAAACCTCTATTGTATCGGGTAAAGGGTATAGTTGAGCATAGCGTACAACCGAACTATTGGCCAGGTGTAAAGCACATGAAGCAGGCAAAGCCTTTATCAACGCTCCTATGGCAGACATCTCCGAATAGGGCAACTCTGGTTGGGGAAGTTCTTTGCAAAAATTTTCCCATTGCCGAGGATACTCTGGTGTACGGTTGTCCAGCAAGAAAGCTATTTTCTCAAGGAACTCAAACGGGTCCATTTCAATGACCGTCGTGAGTGAACCTTGGAACAGATCAATCACTTCACCATCCGTCGACACATGCCAATGCTCCTTGGGCGGATGTTGACGAAGGAATTTTTTCATCCGCTTGGAGACGATATGTCCTCCATAAGTGATTACCAGTTCGGGCATCATCTTTTCCTGCATTTCCGGAGACATGGCATATAAAGCAGCATCAAAATTCCGGATCGGAATACCGGGAACAGTCTGGTTACCCAAATGTTCGGTAAACCAAGCAAACTGCTTATACAGCATCTTTGAATATTTCTTCTCAAACAGGTAAATCAGATTCATCTGTCCGACAATTATCATGCGCCGGTTGTATTTATTAAGCCGATCAATCAGACCGTCGTAATCGCGATCATAAACATTCAGTCCCTGATAACGTGTTATAACACGCTCTTCGGGAAGAACATCTGCCGTAAACTGGAACAAAGGCTCCGAAACCGGTACATTAATATGCACAGGTCCTTTGCCATGGTGATTCAGTTCAAGTAATGCTTCGTTCAGCAAACGGTTACAATACCATTTGTCTTCGTCGGTATGTATCTCAGGCAAGTTCGCAGACATCTTCACCAACGACTGAAAGACACCCGGTTGCGGTAAAGTCTGCCCATCCATCTGGTTAATCCAGGCTGCGGGACGATCGGCAGAAATAACTACTAAAGGTACTTTCTGATAATAGGCTTCCGCCACGGCAGGATGCAAATTCAGCAGAGCCGTACCGGATGTGCAACAGACTGCCGCAGGTTTTCCGCCATGTAAGGCAAGCCCGATAGCAAAAAAACCGGCACTCCGCTCGTCTGTTACCGAATAACAGGTGAAATCAGGATGTCCGGCAAGTGTGTGTACAATCGGAGCATTCCGGCTTCCGGGGCATAAGACCACTTTCGTCACTCCGTGTGCCCGAAGCAACGCTACCAACTGCAATATGTTTTCCTTATCTGAATACATCGCTCTATTAAGTTATTTATAAAGAGTTCAAGTTCTTCATCGTCTGCATCTTCTTTTCAGTCTCTTGAAATTCATCATCCAATTCGGAAGATGCCAGTAACCCACCTCCGGCATAAAGTGTCAGAGTATCCTCTTTCACATTCATACAGCGTAGGTTGACATACAGGTCTGTCTTCCCCTCCGGTTTGAGCCAGCCGATAAATCCGGAATAATAACTGCGGTCATAGCCTTCATTATCGAGAATAAACCGATAGGCTTCCTCCTTGGGTAATCCGCACACAGCCGGAGTAGGATGCAATAGCTTCAACAAATCCCCCAATTTACGACTATCGTTCAGTGAGAAACGGAAATCGGTTTTCAGATGCGATAAAGCTCCGGCAAAAGCCGGATAAGGTCCCTTCTCCACCGGAGAAATACCTAACGATCGGAGTTGATTACGGATATATGCGGCTACATATTCCTGTTCCTCCCGGTTCTTCTCATCCCAATGCTGAGGAAGTTCACCATTTTGTAAAGACTGGGTTCCGGCCAATGCCACAGTATTCCACTCTCCCTTCTCACCCGATAAAATGATTTCCGGTGTACTGCCCATCCACACTCCCGTTTGCGGAGTATAGCAAAGATAGACATAGGAGTAAATATAACGCCTGCAAGCTTTATAGAAAGCGCTTGCAGGAGAGAACCCCGGTTCTTTCTTCACCGTCACTTTGCGGGACAGCACCAGCTTATCGAAAGTATGTGCCCGTAAAGCCCGGATAAAAATATCAAAACAGGCTGCATAAGCTTCCTTTGCTCTCACAGGCCGTTCGTTTTGTGCAGACAGGCTGCACACCTCTGTGCAGACAGGCTGCACACTCCTGCGCGGGCTGCCTGCACAGGAAGGAATTTCTTGACAGTCCGGTTGAATCAGTATGATAGGACATTGCGGAGTAACCCGGAAAGGAGCGATAACAAAACCTGTCTGTCCGTTTAGTTCTTCCATTTCCCGAACCAAACGTACTTCTCCGTAAGTCTGCATCAGAAAGTGAGGTTCTTCTTCCCCCGGATTGCGATACATCGCAAAACTTCTTCCCTGCCGGATCAACTCATCTATAATTTCACAATTATTTGTTTCTTCTGACGTCATCTCTTCTTTAATATACTATTCACCACCCGAATAGAAGACACCAACTTGTCGGTCGACGTAAATACGTCCACATTCCAGACATGAGATGAACGACCTTTATGGATGATGGTGCCGATAGCCCGCACTGTGTCTCCTTCGTGGGCAGATGACATGTGATTACCGCTGACTTGCATACCAACGACAATCTCGTCAGGCTGGCAAAGAATCATCGACCCCAATCCGGCTACAGTTTCGGCCAATGCCAGAGTAGCCCCTCCATGCAGAATGCCAAAAGGCTGTCGGGTTCGTTCGTCCACCGGCATGGTAGCCTCAACCCGGTCCTCGGACGCATAAGTATATTGAATACCCAGATTCCCCATCAATGCGTGACGGGCACGCTCGTTTAACTGATCAAGTGGAATCTCGGCAGGACGGATCTCTGCAAGAATCGCCTTTTCTACGGCAAGGGCAACTCCGTCTTCTTCGTTCGATGCAGTCACCACATCGGCACAAACTTTCACAGAATCCTGGGCATTCCCCATGGCAATACCCAATCCGGCAAACTGTATCATCGAAACATCGCAGACACCGTCGCCTATCACAATCGTTTCTTCGGGTGTAATATCAAGGTGGGACAACAGTGCTCCCAAAGAGGTAGACTTATCGATACCGCAAGGCAACACTTCAAGAAAATAAGGTTCCGAACGGAATACATCGAGTGCACCGTTCAAACGTTTCTTCCAATGTTCTTCCAAAGCTACCAATGCTTCTTCATCATCACTGACCAACATACATTTGGAAGGAGCAAAATCTACAGCTGCCGAAAATTCGGGTTCCTCAATCAGCTCCATCCCATTGAGACGTGCTTCCCAAAGAATATGTTCATTATTAGCATAATCGGCAATCATCCGATCTTCGGTGTATGTAAAGATAGAAAATCCGTTTTTACGTGCCTTTTTCTCCAAATAGGGCAACATTTCCGGATTAATACGCCGCTCAAGCAATACTTCTCCATTTTTTGCATTAATAACCTGCGCACCGTTATAAGACACGATATATCCGCCATAGTTACCCAATTCCAGTTTTTTAGCCAATGGCAAAATCCCATAGGTAGGCCTGCCCGATGCTAAAACAAGATGTACACCCATCTGCTGCACTTTCAATAAGGTAGCGAGGGTACGTGGAGTAATCTCCTTTTCATCATTAAGCAATGTCCCGTCTACATCAAGGACTAACAATTTATACTTCATGACTTCGAGTTTTTGTTTAGATTACAAAGGTAAAATTTTTAAGGCAACATCGCCCCTTATTTAGGGAAAATTATACCATAAGAATGCGTTAACAAGGTGTTTTTATATTGTCAGAAAGAGAACAAACGGTGGACAAATTGCACTGTTCTGCAACCCGCCCACCGTCTTAATCCAATTTATTTCGTAAAGCGAATCAGAACTCGCTCGTAAAGTGGAACCTAATATTTTTGAAATCCATCTGTGCCATCTGAAGCACATAATTCGAATCGGCCAGAAAGACATCACGCCCTTCGCGGTCTTTGGCCATATACTGATATTTACGCTTTTTGAATGCTTCCAGTTCTTCCAGATCATCACTTTCAATCCAGCATGCTTTGTACAGACTTAATGGCTCCCAGCGACAAGAAGCATTGTATTCGTTCAACAAACGATACTGAATGACCTCAAACTGCAATTGCCCCACTGTACCGATAATCTTGCGGCCATTGAACTGGTTGACAAACAACTGGGCCACACCTTCGTCCATCAACTGGTCGATGCCCTTGGCAAGCTGTTTCTGCTTCATCGGATCGGCATTCTCAATATACTTGAACATCTCCGGTGAAAAACTCGGTAAACCACGGAAATGAAGCTGTTCGCCTTCGGTAAGCGTATCGCCAATTTTAAACGTTCCGTTATCCGGTAAACCGATAATATCTCCCGCCCAAGCCTCATCGATAGTTGTCTTACGCTGTGCCATAAATTGGGTGGGCGAAGAGAAACGCATCGTCTTGCCATGGCGCACATGCAAATAAGGCGCATTTCTTACAAATTTGCCAGAACAAATCTTGCAGAATGCCACACATGAACGATGGTTAGGGTCGATGTTAGCTGTTATCTTGAAAATAAAACCGGTAAATTTAGGTTCTTCGGGAATCACCTCACGTTCTTCAGCATGTACCGGACGGGGAGCGGGAGCAATCTCAACAAAGCAATTGAGCAATTCCTGCACACCAAAGTTATTCAAAGCCGAACCGAAAAATACAGGAGCACACTCTCCCTGCAAATAAGTTTCTACATCAAATTCAGGATACACACCTTCAATCAGCTCCAGATCACCACGTAATTTATCAGCCAGCGTATCACCAATCTGCTTGTTCAATTCCTCGGAATGAATATCCACTTCCACTTTTTCCGTTACCACCTGTTTAGAGGGTTGATAAAGATCGAGTTTCTGTTCGTAAATATTATAAACTCCTTTGAAACGGGCACCCTGTTCGATAGGCCACGACAATGGGCGCACCTGAATCATCAGTTCTTCTTCCAGTTCATCCAGCAGGTCAAACGGATCTTTCCCTTCACGGTCCATCTTGTTGACAAAGATAATCACCGGTGTATTCCGCATCCGGCAAACCTCCATCAACTTACGAGTCTGGGTTTCCACACCCTTCGCGCCATCTACCACAATGATAACGCTATCCACTGCCGTCAGGGTACGGTATGTGTCCTCGGCAAAATCCTGGTGTCCCGGAGTGTCCAGAATATTAATCTTATAGTCCCGGTAATCGAATTCCATCACCGAAGTAGTGACTGAGATACCACGTTGTTTTTCGATCTCCATCCAGTCGGAAGTCGCCGTCTTTTTAATCTTGTTACTTTTTACTGCTCCTGCCACCTGTATCTGTCCGCCAAACAACAACAATTTCTCAGTCAGTGAGGTCTTACCGGCATCCGGGTGTGCAATAATGGCGAAAGTGCGCCTTCTTAATATTTCTGTATTATCTGCCATATTTCAAGAATTGAGGATGAAGAATCACAGATTCTCCACTCTTAATTGATTAATGCAACGTTTCAGGCTTTCTTCCCAATGCGGGATTTCAATGCCAAATGTCTCTTTTATTTTCGTCTTATCGAGTACGGAATAATGCGGACGAGGTGCCTTTGCCGGATAATCAGCAGTATGCAATGGTTTCACCTTACATGAAGTGATTCCCGCTAAACGATGAATGGCTATTGTAAAGTCGTACCAAGAACAAACTCCCTCATCGCTAAAGTGATAGATACCACGGACAATACCTTTATTAAGGGCTGCAAAAATAGCCAGAGCCAAGTCATTGGCATAAGTCGGCGTACCGATCTGATCAAATATAACCCCCAAAGACTCACGCTCACGTCCTAAACGAATCATTGTTTTCACAAAATTGTTGCCATAGATAGAATACAACCATGCCGTACGGATTACCATAGCTTTTTCACAATGGTTCATCACGTTCTGCTCACCGGTCAATTTGGTAGAGCCATAAACTGAGGCCGGACAAGTGGGTTGATCTTCTGTGTAAGGGATATGGGCTGTGCCATCAAACACGTAGTCGGTAGAAACCTGAATCATCGCAGCTCCGTTGGCTTGTGCCGCCCGAGCTAAATATCCTGGTGCGACATTGTTCAGTTTGTCGCAAAATTCAGCATCGTCTTCCGCCTTATCCACCGCTGTATAAGCCGCACAATTCACAATGGCATCAATTTTGTGTTCACTCACATAGGCATAAACAGCTTGTTCATCACAAATATCCAACTCCTGCACATCCGTAAAAAAGTACGTATGCTGCAGGTTTTCTTTGGCAAGCACCTGCATTTCATTGCCAAGTTGCCCGTTGGCTCCGGTGACTAATATATTCATTTCTATCTTTTTTTGAGTTTAATTCACCACGGAGGACACAGAGAACACAGAGAATATCTTTTTCTTAAACATCTTAATAAACAAGAGATTAAAACTCTGTGTCCTCCGTGTACTCTGTGGTGAATCGTATTCATTTCTATTCCAATTTTAACTCTCCTTTTTTGTCCTTGTCGTAATAGTTAGCCAGCATAGACAGGAAACTGCTGATAGCCTCCATCGCCTTTGTAGTCTCCGGGCTGATAGGCTTCTTCTGCAAACGCAATAACATCATCCCATACAAAGCCTCGAAACAGGTTTCAAGTTCCGGTTCTTCCTTTTGACCGTTTTTATTTCGTAACTCTACAATGAAAGGCAGTGCTTTGAAGTAAGACGAACTATAGAAAGGAAACTTAGACGACGCCAGCAAAGCTGCATGCAGTTCGGTCAAGTTAATGATTACATTTCGGTTTATCTGGAGATGTCCTTTCTCACGGACTCCTTCTTCCCGCATCATTGAAGCCAGATTAGAATACCATTCCGTCAACTCACGGCGTTCTTCATCGCCAATCTTGTAACGGGATATAATGTTCTCCTTAATCCGGTCGATATCACAATCATTGGCACGGATCAGATCTTCTACCTGCCACATATATATAAGGTACTCGGCAATATTCTTTTCTTTCAGTTGTTGCGCTATTTTCATCTTCTTTCTTTTCTCCTACATTAATAGATAGATTCCCCCAACAGAGTGAATATCAATCCAAACACAGACACAGCCATCACAATACTTCCGATCACCCGGTTCAGAATCCAGATGCCACGCAAATTGAATCGTGTCCGCACTTTATTGACAAAGAAAGTAATTCCGAACCACCATGCCAATGCTCCGAGAGCTATGGCCAGATAACCGGTTATCTCTTCAAAAACCAACACACCGGGTTGCACAAATGCAAAACGGGCAAACAAACCGATGAAAAGGAAAATTATAAGAGGGTTTGAAAGTGTAACCGCAAAAGCAGTGATGAAATTGTGGAAATAAGAACCTTTATTGGCTGATACCGGACGGATGGATTGTACCGGGTTGCTACGGAATGTATATATACCAAAAACCAATAGCATAATGCTTCCGAGAAGCTGTAGATAAAAAATATTCTTATTGATATAATCGAACACGAAACTCATGCCATATCCCGTTAGAAGGGCATAAGCAATATCACTCAACGAAGCACCCAGACCGGTAACGAATCCGTACCAGCGTCCTTTATTCAAAGTACGCTGAATACAAAGGACACCTACAGGCCCCAGCGGTGCAGAAACCACAATGCCAATCACGAATCCTTTAACAAGTATATCAAGTATAGTCTCTATCTGAATCATTTCGCAAATATCGCATTTTTTTATGATATGCCAGTATCCTGTTAACGTTTTCTATCACAATTTTGCCCTATTAACCGGTATACATCTTCATTCTCACCTACCACCCATACCACATCTCCTTCTTCAAAAGGAATATTTACGTCAGGAGTCATCAAAGCCTCTCCTCCCCGCTCCACACCGGCTATCAGGCAATGGTACTTATCCCGGATACCTGATTCACGCAACGTTTTGCCCAGAAAAGCAGAATCAGTATCAATCAACAATTGTTTCAATGTCATTTCACTTTTCTCAAACACATCCCAATCGATAACAGAAACATGAGACATTTCCTCTGCAAATGTATTTAACTGATCATCAGTACCAATAACCTGTATCTTATCCATCGGGAATAAACGGACAGAACCTCCCGGAATGTTAATCCGACGCTTTCCCCGTAGAATAGAAACAACATGCACTCCATACTTTTTGCCCAAATTCAGCTCAAGCAATGTTTTTCCGGCCCAAGCCGATTCTCCGGGAATTTCAAAATCGGTCAGGTGTAAATCTCTCGACAACAAACGCCCGGCATAAGCCGGCTTTTTCTCCCCCAAGTATTCGGCACGCATATCACGGGAACGGAGATTTTGAAAAAATTTACGTTCTATCAAAATAGATTGTTTCTTCAGCTGCCGTGAAAGAACCATCAGGATTACCAGCAACAAGGCAACTCCGAACATCAATCCGACAGACGCTTTAAAGAGACGGGTAATCACGAACATGACAAACAGAACGGAAACAGCTACACGAAACACAATCGTAGAAACCAAAGGTCCCCGGTTGACACGGTTGTCATTCCACAAAGTCATGAATTCTGCCGAATGGTTTTTCTTCACCATAATGGCCCGCAGGAAAGGAGATATACACAAAATAGTAAAAACAGCTCCCGCCAGTGGTCCCCAGATACCCGGAAGATGTTCACGAAACAAGGGCACCACAAAACGAAATGAAAGGGTAATCACAGAAATACTGACAATGGAGTAAACCACCAGAATCCGTGCCAAGGCAAATAGTAATTTCCGCCAAAGGCTTTCATGATTGACGGTCCGGGAACCGTTAGTATACCGCATCAGGAAACGTCGCCACGACTCGGGCAACTTACGGTCTACAAAATTTGAAGCCGGCTCGGCAACACGGATCATATAAGGAGTCAGAAATGTGGTGATAACAGAAACAGCAACTACGATCGGATATAAAAAATCACTTGTCACATGCAAGGACAAACCGAGAGAAGCGATAATAAAAGCAAACTCCCCTATCTGTGTCAAGCTAAAACCACACTGCATGGCTGTCTTTAAAGGTTGTCCCGCCAGCATAACGCCCATTGTGCCGAAAAAAGCCTGACCCAAGATTACTGCCAATGTAATAGCTATAATTGGAACTGCATATTCAACAATCATTGCAGGATCTACCATCATTCCCACTGATACGAAGAAGATAGCTCCAAACAAATCCTTCACAGGTTTCACCAATCGGTCAATAGATTCGGCCTCAATTGTTTCGGCAAGAATAGACCCCATAATAAAGGCACCGAATGCAGCAGAAAAGCCCGTATTGGCAGCGATAGCCACCATACCGAAACAGAGAGCCAGAGAAACAATCAGCAATGTTTCTTCACTCATCAATTTCCGACAACGTTTCAGAAATTCGGGTATGGCATAAATACCTACCACAAACCAAAGAATAAGGAAAAAAAGTAGTTTACCGATACTACTCAACATCTCTGTTCCTTCAAAATTATTGCTGACAGCCATCGTTGAAAGCATCACCATCAACACAATGGCAAGTATATCTTCAAGAATCAGAATACTGAGCACCAAACCGGTAAATTGTTTCTTCCGCAACCCCAAATCATCAAACGCTTTGTAGATGATGGTAGTAGAAGACATAGCAATCATCCCGCCCAGAAACAGACTGTCCATACGCTGCCAACCAAAGCCCATCCCGACAGCAACCCCCAACAGAATCATACAGAAGATAATGGTACAGGCAGCAATGACAGCCGTACCTCCAACCTTCACTATCTTTTTAAAACTGAATTCCAGTCCAAGGGCAAAAAGCAAAAAGATGACTCCAATATCCGCCCAGGTTTTAATATTGGCTGTATCCATCACCGAAGGCGTATAAGGCATGTGTGGACTGGCAAGAAAACCGGCAACGACATAACCCAGCACAAGTGGTTGCTTCAGTTTCTTGAATAACAAAGTCATAACACCGGCACAAATCAAAATCAGAGCGAGGTCGGCTATTAACGTTGGAAGTTGTGACATTCGAATCGGATTTAAATCGAATGCAAAATTAATGTTTTCTACTAATTAAAAACAGAAAAACAATAAAATCACGTATTATAACCTGCTCATCTCACCTTCTATCTGCCGGGCTTTCGAACTTGCGAGCGAATGTCCCAATTGTGCAGCATGCTCAAAGCACTCTTTTGCTTTGTTAAGAATATAATATCTGGTGTTTTTAATGTTTCGCTTATCCTTCCTGCCTTTCACTTTTGGCAATTCTTCTACAACTGAATGCAGTTCAACACCTAATTTGTACCACATTTCCTGTTGCTTAGCCATCAGTTCCTGACTTTGGGCATCAATCGTTACCTGCTGATTAGCTATTGTGTTTTTCTGATTAGCAATGGTCTGTTGTTGATTCGCAATCTCTTGTTTGAGATTATTTATTTCAATTTCTTTTTGTTCTATAATACTCTTCAGGTTATCCATCGTTGCCAACAGATTCTTACTGCTGTCACTACGCTTCCCCTCGACAGCGGTCAATCGTTTCTTCAAAATCTGGAGTTTCCGGTTAATCTCTTCAGCCTGGCTTAGTTCTCCGACCCCATGTTCTACATTCACACGTAAAGATTGCGTATTCCCGGCTATTTGGTTCAACTCTGTCACTACATTATTGATGATCTTACTTTTCTCTAAGTTATCTTCTATAACAGCAGCTTGCTGTTCATTTAACTCTTTATACTCAGCAATTTGAGCATCATACTTACTTTTAGCAACCATTTCTGTTGACGAGTTACTACAAGATACAAAAGTAAAAAACAGAAATGGAATCGAATAAATCATTTTGAAATTGTCCATGTCGTATGTTCATTTATAGTAAATACAACTTTAATTTTATCCAAATCTTTGTCATAATGAATGATCCCATTACCCAATTCCTCAGAAACAAATATCATTTCATCAGAGTCAAAACCAAGTTTGTACACTTTAGGTGAAGACTTGCCGGTTATCAATAATTGAAACGCACCATTTTTTATTTTTTTTATAATTCCACTGGATACCTGAACTTGTCCGGCAATAGATTTACTAACGGTATAATTCCCCTCAAGCCTATCCGATGTGACCAGTTCGGTTCTTGCCTCATTTAAATCAATCTCTTTTTTATCCGGCATAGGATTAAAAAACAATCCCATCAAAACAGTAATAAAAGCTATAATAAAAATGATAAGCAAATTAGTTATTAACGATGTCCTCCTATCTCTTTTTATTTGTTCAGGAAGTGTATTATTACTTACAACATGATAGATCTTCGCACATTGTCCGGCCAAAGGATAAATGGTTAAAGCAATGCCCATAATTATCAATGGACGCGGAATCAAAAATAAAGCTGCCATCGCCAACGAAACAATAGTCATGGTTTCCCGTTGGGAAACACGAGAAGTGAATAATTCGGAATATGGTTCAGAACTTTCTTCAACTTTGCTGAGATCCGCTTCATGCCCTATAACCAAAGTAGTCTTTTGAGCATCACTCAAATTATGATAAATAGCCTGTTGCTTCTCTGGTTCCAAGAGGCTATATAAAAATATATCTGATACTATATTACGTTTCAAAGCATACATCAACACAAAAAAGAACGCAGCCACAAAAGATGTTTTCAACACATAATCGGCAGCCGCTATCTGAAAATTTTCTATAAAAGGAACTCCGATGGCCTGTAATGCGATCGCATCTTCCATACGTCCGCTGGATAAAATAATAGCCGAAGCCGCTGCTGAAATAGAAAACAACAATCCTAATCCCCAATTGATAATCTTTTGAGACCAAATAAGGCCTATAACATGTTTCTGCAATAAACGCTTCACTACTAAAAACAATGCCCAACGACACAAAAGCATTATCAGACATACAAACATGAAGGTCAGCAGCCAAGATTTAAAAACATAGTACCCCAATGACGTTGTCTTCAGAATAGGAGTTAAAACACATTTTCCATAAAAGTTCTCCGAGGGAGTTCCTATGTATTCCAGGCAAGTAGAAATAGCCGATACGGCAGAATTTATTCGATATTTTTTATACGAAGGTAAAGCATTCAACTCTTGAATGCGAACTGATGTATTTTGTAAAAACAACGGAAGAGTTTCTTCTATACCTTTTTCCCGTATTTGTTTCTGCAAGTTTAAGTAATCGACTCCGGAAGTTGCGCCAGTCATATTACAATAAACCCGATACCGACTCCCCAAACGAATTTGAATCAGCTCCGGATTCCTGGACACAAGTACCAGCATTCCCCTACGTTTAAAATCTTTTGATTCAGATATTGAATCCACAAGAGCATCAAAACATTCGTCAGCATAAGCACCCATTTTAATGGGCTCTATGCTATCTGCCGCAAAAAGAACCGGAACAATTCCAGCAGGATAATCAAAATTCAAGAATTCCTCTTTTACTTTATTACTCAATAAATTACCGGTATCAAATACTTTAGGAGAATATAAACATTGCTCAGTATCATCTGAGCAAGCCGAGAGCAAAAAGAATGCAGAAAGAAATGATAATAACAGATATATTTTTTTCATATATAGAACTTTTATATTAACGTCAATTCCGGTTATTATTCAGTGAACAAAACATCCAATGCAGCTTATCCTGTATAAATCTCGTTTTTCAACTGATATTTGAGCAATAATAATGTCAATTGACTTACTGTAATATCCTCGCATCTCCCCCCAATATTCTTGTACCTATAATAAAGTAATTTGTTATGTAAGTGTAATACCCCTATAAAATTTTATTATCAAATATATCTTTTCTTTCTCTTATTGAATTCTTATTTAACGGATCCAATAGCGTTAGCCGTACAGTTAACATTATTTCAATAAGAGCAATTCTTCATTTAGTATCTTTTAGTGTAACAGCAAATATAGCGCATAGATTTATCATTTCAAATACTTAACAGAAAAAATATTTCAAAATTTATCAATCACGTATTATTCGCTTCACTATTTGCCACCATAAAACGATATTAAATACATTTTTGTCACTGAAAACAGTGATACATCTATCACTATTTAATTACATTATTATTTCATAGAGAGTAAAAACTTCACTTCTTGATCAATATAATCATTCTTTTCATTGTGATATAAAAGTGAATCAAAAATACAAATATATATTAATTCAAAGAAATCAATAAACGCAGAATATGGAATATAATGCAAATACGAGAGTTTATATGGATGTAAATAGTGATTATTTAGAGATAAAAATATTTCGTAAACAGAGAAGAAAAGAGCGGATGCATATTATAAAGAAAGCAGATCATTTAAAATCTGTCCGATACATATCCGCAATCAATGGTGTCCGGTATCTTACTTGCCCTAAAACAACTTCACACAATAATAACATGAAGTCATTTTAAGACGAGTCGGAATCAGGTTTCTTCCGCAAAAATACCGATATGTCCCGGCAACGCGATGCGTATGCACTGATTATCTTTTTTGTAAGGACACACTCATAAGTTGGAACGGACCATGTATATCTTATGCGAGCCCTGTCCCCGATAATCAATACCTGTTTCAGGTTGTTTGGTCCAGCGTTTCAACTCCCGTGCAGCCTTGTCACGCAACAACCCCGTCAAGCGACAATAATCCGCCACTTTCATAAAATGATTCACAGCCAGATAGTCTTGTGCCATCTTGAGCCGTTCCTGCTCTGAGTAGAATTGCGAAGAGTGCCTGAACTTCCATTCCGAACGCTCCAGCATACAGTGGTCTCCTGTTTCAATGATCAGTTGTTTGTCAGCACGAAAATTGATATTCTTTACACAGATGCTCATGGCATTACGTTTTTTACCACCTTTCTCACCACTCTCACGCTCAGCTCCGTCACGTAACCCCAGTGAAGGAGTAAAGATACCCAGTCCGTCGATTTTCACTGAATGTCCCTGCCCCATTTCATAGGCAATGGCCTGCGCCAAAGCCTTCGTCAGTCCGATGATATTCCCCGGGGTAAAAGAACTTGCATAATTAATGTGTGAAGCAATGTAATTTAAGTCTACTTGCCCGGACAGTTTCATGCGCGGGAAAAGAATTTTCTTGTCTTCCTCATTGGGAAGAGTCAGTTCTTGCATTTGATATTCAGCCATAGCTTGCAATGTTTTTAAAAGGTGAATAGAGAAAACCGATAAAGAGTGGGCTTGTCGGAAGTAAAGGTAAAAACTTGCCAAGTATGCCGGACAAAGTCGCTCCGGCTACTTCAGTAAATGGCCTCCCTTAGGCGATAAGTTCATCTTGCGTCGCAAGATGTGCATCTTAGCAGCTAAGATTTGCATCTTGGCCGCTAAGATATACATCTTGCCTGCTAAGATACACTCAATTTGCCTTATAAACAAACTTTAAGTACTACTTTCCTACATTTATCAGCTGCACTTTTGCATTTTCTTTTTTTATCCTTTATTCCTTTTTTTGTAACTGCTTGGTGTCTCGCCTATCTGCTTATAGAATACTTTAGAGAAATGGTATTGATCATAAAAGCCAAGTTGTTCTGCTATTTCTTTTATTTTCAAGTCTGAAAAGTCAAGTAACTGACAGGCCTTTTGTATTTTCAATTGATTGAAGTAATTTAAAGGAGTGTATCCGGACTTCTTTAAAAACACTTGTCCGAAATGCGAAGATGAGTAGTTGACACTGCCGGCTATATCATCCAGCGAGAGTTTCTTTTCGATATTCTTTCTCATATAACTGATCGCTTCCTGAGTGACATCTCCTTGTTTGGCCCGATTAATTTCTCTAAACTGTGAAACAAACTTGAAGGAAGCTATAAAATGCCATAGACACAGTGTAGTGTATTCCAGGTTTTCAATACTATATCCCATTTCCAGATTCTGGTAAATTTCTTCGAACAACTGCATCCGATCTTTAATACGTGCGTTGGGAGATTCATCTATTTTATGCAGTTTGTTGTAGAATGAATTAAACAAATGACTTTTTTCTCCGGTGAAATGCAACCAATATATACTCCATGGACTGTTTTCTGAAGCGGCGTAAATGTGTGGCAAGCCCGCTTCGATAATGAAGAATTGGTCTTTGCATACTTTCTGTCTTTGACCGTGA
The DNA here is from genome assembly GCF_019633785.1 of Bacteroides sp. FSHCM14E1. Taxonomy (NCBI): domain Bacteria; kingdom Pseudomonadati; phylum Bacteroidota; class Bacteroidia; order Bacteroidales; family Bacteroidaceae; genus Bacteroides; species Bacteroides sp. FSHCM14E1. The sequence goes on from NZ_JADKYL010000002.1 coordinate 234,833, forward strand.
ATGCTATACCAGCCCTCTCCCTCAGTGCAATATATAAGAATGTGCTGTTGCGAACCATATCTTCTGGCTCGATAGTGTCCGGTGGCATGTGGATAATACCCGATATCCGTTACATACAACAAATTAGTCAGCTCGTTGCCGACCAATATTTTTTTTATAGCTTCAGGAAGAACAATCGCTCTTTGATTGGTAAATCCTTCTTTTTTGCGTTCCATAGTTACACTCTTTTTGCAAATATACATCTTTATTATAAAACGAGATATTTTTCGACTCTTTTTATTGAATTAATCTAAAAACACTGGTTATTAGGGTATTTCTAAAGATAATCAATGATATAATCACTTAAAATTAGAGATTTTATACATCATAACAGTCCTTTCTTACATTTTCAAGGTTATATTTTCTTAGCTATTTTGCAATGTTGAAAGATCAGCTATTTGTAATATTTAAAATGTAATAATATGAAAAAACTACTATTTTCTTTATTGATCATTATTCTGTCGACATCATGTTCTTCTGAAAAGAAACAGTTGGATATTTCCGGAGAGTGGACTGTCAGGCTGGACAGTACAGATGTTGGAATAAAAGAATCATGGCAAGGCAACCTGTTTGAAACGTCCATGCAGTTACCGGGTACAACTGACGATGCCGGACTTGGAACCCCCAATGCCTTGGAACCTGCACTGTCAAAACCCCAGTTATTATATCTCACACGTTTGCACAATTACGTAGGAGTTGCATGGTACTCAAGAGAGATCTCGGTCCCTGCCCAATGGAATGATAAAGAGCTGTTTCTGGATTTGGAACGAGCCTTGTGGGATACTCAGGTTTGGGTAGATAATAAGAAAGTCGAAGGACATGAAGAAAGCTTAAGCACGCCACACCGCTACAATCTGACTCCTTATATGACATGCGGTAAAAAGCATATTCTGACCATACGCGTCGATAATCGCAAGCGTTATGATATCTCCAATGGTATGGCACATGCATATACAGATCATACACAAATTAAATGGAATGGTATTTTAGGAGATATGACTGTCCGGGCCATGGAAAAAATACGTTTAGAAAGCGTACAACTATATCCCGATGTAAAAAACAAACAGGTAAAAGCCGTTATTTCGTTTTCAAACAATACACCTGCCGCAGAACATGCATTGCTTTCGATGAAAGTATCTGCAAGAAACGGCTCTCAACAACTTGAAGAGCAGGTAAAAAAGATGGATGTGAAAGCCGGAGCCTCATCGGTTGAGTTGCTTTACAACATGGGAGATAACCCGATATTATGGAATGAATTTACTCCTGAAATGTATCAGGCTACGGTCACATTGGAGGCCAATGGAAGAGTATCAGAAATAAAAGAAGATTTCGGTATGCGCCAATTGGAAACAAACGGTGATAAAATGTTGATGAACAATAAACCTTTGTTCTTAAGAGGTACATTGGAGTGTTGCATATTCCCATTAACCGGAACTCCTCCAATGAATAAAGAAGGCTGGCAAAAAGTATATGCCGCAGCCAAAGAATATGGGCTGAATCATCTCCGTTTTCATTCCTGGTGCCCTCCCGAAGCAGCTTTTGAAGCAGCAGATGAAATGGGATTTTATTTACAGGTTGAACTTCCTGCATGGGTACTTACAATTGGGCAGGATTCAAGTGCCGTACGCTTTTTAAGAGAAGAAGCAGACCGGATTATCAAAAATTACGGCAATCACCCCTCTTTTTGCCTTTGGAGCCTGGGAAACGAATTGCAGGGAGATTTCACCATTCTGTCTGTAATGTTAGACGAATTGAAAGCAAAGGATAACAGACACTTATACGTAACAACTTCGTTTACGTTCGAAGGCGGACATGGCGGATGGCCGGAATCAAACGATGATTTCTTTGTCACGCAGTGGACCAATAAAGGCTGGGTACGGGGACAGGGAGTTTTCAATCAACTATCCCCTACATTCGATAAAGATTACAGTGAGTCGGTTGCAGGTATACAGGTCCCTCTAATTACGCACGAAATAGGCCAATATTCGGTTTATCCGGATTTAACCGAGATTTCCAAATATACCGGAGTTCTGAAACCCTTAAATTTTATGGCTGTGAAGAATGATCTTGAAAAAAAGAAATTACTTGATAAAGCACCCGATTATTTAATGGCTTCCGGAAAGTTAGCCGCAATCTTATATAAAGAAGAAATTGAGCGTGCATTGAAAACTGATGGAATCAGTGGTTTTCAATTACTTGATTTACATGACTTTCCGGGACAAGGAACAGCACTCGTCGGACTATTGAATGCCTTCTGGGAAAGTAAAGGAATTATCGACGGTAAAGCCTTCCGGGAGTTTTGTTCACCGGTGGTGCCGTTATTGCGCTTTCCTAAAGCAATATATAAAAACGATGAAATGTTTCAAGCTAAGATCGAGTTATGCAATTACGGAAACGATATTCTGACAAACAAAACACTGCATTGGGATATTCTGGATAAAGGACGTTCTGTAAAGCATGGTGAAATACAAGTAGGAGAATTGAAATTTGGTTATAATGGAAAATTGGGTGAGATATCGGTACCCTTGACAGACATACAGAATGCTTCAAAACTGGAAGTGTGTGTAAAAGTAATCGGAACAGATTATGTAAACAGATGGAACATATGGGTTTATCCTGAAGGAGAAAAAGTAGAATGGGGTAATGTGAAATATACCCGTAATTATGATCAGGCCATGGCATGGCTGAATGAAGGGCAAAAAGTCCTTTTCAATCCGGATTGGAAAAAGATGAAAGGTATCGAAGGCAAATTCGTACCTGTATTCTGGAGCCCGGTACATTTTCCGAATCAGGCCGGGACAATGGGAGTATTATGTAATCCGGCTCATAAAGCATTGGCTGATTTTCCGACAGACATGCACACCGATTGGCAATGGTGGGATTTAAATAAGAACTCCAAAACCATGATAACAGATAGTATACAGGGAGGGACCCCTATTGTAGAAATGGTCGATAACTTTACTAATAATCGCCGTCTGGCTTCTTTGTATGAAGGCAAAGTGCATGGAGGCAAATTGGTATTAGCCACTTTCGATTTGCAATCTGATTTAGAGAACAGACCGGTAGCAAAACAAATGCTTGTTTCATTACTGAAATACATGAATAGCACAGATTTCGATCCTACAATCATTGAAAACTTTGAGGAAATAAAAGACATGTTCGATAGGAATTCGAAATAACCCGTATAGAAGAAAGGAACTGCGTTAGATTCGGAGATATAATCATTTTTGGCCAAACTTGATATACTTAATTTAATGACATTTATTTAGTTAACGTTAATTTTATGTGATTGGAAAATTAAAAACATGAAAAACATGAAAGTGAAAAACAATTGTAAGTTACTATTGGCTTTATTGCTGTCTGCCGGGTTTGCTCCCTCGGCTGTCTTTGCAACATCGGGCAAGCCTAATGTTGTAGTAAAAGAGACTTTTCAGCGGAAAAATACAATTTCCGGCAAAGTGACGGACGCCAATGGAGAGCCGGTTATTGGAGCCAGCGTCGTAGAAAAGGGAACCACTAATGGAGTCGTGACAAATTTAGAGGGGGACTTTTCTCTGTCTGTCCCGGATGGTGTGATAGTCGTAATTTCATATATCGGCTATAAGTCTCAGGAAATAAAAACGTCTCCGGGAAAATCGTATAATATTACTTTGAAAGAAGATTCGGAGGTTTTGGATGAAGTCGTGGTTGTGGGATTCGGTACCCAGAAAAAGGTAAACCTGACAGGGTCCGTCAGCGTTGTTTCAGCCAAAGAGTTGAAAGAACGTCCGGTGACCAATGCGGCACAAGCATTGCAAGGTATGGTTCCGGGACTACGAATCACACAGACGAACGGTAGCCTGGAAGATAAACCAAGTGTAAATGTTCGCGGTACTACCACTATCGGACAGGGAACCAGCGGTGAACCTTTGGTTTTAGTTGATGGAATGGAAGGTGATCTTAATTCCATTAATCCTCAGGACATTGCCAATATTTCTGTTTTGAAGGATGCGGCTGCATCATCAATATATGGTTCACGTGCACCATTCGGTGTAATCTTGATCACAACCAAATCAGGAAGCACGGAAGGCAAAACCCAGGTAAACTATAATAATAGTTTCCGCTGGGGAAACCCGATTAATATGAACCATATGATGAATTCGGTTGACTTTGCCAGTTGGATCAATGACACCAATACCAATGGAGGAGGTGGAACCTACATTACAAATGATCGTATGAAAAAGATTGTTGCCTATCACAATGCCAAACCTTACGGACCTGCACAACGTATCACTGACGATGGGACTATCTTGTACTCCCTCTTGGCCGGTGATAACGGATACTGGCAAGATGGCTATGTGACCGGGGTAGATGATATTGATTATTATGATATGATTTTTAAAAAGTGGACCTTCTCACAAGAACATAACTTTAGTGTCAATGGAGGCACTAAGAAGTTGAATTATTATGCTTCATTCAATTATCTGGACCAAGGTGGTTTTATGAATCTGGGAGAAGAGGGATTATCTCGCTACAATGGCACTGCAAAGATTGGTTCCGAACTGACTAAATGGCTCAAGTTTGACTATACAATGCGATTTACCCGGGAAGATTACAAACGCCCCGCAACAATGACTAACTCTCTATATTCGGACATGGCTCGTCAAGGTTGGCCTGTTTTACCTTTGTATGATCCCAACGGTTACTATTTTTATGCCCCTTCTCCCATATTGGGATTAGCGGAAGGAGGAACCGGTAAGATTCAAACGGATAACATGTATCATCAAGTGAGTTTTACTTTCGAACCGGTAAAAGACTGGATTACACACGTGGATTTCAATTACCGTATCAAGTCGGCCAATAACTACTGGGATAAACAAGTGCTTTACAACCATGATGTGGAAGGCAATGCCTATGCTTGCGACAAATATTCGAATGTACACGAAGATTATTATAAAGAGAATTATTATAATTTCAATATATATACCGAATACACACACCAATTCAACCAAAAGCATGATCTTCATGTAATGGGTGGCTTCCAGGCTGAAAATCTGAAACAAACTCAATTCGGTCTGCAACGTGACGGTATTATGTTTCCGAATAAACCTCAGGTAGACTTGACTAACGGGCTCGATTACGACGGAAATCCCATAACCCCATCTGTCAATGGATCCCGCAATGACTGGGCTACAGCCGGATTTTTCGGACGTATCAATTATAGTTATGACGGAAAGTATCTGCTCGAAGCAAATCTCCGTGCAGATGGCACATCACGTTTCCGCAAAGGCAACCAGTGGAAAACCTTTCCTTCTTTCTCTTTGGGATGGAATGTTGCGCGTGAACACTTCTTTGAACCTTTGAACAATATTGTCAATATTCTTAAGTTTCGCGCTTCCTACGGTTTATTGGGAAACCAAAATACAACGAACTGGTACCAGACTTATCAAACCATGTCGGTGGGTTCTTCGAATGGCGCATGGCTGATGAATGGCAATAAACCCAATACCGCTTCGGCTCCGGGACTTGTTTCGGCTTCATTAACCTGGGAGACAATTGAGAGTTATAATTTAGGATTGGATTGGGGAGTATTCAATAATCGTTTGACCGGATCATTCGACTGGTATATCCGCGATACAAAAAATATGGTTGGCAACGCTCCCGAACTACCGGCTCTGCTGGGTACAGGTGTACCGATTACCAACAATACAGACTTGAGAACCTCCGGATGGGAACTTTCAATCGGTTGGAATGACCGCTTGAATAATGGTTTTACGTATGGCGCGAAATTTAACGTCTCGGATGCCCGTACGAAAATCACACGATATCCGAATAATCCGACTAAAGCAGTCAGTACGTATATTGAAGGACGCTATACCAATGAGATATGGGGATATACTACAGTGGGACTTGCAAAGACAGATGAAGAAATGCAGGCCCATTTAGCAACAATGCCTAACGGTGGACAGAGCGCATTGGGTTCGGACTGGAAGGCAGGAGATATTATGTATGCAGATATAAACGGTGATGGTAAGATTTCCGGTGGTTCGGGAACACTGAATGATACGGGGGACTGGACTGTTATAGGTAATACAACTCCCCGTTATCTGTTTGGTCTTGATCTGAATGCTTCCTGGAAAGGCTTTGATCTCCGTATGTTCTTCCAAGGGGTTATGAAACGCGACTTCTGGCAAGGAAGTACTTATCTGTTTGGTGCAAGCAATAGCGGAATGTGGCATGCTACCGGAATTGAAAGTGTAAGTGATTACTTCCGTAATGATGATACATGGTCGGTTCAGGAGGGCTATCAGAGTCCTAATCTTAATTCCTATTTACCTCGCCCACTATATAGCAATAAGAATCTACAGACACAGACCCGCTATTTACAGAGCGCTGCTTATATTCGTCTGAAAAACTTACAGTTGGGATATACATTCCCTACCAGACTGACTTCTCGTTATGGAGTCCAGAATTTACGTATATACTTCTCCGGAGAAAATTTGTGGACCGGGACAAGCTTGGTCGATCAATTTGATCCGGAAACAATCTCCGGTGGTTCGGGAGGTAACGGTTATCCGTTGTCGAGAACTCTGTCATGTGGATTAAGTGTAACATTTTAATGGAAGATAACAATGAAATTAAATATTCTACGTTTTGTATCTGTAGCATTACTTGCTACCTCGGTTGTTGCCTGTGAAGATTTTTTAGATAAGCAACCTCCTTCTTATGTAGTTCCGGAAGATTATTATCAAACAGAAAGCCAGGTTCAGGCCATAGCCAATAAACTGTATACAGATGTATTGCCCTCTCATGGCGGGAATTATGGAACTTTTGCCTACGATGTTCACACAGACAATCAGGCAACTTTTTCCGCAGACGGCAGATATGCAACAGATCAGTGGAAGGTTGGGCAAACCAACGGCAACTGGTCATGGAGCAATATCCGCAATATCAATTATTCCTTGAATACAATATTAGGTTATTATAATCAAGGAGGAATTTCCGGCTCAGAGCGCAATATTCGTCAATATATTGGCGAGATTTACTTTTTCCGCGCTTACGCATATTTTGATATGCTTCAAAAGTGGGGAGATTTACCAATCTTGAAAGAAGCTATGCCGGATGATGAAACAATCCTGGTAGAGGCCAACAAACGTAGCCCACGCAATGAAGTGGCCCGTTTCATTCTTGCAGATTTAGACAGTGCACTAATTTATATGAGCGACAATTTTGATGACCGTCGCAATCGCCTGTCTCCGGATGTAGCTCTTTTATTAAAATCGCGTGTAGGATTGTTTGAGGGCTCATGGTTGCACTATTTTAAAGGAATTGCCTTTGTACCGAACGGTGAAGGTTGGCCCGGTAAAGATAAAGAGTATAATGCCAACTACGAATATCCTTCGGGTAATATCGATAATGAAATAACCTACTTCTTTACAGTTGCAGCAAAAAGTGCAGAAACTGTTGCTGATAAGTACAAAGGACAATTAACTCAAAATACAGGAATGGTGCCTCAATCGGAAACGGATCCTGACAATCCTTATTTCAGCATGTTTGGCAATATCGACATGTCCGGATACCCTGACGTTTTGCTTTGGCGTGAATACAGCAAAGGACTGAGTATTGTGAATAACATCGAGGTTTCGGTTCAACATGGCAACTATGGTACCGGTTTAACCCGCAGTATGGTAGAAGGCTTTGTCATGAAGGACGGCAAGCCTGTTTATGCATCCCATGATGATTTTTCTTATGATGACAAAACCTTGGCATCAGTCAGAGAAAATGCAGATCCCCGTTTACACATATTCCTGAAAGAACCGAACCAGAAAAATTTATTTAAGAATATGGATGCTGAAGAGGAAATGGGAATGGAGTATGAACCCTATCCGGTCATATTATCGACAAACGAAGAAAAAGGCTATAGTACAGGATATGCAATTCGCAAAGGTGGTACATTCGATAAAAAGCTGTGTGGTAACGGAACCGGCTATACCGGATCAATAGTATTTCGTGCAACAGAAGCTTTTTTGAACTATATGGAAGCTGAGTATCAGTTGACGAAGAATATAGCTTCAGGAAAGATATTGGAGTATTGGAAAACCGTTCGTACAGCAGCCGGCTTCAATGGAACCGCTATTGACCCTCAAGTGACTATCGCATCCACCAATATGGAAAAAGAGAAGCTGGATTGGGGCGCATACTCTGCCGGATCATTATTGACTGACCCTGTTTTGTATAACATGCGTCGGGAGCGTCGCAGTGAATTAATGGCTGAAGGATTACGCTGGATGGATCTAATACGGTGGAGAGCATTGGAGCAGATGATGGTGGAACCGTATCATGTGGAGGGAATCCATCTTTGGAACACTCCGATGGAACAATGGTATGATGCCGGTCAGTTGGTTGCTGACGGTAGTTCATCGGCAAATGTATCAAACGCCAGTTTAAGTGAGTATCTCCGGCCTTATCAGAAAAATATGGGATCCGGGAACTTATATAAGGATGGTTATATCTGGCATATGGCCCATTATTTACAACCATTGCCAATTAAACAATTCCTGTTGACAGCTTCTGACCATACATCCGTCCATTTATCTCCGCTGTACCAAAATCCATATTGGCCCACAACACCGGCAATGCCTGCAGAAAAATAAAAGGATAGTGATCAGTCTGACTGACTTTTCCTGAAATCAAGCTCCATCCCAAGCGTATAGATTATACTTTGGATGGGGCTTTTTTATAATAACAAAACCGGAACATATTTTCAAGAACAGAAATAACGATAAGTTATGGGGTATAAATTTTTTAATTGCTTGCGTCCCGATTTAAAGTGCTTACTTTGTGGTGTACTAATAAAAACACTATAAATAAATTCATTTATGTTAAGCGAAAAAAGAAACAGTATGCTTCACGGGGTCTTGTTAATAGCCCTGTTTTCATGTGCAGCCTTTTACATAGGCGACATGGAGTTCATAAAAAGACTCTCTTTCAGTCCGATGATCGTAGGTATTATTTTAGGTATGCTATATGCCAATAGCCTCAGAAACAATCTTCCGGAAACATGGGTACCGGGTATTCAGTTCTGCTCAAAACGTATCTTACGGATAGGCATTATTCTTTATGGTTTTAAATTGACTTTTCAGGATGTGCTGGCAGTGGGGCTACCTGCCATATTTATCGATGCCATTGTAGTAGCTACAACTATTCTCGGAGGTATCTTAATTGGACGTATGCTTAAGATGGACCGTGGGGTCGCACTACTGACTTCCATTGGTAGCGGCATTTGTGGTGCAGCCGCTATTTTAGGGGCTGAATCGACCATCCAGACCAAGCCATACAAAACTGCGGTAGCTGTGTCCACCGTAGTTATTTTTGGTACTCTGTCAATGTTTATCTATCCTATATTATATAGAAACGGAACTTTTATGTTGTCGCCCAACGAAATGGGAATCTTTACCGGTGCTACGTTACACGAAGTTGCACATACGGTAGGTGCGGGAAATGCGATGGGAAAAGAAATTTCCGATGTTGCCATTATCGTGAAAATGATCCGCGTAATGATGCTGGTTCCGGTACTGTTGATCACCAGTTTCATGGTATCCAGGGCAGCAGTGAAAACAGGCGGACAAGGCGGCCGCATGAAAGACATATCCATTCCATGGTTTGCCATCGGTTTTCTGGCAGTTATCGGTTTTAATTCTTTTGATTTACTGCCACAAGGGTTGATCACTTTCATCAATAATCTGGATACTTTTTTGCTTACCATGGCGATGACTGCATTGGGAGCCGAAACCAGCATTGACAAATTCAAAAAAGCTGGTGCCAAACCATTTATACTTGCTTCCCTGTTGTATCTATGGCTGATTGCCGGGGGATATTTTCTGGTTAAATTCCTTGCACCTGTTTTGATGTAAAAAAGTACCTTCCCGGATTCCGAAATGCCTTCGAAACTTTTCCGGTTGAGTTTTTGCAACTTTGTTGCACCTGCAATCCGCTACCTTTGTATCATAAACCTAATAATAAACATGATTATGGGACAATGCAAATGTGAAACGAATGCAAATATGCGGGTCAGAAATTGCCAGGAAGCAAATGGCTTCATAGGCGAATATTGGAAAGTAATGCTTTCATTGGTGATGTTGGTAGCAGGCGGTATAATGAATCAACTGGATATTGCTTTTTTCAAGGAAAATACAGTTTCTTTGGTTTGGTATGTATTGGCCTATCTGCCTGTCGGCTTACCTGTGATAAAGGAAGCATGGGAAAGTATTCTCCAGAAAGATTACTTCAGTGAGTTTACGTTGATGTCAGTCGCAACATTAGGCGCTTTTTATATCGGGGAATATCCGGAAGGAGTTGCTGTCATGTTGTTCTATTCAGTTGGTGAATTATTTCAGGATCGAGCAATAGACAAGGCTAAACGTAATATCAGTGCCTTGTTGGATGTCAGACCCGAAAAGGCAATGGTAGTGAGAGGGAATGAGATCGTTACAGTCAATCCGAAGTCAGTCTTTATAAACGAAATTATCGAAATAAAAGCCGGTGAACGTGTACCGTTGGATGGAATTATGCTTAACGAAATAGCAGCATTCAACACAGCGGCCCTTACCGGAGAGAGTGTTCCACGAGATATTCGCAAGGGTGAGGAGGTACTTGCCGGTATGATTGTTACAAACAAAGTGATCCGGATGAAGGTGACAAAGCCTTTTGATAAAAGCGCATTGGCTCGTATTCTGGAACTTGTAGAGGACGCTTCTGAACGTAAAGCACCGGCCGAATTGTTTATTAGAAAATTCGCCCGTATATATACCCCTATTGTTATCGGCCTTGCCTTTTTGATTGTGCTGATCCCATATATCTATTCATTCATAAACCCGTTATTCGGATTTGTTTTTAATGATTGGCTGTATAAGGCATTGGTTTTTCTGGTGATTTCATGTCCGTGTGCATTGGTTATCAGTATTCCATTAGGATATTTCGGAGGAATCGGAGCAGCCTCCCGTTTAGGTATTTTGTTCAAAGGTGGAAATTATCTGGATGCCATAACCCGTGTCAATACAGTCGTATTTGATAAAACAGGTACTCTGACTAAAGGAGTTTTTGAAGTGGAATCCTGTGAAGTTATTCCAGGCGTTTCAAAAGAAGAACTGATACGTATAATAGCTTCCGTTGAGAAAAATAGTACTCATCCGATAGCCAAAGCTATTGTTAGTTATGCCGAAAAGAAAAAGATTGGCCTTACTGCTGCTGAGAATATAGAAGAGGTTGCAGGTTATGGGTTAATGACTGAGGTTGACGGAGAAAAAGTGTTGGTCGGTAACGCCAGATTGTTGTCGAAATATTCCATTGAGTTTCCGGCGTATATTCTTTCGATAACGGAAACAACAGTCGTATGTGCTGTCGGAAATAAATATATAGGTTACATTACATTGTCCGATGTGTTAAAGGACGATGCAGCAGATACTGTCAGATCACTTAAAGAGTTAAATATTAAGAATATTCAGATCTTGTCAGGTGATAAACAGAGTATTGTTAGCATTTTTGCAAACAAACTGGGACTTACCCGGGCGTATGGTGATCTGCTACCGGAAGGAAAGGTAGAGCATATGGAAAAGCTGAAGGAAAACAAAGATAACCGGATTGCTTTTGTCGGTGACGGAATGAATGATGCTCCGGTACTTGCCTTAAGTGATGTAGGTATTGCGATGGGAGGGTTAGGAAGTGATGCCGCTATTGAAACCGCAGACGTGGTTATCCAGACAGATCAACCTTCGAAAGTGGCGACTGCCATAAAGGTCGGACGTTGTACGCGTCGCATCATCTGGCAGAATGTATCGCTGGCATTTGGAGTAAAATTGCTGGTAATGGTATTGGGAGCAAGTGGTATTGCGACTTTATGGGAAGCAGTTTTCGCAGACGTAGGTGTGACATTGATTGCCATAGTGAATGCTATTCGTATACAGAAAATGATTAAATGAGAATGGAAAATTTGTGTTTGAAGATATTAGAACAGAGAGGAATAAAACCTACTGCCATAAGGATGCTGGTTTTAAAAGCTATGATAGATGCGGAACAAGCTGTTTCACTTCTTGATTTGGAGAACAAACTGGATACTGTGGATAAGTCGAGCATATTCCGAACGATTACCCTGTTTGTTTCCCAACATCTGGCACATAGCGTAGATGATGGTACAGGATCTTTAAAATATGCGGTTTGTGACAGTGAATGTACTTGTGCCGTGAAAGATTTGCATACGCACTTTTACTGTGAATATTGCCATAAGACTTTCTGCCTTGAAAACATTCATGTCCCCGTAGTAGATTTGCCTGAAGGATTTGCCGTACGAAGCATAAATTATGTATTAAAAGGATGTTGCGCGGAATGTGCGGCAGAGCTGAAAAAAGGCCATTAAAAATAAAAGCGCATTGATATGATCTATCAATGCGCCTTCTTAAAAAAGGTAGTATAATTGTTATTACTTAATCAATTCCACAACTACTGCACGGTTCCAGTCATCATTTTCAAATTTAGTGCTGGTACCTTTGAATTCTGTAGTGATACGATCTTTAGCAATTCCGTACTTATTGACAAATACCTCTGTCACTGCATTGGCACGTCTTTCAGAAACAATTCTGTTAGCTTGTTCCGAACCACGTTTGTCGGCGTAACCAGTCAGACGAACACGGATTTCAGGATTTGCTTTTAAGAATTCAGCAATATTGAAGATACTTACTTCCTGTGAGAGTTCAATTTTACTGCTGTTGAACGGGAAAGTGATAGTACTTGGGAGAGCCTTGATTTCTGAATTATCGATTACGGTTTCTTCTTTGATAACCTCCGGCTTACGTGCTTTCAACTCAGCTATTTCGGCTTGTTGTGCAGCATTTTCTTTTTTCAAAGAAGTATAGTTTGCCTCTAAGTCAGAATAGTTGCTCTTAATTGCATTGTACTGACGTGAAGAGTAACCTTTCTTGAAACCGGTTTTTCCGAAACGGAAAGTAACGCCGGCTGTCAGCCCACTGATTCCATCGTTCGGGAAACCGCCGCGAACTACCATATCGTCGTCTAAAATAGCTCCCTGGTATTCAACATTGATATCGAAACGCTTTGAAATACGGTAGCGTGCCTGAATACCTGCATTGATTGTAAATGACTGGTCACCTTTGCGGATGAATGCTCCACCGATACCTGCAAAAGGAACGATGTCAAAACGACGATTTTCTTTATAAGGAGCGAAGAAATTGATCAGTCCAAACATAAAGTCTGCATGAACGGCACCATATTGATAATGTAACATTGAATTAGCTCCAGATGTAAATCCATGCAATGAGCCACCTGTACCCTGCAAACGAACTCCCCAATAAGGGTTGAACCATTTACCTACCGAAAGAGTCGGCATAAAAGTTATAGTGTTTCTGAATTTTGCATCTTTAGAGTTTTCAGCGAAGAGAGACTGCGCACCAAAGTTTAAAGACATATACCAATTATTCCAAAATCCATTACCTTCGAAAGTTGTTTTGTACCCCGGAAGGCGTTCTGCATCATTGTTTTGAGCGAAAACGCTTGTGCTCATCAATGCTGCTAATGCAAACATAATAATACTTTTCTTCATTTTTTCTAAATTTTAAATTGGTTTGGTTAAACATTAATAGTTAATTATTCGCCAATAATTGTTTTATCGATCCGATTCATGTAAACCGGTTTTGCAAAAACAGCCGCAAAAATATAATTTATTTTTGTAGCTTGCAAATTTCCGCAAGCCTATTTCTGGGAAGTAAATTTTGAATTAAATGCAAACCTTTGTAAAATAGGTATTTATAATTGGAATAGAAAAAGAGCGTTTAGATCGCTTTGCAGAGCTATTCACATAAAATTGTTTCTCAGCAGATTATAATAATTAAATAGGTATAATACCAATATGAAGCTCTACAAACAAAATGAATGGTTTGTTAATTCCTTATGTTCCGATTTTCATCTTTCATAACTTCTCTTATCAATCTCCACTTGAAGAACGATGTACTTACAATGTTTATATTTTAAAACTCACATTTTCTTAAGGTATTATGATTTGTCCTTTCTTCCATAAACTTTTTCTATTTCTATTAAGTTATTATAATCAAAAGATCATTGATATGAATCAGATAAGAATTAAACGTGTATATGAAGATCCTTCGGAACAGGATGGCTATCGTGTACTGGTTGACCGGCTTTGGCCTCGTGGAATGAAAAAAGAATATTTAAAGTATGATTATTGGGCGAAGGAACTGACTCCCTCTTCCGATTTGAGAAAATGGTTTCACGGAGATATCTCAGGACATTGGGAAGAATTTGCGGCAATGTACCGGAAAGAGCTTGAAACCTCCGATAAAGTAGCTGATTTTTTAGTCCGGATACATCCTTATAAAACAGTCACTCTTTTATATGCTTCTAAGGAACCGGTTTATAATCATGCCCGTATTTTACAGGCGTTTCTGGAGGATCGCCTGAAAAACTGATTTCTTATAGAAACCTATGCCAACACGAATCTTTTTTGTACTTTTGCGCCATCTTTTTAAAAACAACATCAAAAAAGAATCATATGGGAGGTTTTTTCGGAACAGTCTCGAAAACGAGCTGTGTGACCGATTTATTCTACGGCACAGACTATAACTCACACCTGGGAACAAAACGGGGAGGACTGGCGACATATAGTGAAGAACAAGGATTTATCCGTTCGATCCACAATTTACAAAGTTCATATTTCCGGACTAAGTTTGAGGAGGAACTTGATAAATTTAAAGGAAATGCCGGTATAGGCATTATCAGTGATACAGACGCACAACCCATTATTATCAATTCACATCTTGGCAGATTCGCCATTGTTACAGTCGCAAAGATCACCAACCTCAAAGAACTTGAAGAGGAACTACTCTCACAAAACATGCATTTTGCCGAACTTAGTTCGGGTAACACCAATCAGACTGAACTTATTGCTTTATTGATTATTCAAGGAAGAAACTTCGTTGAAGGGATTGAAAACGTATATAACCATATCAAGGGATCGTGTTCCATGCTTCTGTTAACAGAAGATGGAGTGATTGCCGCACGTGACAAATGGGGACGTACTCCTATAATTATCGGTAAAAAAGAGGGGGCTTATGCTGCTACCAGTGAATCCAACAGTTTTCCGAATCTTGATTTTGAAATAGAACGTTATTTGGGTCCCGGTGAGATTGTCCGTATGCACGCGGACCGTTTAGAACAACTCCGTAAGCCCAACGATAAAATGCAGATTTGTTCATTCCTTTGGGTATATTACGGCTTTCCCAATTCATGCTATGAAGGCCGTAATGTAGAGGAAGTGCGTTTCACGAGCGGAATGAAAATGGGAGAACAGGATAATTTTGACGCCGATTGCGTTTGTGGAATCCCGGATTCGGGTATTGGACAGGCGTTAGGTTATGCAGAAGGGAAAGGGATTCCTTATCATAGAGCCATTACTAAATATACTCCCACCTGGCCTCGTAGTTTTACTCCGAGTAAGCAGGAATTACGTTCTCTGGTGGCAAAGATGAAATTAATACCTAACCGTGCAATGCTTCAGGACAAGCGTATCATCTTTTGTGACGACTCCATTGTACGCGGTACGCAGTTGCGCGATAATGTGAAAATACTTTTTGATTATGGTGCAAAAGAAGTACATATGCGTATTGGATGTCCACCGCTGATTTATGGCTGTCCCTTTATTGGGTTTACTGCTTCAAAATCAGATATGGAACTGATCACCAGACAAATAATAAAAGACTTGG
Source organism: Bacteroides sp. FSHCM14E1 (assembly GCF_019633785.1). NCBI lineage: Bacteria > Pseudomonadati > Bacteroidota > Bacteroidia > Bacteroidales > Bacteroidaceae > Bacteroides > Bacteroides sp. FSHCM14E1. Next base: position 250,639 of record NZ_JADKYL010000002.1, read on the forward strand.
AAGGAGATGAAAACAAAAACCTGGATAAATATGCTACTACCGGTTCACCGGAATATGAAAAAATGGTAAGTATTATTGCTGAGCGTTTTGGACTTTCTTCCCTCAAATTCAATACGATTGAAACACTAATTGAAGCTATCGGACTGCCAAAATGTAAGGTCTGCACCCATTGTTTCGATGGCTCCAGCTGTTTCTAAGTAGCTATTAGTGATTAAATATAGAATAATGTATTAAAAAGAGCCGTGAATTGCTTGGCAGTTCACGGCTCTTTTTTTACCTTTACAGGCGTGAAAAATAATAGATTAGCAAATTATTAATTCTTAATGATATGAATTTAGTAGAACGTTTTTTAAAGTATGTAAGCTTTGACACACAGTCGGACGAACTGACAAGACTTACTCCCAGTACTCCGGGACAGATGGTATTTGCCGAATATCTAAAGTCCGAATTAGAGTCTTTGGGGTTAGAAGATATAACATTGGATGAAAACGGTTATCTTTTTGCAACATTGCCGGCCAATACAGACAAGGAATTACCTGTTATCGGTTTCATAGCACATATGGATACGAGTCCCGACATGAGTGGAAAAAATGTAACTCCACGCATTGTAGAAAAATATGATGGTTCGGATATTGTACTCTGTGCCGAAGAAAACATTGTGCTTTCACCGGCTCAATTTCCCGAATTGCTTGATCACAAAGGAGAAGATCTGATTGTCACCAATGGTAAAACCTTATTAGGAGCAGACGACAAAGCAGGTATTGCCGAGATTGTATCAGCCGTTGTCTATCTGCAAGAACATCCCGAAATTAAACATGGCAAAATCCGGATCGGTTTCAATCCGGATGAAGAAATAGGTGAAGGTGCCCATAAGTTTGATGTTCAGAAATTCGGATGTGAATGGGCTTATACGATGGACGGAGGAGAAGTCGGGGAATTGGAGTTTGAAAACTTTAATGCCGCTGCTGCCAAAATCATTTTTAAGGGACGTAATGTACATCCGGGCTATGCGAAACATAAAATGATTAACTCTATTCGCATAGCCAACCAATTCATCACCATGCTTCCCCGGCATGAAACTCCGGAACATACTTCCGGATACGAAGGATTCTATCATCTTATCGGTATCCAGGGGGATGTAGAGCAGAGTACTGTATCCTATATCATTCGTGACCATGATCGCAATAAATTTGAAGATCGCAAGAAAGAAATAGAGCATCTGGTAAACAAGATCAACGCAGAGTTTGGTAAAGGTACCGCCACTCTTGAGTTGCGTGACCAATACTATAATATGCGAGAAAAGATTGAGCCTGTGATGCATATTATCGATACTGCTTTTGCCGCAATGGAGGCTGTAGGCGTGAAGCCGAATGTGAAACCAATTCGTGGAGGAACGGATGGAGCCCAATTGTCATTCAAAGGTTTACCCTGTCCTAACATCTTTGCAGGTGGGCTGAACTTCCACGGCCGCTATGAATTTGTTCCGATCCAGAACATGGAAAAGGCAATGAAAGTCATTGTGAAGATTGCTGAACTTGTAGCTTCTAAATAATCATTATTTATATAATTCTTAAATTCTCATTTCATGAAAACCACTCCATTTACCGAGAAACATATCGCACTTGGTGCTAAGATGCACGAGTTTGCAGGATATAACATGCCTATTGAATACACCGGTATCATTGACGAACACCTTACTGTCTGTAATAGTGTCGGTGTTTTCGATGTCTCCCACATGGGTGAATTTTGGGTGAAAGGGCCTCATGCATTGGCTTTTTTGCAGAAAGTGACCTCAAATAACGTGGCAGCTTTGGTGCCGGGCAAAATTCAATATACCTGTTTTCCGAATGAAGACGGCGGTATTGTTGATGACCTGCTGGTCTATCAATATGAACCGGAAAAGTATTTATTGGTTGTCAACGCTTCAAACATAGAGAAAGACTGGAATTGGTGCGTCTCTCACAATACAGAAGGAGCCGAACTGGAAAATTCTTCTGATAATATGGCGCAACTCGCCGTACAAGGTCCGAAAGCTATTCAAGCTCTGCAAAAGTTGACAGACATTAACCTTTCCGATATTCCTTATTATACATTTAAGGTTGGTGAGTTTGCCGGTGAGAAAAATGTGATTATTTCTAACACGGGATATACCGGAGCCGGTGGATTTGAACTTTATTTCTATCCTGATGCTGCCATAAAGATCTGGAATGCCGTTTTCGAAGCAGGAGCCGAGTTTGGCATTAAGCCGATAGGACTTGGCGCACGTGACACACTTCGACTTGAAATGGGATTTTGCCTGTATGGCAATGATCTGGATGACACTACCTCTCCTATTGAAGCCGGACTTGGTTGGATTACTAAATTCGTGGATGGCAAGAACTTTACAAATCGCCCAATGCTTGAAAAACAGAAGGCTGAGGGCACAGTCCGCAAACTGGTAGGTTTTGAAATGATCGACCGTGGTATTCCCCGACATGGTTACGAACTGGTAACAGCTGAAGGTGATAAGATCGGGATTGTGACTTCAGGCACAATGTCTCCAACCCGTAAAATCGGTATTGGCATGGGGTATGTAAAGCCTGAATATAGCAAGGTCGGTACGGAGATATGCATCGATATGCGTGGCCGTAAGCTGAAAGCTGTGGTAGTAAAACCGCCTTTCCGTAAATAAACATTGAGAAAATAATAAGTTGAAATCCCTCTCTGCCTCAAAGGACAGAGGGGGATTTTTATGTAAGTACAGAGGGTACACTATCATGAAACCGACCCCGCTGAATCAGATCAAGCGGATCACCCGCCACGACACTTTATAAAAGCTCATCCAAATGATCCTTCCGTACATCCACCAATGATAAAATCACTGCAAAACAGCTGCCTTTCCCCTTCTCTGAATGCACTTCTATACGCCCTGACAATCGCTCGATAATAACTTTAGAAATAGCAAGTCCGAGACCGCTTCCCTGTTCAAATTCGTCTGTTTTATAAAAACGGTCAAAAATCATCATAAGTTCCTTTTCATCGATTCCCTTACCGGTATCTTTTACATATATACAAACTTCATGATGTTCTTCGTCCACTTTGCATCCCAATGTTATATGACCATTTTGAGTAAACTTATTTGCATTATTCAAAAAGTTGGAGATAACCTGAGTAAAACGGAAACGATCAATATGCACAAGTAAAGGAACCGGATTACCCAATTCAAGATGAAACTGCAAGGAAGGCTGAATTAACGGCTGATACGTCAGATAAATCTCTTTCATAATCTCTGTCATATCCCATTCCTTTATTTCGAAATCCAGACTTCCGGAGTCCAGACGGGATATTTCCAGCACATCATTAATAAGCTTCAAAAGCAATTCATTATTATGATTGATGATATCAAGCATACTTGCCTTTTCATCCGGATCTATCTCTTCGGAACCTTCGCCTATCAACACATTCGTAAATCCGACAATTGCATTGAGCGGGGTACGAATTTCATGACTCATATTATTAAGGAAAGATTGTTTCAATTCAGCTTTCTCAGCCATTTGTTTAGCCAGAATCAACTGATGCTCACGTTCTACCGCCTCCTGAATATTCTGCATGATACCTGCCAGCATCATCTCGCCTTCTACATCTTTCAGACTCCGGCAGCGCAATTCGTACCATTGATATTCTTCCGTTTCATCAAAACAAAAACGTGCCCGTTGTATTTGCATGCCCGGAGATTTGTAAAGTGCTCCGTAAAAAGAACTCAATAACTGAGAATCATCGGGATGTACATACTCTAAAAAGGTACTTCTCTTAACCCTCCTTTTTCCCATACCTGTCAGACGCGTATAATTATCATCAAACTCAATGTCATCTCCCTGCATATTCCATAATGAAATCTGCCCTCCGTCGGCAGAAAGAGTCAACCGTTTGTGTGCTTCTTCCAATATTTGTAAGTTCTTACGTTCTATCAGAGAACGTCGGCGTGTACGCAACAGGCTGATTGATATGAAAATGAATGCAAGAATAAATAGCACACCCAATAAATAAACCTCCTTTCGGTAATGGTCATAGAACGGATAATTAATAATACGCACATCCTTTGCCACATTTCCAATATCATAACCATTATAGGACGAAAAGACACTCCAATCCAGCACATACTCTTTCTCCAGATCCCTTATCTTAGGCATACCTATTTTCTCTTTATTCATTAGCCGGACGGATAAACCGGTAACAGCTTGTGCAGAGATCTCTTCAGTAGCCATATAACCACCTACAATTTTACTCCCATCTCCAAATCCCTCGCGTACACAACTGAAAGAAGGTATATTCAGAGCATTTACTATCGGAAGCGATACCAGATCAAATTTATCAAGTAAGAATGCCTTCCTCTCTTGCTCACATTTCGAATTTTCCATCATAACAAGCAAAGAAGCACCTTTTATGTACCGGAAAGGGCAGAGGCTCACAGTCAGTTCCTCCTTTTCTGAATTATGATTTGCGACAGCAGGCATCAGACTGTAATACTCTATCATTTCTCTCATTTCCTTGTATTCATACTCCATAGAAAACGCTGACTTATGCCCCCAAATCTGCACATTCTTTCTGTCGATAACCCGATTCAGCAAGTCAAAAGATTTATGCCCAAGAGCAGTTAAATCAATATTATAAACAATCTCCATATTTACATGGGGTTGCAAAGACTTTATAAAATCCATATTGCGTTTAAAGTCCGGAGTATCTCTCAACACATATACCTTTCTGGATTCGTACTCTTTTATAAGATTTTCATCAGGGAAATGCACGTTGCAGGCTACCACAGGAATAGAATAGAGAAGGCGATGACGGGTCGATAACAAAGAAAAAGCAGCTTGGTCCCCTACCGCTAAAATAAGATCTATCGGCTTAGTTTTCAGAATTTCAAGATAATTACCCATATGTTCCATTTCTACTTTCTGGTCGAAACGGTCACAATCAAGGTAAAATTCATCAAACACAGGCTCTATACCCTGCGCTTTAAACTCTTGTTTTACAAGTTCTTCAAAGCGTCCATGCCCGATTTTATCTTTTGAACAAGAATAAATAAGAGAAATGTTTTTTTTAATCCGATGATTTGTGACATACCACTGTTTGGAATTATACCCACATAAGAAGCCCCCCAATAAAAGAATGAAGGCAAAAATGTATTTGCATTTAGGGTCTGTGAGTCTCATAGCTTATTTTCTACCGGTCAAAATAATATAATTTCCATCAATACGGCAATGTCTGATTATAAAATGGTAGCATTATCATACCTTTTTATTCACTCAGGTGTTCTGGAAATAAAAAGTATAAATAGTAAAAAGCCTACAAGTTGTGAACTTGTAGGCTTTTTATCCACTTACCATTCGATAAGTTTGCGGAGAGACAGGGTTTTGAACCTATAACTCTAACTGCTTATATTTCAGCTACTTTGCTTTCAAAATTTCAAATAGGTAACGAAACAGTAACGATTTTCAGACGTTGGGCTTGTCCAACTTTGACCTCTGTTTGTCTGCCTAACTTTCGGGTTCAAAGATAAGTCTTTCTTTTGAAATACGCAAATCATTGATAATAAATATTCTGCGATTAGTGCAAGGTGCAAGCTATATATATAAATATATACTTGCACCTTGCACTAAAAAAAAGCACTGGGGTACAAATGCTTAAAACAAAATCCGTATCTTCGTAACCGATTAAAAACAAACGTGTATGATAATAACTAACCGTGAAGAAGTAATAGATAAAGCGTTCGGCGTATTTGTCAGGATGAACTACGAGAAAGCAAGCATCATCACGCTTGCCAAAGCCTGCGGGGTGACAAAAACGGGTATCGTTTATTATTTTCCGCACAAGCTGGATTTATTCATGGCTGTGGCGGACAAATACGTGTTGCAAATGCACGAACCGGAAAACAAGTTTGCCGCTCCTGCCGATACGTTGGCGGAGTTCATCGGGCAATACGTGGCGGGGGTAGCCGCTTCCATGAAAAGGATTGTTGAACTGATTGGTGATAATAGTAGCCCGCATGATTGTAGTCCTAACTTCTACTACTTTCACTTTCTGTCACAAGTGCGTATGTACTATCCGGGCATCAGGCAGAAAATTGAGAAAATCTACCGACAAGACTATGACCTATGGGAGAAAGTCATACAGAAGGCAAAAGAAAGCGGGGAAATCAGGAGCAACACGGACGTGAAGAAAACGGCTATCATGTTCCGGCAAATGTTTTTAGGGCTGTCATACGAACAAGCATTTCTAAACGGTTTGAACGTGGACGAACTGGCAGAAAATTTTCGCCATATCTATTCGCTGCTTAAAGCCTGATACTCTTTTGTTTTTTTAACCTCGATTATTTTTGAACAGATGTTCAAATAATGGTATTTTTATCTTATCTTTGGAGCGAAGCAAAATTCAGCGACATGGATAAGGTTCAGAAACAAAGAGGAAGCATCGTGCTACACAAAGAAACAAGGGACGGTGCGGATTACATACGGATAGAATATGCGAACAGTCAGGCTGTCGCCCTGCTGCTCGCCCAAGACACGGGCATGGAAATGGCTGGTAACGGCTCTGCATACATAGCGTCAGCCGCTTTCAGCCTGCCGGATTTTTACGACCGCTATTCGCCCCACGCCTATATTGATTACAGCCGGGTTTACGTGCGGCATCCCAAGCCCAAAAGGGAATACACACTGCCGAAAGGCTATCTCGAACTGCTGGAACAAAAGCGTTACAGCCCCTCGACCGTCAAAACATACCGTGCTTATTTCAGCGATTTCATGGAATATCACAAGGGACGGAACATCGACCGCCTGAAAGTGCCGGACATCAACAAGTACATACTCTATCTTGTGAACGAGAAGAAGATTTCGGTGTCGCAACAGAATATGCGCATCAATGCTATCAAGTTCTATTACGAGCAGGTGAAAGGCGGCAAACGGCAATACTATGGCGGTATCACCCGTGCCAAAGAGTACAAGAGCCTGCCCGAAGTGTTGAGCAAGAATGAAATTAAGCGCATCCTTGCACAAATTTCCAACATCAAGCATCACTGCATGATTTCGTTGGTTTACTCTGCCGGACTTAGAAGAAGCGAATTGCTTAACCTGACCCCGCAGGACATCAACAGTGAAACAATGTCGGTTCGTATCATGGGCAAGGGGAAGAAATGCCGTTATTCGCTCCTTTCGCCCAAGTTGCTGGAAGAACTACGGCACTACTTTCGGGAATATCGTCCACAAAAATGGTTGTTTGAGGGCGAAACACCCGGAGAGCAATATTCGGCAAGTGCATTGGTGAAAGTGCTGAAAGAAGCCGCACATCGTGCAGGCATCAAACACCGTGTACACGTACACATGCTACGCCACTCCTTTGCCACACACTTGCTGGAACAGGGAACAGACCTGCACACGATACAGGAATTGCTGGGACACAACGACATCAAGACCACAACCATTTATCTTCATGTGTCAAGTGCCCATAAAGCAAAAATCCCTAATCCTCTTGATACACTGGATAATTCGTGAGGTGCAGTTATAGAAGTGTAGGAACGACACCATAAGGTGCGGTTATAAATAACATTAGTAATAACTTGATAAAGATAAACGGAGTATGAATGTAAATGAGATTATTTCTAAAATCAACAATATGAATCTTCAATCCGAAGGAGATTTGCAAGAGGTAGAATCTGTTTTAACTGAAATGGATAATGCTTTAATCGAGCCTTTATTTAGATTGCTTGAAAGGCATCCACATTTCAACTTTGGCAATCCCGGTCGTGTAGTCCATTATTTGGAAAAATTTGATGATGACACTTACACTCCGTTCTTATATGCTTCTATTCGTCGAGTGCCTACTGAATATAATATATGGATGCTCAACAGATTCTTAAACTCTCTTGATACTTCCGAAAAATCAGAAGGTATAGTGATTTTAGAAGAAACATCGCAGAAAGATATTGATGAAGGACTTAGAGAATGGGTGAATGAATGTTTGGATGAACAGAAAGAGGAATGAATTATTACTAACGAGCCAAGATAGCTGCTAAACGCAGCTTCTTGTCAAGCCATTATAAACAATATGTATCGCATTGCAAACATAGTACTATTTGTTCTTGCCATTTTCGTGGTAATGGGTTGCTCTTGTAGTAAAACTCTGTGTGAACGTAACATACAAGATGATATACTCAATATTGATAAATTCCGTAAACAAAGTAAAAAAGAGTACCGCTATATAGAAGAAGATGCGGAAAGATTGTTTGCAAATTCGGCAGCGGTTTATCCCGATACATTATACCGCCAACAATATACTTCATTGCAAGGTTATTTCTATGGAGAAACTGGATTTGACTTATATTGTATATGGTATGCACAGTTTAATGCCAATAATAGGAAACACTATCGTTGTGAACGTAAGACATTAAACAAAATATTCTATTGTGTAAATGATATGTTGAGATGTATTGCCGGGGGCGGAACTGGCTTTGCACATGAAACATACCGCATACCAGCATACACAGAATATTACATCTATAAATATCAGAATATGGAAGCCAATAAACAGTACCAAGATAATGACATAAGCCAAACGATTTCAAATTTATGGCAGATAATGGCTACATATAATAACGAAGATATGCCCTTTGAAATATTAGCTTATAAAATGAAATACATATATGAAAATGTGGAATATATAAAATCATTACTTACTGCTGAAATATATAATTATTGCCTGCAAGAATATATGTGCAGACTAATAAACGAAAATGTAAGTGAGCAAGAACAATTAAGTTTATAACAACGAAAGATAGCATCTGACGATGCTCCTTTCTAACCATTAGCATCGAAGAATAAATTGAAATGTAATGAAAAAGATATTTAGTACAGCACCAGATGGTAATGAAATGGCCGATATGGCAAATGCACGCTACTTTAATTTGGCTATAAAACAAATTGAAGAAAATGCAGAATGGTTAAAAACAGCCAACAAACCAACACAAGCTCTTTTAGCACACATTGAAATACTAATTATGCTTGCAAAAAGATTTCCAATCGATGCAAATTTGAGTATCAAAAAAGACAAAGTTCAAGAATGGAAAAAGACGTTTAATGACTGGTTTGAGCGTGTGGGAAATAAAATTCCTACCAAATTCAGGGACGGTATAAAAGCCAATGGTGATGAACTATTTAAAGAATTGGAACAATATGGACACTAAAGATTTTGAAATGAAAATTCAACCTTTCTTTTGGGTTGATCATGAATCGACAGCTTCAGTATGTCTGAATGTTGGAGAATACAAAGCTGAAATCTTCGAAGCAAGAGAGGACGAGGGCTTTGAGGGGAACGGCTATGACTGGGAGTCCTTAGCTCGTGTCTTTGTGGAAGAACAAGTACCAGAATTATCGGATAAAATTGATTTTGATTCTGAAAGTAGTATGTTTTGTGCCTACTCAAAAGATAAAGAGGCATTGAAAAGCTTTATTCTACAATTCAAGGAAGCGTGTGAAAACCATGTATTGATTATGGATTTGTTTTTTCGTGCTGAACTTGATTAAGAAACGATGCTAACAAACACCTGTGCCGCCTAATGGCGGCAAGCTGCAAACCATTAGTAATAACTTGATAAACATAAACGAAGTATGAATGTAAATGAGATTATTTCTAAAATCAACAATATGAATCTTCAATCCGAAGAAGATTTGCAAGAGGTAGAATCTGTTTTAACTGAAATGGATAATGCTTTAATTGAGCCTTTATTTAGATTGCTTGAAAGGCATCCACATTTCAACTTTGGCAATCCCGGTCGTGTAGTCCATTATTTGGAAAAATTTGATGATGGCACTTACGCTCCGTTTTTATATGCTTCTATTCATAGAGTGCCTACTGAATATAATATATGGATGCTTAACAGATTCTTAAACTCTCTTGACACTTCCGAAAAATCAGAAGGCATAGATATTTTAGAAGAAACATTGCAGAAAGATATTGATGAAGGACTTAGAGAATGGGTAAATGAATGTTTGGATGAACAGAAAGAGGAATGAATTATTACTAACAAGCCAAGTTAGCTGCTGAACGCAGCTCCTTGTCAAGCCATTAATATTAAATCTGTTATGAGTTGGTATAAGTATTGGTATTACACAATTTTCTTTATTTATGATTCCTTTGGTAAAGACAGAGAACAGAATAAGGCATTTTCTGTGGTGTGTTTTAGTTTTATCATATATATGATATATAGCTTATTGGGAGCTTATACAAATATGATGCTTGAATACTCAATTCTAAAGTATATTGCGCATCCTTGTTCACATTTCATTTTTATAATAATGATTTATTGCTTTAATGGATTCTTGTTTTGGTCGGAAAAGAAAGCAAGGATAGGAAGAAGCATTTATCGGGAAAAGAATGAGAAAAAGAAGAATGTGATTTGTATCATGCTAACATTAGTGATTTTTGTAATATACTTTATTTGTGCGTTTTCTTACAAAGGAAAATTTATGTATATACCAAATTGAAATACCCAACAAAACAATATTAACAAGGAAAGATAACCCCTAAACGGTGTTCCTTTCCAACCCATTAATGGTAATTAAGTATGATAGATTATTTATTTTTCAAATTTTATAGGCTATGGAAATACAGTTCTTATTCCGAAATAGCGGTTTATGCAGCTTTGTTAATTCTCGCTGTATTTCTGAATTGTAATATTCACACAATATGGGGAGTATTGGAACAATATAAAATATTGCCTTATCCAACGCGAACAATGTATAATGTGTCTTTAGGGCTGATATTCATTCTTTTATGTATTCGTTTCTGCTGGAAAAGAAGGTATAAAGCTGTCATAGAGAAGTTTAATGAAAAGCCTAATAAGAATAATCTATTGATACTTATATTATACATTTTCCTTTCGTTGTTTCTCTTTGTTTTAGAGGCTTTTTATAGTAAAGGGAAAATATAAATATACCATTAACAACGCAGGATAACGGCAAGCCGTTCCCTGCTGAACCATTATCAGTAATTAAATAGTGTAACATTATGAATATATATGAAATTGGACAAGACTTTGATAATTACAAGTTCTTTGTATTCAAGGAAGATGATGAGTCAAATAAAGGCGTTTGGGATTATAATGGTCAATCACTTATTAATGAGTGGAAAGGGCTTAGTCTGGAACTGTTTAGAGATAAAAGGAAAAAGAAAGACAAACGAAGTGAGGAGTTTGATGCATCTTGTTATTTTTCCGGTTGTCTGATAGTAAATAAAAGAACTTCCTTATTACTCTCTGAAAAGCTGAAAGGGCAAATAGAAGTTTTACCTGTCAATGTGGACGGGAACGCTTCAGGTTATTATTTTATAAATGTATTGAATACAGTCGATGCCTTAAATATAGAGTCCAAGAGCAATGAAGAAATCTTGAAGATGATGAGGGATAATAATGGTATTTTCAATAAAGGAAATATCGGTTCATATATCATATTTCGGGATAGTCTGTTTAATAACAATTATTATTGCACAGATGAATTTGTAGATTTTGTGAAGCAAAATTCAATCACAGGATTAAAATTTACATGTGCAGGTATCACAAAATAAATCACTGATAACAAGCCAAGTTAGCTGCTAAACGCAGCTCCTTGTCAAACCATTAACATCAAAAAGCAGTGTACCATAATGGAAACAAGAGATAAACTTTTTACAGAAGAACAGTATTTGAAGCAACTGAAAATGTATGATGAAGATATTAGTTATTATGAACAAATGCATCTTTCAGGAAAACATATAGGTTACGATTCTTTGTTCAATTATAGGCTTCGTTATTTATTAGTACAGTATTCTATGGGACAGGATATTGATAAGCTGAAAAACAATTATGTGAAAGCCCTCAAAACAATGCCGAGATTTTGGACGGACAACGGATTTTATATTGAAATGTTGTGGCTTCTGTCAATAGGCATTATGTTGGATTACGAAGACGACCTTATACATGGTCTGGTGCAACTGATAAAAGACAGAGAAGCTAAAGACTATATTTATGATACATTGATTAGATACAGATTTCCTGATTGGGAAAGGACAACAAACCAAGTATTATATCCGTCACCCTATCGAATTGCTATCACTGTTACAGAGTTGGCTGAACAAGACAAAGCAGAAGCGGTGAAACGATTGGAAAAATACCTCAAAAAAGAATGGTATCGAGGACATTCTGATTTATCTTGGCATGACGACCATAAATATGGTATCAACCATGACGGTTATTGGTGTTTTGAAAGCGGTGCATTGGTCAAGGTCTTGGGGCTGGATGATAGCAGCCTGAAAGGGTTGCCCTACTATCCATACGACATGGTACACTGGAATGACAATATTAAATGAAGAAAAGGTATGAGTTACTCTGTTTGTGCATATTTGACAGAAGCCGATAAGGTAAAGTCTGTTTATGGAACTTGTGATAATCAGCTTATAAACCAATTAAAGGTTGCGTTGAAGCAGGAACTTGACACTCTGAACGATTATTTCAGCGATAGCCTGAACACGGATAAAGATGCTTATGCAGCGTTGGCAGATATAGTGAACGGAGAAATCCGTTATCCCGAAATTGCTTTCATGTACGGGTATGTATATGAAAAGATTTGCAACCATTATGGAACGCAAATCTACTGTGCGGAAAACCTTTGGCAATTGGATAGCCAAAGTACATTCATCCCTATTCCATTGAGCAGTGATTTTCCCTATATCATCAGCATACCCGTTTCAGATTTGGAGAGCAAGCGGACGGAATACACCTCACTACAAGAGGGTAACGGTATCGGAGATTATGATTACGAGCAGGAAATGGACGACTTGAATTTCATTTTCGATGAAGCCGTTGAAGCGCAAAAAGACCTTGTTATTATGGTGTATTGATATGGTACACTGGAATGAGAATAAAATATGATGTTAACGAAGCAGGATAACGGACAAGCCGTTCCCTGCTAAACCATTAATCAATATGAGTAACCTTATCACAGTAAATAGATTTGGAAAAGTTCTGATATGGGTATGGAACAGATGTATAAAGAAAACTGCCATTCCTTATGAAGAACTTGATTTCCATTACCCCGATTGGGCTTTCATTATTACAGGTTGTATCTTTTTCGGGGTTGTGGTAGGTGTTACCCTGTTTTATTTTGCTTTTATAAAACAATAGACTATTTACAATGAAAGCCCGACTTAAATACCCGATATTCAGCTTTGCCCCCAAAGGCAACATGATATACGTGTTTCGCAAGGAAGAACTGTACACAACGACCAATACCGAGTTGTTGAAGAAGCGGAAGAACTACATTGTAGTGGATGCAACCGGGACGAAATATGTTGAAAAGGGGGCGCACAAAGTGAAGTGGCAAGGGATATTCGGATATTGTATCAGGATGCAGGGACGTGTGATTTCCATTGAATACGAGTACGGGGACAACCCCGAACCGTTCCCACTACGAAAACTGCAAGAACTGGTAGCGGAACGATACCCCAAGACACGGTGGTTCAAGGAAGAATGCTGGAACAGCGCAGACGAGTTCCGGCAAGCGATTTTCGCCTGCAAGACCTTTGAGGAAGTGGCGGACATACTGATGCCCGAACGAAAAACGAGCGTTTGGCAGCGCATTGAAGAATATTTCCTGCGGGCAGGTTTTCTTATGCTTGCCGCCATGTTCCTTTATCACGTGGTTTGGCGGCTAATCCAAAAGTTTTGGCTATGGGCTACCGGGTAACGTACAGAAAACAAATCAATTTATTCAGATATGGAACAACGGATTACATCATTATTGCTTCCCGCTCCCGAAGCGGAGTTGGAAGCGTCCTGCAAGGAACTGGACGAAAAGGTAACATGGCTGCTGCACAACAGCCGGAAAATGGACAACTACTTGGAACTTGAACCGTTCAGCAAGGACGTGCGGCTGTGCGCCCACGTGTGCGACACGCTCAAAAGCCTGCCGGAAACGCCGACACTGGCGGCATACAAGGACTACAAGGCAATCATTATCCTGCTGGGTATGTCCACCACCCATTACGCCATACTGGACGAACTGGCGGAACAGCACCGCAAGCGGGACGAGATACCCGAACTGACCGCCTACTGCGATGCGCTCCACTGGATGCGACCGGGACGGCAGTACCTCTGCAACGTGTACAACACGGTATGCTGCTACGGAGAAACCCGGTAAGGGACAACCGCCTGCTGGTGACGGAAAAGGAACTGCGCCACGCCGAACGGATGCTGCCGGAGCTGGGCAGGCAGACATTCACCGAAATGGTGCGTCTGAAAGGCTACATGGTCTATGATGCCGAGCAACTGGCGGACAAATGCGGCATGGAATACGGCTCGTTCCGACGGAAGGTAAAGAAAATGACCGGGTACACGGCTAAGGAATGGGTGATAAAGGAGCGTGCAAAGGACGTGGAACACTACCTGAAGAACACCAACCTCACGCTTACGGAAGTGGCGTTCACCACGGGGTTCGCATCGACATCGAACCTGAACGACTTCTGCAAGGCTTACTTGCTGGACACACCGGGCGAGATACGCAGAAAAGCGCAGGAAACAAGAAAATGCACAGTTACAAGAACGTAATGTGAAAAATCAAGAATAAAACAGATTTTTTATGCCCGTAACTTTGTGCTTCATAAAAGATAAGCACAAGGTTATGGAACATAAGATACCGTTGGAAACATACTTCGCCGGACTGCTTCAAAAAGTGGAATGGCAGATACAGGAATACGAGGACACCGCAGCGGACACGCTGACGCTCTGCCGCCTGTGCGTGGACTACCTGCAAGAGATACTGGGCGAACTCAAAAACTTTATAATCTCCTACCCGTTCGCCAGCACGGAAGAGGAAATACACTTCTTCAAGGAACTGAAACCGCTTTTAGCGAGCAAAATCATCTATTACAACACCGTTTACAAGATAGAGGTGCGCTTCCCCAGCGGCAGCGAGGAAGTGCAAAGGGACTACCTGCTGTCGGAAACCGACCGGATTTCAAAGTCGTTCCAGCGGAACTTGGCGTTCTACCAGTACCACCGAACGAAAGCCACCTACTTGGACAGGCAGTATTTCATGCGTGGGAAGCCTGACATACAAATCATCGTGGACAGTTTCTATTACGAAACAGACCCACAGTTCAGCACCAGTCACGATTTCAAGGTAGCCAAGATTTTAGCCAACGAACTGCTGGAAATATACCTCACCAACCGTCTGCACGAGCTGGAACGCCGGGAACAACGCAAGCGGGTGAAGAACGGCTTCATGGGAAAGGTGTTGCGCTGGACGGGGACGAAAAGGGCGTTGGTGGAACTTATCTACGCACTGGACGCCTGCGGCTGTCTGAACAAGGGGACGGTTGATATTAAGGAGATTGTAGCCTACTTTGAATACGTGTTCGACATCGACCTCGGCGACTTCTACCACACCTACATGGAACTAAAAGCCAAGACCAAAGACCGAACGGGCTTCCTCTCCACCCTGAAAGACAGGTTGCTGATGCGCATGAGGGAGCAGGATTAGGCAACCGTGCTTTAACAAAATTTATTTCGCCACAGGTGGGTACATCTGTGGCGTTTTATTTTTCAGGACACCCGAACTTTGCGGCAAATCAATCAGTTACCGTTATGGAAATAATAACATTCGAGTCCAAAGCCTACAAGGAACTGGACAACAAGATTACCGCCATTGCCGACTACATCTTCAACCACATGGAAACGGCAAGGCAAAGCGAGGAAGACATGTGGGTGGACAGCTACGAGGTCTGCACGTTCCTGAAAATAAGCGAAAAGACCCTGCAACGCCTGCGGGTGTCGGGAACTATCGCCTATTCCAACATCAGGGGACGCTACTTCTACAAGGTCAGCGAGATACGCCGGATGCTGGAAGAACGCCTGATAAGGAGCAACAAGGAGAACATCGACAACCTGATAACCAACCACCAGTTGTATGCTAAGGAAAGAGGAAATCTTAGAAAGAACAAGTAACGGGCTGGCGGTGTTCAAACACTACCTGCCCGGCAATTGGCGCATAGGTCGCAACTTCCTTAACCCGCTGTACGAGGACAGCAAGGCTTCCTGCAACATCTATTTCGACCGCCGGGGCGGTATCTACAAGATGAAAGACTTCGGCAACGACAGTTACAGCGGCGACTGTTTCTTCCTCGTGGGGCAGTTAAAGGGGCTGGACTGCAACCGGGCGGCTGACTTCGTGGAGATACTGGAAATCATCGACCGGGATTTGGGCTTGGGGCTGGCTTCCGGCATTCCGGTTTCCGTTCCCCCGGCAACCGTCTGCCGGGCAGTGCCGGACAAACCCGAAGAAACGCCCGAAAAGCCCGTCAAGCCCTACCAGTTCCGGGAACAGAAGTTCCCGCTTGCCGAACTGGTGTACTGGCAACAGTACGGCATCACGCCCGAACTGCTGGAACGTTACAAGGTCTGTTCGCTCCGGGAATACAACAGTGAAACGGCAGAGGGCAAACCGTACACCTACACTTCATCGGTGGCAGAACCCATGTACGGCTACAAGGGCAAACAGCACATCAAGCTGTACCGCCCGTTCTCCACGCCCCGTTTCCTCTACGGCGGCAGCTTCGGTGAGAACTACTGTTTCGGGCTGGAACAACTGCCAGCCAAAGGCGACACGCTATTCATCACGGGCGGCGAGAAAGACGTGCTTTCGCTGGCGGCGCACGGTTTTCACGCTATCTGCTTCAACAGCGAAACGGTGACAATACCGCCCACGCTGGTTTATCGGCTGACATTCCGGTTCAAGCACATCGTCCTGCTCTTTGACATGGACAAGACGGGCAGGGAAAGTTCATGCAAACAGGAAAAACTACTGGAAGAATTTGGAGTGAAACGCCTGCTGCTCCCGCTTCCGGGAACGAAAGAGGAAAAGGACATATCCGACTACTTCAAAGCCGGGAACACCCGTGAAGATTTCCTGAAACTGTTTATCGAATTTTTAGACAACCTGTATAGCGACACATTGATTATGCTTAAATCATGCGAAATAGATTTCAACAACCCGCCCGCCAAAGCGCAAGAGATTATTTCGGCGGGTGACGTTCCGCTGGGGACACAAGGCAACCTGTTCGGCATCACCGGGGGCGAGGGAACGGGAAAGAGCAATTATATAGCCGCAATCGTGGCGGGCTGCATCTGCCCGGCTGGTGCGGAAGTAGATACGCTGGGCATACAGATAACCGCCAACGGCAAACACAAGGCGGTCTTGCTCTACGACACCGAACAGTCGGAAGTGCAACTGTTCAAGAATGTAAGCAACCTGCTGGCACGTGCCAAACAGCCGGACAAACCCGATGAACTGAAAGCGTTTTGTCTTACCGGCATGTCACGCAAAGAACGCCTGAACGCCATTGTACAAAGCATGGACAAGTTCTACTACCAGTACGGCGGCATCCAGTTGGTCGTCATTGACGGCATCGCAGACCTTGTTAAGAGTGCCAACGATGAAGCGGAAAGCGTGGCGGTGATAGATGAACTTTATCGGCTGGCGGGTATCTACAACACGTGTATTCTGTGCGTGCTGCACTTCGTCCCCAACGGATTGAAACTGCGGGGACATTTGGGTAGTGAGTTGCAGCGTAAGGCGGCTACAATCCTTTCGATAGAGAAAGACGAAGAACCCGCCCAGTCGGTCGTGAAAGCCTTGAAAGTAAGGGACGGAAGCCCGTTGGACGTTCCTTTGATGCTCTTTGCATGGGACAAGGAAGCGGGGATGCACGTGTACAAGGGCGAGAAGCCCCGTGAGGAAAAGGAGAAGCGCAAGGAAAGGGAACTGGTGAATGTCGCACGTGACATCTTCGGGCGGCAGACACGCATCACCTACATAGACCTTTGCGAGCAGTTGCAGCAGGTATTGGACATCAAGGAGCGCACCGCAAAGAGCTATATCCGCTTCATGCGGGAAAGGGACATCATCACCAAAGACACGGCGAACCAAAGCTGTTTTGTCATCGGTTCATATCATCTTCAAAGGAACGCAAGCTGCCCGTAGGCGTATGGGCTGAACTTGTGTATTTTTAGGTGCTTGTGTCCTGCCCTGTTGTGATAACACGGCAGGATTTTTTCTGTTTGCACGTGATTTTTCAGGGTATTTGCTTAACTTTGCAGAAGTTACACGGAAAAGTAACGGCAGTTGGACGGCGGTTGCCGGAATATTGCCTTTATATATAACATATACGTTCGCCGAACGTCCCGATGCGAAAACTGGCACTTTTCAAAATGTGGGGATATTCAGCGCAGGATATGCTATGCGTTTGTCATAGCGTGGCTGCACTGTTTCCACATTTGGGTATGCCAGTACCTCGCATCGAAACAGCGTCATGCCACGCTTTCTTTTTTGGGGTTGCGGCTAACGTGCCAAGACAGTAGGGATTTATATCACTTTAATACCTGATAATATGGAACAAATCAAAGCGCACATCGCCGTATCGCTGGACGGGCATACCGCCACGCCGGACTATGAACTGGACTGGATGCCCCGTGAGGTCAAGGAACTGGCGGCAAGGGAACACGCCGCCGCAAGCTGCCTGCTTATGGGGGCGAACACCTACAACTACATCTTTGAACACTGGGGCGGGTGGCCGCACAAAAGCAAACGGTCTTTTGTGGTGTCACACTACGACACCAACGTTACACCGGACTGCGGGGTGGAGTTCCTGACCGAAGAACCGCTGCAAAGGGTTTATGAACTGAAACAGGAAACCGACATGCTGGTGGTGGGTGGCGGCAAGCTGCTTACTTCATTGATTAAAGCCGGACTGCTGGACAGCCTGACAATCTACACCGTCCCGGTCATGGCGGGCAAAGGCATCGGTTTTGTCGGGGAAACATCCGGCTCGCTGTGGAAGCTCTCGGAAAGCAGGGTGCTGGATAACGGGGTGGTCTGTTCGACCTACCTGTTTGGCGGGAACATATAAAAAATGCGCCCGGTTTCCCTCCGGGCGCAACCACTAAAATTTCAATTATTATAAGCTGTAAAACCTATCACAATGAAATTTCAGCGGCAAAGATAGGCTATTTCTTCGGTTTCGCTTTCTTTTCGGGGAATGAAAAACCGACATTGAACTGCTCGTCCAGTACCAGCGAAGCATCGAAAGCCTTGCCGTTCTTGCCCTTGAAGCCCTTGATTAGCCCGGTCTTGTGTTTCGTCACCAGCTCGACAATCTGCTTGTCGGAAAGCTGTTTGTCGCACTTGTTGCGGAATATGGTAAGCGTGCAGTCCACGTTGGAACACTTCGCCACTTTCGGGTAGAACAGGATGCGCCCGCTGCCGCATTTCGGGCAGGGGCAGGTTTCACCAGTAGCGACAGATAGCTGCACCGATAGCAGTTCTGCGGTGATTTGCGTTGCGTACACCTCGATGCCCTTCCGGAACGTGTCGGCATCCATGCTGCCCGCTTCTATCTTGGCAAGGGCGGTTTCCCACATGCCCGTCATTTCGACATCGGCAATCTTCTTGTCCTTGACAATCCCATAAACGGCAAGCCCCTTGTCGGTAGGCACAAGGTTCTTCTTCTCACGCACGATGTACTGGCGGGCGAACAGCGTTTCGATAATCGCCGCACGGGTGGCGGGCGTGCCTATCCCGGCATCTTTCAGGCTGGCTTTCAGTTCGGCATCTTCCAGTTCCCTGCCTGCGTTCTCCATTGCCGCCAACAGGCTGCTTTCCGTGTGCAGCGGTTTCGGCTTGGTCTGCTTTTCGAGCAGATCCACGCCGGAGAGTGGCAAACATTCTCCCTCTTGGAGTGGCGGCAGGCTGGCGGCTTCTTCATCCCCGCCCGTTTCCTGCTCGCCGAACACGGCACGCCACCCGGCTTCTTTCATCACAGACCCTTTCACCGTGAAGTCGGTATCTCCCCCTGACAGCAAGGCGGTGGTAACGTCTTTCACGCACTTGCCCGAAAAGGCTTCCAGCATACGCCCGGCTACCAGCTCGTAAACCGCCCGCTCGTCTTTGGAAAGTTCGCCGGGCAGGTTCTCGGTAATGATTAAGGCGTGGTGGTCGGTCACTTTGCCGTCATTCACGCTGCGGCGGTTCAGGGGTGTGCCGTCCAGCCCGGCGGCATACCCGGCAAAGCGGGAGTATTGCCCCAGCAGGGCGACACGTTCCGGCATTTCATCGAAAACGTCCTCCGGAATATAGCGGCTTCCGGTTCTTGGGTAGGACATCACTTTCTTTTCATACAGGCTTTGCGCTATGGAAAGCGTCTTGTCAGCCGAGAAGTTCAGCTTCGTGTTCGCTTCCTTTTGCAGCGTGGTAAGGTCGTACAAAAGCGGCGGTTCTTGGCAGGCTTCTTTCCTCTCAACGGATTTAACCACAAGTTGCCCGGCATCCTTTACCCGTTGCAGGGCGGCTATGGCTTCGGGCTGCTGTTCCCACTTGGCGGTCGATTGGGCGGTAAAATTTATTCCCCCGCTGGCAGTCGCCGCTTTGAGTTGCCAAAACTTGGCGGGTACGAAATTCTTGTTCTCCAAATAGCGGCTGCATATCATCACGAGCGTGGGTGTCTGCACCCTGCCCAGCGAGAACACCCCCTGCCCGGCGGCAACGCTCAACGCTTGGGTGGCGTTTATCCCTATCAGCCAGTCCGCTTCGCTGCGGGACTTGGCAGAGAAATAGAGGTTATCGTAACGCTCTCCCGGCTGCAAGTTATCCAGCCCCTCACGGATTGCCTTGTCGGTAAGGCTGCTTATCCACAGGCGCACAAATGGTTTCCGGCAGTTCAGGTAATGGAAGATATAGCGGAAGATTAACTCACCCTCACGCCCGGCATCGGTGGCGACAATAATCCGGTCGCACTGGTCGAACACTTCCTTTATCACTTTCAACTGTTTCAGCACGCCGGGGTCTGCCTTGTAACCTTTCTCCGCTTTCACCTGACGGGGGATTAATTGAAAATCGGGCGGCAGTATGGGCAGGCTCTCCCTGCGGAAGTTCGCCACGCCGTAGGCTTCCGGCATGGCAAGCTGGATTAAGTGGCCGAACGCCCATGTCACCATATACCCGTTACCGGAAAGATAACCGTCATTACGCCCGGTCGCCCCGATGATGCGGGCGATGTCCTTTGCCACGCTGGGCTTCTCTGCTATCAATGCAATCATAATTCTTTACTTTTTAATGGTGGATATTACATTTTCATTCCTCTGGACTTCTTGGGCTTGTCAGCTTTCAGGCTCTTGTCCTGCGCTTTCTCCTGCTTCTCTTTCTGCTTGGCGGTGGGCTTGTCCTGACCCTGTTTCAACGGCTCTTTGCCCTGCTTGGTGGCTTCGTTGGTCTTGCCCCCCGAATTGACCGCTACCTGCGTCCGGCTCTCGGCGGTGGGGGTAACGTCTTTCGGCTGCACCTTGTCGGGGGATTTGCCCTGTGCGCCGGGCTGTACATGACCGTTGAACTCAACGCCCTTGCCGTCCTTTAGCCCGGCGACCTGCCGCTCTGCGGGCTGCTGCCACTGCTGCAAGAACTGGACGGCGGCACGGGGCAGGAACTCCAAGCCACGCTCCACCGCACTGACCTGCAAATAGGCACTGCGCTGCGTGCCGTCCCTGAATTGCAGGTTTTCCATTTTCACCGCTTGCCCGGCTTCAAAGGCGGCTTTCTGTTCCGGGCTGACTTGCACGTTACAGATTGTATCGGGGCATTTCCACTTGTCAGCCCGCATATACTCCAGTTCGTGCGTGTACCTGTCCCGGCTGACGAACACGGGGATTTGCTCGCCGCTTTTCGGGTCTTTGATTTCAGCGATGCCGCCCAAGTTGCCAGTGCCTTGCAAGTTGCCCTGTTCCTGCTTGGTGAACTCGTGTTCATGGAACGGGCGTTGCAACAGTTTTTCGTCCTGCTGCACGCCGTGTAGCTTGGGTACTACCGTGCCGTCCTTTGCCTGATAGAAAGAGATCTTGACATCGGTAGGTTTGAGATAGAAGCCGCCCACCGTCCCCGAAACAGTGTAAGTGTTGCGGGACTTGTAGCCACGCATCACCCGGTCGAAGTCCCTCGTGTTTTTCAGGGTGTCGGCGGTGATGCCGACTTTTTTCAGGTTCTCCCAGTCGATTTTTGACGGGTCGAAGCGGTAGCCCTGCTTGAACTCGTGGAAGTCGGGCTTCGGAACTCGAAGCATTTCAGCCCGCTTGTCACCCTCCGGTGTAGGGTTGCGGTGGTTGTCCTCGATTGCCTTTGCGTCCCGCTCCGCTTCGGAAGCCTTGACGCTGAACAGTTCCAGCCCGGAAGTGTCCTGATACTTGCGGTAGAAGTTGGAAATGAAGTTGCTGAACACATCGCTGTTCTTGTCCACCTGCATGAACTCGCCGCCGTGTCCGGTAGTGGGTGGCACGGTCTGCAAATTGCCGTCCTTGTCGATACCCTTAACGGCACTCACCTTTCCCTGCTGTTTATCCAAGACCAGCAGCACGTCTTTTTCCTGCCCCTCTGCGGGCGGGGTCATTCTGTTTGCCATAAATAATTGGAATTTTAGTGGTTACGGGAATAGTCCCGCCCAAAGGTAGCGACTAAATATGCTATATTTGGACGGGCGGCAAGGACTGTCCGAATTTGTCCGGTACTGTCCCAATTTGTCCGAGTGAATAAAAAAATATCCAACCAATAGTTGGAGAAATAAAAAACATCTTCGGCAAAATATTTGTTATGTTTTTTCAGGTGATTACATAATATACTATCTTTGCTTCATAGAAACAAAGTACATAAATATGGCTTCATTCAGGAAAGAGATACTTGGGCAGATTGAACGGATAGATACCGGGCGTATATTCACGTTCCGGGATTTGTCGTTTGAAACGGAAAAGACCGCCAATGTTGCGGTGCTACTTTCCGAACAGAGCCGCAAAGGGGTACTGGTACGGGTTGAAAAGGGGGCGTACTATCGTCCCAAGAAATCAGTGCTGGGACTGGGAAAGCTGCCTGTCTATCAGGATGAACAGTTCCGCTATCTGACTGAAAAACTGAACGGCTATATCACGGGTGCTTACGTCTATAACAAAATGGGGCTGACCGAACAGGTAGCCACAACCATAACGATAGCCACTCCTAACCCGGTTCGCCGTTTCCGTTTCAAGAACTTGGATATAGAGTGCGTGAAAGCCTACTGCATGGACTACCCGGATGAAAGCCTTGTCCCGTACTTGCGGCTGCTCGATGCGATAAAGGACATGAAGCGCATACCCGGAACAACCGGGCAGGACATCTACAACCGGGTCAAGAGCCAATATTTCAACGGGTATAGCCTGCTGGAACTGGAAAAAATCGTATCTTTGGCGAAAAGTTACCCGCCACGTGTCAGAAAGGTGGTGGCGGACATACTGGGCGACATCAGACAAACCGTATTGCAAACAGAAATGGCAAAGACCATTCTTCCCACGACACGGTTCAACTTGGATTATAAAACAAGAAAAACGCAATTAAGATAAAATATTCAACCAATGGTTGCGAAATTAAGCATAAAAAAGAGAGTGAAATCAATCACTCTCTTTCGATGAACCCTTTGTGAACCCTTTTAATGGTTTTCAAATGCTTGTTAAACAGGAAGTTCAGCATTTCATAAAAGCAAAAACATTCAATTATGAACCCTTTGTGAACCCTTTAAGTGTATAATGAGTGCCTTTTCCTGTTGTTCCTTGTATTTCCAGCCAGTTATCCAGTTGCGACAAAATTCGATAAGCAGTAGTTTTACTGGTATTTAACAAATTCTGCACATCTGAATTATTTATACTCCCATTTTGGGCGGCATACTCAATAATGGGTATATACCTTTCATCCACTCGCTGCGCCAATAGCTGCGAACGTATATCGGTATAATAGGTAATCATCAGACCGCTTAACATTTCAAGTTTGGGTGGCAACAACTTGTATGCGCTGACAGCTTCCAAGATACGCTTGTAGCCACGTCCCCAGCTTTCAATATCCCCGCTTCTGAAAAAGGCGTTGGCGATTAGCGGGTTATAGGGAGAGGACGGGTGGCTTTCAAAAAGTTTTTCGGTCGTCCAGCTTTCCGGTAACTGTCCGGCGTTCCAAAAGGTGATATGGTCGGGGAACACGCTAATCTGAATGGGTACGGCACTGGCATAGTCTTTATGTGCCACACAATTCATCAGTGACTCCCTGATAGCTTCCACCGGGAACTGCGGTGTTTCACGCCGGGAAATTCCCTCGTATGATATATGATAAATCAGGTATTTGGTCTTTATCAAATCCATTGCCTTATCCACCTGCTCCATTAAAGAGCCGTGAACCTCGTCCTGAAACTCCAAGTTACCCTTATCATCCCGGAAGAAACCTATCTTGATATAAGCCCCGGTTACAAAGCGTTCCGGGTCGGGGTGGAACAACAGCAAGGCGGCACGGGTCGGACGGTTGGTTTGGGTGTCAATCAGCCGCAAATCGTGCAGCAAATTTTCGGTAGTATCTTTCAACACATCTTCGTCCACACGCCCGCTTCTCGCCGCTTCCTTGCGGAAACGGTTCAATGCGCCGGGGGAAAGTTCCTCTATGCCTGCCCACTCTATGGGAAACTCGTCCCAATGCCTGCCAGTACGTTGCAGGATAAAACGGTTCAACGCCGCACCTTTCAACTCCTGTTTCGTGCTGCCGCTGCGATAGTGGTACTGACCTTTGTAATTGATAGGATTGGAATAAGGCGGTACGTCAATCTCGATATATTTCAGCCCGTTTTCTTCCAGCAGGTTCACGTCCACGATGATACCCAGCACGTCACGCACTTTGTTCGGTATATCCTCCAGCAGTTTGTCGGCATCGGCAACGCCGACTACCTTACCGTTGTCATTCATACCTATATATATCTTGCCGCCTGTGGCGTTGGCAAAGCCGCATATCCATTTCAGATACTCGTCACGCCAGCTTTCTTTCCATTCCGTATTTTGGTTTTCATTCATAATCATTTCTTTGTCTGCAAAATTAGTAAAAATACTGTCTGTCAGGAAAGAATATCGGTTATTCTTCCTCTTTTATAAGGTGGCATAGCTCCGGGTCGTTCTTAATCCGGGTTATCTCGTCCTCGACAATCTGCCGGACTTCCTGACGGATGCGGTCATAGTTGGCTTGTATCTCCTCCTGCATCCGGTCGTTGCCGTCCTTGTCGGTGAAGTCGATTATCTGCGGCAACTTCACGTAACGGGCGGTTTCCCGCTTCACCTTTTCATTGTCCACCACGATTTCACAGTGGAAAATCTTCTGCTCTATCCGTTCATCGAAGTTGTCCGCCACAGCACCCACGAACATACCTTGCGTGAGGTTGGATATTTTGCTGGCGGGTATCAGGCTGTCCATTTGGGTGCTTATCGAGGTGGATTTTTCCCGCTGGTTGATTGTCATGCTCTGCCGTTTCTGCAACACCTTTCCGAAACGCTCGGACAGTATTTTTGCCGTTTCACCGACTACCTGACCGCTGAACACGTTGCCCACCGTATTTTGGATTACACGGCTTTCCTTGTCCCCATAGTCACGGGTAAGCTGGCTGTAATCCTGAAAGCCCAACAGAACCGCAACCTTGTTGCTTCGGGCGGTGGCAATCAAATTATCAAGCCCACGAAAATATATAGTCGGTAATTCATCTATTATCACCGAACTTTTAAGCTGACCTTTCTTGTTTATCAGCTTCACGATACGGGAATTATATAATCCCAGTGCCGCCGAGTAGATATTTTGGCGGTCAGGATTGTTACCGACAACCAAGATTTTAGGCTCTTTCGGGTTGTTGATGTCAAGTGAAAAATCATCGCCCGTCATTACCCAGTAAAGGGCGGGTGAAATCATCCTTGAAAGCGGGATTTTCGCACTGGCAATCTGCCCCTGCAACTGTTCAACTGCCGAACTTTCCCAAGCATCCACGAACGGGGAAAGATAGTTTTCCAGTTCGGGATAACTGCGCAAAATCGTGAAAACATCGGCGTATTTCTTGTTCAACAACTCTATGGCGTGCGGGAACGTGCAATACCTGCCGCCCTGATAAATGCGCAAGTACCAAATAATGGCTGCAAGCAGGATAATCGGGCTTTCCACGAAGAAGTCGCCCTGCTTGCTTATCCAACTTCGATTGAGGTTAAGCATTATCGTGTAGCTTGCTTCGTAGGCATCCGCAATGTCCGACATGAAACTGGCGTTTATCGGGTTGCATCGGTGGCTCTTGCGTGGGTCGTCAAAATTGATAATGTAGAATTTGGGCTTTACCTTATACCCGTCCAAGTGGTTAAGCAAATGATTATAAGTGATTTCCGATAAATCGGGAAACTTATAATCATAGCAGTAGAGCGCAAAACCTTTCTCGATTTGCTGTTTTATGTAACTATTTACCACTGCATACGATTTGCCGCTGCCCGGCGTACCCAACACAAGGCTGGCACGGAACGGGTTCACAACATTTATCCAGCCGTTATTCCATTTCTTCTTATAGTAGAACCGGGTAGGCAGATTTACCGAATACTCGTTCTCGATAAGCCTTGTTTCCTGCATGAAACTCTCGTTCTCTGTATTAAAGACATCATCCATTAGGTTGTTCTTCAACAACCGGGACATCCATGTACCCGCCATGAGCATACAGATATAGCCCGCCGATAGCGTGGCGATATAAAACACAGTGTCCGCCGTATGTGGCAGCGGAAGTTCCAGCAGCCACCAGTTCAGGAAAAACAACACGACACCCGCCACAAGGCTGCAATGTATCTTCGCCCACGTTATCTTTTCCTCTTTCACGCCCTTAGTGCCGATGCACGACAGGGCGAGGAACACCACCGCAAAAAGTTTCGTCCAAAGGACGGACGAGAACAGCCCGGTGGTGCGCTGGAAGTTCCACAGTATCTTGTCTATCACTTCAAACGTCACTCCCCATTCTTTCAGGGTGGAGTAACAGAACCAGTACACGTTTATTCCCACGAATAGAATACTGACAGCCCGCATAAAGTCCATGACCCTTGCAAGCCCTCTCAAATCATCCTCTTGCTGCATAATTGTATGTTTTTAAGTTAGTCAATGCGCCTTGTGCGCTTCTTTTTCTTCTTTCTCTTTTGGCGGGCGGTGTCCTGCGGCTCGTCACCGCCAGATGCACCGCCGCCCAGCAAACCGCCGAAAGCACCCAGCACGGAAGCCATGCCCGAAACGATGTCGGATTTCGGCGTGAAGCCCGGTTGTTCCTGATGCGTGGGCTGGTCTTGCTGCGGTGCTGACACTTCGGGCTGGTGCATCTTTCCGGTTTCGCCCGAAAAACGTTCGTTGAACACGTTCGCCGAATACTCCTTGCCCAAGCGTGAACCGTTCAGCACCACCCGGCTGTCGTCGTCGATGAACGTAACGCCATAGATGCGCCCGCTGTCATTCTGACGGAATACCACGTCAATGCCCTGCTTCTTTAGCTGTTGTTCCAGTTCCTTGCGGCTGCGGGTAGTCTGCATGGCAGTGGCTACAATCTTCCGGGTGCGCTCTTTCAGTTTCCCGTTCCTGATTGCTTCGCCCGATTTCTCCATTCTGCGCTGCACCGCTTCATAACCCACCGACTTGCCGATGCGGGAAGCCTTTACCGGGTTGCCCGCCTTTTCTCCCTTGTCGTTCATGGCGGAATAGACAATGCCCTGATAGGGCTTGCCGTTCACTTCACCCTTGACTTCCTCGGCGCACACGTTGTAAGCGGCAAGCAAAGCCTTGTACTCCCCGAACGACTGGAAGCGGTAGCCATAGCAAGCCGCTTTCACGGTATTGCCGATTTGGTGCTTCACGTCCCCGGCGGCATAGTCCACCTTTTTAAGTTCCGGGCGTTCGGCACGTTCCTTTCGCTCTGCCGGGTGCAGCCCGTATTTCTTTTCCAGCTCACGGGTGATTTGCTTGCTGCGCCGATGCTCGAACCTGTCATTCAGCGGCTTGCCGTTCTCGTCCACTCGCAACCCCACGATGTGGATGTGGTGGCGGTCGATGTCGGTATGCTTGTACACCAAATAGGGCTGGTCGCCATAGCCCAATTTCCGCATATACTCTTTGGCAATGTCGGAAAGCAGCTGGTCGGTCAGCACGTCTTCCGGGTGCGGGTTTATGGAAATATGAAGTATCGGCTTCTTGGTGGATAGCTGGACGGGCATCTGCATTTCAAAGCTGCGCATACACTCGCCGATAGAGAAATTCCCGTCCTCGCTCAACAGCATCCGGTTGGAGAAAAGCACCTTTGCTTCCCCGCTGTCCACCTTGTTTTGGTTGTAAGCCAGTGCGCCGAACATATTGCCGCCCGTGCTTATTTTGGCAACCATAGTTCCCTGCACTCGTTTGTCAGGTCGATAACCTGACGGTTCAACATCGCCAGTTCGGTGGTCGCTTTCTCCAGTTTATAGAGAAAAGCCAGTGCCTTTTTCTCCGAAAAGTTGCTGTGCAACGCCTTTACGACTTGGTTGTAATTGACTGCAACCGCCCGGAACTGGGCGTAAAATTCGGTCAGCCGGGCGCAATATTCTACTGCCGATTTGTCCACTTTCACCACCCGGAACGGCTCGCCGAACAGCCGGGCGGCGATGAAACGGGACTTGCTCGTAACGCCCGACTGCTCCCATTGCGAGAGGAAGCGGGCATTCTCCCGGTCGTTCAGGTAAAGGACATGGCGATGCTTCGCCGGGTCTGCGAGGGCGGGGCGACCGCCCTTGTTAGGTTTTCTTGTTTCCATGCTTCTTTCAATTAAAAAATTACGACTTCGGAGTGATTTTTACCCCCGCAAGGGGCAAGGCGTTTTCAGGCACGGAAAACGGTTTTGTAGCATACAAAACACACCTTGCTATTTTCTGACGAAAATCGAAATCCGTCACGGACGGATTGGGGTTAGCGTGGAACGGCAAGCCCTGCCGTTCACCAGCCCGGTTTTACACCTTTGCCCCCTGCGGTTCGTTACTCCGCTGCAAAGTAACGGTGATTTATAATGCTGTAAAATAGGCGGTTGGTGGACAAATCGGGACAGCGCAGGACAAATCGGGACACATCTAAAAACGAACGTTTTTTCTCCTTTTATTTGCAGAAGATTTCAAGGTTGAAAGCCATATTTCAAGCAAGAAAGCAGGATAGAAAGCAGGATTTCAAGAAAACGTGATTGCAGGATTTCAATATTTCAAGAAAGAATGAAAGCTGGAAAACAAGATTGAAATAAAACAGTCTTTCAATATTTCAAGATTGCAATATGGAAACAAAGAAAGCTATATGGCTGGATTGATTGAAAGCAATAAATAAATCTATCAACCAATAATGAACGAAAGCAATATGGAAAACGAGAAAACACCCCTTTATGTCGCCTTTTCCACCCAAAAGGGCGGAGTCGGCAAAACCACCTTTACCGTGCTGGCGGCGAGTTACCTCTACTACCTCAAAGGCTACGATGTGGCGGTGGTCGATTGCGACTACCCGCAACACTCCATTGCCGGGATGCGAAAGCGGGATGCCGAGCAGGTCGGGGCGGATGAAGATTACAAGCGAATGGCGTATGAACAGTTTACCCGACTGGGGAAGAAAGCCTACCCGGTATTGTGCAGTTCACCTGAAAAGGCGATTGCAACGGCTGACGAACATATAGCCGCCGGACACGTGCCGGATATTGTGTTTTTCGACCTGCCCGGCACGGTGAACAGCGAGGGCGTGATAAACTCCCTTGCAGGCATGGACTACATTTTCACACCCATTTCCGCCGACAAGGTGGTGCTGGAAAGCAGCCTGTCGTTCGCAATGGCTATCCAAAAGCTATTGGTAAGGAATGAAGCCTGCCGACTTGCCGGGCTGTACCTCTTTTGGAACATGGTGGACGGTAGGGAGAAAACAGACCTTTACACCGCCTACGACAAGACCATTAAGGAACTGGAACTGCCGCTGATGAAAACCTTTATCCCCGATACCAAACGCTACAAAAAGGAACTGGTGGCGGATAAAAAGGCAGTGTTCCGCTCCACGCTCTTTCCCGCCAGCCGCTCGCTGGTAAGGGGAAGCAACTTGGAAGAACTGATAACCGAAATAGTGTACTACATCAAATTAAAATGATATGGCAAAGCAAAGCGGCGGGATGCCGAAGATAGACGAGGATTTCATGAAAGAGCTTATCTCGCAGGGTGTTCCCAGTAAACAAGATAATAATAAGACGAATGATGTACCGCAAGAAACACAAACAGAAACGGTGCAAGTAGAGAAACCGACACCCCGCAGGCGCAAGGGCGGTTCGGGCGACTACCAGGAAACTTACTTTCAGAAAGTGGAACTGGCAGACCGACAGCCCTTGTACGTGAGCCGTACCACGCACGAGAAGCTGATGCGTATCGTGACGGTGATAGGCGGGCGCAAGGTGACGGTAAGCAGCTACGTGGAAAACATTCTGCTGCGGCACTTCGAGCAGTACCAAGACGAGATAAACACCCTGTACGAAAGCCACTTCCAAAAGCCTGTCTGACTATGATAATCTATTGCATACTTACCGGGCTTTTGGTGTACTATATCGCCCTATGGCTGTGGTATCGCTACACGGACAGCCGGACATCAACGGGCAGAACGGATGATGCGCCACTCCCACGAAACGGGGTTTCAGGCTACACGCTGATAGGTGAAAGCCGATACAAGGGCGGACTAATCGGGACAGCGCAGGACAAATCGGGACACCTCCCGCAAGCGGCTGAAAATGATACTATTTTTGCGCCGCAGGCTGACGGACAGCCGGAAGAAAACATTCCGGAAACAGCAGCCGAAGCGGAAGAAACGCCCGGTTACGAGAATGACGAACCCGACTACGAGGACGAGGAAATAGCCGGGTACATGGACGGTGACGATGATACCGGGCGGGCTACGGGCGTGAGCTTCGATGAACTGGGCGAAGCGGTACGCACGGCGAACGCCGACAACCCCACCGAAGCGGAGAAACGGCAAACCGCCGGGACACTGGCAAGCATTGAGGGGACGAACCTCTACGATGCGGTGGTGGAGAACATCAACGGCGGGCTGGCAAAGGTGGCGGAACTGCTGGGACGCAACGAAGCGGAACTGGCTGCGGCTGCTGTCCCTGCCGGAACTGTCGATACAAGCGAGGAACACGAAGCGTTCGACATGAACGATTTCCTATAATATAATAATTATAAGCCTGACAGCATGAAACAACGGGATTACGGTTGATTGGCAACCTGAAAACAAACAGACAAACGGGACTATCCCCGACCACTAAAATTTCAAATTATTCACCAGCCGGGAAAGGCGGACTATCCACCCGCCGCCCGGTATTAAAAACAAATCACAATGAGAAAGAAAATCTTCTTGTCGGCGGCTATACTTGCCGCCGTGGTAAGTGCCTACGCACAAGGAAACGGGCAGGCGGGCATCACCGAAGCCACGAACCTAATCACCGGGTATTTTGACCCCGGAACAAAACTGGTGTACGCAATCGGGGCGGTCTGCGGCTTGATTGGCGGGGTAAAAGTATATAACAAGTTTTCAAGCGGCGACCCCGATACCTCAAAGACTGCCGCCAGTTGGTTCGGGGCGTGCATCTTCCTGATTGTCGCCGCCACTATCCTGCGTTCGTTCTTCCTCTAAAAAGGCGGCAATGTCTGAATATCCGGTAAACAGGGGTATCGGGAAGCCAGTGGAGTTCAAGGGGCTGAAAAGCCAGTACCTCTTTATCTTTTGCGGCGGCTTGCTCGCCGTCTTCGTGGTGTTCATCGTCCTGTTCATGGCAGGCGTGAACCAGTGGCTATGTATCGGTTTCATCGTGTCGGCTTCGCTGCTGCTCGTGTGGCAGACGTTCCGGCTCAACGCCAAGTACGGCACGCACGGGCTGATGAAAGCTGCCGCACGCAAAAGACACCCACGCTTCATTATTAGCCGAAAGGAGATACCCCGGCTGTTCAACTACAAAAGAAGAAAGGAAGAAAGAACATGAGGAATATGTTAAAGGCTACCACGCTGGAAAGGAAATTTCCACTTTTGGCGGTGGAGAACGGTTGCATCATTTCAAAGGATGCGGACATAACGGTGGCTTTCAGGGTGGAACTGCCCGAACTGTTCACCGTCACCAGTGCCGAGTACGAAGCCATACATTCGGCATGGTATAAGGCAATCAAGGTGCTGCCCGACTACTCCATAGTACACAAGCAGGACTTCTTCATCAAGGAGAACTACCAGCCCGACACGGAAAGGGACGAGCTTAGTTTTTTAAGCCGCTCCTTTGAACGGCACTTCAATGAACGCCCGTTCCTGAACCATTACTGCTACCTGTTCCTGACGAAAACGACAAGGGAGAGAAGCCGCCGACAGAGCGACTTCTCCACCCTTTGCCGGGGAAGGATTGTTCCGCAGGAGATAGCCGACAAGGAAGCGGCGGCAAAGTTCATCGAAGCGGTCGGGCAGTTTGAAAGGATTATGAACGACAGCGGTTTTGTCACCCTTACCCGGCTGGCGGCATCGGAAATCACCGGGCAGGACGGAAAGGCGGGCATCATCGAGAAATACTTCTCGCTCTCGCAGACAGATACCACCTGCCTGAAAGACATCGGGCTGTACCCGGAAGAAATGCGGGTCGGGGACGATATACTGTGCCTGCACACGCTTTCGGACGTGGAAGATTTGCCCGGAAAGGTCGGGACGGACTGCCGATTTGAGAAACTGTCCACTGACCGGAGCGATTGCAGGTTAAGTTTTGCCGCCCCGGTGGGCGTGCTGTTGTCGTGTAACCACGTCTATAACCAGTTCATCTTCATAGACGACCACGCCGAAAACCTGAAGAACTTCGAGCAGACCGCCCGGAATATGCAATCGCTCTCCCGCTACTCCCGTGCCAACCAAGTGAACAAGGAGTGGATAGACGAGTACCTGAACGAAGCGCACAGCAAGGGGCTTATCTCGGTGCGTTGCCACTGCAACGTCATGGCATGGAGCAATGACCGGGAAGAACTCAAACGCATACGCAACGATGTGGGAAGCCAGCTTGCATTAATGGAGTGCAAGCCACGCCACAACACCACCGACACGCCCACGCTCTTTTGGGCGGGCATACCCGGCAACGAAGCCGACTTCCCCGCAGAGGAAAGTTTCTACACGTTCTTGGGGCAGGCTCTCTGCCTGTTCGTGGAAGAAACGAACTACAAGAGTTCGCTTTCGCCGTTCGGCATCAAAATGGTGGACAGGGTAAGCGGTCGCCCGCTGCACATCGACATATCGGATTTGCCCATGAAGAAAGGCATCACGACCAACAGAAACAAGTTCATACTTGGACCGAGCGGGTCGGGTAAGTCCTTCTTTACCAACCACATGGTGCGCCAGTATTACGAACAGGGTGCGCACGTGCTGCTGGTCGATACGGGTAACAGTTACTTGGGGCTGTCCCGGCTTATCCACAACCGCACGCACGGCGAGGACGGGATTTATTTCACCTACACCAACGAGAACCCGATAGCGTTCAACCCGTTCTATGTCGAGGACGGGGTATTTGACATCGAGAAGAAAGAGAGTATCAAGACCCTGATACTCACCCTGTGGAAGCGGGACGATGAAGCCCCCAAACGGTCGGAAGAAGTGGCGTTGTCCAATGCGGTAAGTGCCTATATCGAACGTATCACGGGCGACAGGTCGGTAACACCCTGCTTCAACACGTTCTACGAGTTTGTCCGGGACGAATACCGCCGACAGCTTGAACGGAAGAATGTCAGGGAAAAGGATTTTGACATTGACAATTTCCTGAACGTGCTTGAACCGTACTATCGTGGCGGTGAGTACGACTACCTGCTGAACTCCGACAAGGAGCTGGATTTGCTGCATAAACGCTTCATTGTCTTTGAATTGGACAATATCAAAGACCACAAGATTTTATTCCCGATAACGACTATCATCATCATGGAAGCCTTTATAAACAAAATGCGCAAGTTAAAGGGGATAAGGAAGTTAATACTAATTGAAGAAGCGTGGAAAGCGATTGCATCGGCGAACATGGCGGACTATATCCGCTACCTCTACAAAACAGTCCGAAAGTATTTCGGGGAAGCGATTGTAGTCACGCAAGAGGTAGAGGATATTATTTCTTCCCCTATCGTGAAAGAAAGTATCATCAATAACTCGGACTGCAAGATTTTGTTAGACCAGCGAAAATATCTCAACAAGTTTGACAGCATATAGAACCTCTTGGGACTGACCGACAAGGAGCGTTCGCAGATATTGTCTATCAACATGGCGAACCACCCCGGACGGAAGTACAAGGAAGTGTTCTTCTCGCTGGGCGGCACACAATCGGCGGTATATGCCACGGAAGTTTCGTTGGAAGAATATTACACGTACACGACCGAGGAAAGCGAGAAAATGGAACTGTTCGCCCTCGCCGACAAGCTGGGCGGCAACCTTGAACTGGCTATCAAGCGGCTTGCAGAAAGCAAAAGAAATCCCCAATCATCAACAACTTAAAAATTAGGAACATGAAATGGATTGACAATCTGATATACACGCTATTGTCCGCCTGCCTGCTGGCGGGCTGCGAGGACAGCGGAAGCAAGGAGCTGGAAAGGATGCAGGGCTATTGGGTACACGTCAGGGGACACCCGGCTTTCACACTCTCGGAAACGGGCGGCAGATACACCGTCACCCGGAAAGCGAATGTCAGGGGCAGAATACTGGAAACGGCTTACCCGGTAACAGAACGGAACGGCTGCCTGTTCATCGAAACGGGCTTCCGCATACAGTTCACCTATGACAAAAAGACCGACCGGATAACGCTCATGCCCGGCGGCGAATACAAACGAGTTACAAACCCTGAAAACAAAAGATAATGAAAAGAACAATTCTCCTTATGGCGGTGTGCCTTTGCTTCATCGGCAAGGCATCCGCACAGTGGGTGGTGTCAGACCCCGGCAACTTGGCGCAGGGCATCATCAACACCACCAAGCAGATAGTGCAGACTTCCACCACAGCCAAAAACACGCTGGACGGCTTCATGGAAGCGCAGAAGATTTTCCAGCAGGGAAAAGTCTATTACGATGCACTCAAAGCGGTACACGATGTTGTCAAGGGCGGCATCAAGGTGAAGAAGTCCATTGAACTGGTGGCGGAAATATCCGAAATCTACGTGCGAAACTATCAGAACATGCTGGCAGATCCGAACTACACGCCGGATGAACTCACCGCCATTTCAGCCGGGTACGCCAAGCTGCTCTCCGAAAGTGCGGACGTGTTGCAGGACTTGAAGAATGTAGTGAACGTGACGGGCATGTCGCTGACGGATGCCGAAAGGCTGGCGGTAATCAACAACGCCTATAAAAGCCTGCTCAACTACCGCAACCTCGTGAACTACTACACCCGAAAGAACATATCCGTGTCCTACCTGCGGGCGAAGAAGAAGAACGACACCGACCGGGTGCTGGCTCTCTACGGCTCGGCGGATGAACGCTACTGGTAACATATAAATCGGTATGCCTATGTTATTAGCAACGGTGGATTTTGACAACCTGCACCAAGTGTTGCGGGTGCTGTACGATGAAATGATGCCCTTGTGCAGCAACATGACGGGGGTAGCCAAAGGGATAGCCGGGCTGGGAGCTTTGTTCTATGTAGCCGCCAAAGTGTGGCAGTCGCTCGCACGTGCCGAACCCATAGACGTGTACCCGCTCCTGCGTCCCTTTGCGTTGGGGCTGTGCATCATGTTCTTTCCCACGTTCGTGCTGGGGACTATCAACACGGTGCTGTCGCCAGTGGTAAAAGGGTGCAACCAGCTTATGGAAACGCAGACTTTCGACATGAACGAGTACCGGGCGCAGAAAGACCGACTGGAATATGAAGCCCTGATGCGAAGCCCCGAAACGGCTTACCTCGCATCGGACGAGGAATTTGACCGACAACTGGAAGAACTGGGCTGGTCGCCCTCCGACATGGTGACTATGACGGGCATGTACATGGACAGGACGGCTTATAATATAAAGAAGTCCGTCCGGGACTGGTTCAGGGAGTTATTGGAAATGCTCTTTCAGGCGGCGGGGCTGATTATAGACACGCTGCGCACGTTCTTCCTAATCGTGTTAAGCATACTGGGTCCGCTGGCGTTTGCGATTTCCGTCTATGACGGTTTCCAAAGCACGCTGACCCGGTGGATTTCACGCTATATCTCCATTTTCCTGTGGCTGCCCGTGTCGGACTTGTTCAGCAGCGTGCTGGCACGCATACAAACCCTGATGCTCCAAAAAGACATCGAGCAGCTTTCAGACCCGGATTTCATCCCGGACGGGAGCAGCACCGTGTATATAATCTTTATGATTATCGGCATCGTGGGCTACTTCACCATTCCAACGGTGGCAAGCTGGATAGTGTCGGCTGGCGGTACGTCTGCCTATAACCGCAACGTGGCACGGGCTGGTTCAATCGCCGGGGCTGCGGTCGGTGCGGCAAGCGGGAAAGTAACCGGGAAACTACTCAAATAACCAACATCAATATTTAGTATATGGAATTTAAGTCATTAACGAACATCGAAACGAGTTTCCGGCAAATCAGGCTCTTTGCGCTGGTATTCATCTGCCTGTGCGCACTGGTGACGGGCTTTGCCGTGTGGAACTCGTACAGCTTCGCCGAAAAGCAGCGGCAGAAGATATACGTCCTCGACAACGGCAAAAGCCTGATGCTGGCACTCTCGCAGGACATGGCGCAGAACAGACCCGTGGAAGCGAAGTCGCACGTGCGGCGTTTCCACGAACTTTTCTTCACCTTATCACCCGAAAAGGGGGCTATCGAAAGCAACATCAAACGCTCGTTGTTTCTCGCCGACAAGACCGCTTTCAACTATTACAAGGACTTGGCGGAAAAGGGCTACTACAACCGGGTGATTTCCGGAAACGTCACGCAGACGGTGGAGATTGACAGCGTGAAGTGCGACTTCGACCAGTACCCCTACAAGGTGAACACGTATGCCCGCCAGTTGATTGTCCGGGAAAGCAGCCTGACAGTGCGAAGCCTTGTGACCTCGTGCCGGTTGCTTAACGCCACACGAAGCGACAACAACCCGCACGGCTTCATCATCGAAGCGTTCACCATTACCGAGAACAAGGATTTGCAGACCATTAAAAGATAGCCTTATGGAGAGAAAACGAAACCACATCGAAAAGGTGCGGGACTGGGCGGACGACCGCCTGCGCCGAATGTGCGGACGGATTACGCCGGGCAAAAGGCTGGCGGTTATCCTCCTGATGTTCTTCTTTTTCGGCGGCTTGTCTATCTACATCACCGTTTCATCAATCTACAATATCGGGAAACGGGACGGGCAAAGGCTGCAAATAGAACACATC
This sequence comes from Bacteroides sp. FSHCM14E1, assembly GCF_019633785.1. Lineage (NCBI taxonomy): Bacteria > Pseudomonadati > Bacteroidota > Bacteroidia > Bacteroidales > Bacteroidaceae > Bacteroides > Bacteroides sp. FSHCM14E1. The sequence continues at coordinate 287,951 of NZ_JADKYL010000002.1, forward strand.
AGACAACTGCCGTTGCACGGCAATGACACAACCCAAAGTATCAACCCGTTAAACAGACCGCAATATGGAAGAAGTACAGAAGAATGAGAACGGCACGACCGTACCGCAGGCGGACGGGAAGCCGAAAAAGGAAGATAAACCCAAACGGGAACTTACCCCGCAGCAGGTGCAGCAGCGCAGGAAAATGATAGTCTTCCCGCTGATGTTCCTTGCCTTTGCAGGGTGCATGTACCTGATATTCGCACCCTCCGGCAAAGAGGACGTGAATGTGGAAAGCGTGGGCGGCTTCAATGCCGACATACCCTTGCCCGCAGAGGACGGGATTATAGCCGACAAGCAAAAGGCTTACGAGCAGGCGGTGACAAACCGCAAACAGCAGGACAAGATACAATCCTTGCAGGACTTCGGTTTCACGCTGGACGATGATACGGAAGAACCACAAGAGGAAATCAATCTGATGCCGGAAGAAGATCCGAAGCCACAAAGGGGCGGCGGTGCTTCTTCAAGGGCGGCTTACCGGGACATCAACCGCCAGTTAAGCACGTTCTACGAAACGCCCCCTGTGGACGAGGAAAAAGAGGAATTGAAACGGCAGGTGGCGGAACTGACCGACCGACTGAAACAGCAGCAGAACGCCACGCCTACGGCTGACGACCAAATGGCACTCTTGGAAAAGTCCTACGAGCTGGCGGCAAAGTACATGAACGGGCAGGACGGACAAAGGGGGCAGATTGCCCAAATACCGACAGCCGGGCAGAACGGCGGCGGTATCGGCACTCCGGCTATTCCGGTGCAGGCTATCCGGGAAACGACCGTTTCGGGATTGCAGCAGCCCGTGAGCGATGCCGACTTCATCCGGGCTTACAGCCAGCCACGAAACTACGGCTTCAACACGGCGGTAGGCACGGGGTACGCTATGGGAAAGAACACGGTAGCCGCCTGCATACACCAAGACCAAACGCTGGTGGACGGGCAGGCGGTGAAACTACGGCTGCTCGAACCCATGCAGGCGGGAAATATCGTTGTGCCGAAGAATACCCTCGTGGCGGGAACGGCAAAAGTGCAGGGCGAACGGCTCGACATACTGGTGTCCTCGATTGAGTACGCTGGCAACATCATCCCGGTGGAACTCGCCGTGTTCGACACGGACGGGCAAAAGGGGCTTTCCGTACCGTCCTCTATGGAGCAGGAAGCGTTCAACGAAGCTATGGCGAATATCGGAAGCGGGCTGGGTACAAGCATTTCCTTTGCCCAAAGTGCCGGGCAGCAGGTGGCTATGGACGTGACAAGGGGATTGCTGCAAGGAACGTCCGGCTACCTCGCCAAGAAGTTCCGAACCGTGAAAGTGAAGCTGAAAGCAGGCTATAAAGTCATGCTTTACGCCAAACAACAATAACCATTTTATCAACCGTTAAAATTTCAATTGACAATGAAACAGATTTTTGGATTGTTCGCCCTCTTGCTGGGCGTGTGTGCGGCAAACGCACAAACCGCTGACACCGTGAAGTATGCGGCTGGCAACGACTTGTACCGGGGTATTACCCGGAAACTCCCGTACCGCCAAATGGTTACGCCCTACGGCGTGGAAGTGACCTTTGCCAAGACGGTGCATATCATCTTCCCCGCCGCCGTCCGCTATGTCGATTTGGGAAGCAACCACATCATAGCGGGCAAGGCGGACGGTGCGGAGAACGTAATCAGGGTGAAAGCCACGACAGAGGGCTTTCCGGGAGAAACGAACTTCTCCGTTATCTGCGAGGACGGCAGTTTCTTTTCGTTCAACGCCAAGTACGCCCGTGAACCGGAAATGCTCAACATCGAAATGAAGGACTTCTTGGAGAATGAAGATACGTCCGACTTCTCGCATACCCGGATGAACATCCATTTCCGGGAACTGGCGGGTGAAAGCCCGCTACTGGTGAAGCTGATAATGCAGAGCATCTACAAGAACAATGACCGGAAAGTGCGCCACTTGGGTAGCAAGCGTTTCGGCATACAGTTCTTAATCAAGGGGATTTACACATATAACGGGATGCTCTACGTGCACACGCAGACAAAGAACAGTTCCAACGTGCCTTTCGACACGGACTTCATCAGGTTTAAGATAACCGATAAAAAAGTGCCCAAACGCACGGCTATTCAGGAAACGGTACTGGATGCGGTACGCAGCTACAACGAGGTGATAGAGATTGCCGGGAAATCGACCGTGCGCACGGTGTACGCCCTGCCGAAGTTTACCATTCCTGACGACAAGCTGCTGGTCGTGGAACTCTACGAGAAGAACGGCGGGCGGCATCAGACCATACGGGTGGAAAACGCCGACATCGTGAACGCAGAAGTGATTGACGAACTAAAAATCAAATAGGGAATGAAAAGACACATCTTTATAATGATGCTCTTTGCGCTGTGCCTGACCTCGTTTCAGGCACACGCACAAAGATACCTGCCGGGCATGAAAGGCTTGCAGGTCACGGCGGGCATGACGGACGGGGTGCATTGGAACGCCAATACGGATTTTGCCTACCACATCGGGGCGGCGTACAGCGTTTACACCAAGAACGCCAACCGCTGGGTGATTGGCGGGGAATACCTGCACAAGAAGTATGACTACAAGGATATGAGAATACCAGTCGAACAGTTCACCGCAGAGGGCGGCTACTACCTGAAATTCCTATCGGACAGACGAAAGACCTTTTTCCTTTCATTGGGCTTGTCGGCTCTCGCCGGGTACGAAACAAGCAACCGAAGCGAAAAGCTGCTGCCGGACGGCTCTACCTTGCTGGATAAGGACTGCTTCATTTACGGCGGTGCGCTGACGCTGGAACTGGAAACCTACCTGACCGACCGGGTGGCTCTGCTGTTGAACGCAAGGGAACGGGCGTTGTTCGGCTCGGACATCGGCAAGTTCCACACGCAGGTATCTTTGGGACTGAAATTCATTATCAACTGACCGCTATATAATAATGTATATGAAGAATGTAATGTATAAAATCATCATGGGCTGCTACATCGTGGCCGCCCTCGTGCTTGTCACCGCCTGTAATGACAACTTGGATATTCAGCAGGCGTACCCGTTCAGCATCGAAACACTGCCAGTACCCAAAAGGCTGAAAGTCGGGGAAACCGCCGAAATACGCTGCCGACTGGTGCGTGGCGGCTATTACCAGCCGACTGCCTATCAGATACGGTATTTCCAGCCGGACGGCAAAGGAAAGCTGGAAATGGATAACGGCACGGTGCTTTTGCTCAATGACCTTTACCCGTTGGAGAAAGAAACATTCAGGCTCTACTACACCTCGGCATCGACAGACCAGCAGACGATTGACATTTATATTATCGACAGCTTCGGGCAGATGCAACAACTTTCGTTCTCGTTTAACAATGACAGCAGCGAGGAAGAATAAATCTTTTGGAATTAGTATGTTGATAAACACCCAGTGTTTTATTGCTGGGTGTTTATTTTGTGATTACCTTTGTTCCTTGTAAATAACTTATAAAAAAATAACTGCACATTATGAGAATAAAGGATATTTCCGTTGAAAATTATCGAAACTTAAATTCTGCAACAATTACATTTGACGAATCGTGCAATTTTATTGTTGGAGAAAATAATTTAGGAAAATCAAATATATTAAACCTGTTAAATATCATTTTCACACGAAGAGGATTTGTTTATGATGATTTTAATGATGCAAATTTACCTATAACAGTTAATATACGAATAAAACTCACAAATGATGAAATAGGGCATTTTGAAGACTTGTTTGATATAGATGATTACACCTATATCAATATTATCTGTAAACAAGTATCACCTGATGATAATATGGAATTTTATCATTTAGAAACAGAAACATACATATCTCCAACCCTTATTAAATGCTTAAACTTTATATACTATGATTCCTTGAGAAATCCCATTTCTGAAATTAATTTTGACAGCAGTAAAGGCGTAGGGCGTTTTTTATCAAGAATGATTAAGGATTACGTATCGAATACAGATATAAATACTAATAATTTAGTTGATATTGAATTTACAAATGATTTATTAACTAATGTAAATACTAAATTAGAAAAAATAAAATCTTTTAAAGACCACGCAATTAAAGCTGTTTTGGAGGGGGATGTTTCATTGTTATTCCCAAAGTTAATCTCTTTACAAGATGCCAGAGGAGGGGCATTGTCAAAATGTGGATATGGAATTCAATTTTTATTACTAGTTACTTTATCTATTTTGAATAAACTTCAAACAATTTCCGACCAACGTGGAGAAACAGGGGTATTTGTTAATGAGGATACAGGAGAAAGGTCTATTTCTGTTGTATTAGGACTTGACGAGCCAGAGATACATTTACATCCTTATATGCAACGTTCTCTTATTAAATATCTCAATAAAGTTATCAATAATGAAGATTCTGACTTAAAGTTATTAATAAAAGAATTATTTGGAATTGATAAATTAGATGGTCAAATCATCATCGCAACACATTCACCAAGTATTATTCTTAATGATTTTAAGCAGATTATTCGACTTTATAAAGAAGGAACAAGCACTAAAATAGTTTCAGGAACAAATCTATCTCTCGGCGAACAACTTGAAAAACATCTTTTACTTCATTTTCCTTTTATCAAAGAAGCATTCTTTGCTCGCTGTGCTATTTTTGTCGAAGGGGATTCTGAATATGGAAGTTTTCCCTTGTTTGCAAAAAAATGTGATATAGATTTAGATGATTGCGGGATATGTGTTATTCAAGCAGGTGGAGATTCCGTTCTACAACTGATACAGTTAGCAGAAAAATTTGGTATACCTTGTATTGGGATTAGAGATAGTGATGGAGATAATACCCCAACAAGTATTCCTAATTTATGGAAAACAACAGAACGGGATTTTGAGGCTGAATTAATGAAATTGATTGATATAGGAAGAGAGGAAGTATTATGCGATATACTTTGTGAATATGATTCGGAAAAACAAGAACGAATTCTGAATGCACAAGCATTAAATAAACGAGCATATAAAAAATATGGCTATTTAACAGCACCTATCAGTACAGACCTCAAATTATCAGATATAGACAAAACAAATATCACAAACCTAAAAGCCTATTATTCTACATGGTTTGGAATCAATAAGTCTCAACCATTGGGACTTTTAATAGGAATGAAACTATCTAAAAGCGAAATCCCTCAAATATATGTCAATCTAATTGAACAAGCTAAAAGTTTATGCTGATGTATCAAAACGAAATAGAAATTATAAAATCTCGGATTGAGAACAAACACCAAGGGGATGAAAAACAATTAGAAATTATTTTTTCTCCTAACAAACGATTATTAGTTGAAGCACCTGCTGGCTATGGTAAAACACATACAATGGTAAGCCGGATAGCCTATTTAATATCTATCGGCAAGCTACCTGTTCCAAAAAAACTTTTAGCATTAACTTTTAGCGTAAATGCTGCATATAAAATTAAAAAAGATGTAAGTAAGAATATTCCAGAACTATTGCAGGATTTAGGCAAGCAAATTAATATTAAAGAAAAAATATATGTATCTAATTATCATGGTTTCTGTCGAAGCATTTTAAAAAAATACGGTCATAGACTACATCCTGCATTGTCGAATTTAGATACTCTACAATCCGTTGATGATAGTCGAAGTGATAGTATAATGCGAGTATTTAATAATATTTCAATAGATGAAGCGAATGTTTTGTCAGAATTCAACGCCGGAGTTAAAAACATAAAAGGAAAGTATTTAAAAGAAAATATTGATAAATATAATTCTATTGTCATCTCCAAACTATTAATAAAGAATGCCATTCCATATAATGCAATTATTACTTTAACAATTAAATTGTTTAAAGAACAAATTGGAATATTAGAATTTTACCGAAATTATTATACATCAATTCTCGTAGATGAATTTCAAGATACCAATCTACTAAGTTATTGGCTATTGAATTTCTTAATTACAGATAAAACAAATATATTGCTATTAGGAGATTCTTTACAGCGAATTTATGGATTTATAGGAGCCGTACCCAATTTACTTTCACATGCACAAAATACATTCAATTTACAACTTATTTCATTGGAGAAGAATTATCGTTTTGCATCCAATGAGAATATGCTTCAATTGGATAAAATAATACGGCAAAATGCTATTACTCCTTTTGATAACCCTAATAGCTTAAAATCCAAGGTGGAATTTAATATCTATGATAACCAAGAAGAAGAAGCTTTACAAGTTGTAATTAAGTCACAAAAAATATTACAAAACGATTCCTTTGCTAAAGTTGCCATACTTGCAAAGCAAAGAGGACCTAATATTGAGCATATTATAAAAACTTTCAATCACAATAAGATACCATTCTTTTATGGATTATTTACAGATGAAGACTCTGAATATATAACATTCAACAGAAAATGTCTGTATGAATTTATTGAATTACTAAAATCAAATTCAAAGATTACTAAAAAGATAGGGAAAAAACATATTGATAAAATACGAGAAATATATATTAACAATGATTCCGTACTTGTTAAAGCTCTTTTAGAATTACTCGAAATTTTTTGGGTTCAGCTTTTTGTCGATTATTCGTTTTTATCTAATGAAGATAAAATTAATCTGATTAAAGATACCTTTGAACATAATGGTATAAAACAATATATGGAATTCTTAAATACGTCTATAATAATCTCTACGGTACATGCAGCAAAAGGTTTAGAATGGGATTATGTAATACTTCCTGATATGGAAAAAGATTCATTTCCTAACTGGTATGGATTATGCGGTAGATGTAAAAATGGAAATGACTGTAATTTTGTGATGACTAAAGATATAGAAAAATCATTCTTTGAGGAATTAAGTGTATTTTATGTAGCAGTTACTCGGGCTAAAAAGCAAGTTTTTTTTACGGCAAGTCATAAACAACTCACAAATAGGGGCATTTTTGAAAAAAATTATAGTTGTTTTATGAAATTGCCAGGTATTGAATATATACAAACAGTATAGAGAGACAGAAAGTATTATTGGCTAACCAACAGCTAGTCAGAAGGCATTGGTTGCTAATAATTTTTGGGGAATATAGGCGGGTTTCTTTGCTACTTTATTTCCCGGCACTCACGAAAGAAAGTAGCGGCGGCAAACAGCCGCCGTTCTCTATCAACTGGTTTTAAGGCTCCTTATGGACGTGTATTTCTCTAACCACACCTTTACCTGTTCCATGTTGTATTCGCCCGTGATAATTGCCGTATGGTCGTTTATGGCTACAAACCGGACACTCTCGTGGCTGTTTACCCAGCCTTGCAGGGAACAGACGCCCCACGTGTCCACATCTTCAAAAACACTGCGGTCTATCCGGCTGATTGGCTCGCCGAAAACTACCGTCATTATCTGAAAGTCCGGCTTATCTGCCAGCAGTTGCAAATGGTGCAGCGTGCCGAAATCGTCAATTTTGCGCCCCCACGCCCACACATCATTATACAAATCATCGCCCCATTGGTGCGGGTGGTCGAAACGGACTTTTACCTCTATGGTGTGTTCGTTTTCTTCTGTGTCCTCGATAACGCCCGTTACCATTAAGCCCGTAAAAATGCACTCGCAACGCCTGCCGATAAGCTCCTTGTTTACTTCTGTCGTTTTCATGCCCCCAAAATTTACTTGTTTATTACTCCGTTCTTCTTTGCTATCCACCCGTCACGCCTGCGGCGGCACTCGTCCAGCGTTTTGGCTACCGTGCTGAAAAGTTCGCCGTCCGTGTGGCGGTAGTCATATTGAAAATAAATCTGTCCCCTGAAAGCCCCTAAATGGCATTTCACGAACTTTTCTTCTCCCGGTGTCTGGGTGATGCTTACCCCGTTTTTGTTAAGTGACTGCATGATGTCTTATTTTTTTATGGTTATAAACTTGGTTGTTTTTAGCGGGCAGGGCTTTGACACCCCGCCCGGATTGGTTGTTATGCCGCCCGGAACACAAAGCCGTCATCAAACCAGTAATCGCACATGAACAGGTCACGGGCGAACTGTTTGTAATCGAAATAGGTCTTTGCGAACTCCGGCAGGTCGTAACATTCTTCTATAATTTCATAGGCGAAATCTTCTTCATCGTCATATTCCCCTTGATATTCATCCCGGAAATCCCGTACAAGGTCGTCCGCATCTTCCTCGCCCAAATCATGGCTTTTATAGTTGCACCACACGAAAAAGGCTTCCTGCTCGGTGTCGCTCAAATCCTCCACCGCATCACGCAGGGCAAAGAAGTTTTCAGAAATCCAGCTTTCGTCGATTAAGCCCTCCGGCACGTTCTCCCAGTCCTGAAACATGTATTCCGCATCTTCCTCGTCCTTGTGAAGTTCCCGGCAGGCTTCATAAAATTCTTCCTTGTCCGAATAGTCCGAAAGGTCGAGCCATGCGCCGGACAATGAACCGTTGTTGTACTTGACATAAGTGCCTACATAAACTTTTGCTTCCGATAATACCTTTGCTTCCATATTGCTGTAATTTTTTAAGTTTTTAATTTTATGCGGATTTGAGAGGTGAGGGAGTTGAAGTTTCACTGAACTTTTTTCCTGTTTCCCGTAAATCCGACTTTTTTTTTATGCGTCTTCCGGTCGGGTCGGTCGTTTTCGTTTCACATAGGCGTAAAAGGGTAGTGTTTAGAGTTTGCAAGGTTTTGGGCAAAAAATACCTCGCAAGGCAGGGAAGATTTTTTCGCCAAACCGGAACGGCTCGACCTTGCAAAATCGTGAAGAACACGTAACTACCTTTGCCTATTGAAATGATTAAAACGACTGTCCCGGCTGGGGGACTGCGTAAGAGGAAGATTTACAGATAGGGAAACCGGGGAAAAGTGCCTGTTCTCTTTCATCTTTTAGGGAACACTCCATGCGGGCGGGAAAGGCAAGGGTGTTGTGAGCTTGCTTGCAATACGCTTGTGCGGGTTTCCAACGGCTCTTTTCACGGAATACAGTCAGCCATGCCACGCACGGCTGGCGTTTCGGGGAATGTGCCAGTTGGAAAAGGATATAAAAAATGCGGGTAGTCGGTGGACTGCCCGCAAGGTGGAAGAATGTACTTCATTGGGATATAGTTTGTTAGGCGGAATTTCGTTACCGAAATCGTTACCTATTCGTTTTTGTCACGGTTATAGGTAACGAAACCTACCGGACGGCGTTCTTTCTGTTGTTTCGACTGGCTTAGAAGCTGGGTAAGGGCTTGGTACAGTTCGTTGAACTGCGCATCGGTGCTTACCTCCAGTTCCTCGATGCGCCTTGACAGTTCCTCGTAACCGATTGCCATTTGGCGCATGAGGACGAAAGCCCGCATGATTGAAATGTTTACTTCTATGGCTACTTTGGAGCGGAGAACCGAAGAAAGCATGGCTACGCCCTGCTCGGTGAAAGCCATAGGCATAGCAACGCCGAAGTTGTAATCAGGGGGTATCACATTTTGTGATACCCCTATGGATAACAGCAAGTTAGCTTCCTCTTGAGTGAGAACAAACATAAAATCACTTGGAAAACGCTCGATATTGCGCTTGACCGCCTGCTTCAAGGCTCGTGTTTCCACTTGGTAGAGTTCTGCCAAATGATAATCGAGCATCACCCGGCAACCTCTGACCTCAAAAATATTGTTTTGGATAATCTGCAAATCCATAATCGTATATTTTAGGAAATTTAGCAATGTTGGAATAATAGTAAGGACTGGTCACAAATTGTGACCAGTTCCCAATAATCAAGATTACATGGCGACTTCCTTGTAAATCTTCTCGATGCCGACAAACTTCTTGTCAAGCCCCTGCATATCGCTGCCTATCTTGCTGTTGGTGATGCGGGCGTAAATTTGCGTAGTTTCTATGTTTGTGTGTCCCAGCATCTTGGACACCGTTTCAATGGGTACGCCCTTTGACAGCGTGGTGGTCGTGGCGAACGTGTGCCGGGCAAGGTGGAATGTCAGGTTCTTTTTAATACCGCATATATCGGCAATCTCTTTCAAGTAGGCGTTTAGCTTCTGATTGCTGATTACGGGAAGTATCTTCCCGTCCGGCAACTTGCCCTTGTACTTCTTCAAAATCATCTTGGGAATATCCAGCAGGGGAACATTCACGTCCGTATTCGTCTTTTGCCGCTTGGTGATTATCCAAAGGTTGCCGTCAAAGGACTTTTGAATATTCTCCTGCCGCAAGTTGGCGACATCGCTGTAAGCCAAACCGCAGAAACAGGAAAAGACGAACAAGTCCCTGACGTGTTCCAGCCGTTCGGAAACCATTTTCTTTTTAAGGATGATTTTTATCTCGTCCTCTGTCAGATAACCCCTGTCCACTTTTTCCAGCCGAATTTTATAGCTGGCGAACGGGTCGCCCACCAGTATGCCGTTGTTGCGGGCAATAATGATGATACGCTTGAAGAACTGCATGAACTTGGCGGTGGTGTTGTAGCCGCACTTGCAGGCGGTACGCAAATACAACTCAAAATCGGTAATGAACATCGGGCTTATCTCCTTTATGGATATGTCCGATACGTTGTACTTGCTTTGGATAAATTCAGCGAGGTGGCGGCGGGTCACTTCATACTTGCGGTAGGTCGCTATCGTCTTGGATATGCCCACAAGCTGCTTCACATCGTCATTGTGCTTTTGGAACAATGAAAGGATTGTTTCGTGGCTCTCGCTATGACCTAAAAACTCGTTTTTCACTTTCTCGGCGGTCACGTAGTTGTCACGCCGCTGCATTTCGTGGTAAATGGTATTCAGGGAAGAACGTATGTCGTCCAAAAGGGCGTTTATCCTCCCGGCATCCCTACCTTTGGCTTTGCCCGCAGCAATGCTCCAGTTGTCGGGCTGGATGCTCTGTTTCGTACTGAACTGGCAAAGTTTGCCGTCTATGGTGATGCGTGCCATAATCATAACCTCGCCGTTTTTCTTTTCAGAACCTTTCTTCAAATAAAAAAGAACCTTGAATGTCGATTTCATAACTCAAAATTTTTAGTTGCAAAATTAGTTTTTACCTCTCGTTTTCGAGTTATGCAGACTATGGACTAATATAGTCATTATCAGGTCATTTATGGACAAATCGTTACCGTTTTTGTCCGGCGGGGAATAGGTAACGATTTAGTAACGAAACTTTGTCTTTTACCGTACTTTTGAAGTCTTGGAAGCAGGACTTTCGGGCAATAAAAAAAGCCACAAATCATTGATTTGTAGCTTTTTGTCCGTTTGCTGACCATTTCTGTCCAGCACGTTCAGCGGAGAGACAGGGATTCGAACCCCGGGTACCTCGCAGTACAACGGTTTTCAAGACCGCCGCAATCGACCACTCTGCCACCTCTCCAAAACTACTTTTCAATAGTGCTTTTCTCTTAAAGCGCTGCAAAGGTACGAATCATTTTCAAATCTGCAAACGTTTCGGCATTTTTTTCGCGAAATAATCGTATTTTTGCGGCACATTTCAACTTAAAGCGTTATACAGATAAATAAGACAGTACATGATATATCCCCAGAATTTTGAGCAAAAAATAGGATTCGACCAGATCAGACAATTATTAAAGGACAAATGTCTCAGTACGTTGGGAGAAGAGAGAGTATCGGAAATGAACTTCTCCGATCAATTTGAAACTGTTGAAGAACTGCTGAACCAAGTCACAGAGTTTGTCCGCATCATACAAGAAGAAGATAACTTCCCGGATCAGTTTTTCTTCGATGTCCGTCCGTCATTAAAACGGGTACGGGTAGAAGGCATGTACATGGACGAACAGGAACTGTTCGACTTGCGGCGTTCGTTAGAGACAATCCGCGACATCGTACGTTTTCTGCAACGGAACGAGGAAGAAGAATCCGACCACCCTTACCCCAGCCTGAAAAGACTCGCAGGAGATATTGCCGTATTCCCGCAACTTATCACCAAGATAGACGGCATTCTGGACAAATACGGTAAAATCAAGGACAACGCCTCGACCGAACTGTCACGCATCCGCCGGGAATTGGCTAATACGATGGGGAGTATTTCACGCTCGCTGAACAGCATCCTGCGTAACGCTCAATCGGACGGATATGTGGATAAAGACGTTACTCCGACCATGCGCGACGGTCGATTGGTAATTCCGGTTGCCCCGGGGCTGAAACGCAAAATCAAAGGTATCGTCCATGATGAATCGGCCAGTGGTAAAACTGTATTCATCGAACCGGCAGAAGTGGTAGAAGCCAACAACCGCATCCGCGAACTGGAGGGAGACGAGCGTCGCGAGATCATCCGTATCCTGACCACATTTTCCAATACATTGCGTCCTTCCATTCCGGAGATACTCCAATCGTACGAATTTCTGGCCGAAATCGATTTCATTCGCGCCAAAAGTTACTTTGCCATTCAAACCAGCAGCATCAAGCCCAGTCTGGAAAACGAACAATTACTGGATTGGACCATGGCTGTTCATCCACTGCTGCAATTATCCCTTGCCAAGCACGGAAAAAAGGTAGTTCCCCTGGATATAGAACTGAGTACCAAACAGCGCATCCTCATTATATCCGGCCCTAATGCCGGAGGTAAATCAGTCTGCCTGAAAACCGTAGGACTGCTGCAATACATGTTACAATGCGGTATGCTGGTACCCATGCACGAACGCAGCCACGCCGGTCTGTTCGGCAGCATCTTCATCGATATAGGCGACGAACAATCCATTGAAGACGACTTGAGCACTTACTCTTCCCACCTGACGAACATGAAGATCATGATGAAGAGTTGCAATGAACGCAGCCTGATTCTGATCGATGAATTCGGAGGCGGTACAGAACCCCAGATTGGCGGGGCCATTGCGGAAGCTGTTCTGAAACGATTCAACATAAAGCATACTTTCGGCGTTATTACTACACACTACCAAAATCTGAAGCACTTTGCAGAAGACCATGAAGGTGTGGTAAACGGAGCTATGCTCTACGACCGCCACTTGATGCAGGCACTGTTCCAACTTCAAATCGGTAATCCCGGAAGTTCTTTCGCAGTAGAGATAGCCCGGAAAATCGGTTTACCGGAAGATGTCATTGCCGATGCTTCCGAAATAGTGGGAAGCGAGTACATCAATGCTGACAAATACTTGCAGGACATTGTGCGGGACAAGCGTTATTGGGAAGGCAAACGCCAAACCATCCGTCAACGTGAAAAACAGATGGAAGAAACCATCGCCCGTTATCAATCGGAAATGGAAGAGTTGCAAAAGTCGAGAAAGGAAATCATCCGCCAGGCCAAAGAAGAAGCCGAACGGTTATTGCAAGAATCGAACGCACGTATCGAGAACACCATACGTACCATTAAAGAGGCACAGGCTGAAAAAGAAAAGACACGCCTCGTCCGTCAGGAACTGGCAGAGTTCCGCGAGTCGATGGACAGCCTGACTTCCAAAGAACAGGAGGACAAGATAGCCCGAAAGATGGAAAAGCTGAAAGAAAAGCAAAACCGGAAGAAAGAAAAAAAGCAGAATGTTCCGAAAGAACAACAAGCTGCACAGCAAACTCCCCAAGTAGCTCCCATCACCGAAGGGTGTCCGGTACGCATCAAAGGGCAGAGTTCTGTCGGAGAAGTGCTTGAGATCAACGGAAAGAATGCAGTCGTAGCTTTCGGCAGTATCAAAACAACCGTAAAGCTGGAACGGTTGGAACGAAGCAATGCAACTCCTCAGAAACAGGAGCCTGCTAAAAGTACTTTTGTCAGCAACCAGACCCAGGACAGCATGTACGAGAAGAAGCTGAACTTCAAGCAAGATATCGATGTGCGGGGAATGCGGGGGGACGAAGCCTTACAGGCTGTTACCTATTTTGTGGATGACGCCATCCTGGTCGGTATGAGCCGGGTACGTATTCTGCATGGAACCGGAACAGGAATTTTGCGTACCCTAATCCGCCAATATCTGCAAACCGTACCGGGTGTCCGTCACTTCGCCGACGAGCATGTCCAATTTGGGGGAGCAGGTATCACGGTAGTCGATTTGGCATAAAAGAACAAAGAATATGAAGAATAACCTGTTAAGTGAAAGATTAGTTTATACCGGTGAGAGCCAGACTCCCACTCACCTGCATTTATGTACCTACAATGCCCTCGAAATGCAAGAAGTATCGGGCACCGATTTCCAGGCTGTAGCCAATGCGCTCAACCACGAAGAAATCAACTGGCTGCAGATACACGGGCTTCAGAATACCGAGCTCATCCGCGAAATATGCAGCCACTTCGAAATAGACTTTCTTACCCTTCAGGATATTCTGAATGCCGAACATCCCACAAAGATAGAAGAGCATGACAAGTATACGGTACTGATCATGAAAATATTCCGCTTCAACAACAGAGAAGAAACAAGCCCCGAAGATGAGATGGATGAATTGGAACAGCAACAAGTGTGTATCATACAGGGGAGCAACTTTGTGCTTACCTTTCTGGAAAATGAAACCGACTTCTTCGATGACGTTACCTCCGCCCTGCACAATGACGTACTGAAAATCCGGAGCCGGCAAAGTGACTACCTGCTCAGTGTTTTGCTGAACAGCGTGATGGGAAACTACATTTCCACCGTATCCACCATCGACGACTCGCTGGAAGATCTGGAAGAAGAACTACTCACCATCAGTGACGGAAACGACATCGGCATCCAGATACAGGCACTCCGCCGGCAATATATGCTGATGAAAAAAGCCATTCTTCCGTTAAAAGAACAATACGTCAAACTGCTGAGGGCGGAAAACTCCCTGATGCACAAAGTGAACCGTGCCTTCTTCAATGATGTCAACGACCATCTGCAATTCGTATTGCAAACAATCGAAATATGCCGGGAAACGTTATCGTCTTTGGTAGACCTTTATATATCGAACAATGATCTGCGGATGAACGACATCATGAAGCGGCTCACCATTGTTTCTACCATCTTCATCCCGTTGACTTTTCTTGTCGGTGTATGGGGAATGAACTTTAAGATTATGCCCGAATTGGACTGGCGGTATGGATATGTATACGCCTGGATATTGATGATATTGGTAGGCGCAGCCGTATACTGGTTTTTCCGTAAGAAGAAATGGTATTAAGTTACCAAAAATCTTGAAAAAACAATTACCTTTGCGCAACAACCTAATTAGCTAATATGAAATCAATAAAAGAACTCTATCGCATTGGAACCGGGCCTTCGAGCAGCCACACCATGGGGCCTCGCAAGGCAGCAGAAATGTTCCTCACCCGACATCCTGAAGCAGCATCGTTCAAAGTAACTCTCTACGGAAGCCTGGCTGCGACAGGAAAAGGGCACATGACGGATGTAGCCATCATCGACACATTGGAACCGACAGCACCGGTAGATCTTATATGGCAACCTAAAATATTTCTACCTTTCCACCCCAACGGAATGAACTTCATTGCGCTCGACGCTGATGGCAACGAACTTGAAAACTGGACCGTTTACAGCGTTGGCGGAGGTGCATTGGCCGAAGACAACAAACAAGCTTCCATTGAAAGCCCGGAAGTATATGGCATGAACAGCATGACCGAAATTCTGGATTGGTGCGAACACACCGGAAAGAGTTACTGGGAATACGTGAAAGAATGCGAAGATCCCGATATATGGGACTACCTGAGAGAAGTATGGAATACGATGAAAGAGTCCGTCCAGCGTGGTCTTGAACAAGAGGGTGTACTGCCCGGCCCGTTGAACCTGAGACGCAAAGCCTCCACATATTATATCCGGGCCACCGGATACAAAGCTTCCCTGCAATCCCGCGGACTGGTTTTTGCCTATGCACTTGCCGTAAGTGAAGAAAATGCCTCGGGAGGTAAAATCGTAACGGCACCAACCTGCGGCTCATGCGGAGTAATGCCTGCCGTTCTCTATCATCTTGCCAAGAGCCGTGATTTCAGTGAGATGCGCATTCTTCGCGCACTGGCAACGGCCGGACTAATTGGCAACATCGTTAAGCAGAACGCTTCCATATCCGGAGCGGAAGTAGGTTGCCAGGGAGAAGTAGGCGTGGCATGCGCAATGGCTTCGGCCGCAGCCAACCAATTGTTCGGAGGCAGTCCTGCGCAAATTGAATATGCCGCCGAAATGGGTCTGGAACATCACTTGGGCATGACCTGCGACCCGGTGTGCGGATTAGTACAAATCCCCTGTATCGAACGGAACGCATACGCAGCCGCACGTGCACTGGATGCCAATCTATACTCGTCATTCACCGACGGAATACATCGCGTCTCTTTCGACAAGGTAATACAGGTAATGAAACAAACCGGGCACGACCTCCCTTCACTTTATAAAGAAACAAGCGAAGGCGGACTGGCAAAGGATTACAAGCCGATGTAAAAGGCCATTCTCCATAAAGCGCAAGAGGGTGTGCATGACTCACCACAGATTGCACATCCTCTTGTTCTTTCTATTCACGTGCCTCGGTCGGCAGATTCAACCTTTAAGTTCTGGGCCAGTGAGTATCGTCACCGTTGGTCACATCTTTTTCGTGGAGCAAACCGCCACCTTCCGAAAAGTATAAATCAATCTTCTTACCCTGTTCCACGGTTACCACAAATTCCGTATAAGGTTCATTCGGATATTCCAGTATCGCTACATCATCCACCACCCAATTGCTGTAACTCGACTCCATAAAAGCCGTCAGCACTGCCGGGGGCAGATTATTGATGCTGTTCAACTCGGTTTCCGTCATCAGCCAGGAGGCGTTGGCATCAAACCATACTTCCTTTTCTCTGCCGTCAGCCTGACAATCGGCTACGTAATAAACACCCTTCTGCTCCCACTTAATGGCAGTGGCATTGGGATAAAGCTTCTTCAGTGCATCCTGAATGGCCTGGCTCGGCGGAAGATATCCTGTATCGTCATCATCACCACACGAACTGAAAGCAAACACTACCGACAGCAGCACAGCTGCCAACAAACTAAATTTCAACGATTTCATAATCAAGGTCTTTTTTTAACAGGTTTATTCCAATTTATCAATATTCCGCTTTACGGAAACGGCCGTCTTTGGTAAACTTCAGACTCAAATCCGTATTAAGCTCGACTTCATAACCTCTGCGGTCACGTTCTATCTGAGTTACAAATTCAGAGTTATATCCATTGGACTTCAAATACTCCTTCACGAAGCCGGGGATAATCGATGCGGGAACAGCGGCTTTCTTACAATCCACTTCAATCCAGTTTCCCCGGTTATCGAAGTCGATCTCGGTTGCATTAGTCAACAACACATCGTACTTCTTTGTTTGCAGAATCTCATTTTCTATCTTAATATGCGAAATCTGCGGATTAGAAAAGTGCTGATTAATAAAGTTGCGTGCCGGAAGAGGCAGTGTCATCACGTCTTTCGTAATGATATCACCTGCAAACGCAAATTGAACGGCTATGATAGCCAAAACAAGAATAGATAGAATCTTTTTCATAATCGTTATTTTTAGTGTAAATAATAAGTTTCGGAATTATTTTACACTGCAAATAACGAGATAGAATCGGGAAAGATTTGGTAATAAACAAAAAGGTAAACTCTTTTTGTATTTTTTAACGGCCAGAAGTATCCTCCTCGTATACCTCTTCCAGAAGTTCTTCTTTCTTCATGCTGATCTTCCCATCGGTCGAGATCGTAATGGAGACGGGCACATACAAGTCCGTTTGCGGATAACAGATACTGGCGGCATAGACAAATCCCTCGGGAGTTGTTTTATCATAAGCAATTCCTTCCAGAATGGACTTTGCCATAAAGTCCTCTCCTATCAGAGACGCAAATTGTTTCTTGGTGAAAGTCCTGCTAAAAATACGTTCATTCCCGCGTGTCAGTCTCAGAACAATCTGATTGTCAACGTATGTATTTCCCATCTGGCTCACTACCCGGGGAAGTGAATCATTAGGGGTACGGGATATAAACGAATGGTACTCTTTGCCTTTGTATTTAATATCTATCTCACTCTTCCGGGCTGTCATCCGCTGCAAGCCATGTGCATCGGTGCTATCTTGCATCAAGACACGGATATCGCTCTGTTTCTTTTCAGCTGTACCGGAACACGCAACGATAACCATAAGCATTGTCAACCCAAGCAGATAAATAAGCTTTTTCATATTTGAATCATCTGTTTATTAAATCGTACGGCAAAGGAACAAAAAGCAGTGGAAATATACAAGTATTTCGGTAATTAGTAGCTGACAATTAGTGAGGAACCGGCGCCCTATACCGCTACGCCGGTCCATCACTGATCATCCATACTGAAATTTACTTTCTACCTCCTCTTTTCGGTCCGCGTTCGGCCTTCTGCTTGGTATAGGCCTCATACTGCTCCTTCGTCATTATTTTCTTCAGACTGGCATCGTAAGCCTCACGCGAAGCTTTCATCTCCTGTCGCACCTTTTCTCTGTCTTCTTTCGACATGCGGGGAGCTTTTCTTTTATCCTGTTTACAAGTGCAGCTGTCAGTAGCCTGACTCTGCCCCTCCTTACCTTGCCTCATTTCGGGTTTCATCTTTCCGGGACGTGTTCCCATCTTCTCCATCAGAGCCATATTGGCTTCCAACAGTTGTTTCTTCTGGGTTTCGTTCAAAGAGTATTCTTTCGCCATACGTTCAGTCATGCGCTCGGCACGTTCCTTCGGATCCATATTCTGACCACCTCTGCGCGGGCCTTGTGCCATCGCCATTCCCCCTACCATCAAAAGGGCCACTAACAAAAAACTTATTCTTTTCATTGTTCTTTTCTTTTTTAAATTATCAAATAATCATCTGTCTTTTTTGTTGCAACTGTCTATATGACTAAAAAGTCAGATAGAAGTTTAAACGTGAATACAACTTTAACAAAACGCAAACTTATTTCTATTTTGATTAGACTACACCTGTCTGCGCTCTCTTTGCTTTCATATTACCTTCTCTTCCAAGCACCCCTCCCTCCTCTTTCCACGGCGAAGGCTTTAAAATGCCGTTCTGTCAAATTGATAATCGAATGGACCCAGATTTGCTTTTTTCCGGGCAAGAATGCAGTAGAACGTTTTTTTCGTCTCCTTTCCCGGTCAGCCTTTTCCGTTTTATCACCTTTAATCTCTATTTTCAGGCAAGAGAACACTTATTCTATAAGAATAAGAACAAAAAGAGTATTATTTAAGTCCGGCACTTCCCTTTTATCTGTTTCGGCATCTTCATAATCAAAGGTCAACCAGAAAAAAATCTCTCTCTTTTCATCTCTCAAACGGGAACAATATATGTAATGAGAGAAAACATATAGAGATATTCCAAAAAGAAGTAAGCATTTTCTCAAGTTGCTTACGTCTTTCGGACCAAATGCTTACTTCTTTTTCCGGAAACACCGGCTCTTTTGGATGAAAACACCGGCTTTCGCACCGCCCAAGCCTGCTTCTTGAGGAAGAAAAACTCAGTTTTTGCACTTCGCTCCCGCCGGTTTGATCCGAATCTCCAAAGGGCTTGTCAGCCAATCAGCGTTTTTACTTTCTTTCCGGAAGAGGACTAAAGAAATAAGTTACAATATGAACGTTCCGTCCTTATACCAGGCAAAAAACGCATGGAGCTGCATACCCCATAAGATTTCATCTATCAGCCGATAAATATTATCAATGGGATTTTTTGCTGAAACGGGAAATTTTGCCATACTTTTGCAACGTAAACAAATAAAGAATGAATCTAAATAAGAAACAATTATGGAACCAATTATCAACTCACAGATGCCTGAATTCAAAGTACAGGCTTTTCAAAACGGAAGTTTTAAAACAGTAAGCAGCGAAGACGTAAAGGGAAAATGGGCTATTTTCTTCTTCTATCCGGCAGACTTCACATTTGTATGTCCGACAGAATTGGTAGACGTTGCCGAAAAGTATGAGCAATTCCAGGCTATGGGTGTGGAAGTGTACTCGGTAAGCACCGACTCCCACTTTGTACACAAAGCATGGCATGATGCTTCGGAAAGTATCCGCAAGATCAAATATCCGATGCTGGCAGACCCGACAGGCGTACTGAGCCGTGGCTTTGGCGTGATGATCGAAGAAGACGGAATGGCTTACCGCGGAACCTTCCTCGTAAATCCGGAAGGAAAGATCAAGATTGCCGAAATACAGGACAACAACATCGGACGTAATGCCGATGAATTACTCCGCAAAGTAGAAGCCGCACAGTTTGTGGCTACCCACGACGGAGAAGTTTGCCCCGCCAAATGGAAAAAAGGCGAAGCAACCCTGAAGCCGAGCATCGATCTGGTCGGTAAGATCTAAGCAGTAATTCTATGAAGACCGGCATCCCCCAATGCCGGTCTTTTTTACCCTAATCAATCTTCAATATAATGTTAGACTCAGCTATAAAAGAACAATTACGTACCATCTTCTCCGGATTGGAGGCGAAGTACACATTCGATATCACTGTCTCACCACAGCACGAAAGCCGCAACGAACTCCTGGACCTTCTGAACGACGTGGCATCTTGTTCAGAGAAACTATTTTGTCGGATCCATGAGGGCGAAGGACTGGAATTTACGCTTCTCAAAGACGACCAAAGGACGGGCATCACTTTCCGCGCCGTCCCCAACGGACATGAATTCAGTTCATTACTACTCGCCGTACTGAACGCGGACGGAAAAGGCAAAAACTTCCCGGACGAAGGGATTTGCAACCGGGTAAAAGCATTGAAAGGACCTATCCGCCTGACAACCTATGTGTCATTGACTTGTACCAACTGTCCCGACGTAGTGCAGGCACTCAATGCCATGACCACACTCAACGCCCGGATCCAGCACCAGACGGTGGATGGTGCCATCAATCAAGCCGAAGTAGAAGCCTTGAAAATACAGGGAGTTCCCTCTGTATTCGCAGACGGCAAACTGATTCATGTAGGCCGCGGCGACTTTGGCGAACTGTTGAGCAAACTGGAAGAACAATATGGAGTGGAACAAAGCGCCCGTGAAAGTTCTATCAGGAAGTATGACGTGATTGTAGTCGGTGGAGGTCCGGCAGGTTCCGCCGCTGCCATCTATTCGGCCCGCAAAGGCCTGAATGTAGCCGTTATTGCCGAAAGAATAGGCGGACAGGTAAAAGAGACGGTCGGCATAGAGAACCTGATTTCCATTCCCTCAACCACCGGAAGTCAGTTGGCCGATAACTTGAAAACGCACATGGCACAATACCCTATCGACCTGCTCGAACATCGCCGGCTTGAAAAGCTCGAGCTTGAAGGCAAAGACAAAGTGCTCACAGCCAAAGGGGGCGAGCGTTTCTCTGCTCCGGCAGTAATCGTTGCCACCGGTGCAAGCTGGCGTAAACTGAATGTACCGGGCGAAGCGGAATACATCGGCCGGGGAGTTGCATTCTGTCCGCATTGCGATGGTCCGTTCTACAAAGGAAAACATGTGGCTGTCGTAGGAGGAGGAAACTCCGGAATCGAAGCTGCCATCGATCTGGCAGGTATCTGCTCCAAAGTCACGGTACTCGAATTTATGGATGAACTGAAAGCAGACCAAGTGTTGCAGGAGAAACTGAAAAGCCTGCCGAACGTAGAAGTCTTCGTCCATTCGCAGACCACCGAAGTGATAGGCAATGGCGACAAAGTTACCGGCATCCGTGTCAAAGACCGTCAGACGGAGCAGGAACAGGTGATCGGGTTAGACGGCATTTTTGTACAGATAGGACTGATGCCCAACAGCGGTATTTTCCGGGAGACGGTAGAAGTAAACCGTCCGGGTGAAATCATAATAGACTCCCACTGCCGCACCAATGTTCCGGGGATCTATGCTGCCGGAGATGTCTCCACCGTTCCCTACAAACAGATTATCATCGCAATGGGGGAAGGTGCCAAAGCAGCGCTCGCAGCGTTCGAAGACCGGATGCGTGGGGAGATTTAAGACACAGAGTAACACAGAGCATTTATGTCAATAATCAATGACTTAAAATTCACTCTGTGTTACTCTATGTCTTCTGTGGTGAAACATCACTTCATCTTAAACGTTACCAACAGTCCTTTATGATCGGTCGGCCATACGTCCAACGGAAGCAGGAATTTGTCTTTTGAAGTCTCCTGTACTCTCTGGTTACGTACGATAGAGCCTTTCGGACCAAAGATCACCGCTTTCTTTGCTTCAATATCCTTTCCCTGATAGAAAATAAAATCAATGCGGTCACGTTCGTCCGCTTTCGGTGCCCATGTCAGTTTACCGGGTTCTTTCAGCGGATTATCTGCCGGATATGTAAATCCCGGGTGAGTCAGCGGATTCGGGTAAATATGGCGGTATGTATCTATAAATCCGTCCTTCTCCAACAATGTTGTCACTGTCCAGGGAATTACGAGACCATTATGGTCGTACAGATTCTTGTTTTCCTCAATCCAGTCCAGATGTGAAGGTTCGTTGAAGTCACCGCCTACAATCACGCTATATCCGTTTGCAATGTCCTTTTTGGCCTCAGCGATAAACATCTTGATGGCGTCATCGCGTTGAGATGCCACATTCACTTTGAGCACCTCTTCCACAGTAGTCGGAATAGGTATCTCTTTCCAACTGGAACCGTCATAACCACGCACATTGTAATATGCACAATCCAGATAGTCCAAATGCGCCGTATAAACAGCCACTTTATGTCCGTCCACCGAGCTGGTCAGTTTATAGATACTTCCGTGATCTCCGTTTTCCGGAAATACAGTCAGTGAATCCGTGATCGGATGTTTGCTCAGCAAGCCTGTGTCATAAGTATAGAAAGAGTAATAATCCAGCCCTTTCTCTTTGAGAGAAGCCACAATACGGTCGTTGAAACGAGTGTTATGGTAATTGCGTACTTCACTGAACGTCACAAAATCGGGTTGCAAACGTACAATCTCGTTAACGATTGCATCATATCCTCCCGGAACCATTGTACCTTCCTGCCATACATTCCATTGCAGAACCGTAAATTCACCTTTACCTTTACTTTGCCCCACCATAGTTACCAGCAGGAAAAGCGTCATAAAAAAAATCTTTTTCATTTTATCCAATTTATATTATGTGCATTGTTTTTCTTCGGATTGTGACAGTACTGTTTTACTTGAAAGCCTGTATCATCGGACGTCCTGTCCAAACTTGCGGCTGTTTCACTCCAAAAACATATCCCATCGTGGCGGCAGTGTCATATTGCATCATGCTTTTGTGCAACCTTTATTCTTTAGTAAAATCGGCAGGATAGGTCACTTGTTGAACAATCCCTTCTTTCAGGCGTATCCATGTACGGAAGCTGCTTGCGTTTTCATCCAGCTCTATCACCCTCGCACCGTTTGTCAGATGGTTATAGACTGTATTACCGCCAGTATAACGTCCGTATGCCAGCAAGATGCCCTTCCATGACACAGCATAGTCGTCATCATGATCGTGTCCCACAAATACACCTCTCACATCTCCCATCTCTTTCATGGCAGTAAACAAGCCCGAATTTAATTGGGGAGCACATGCTTTTTCTTTACGAATACCATAAAGTATTGCGCTTTCGGAAGAGGCTGCCTGATTATACTCCGGCAAAGCTATATGAAAAAATGCATACGACGAAACCGGAACGCCATTATTTTCCGCAGTAAACTTCTTACTGTTCTCACGATACCACTGAATCTGGTCAAATTTGATATAATCGTATCCGTTCACCCCTTTTATCTGTGAATAAGAATGGGAATCGATGCAATAAAGAACCGTTGCATTGCGTTTTCCGTCCGACGACTTCACAGGCAGGATAAAATTGGTCACCCCCGAGATTCCCGGAGTGGTCTGTGTCAGGTTGTAAGGAACGGACTGGATAATCTTCAGCAGCTCTTCACGGGTCAATCCCTGCTCGTTATCATGATTCCCGAAAGTTACGGCAAAAGGAATCTCTCTTTTAGATACCAGATTCAATACCGTACGCATCCCTTCTTCCGCGGGTTTGCCATAAATCACGTCACCTGTGAAAAGAACAAGATCGGGTTTTTCCAAATCCAATACCTGATTGATACGCTCAACCGATATGTCCGAACGGGGGTCATTATAGATATAATGAACATCGGTAAACTGGACAATCTTGAATTTACTGTCTTTGTTGAACCGGAGAGTTTGCTGCTGTGCACTTGCCAGCTGAAGGCTTCCCAACAGGATAGCCAACAATAAATAAATTTGTTTCATGGTTATGATTATTTGGGTATAAAGAAGGACGCACAGGATATACCTGTGCGTTTACCTTCAAATGAGTAATAATTTACTGGAGAATCCACATTAACTTATTCACATCGTCCGAACCGTTGTACTGACGCTGAACAGCTTCGTTGGCGTTATCCGGATTATAACTGAATTCAGCCTCCGGATACATCCATCTTGTAGGGATCTTATCCTTTTCTGTATTCAGGTTCGTATTCGGATTGATAGGCAATACCGGATATCCTGTACGGCGGTAGTCATAGTAAGCGTCATACGGATGTTGCAGGAACGAGGCCAGATAACGTTGCAATAAGATCATCTCCAGGTCTTTTTCCTTATCACCGGATAACTGGATGACCGGTTGTGCCAAGTATTCCTGTATATACTCTTGGGTAATGGTACGTCCATGAGTATACTCTTCCTTATCAGGCGTGTTGTCCGCTATAAAATTCATGCTGGCTTCTATACCTTTCTTATAATAAGTAGAAGCATCTCCCGAAATCCAGCCGCGTACAGCTCCTTCAGCCAATATAAAGTTCTGCTCCGCATAGCTCAGGCGCATCAGAGGTTCCCCCTCCGGAATACGGGTATAACGAAGGTTAGCCATGCAGAATTCACCTTTTCCGTACAGAACGGAGATATTTGAATAGCTGTCCGAAGGATCTACCGAAAGATAAGCATCCCACTCGGACTCTTTCACCCCTTTGTCTGTCTGGGCTTTCGAAGGAGAAGCATAATAGAACATGCGGTAGTCATTGAACTTTTTCAGGTTATCGATAATCACGCTCGACATCATCAGATAGTCAGAATGCTTGTTTTGTGTATAGTAGAACGGATAAAGCTGTCCGGCCTTATTAGAATATACCAGTTGGAAGTTATCTGCATTCGATGTCATCAGCGAACCCGAGGCAGCCAGTCGGGCAAAGCGTTCTTTCACTTTCAGGTCTGCGTCCGCCTCTTTCTTACACAAGTGGGTCAGTACCTTCAGTTCGAATGCAACCACGGTCTTTTTCCAGTTTTCAGTGTCACCGCCAAAGATAGGGTCACCGTCAAAGTCATCACCCGATGAGAATAAAGTGTAAGCCTCTTCCAAATCTTCCAATACCTGGCGCATCACCTCTTTCTGTGTATCGTATTTAGGCTTCTGAACTCCCTCTTCGCCTTTCAAAGCATCACTGTAAGGGATATCGCCCACTTCCAATGATTTATAGAACAGCTTATAGGCCTTCATAAATTTAGCCAAAGCAGCATACGAGTCCTTATCTCCATCATTGGCCGCATCAATCATCTTCTGGCAGTTTGTGAGAATGGTATAACCGTCAAAATCGGTTCTGCCAAACAAATTGTACTGTTCATCCGAAGCATTCTCCGACCATGCGATCTGCTTGCTCAGCATACTGTGGTATACAAAATTCTTTGCAGCACCCTGTTGTGTGATATTCAGGATAAGTTTTGTCGCCAACATGGGGGCTGTCACCTTGGTTGCGGCATCCGGGTTCGTATTCAAATCATCAAACTTGTTACAAGATGCCAGGATAGCGGCACTTGCTGTAAGTAAAAGCAACGTTTTATTTATTAGTTTCATAATTTCCATTTTTACAAATCAAACTTAACATTAAATCCGACATATCTCATAGAAGGTGAATTCAGGTCGTCCGAATCCACATCCGGGTCAGCATACTTAAACTCTTTCATCCAGATCAATAAGTTCTGTCCGATCAAACCGAGTGTAACGCCTTTCATATGCAGTTTATCACATACTGATTTGGGCATTGTGTACAACAATGAAAGCTCACGCAATTTCAGGAATGTACAGTCGTGAACGTTCTGGTAAACCTTGCCACCCGACCACGGATTGTAGTTCTTGATATAGCTTTCATACGAAACCTGTGTATCGTTCGGTGCAAACACACGCGTATCACTGATAATCTTTCCGGTTGTGTCGTATTCAACCTTACCCGATACCACTTTCACACCCTGGCCCACATAGTTCTTTTTGCCGTTCACCACTTCATCATAACGCCATTTGTTATCACTATCGGGGTGTACACCGGTGTTCCACATGGTCTGCTCCGTACGAGAATAAGCCATACCGCCTACACGTCCGTCCAGCGAGATTCCCAAAGTCCATTCTTTATAGCGCAAGGTAGTGCTGAGACCCCAGATCCAGTCCGGATATTCATTACCCATTACCGACTGGTATTTGCTTTGTACGGGATAACCGTTTTCATGAATGATGTTTCCCTGAGGGTCACGTTCCCAGTCATAGATGCCATACCAGTCCCAACGTTTACCGGCAGCTACCCAAGGTTTCTGTGTAGAGTACACCGGGTCAACCTTAGCATAGAAGTAACGGTCACGGGCCCAGTTAGCATTCACTTCCCAATTCCAGTCTTTTGATTGGATCAAAGATGCTGTCAACGAAACTTCCACTCCCCGACGAACCTGCTCTTCATCATAGTTCACCAATGTTTTGGTAAAACCGGACGATCCACTGATTGTAGCTTCACGTGTCAGGTTGTATTTCAGCTTGTTATAATAAGAAATATCAAAGCGCAAACGGTTGTTCCATACATTGAAAGCAGTACCGATTTCGTAAGAACGCGCAGCAGTCGGTTCAAGGGTTGAACTGCGAATCATTTCCGGATATACGGCAGTATTCATTCCGTCCCATACGTTGGTGCTTACACTGTAAGCCTGATTCGTATCATAAATGCCCAAGTCGCTCTTCGTTACAGTCCAGGCACCTCTCAGTTTCCAGAAGTTCAGCCATTCGGGCATCTTCAGCAACTGCGACATGATGATACTTCCCGATACAGCCGGATAGAAATAAGAACGTGTTTCCGAGGGCAAAGTAGACGACCAGTCATTACGTGCCGTAACATCCACAAACACGGTGCTCTTCCAGGAAGCAGAGAATTTTCCGTAAATAGAATTCACCTGTTTTTGCTTGTATGAACTTGAAGAAGCAATCGGGTCAACCGATGCTTTCAGCGAATAATAGCCCGGAATGCTCAATCCGTTACGGGTATTCGATGATATGGCATCATCATAGTAATAATAGATGGTACCTCCGACAAAACCATCGATGGCAAAATCGCCAAAACTGTGGTTGGCAGATAACAAAGCATCACCATTGAAACTGAATCCGGTAGATTTGGATGTATAGAAGTATCCGTTCTTGTCCCATCCGCCGCGGGCACTCATTGCGTTTTTCTTTTCCGTACGGCTGGCATAAGCATCGGCACCGGCTCTCATTGAGAAGTTCAGCCAGGGCATGATGTCATATTTACCCGACAAGTAAGTATTTACTTTATCATAATCATTCGATGAAGTCATTTCATGCGCCAGATAATAAGGGTTATCATACCACACGTCATTCATCCAGTTCTGTTCTTCGTCTTTCTTTCTCCAATAGTTTTTATAGTCGCGCACATCATAATCGGTACCTGTCCATACCAACAGGTTGTAGATGTAACCGCCGCCGCCATAACCGGCTCCTTCACCATTGGGATAGAAACGCTTGTTGTAGATCGCGCCTCCTTCGAAACTCAGTTTGCCGAACTTCATGTCTCCACCTACCGAATAAGTAATCTTATTCAATCTCTGGTTCGGATATTGTCCCTTGTTATAAACATGCGACAAAGAAGAGCGGAAACTACCGTATTTACCGGTCTGGCTGATACTGATATTGTTATTGGTGATGAAACCTGTTTCCAGGAAGTTCTTAAAGTTGTCTTTACCTTTCGAAACCAACGGCATCTCTTTCCACTCATAAGTATACGGGTCATACTGTACGGCTGTACGGCCGATATCCAATTTATCACCCCAAACAAAGTCGGCAGCGGTATATTTACCTCCCTGACCGGTACTGTATCCGTGTTGCACTTCCGGCAACACCAGATAGCCGGCATTGAACATCGTACTACTGTTTACCGAAATATTCAGTCCTTCCTGGCTACCTTTCTTTGTAGTCACCATGATAGCTCCCGAACCTCCGCGGGCACCATACAAAGCCGATGCAGTAGCTCCTTTCAATACGTCAACAGACTCAATGTCATCTGCCGCGATATCATTCAGAGAAATATTGCTATACGGCACACCGTCCACAACCAATAACGGAGTCTCACCACGCAGTTTGAGGGTCGGAGCCGTATTGAACTCCGTACTGTTGGTTACGTTCAGACCGGCAACCTTACCGGTCAGTGAAGTAGCGATGTTAACAGGTTTCACAGTGGACAACTTACTTCCACCCACCTTCTGGACAGCGTAACCCAATGCCTTTTCTTCGCGTTTGATACCCAAAGCTGTTACCACCACTTCATCAAGCACTTCTGCGTCTTCCGCCATTTTAATTCTCAGCATGGTTTTTCCGTTCACCGGCACTTCCTGCTGTTGGTATCCGATAAAGGAAACGATCAGTACACCATTGGTAGGCACTTCCAATTTAAAGTTACCCTCCACGTTCGTAATCGTTCCGGTTCCCTGAGCACCTTTCAATTTGATGTTAGCCCCGATTATAGGCTCACCTACGGTATCTACGATGGTTCCCGATACTTGAATTGTATTCTTTTTCTGTTGGGGAGATGCAGCCAAAGACTGTGCTTCAGCCTCTTTGCGTACATGAAGAGAAATATAATTATCTGCGAAATTATAAGAAATATTATTCTTAGAGAGCACCTCGCTCAGTAAATCGGCCACCCTATGAGTACCTTTCTTCACACTTACCTGGCGAGAAGCATTGATTTCTGCATCACTATAGATAAACAGATAGTCTGTCTGTCTTTCAATTTCCGCCATAAACTCCTTTAACGGAAGTTGGTTTCGAGACATGTTTACCCTTGCATTTTGCGAGCTTACACCGGCATGTGCCTGAAGGATAAGCAGAAATAATAGCAAGACTGTGCATTTCATAATTCGCAAGATTTGAATAATTTCACGTTGTTTAATTGCATAAGATAACAGCAATAAGTTTTTTTTCATACTTTTGCAATGTAATAAGGTTAATACTTTGTTGTTTTTTATTAGGACCAGCCAAATGTGTTGACTTTATCGGGAGGGAAAGGTGTACCAGACCATTTCCTCCTTTTTTTCACTTCATACTGTTTTTCTATTTCATAGGCATCTGTTTTTAGTTAGAGTATCATCCGTATTTATCAATAAATAATAATTTCCTCTTCACTAACTATCTTGTATTTGAAAGGCATGGCACCTTGCAAAGCTTTTAAGATACTCTCCAAAGAATCACTTTGCCGGAATTTACCGGAAATACGTTGGGTTGCATTGACCGAACGTTCTATCTTGAAATTTACGTCATTCCATAAAGCGACACTGTTCAGCACTCTCCCGAAAGGTTCCGACAGGAAGCTCACTATTCCGTTCTTCAGGTATTCTTCATTATCAAAGTCCGATTCCCGCTTCATCAGACGGTCTCCCCACAGCACCGCCTTCTCTTTGGATTGCAGAAATACTTCATTCCTTATATCTGCCGGATCATAAATGTGAACACAGCCTTCTACAAGGTCTGTCTCAAATTCAGCACTATTCTTATAGGCCGATATATTGAATTTAGTTCCGAGCACTCTGACCCGATAGCCCTTGGCCGAAACGATAAACGGCTTTTCAGGATTCTTTGCCACATCAAAATAAGTAGCACCATCCAATTCTACTTTACGGTCCGACTCATTAAAAGATGCCGACAGGCGGAGACTGCTGCAAGGACTCAGCCAGGCAACGGTTCCATCCGGTAAATCCACTTTTACCCGCTGTCCCTTGGGAGCTGTAATCATAGTATAGTTTTTACCGAATTCCTCTGACAAGTATTGCTTTGTGACATAGAAAGTACCTGCAATCAACACCGCAAAAACAGCGGCATATTTCAAAGATACGGTAATTGTCCGCTTCAATCTTTTACGAAACAGGAGTTTCGCGAAATGCTGCTTCCCTTTTCGGCTGACTTCAGGATCGTCCTGCCGGGAAAGTATTCCGGTCAACGCTACTACATTCTGCATCCGGAGAAATTCTTTCTTCAGAGTTTCATCCGTCTCTATCCGGTCGAAAAGGTCTTTTTTCTCCCGGTCAGTCATTTCTCCTGCAAAATATTTATCTATTAGTTCATTCATTTTTTAGGGTTTCTATTAATAAGGCGTAACAGCCTTTAAAATCCACTAAAAGAAAAACAACTTTTTTCTCAAAAAACTTTTTTTCTTTGCAATCAGACCCGTGCAGCCAGAATAAAGCATCACAATCCCCTGTCCCGGCCTTTCATCGGTTTATACCTCTCCCTCTCCGGAAACCTCTTCTGAACAAGCCCATCACAAGATTAAAATCAAACACACAAAAGTCCCTGATCAAAGTTCGTCAGAATACTAAAGAAAATGGGATTCTCCATATCATACTGTCCATCTCAGCACTCAAGATGTGTATCTTAGCAGCCAAGATGCAGATCTCGGCAGCCAAGATGTCCATCTTAGCGGCTAAGATGAACTTTACATGCAGACCAGAAGATTTTTCAGTCATGACTTCACCACTTCATAAAGAAGCACATCCCATCAAGCAATGGACTTCTTAATGCACTTTCTCACTCTTAACGATCACCGCATTTGCCCGAAGACACCCTACTGATCCCAAACAATAAAACGGCCTCAGATGCAATTTCAAATGTCATCGACAGTTTGAAAAAGTCAGCATCTGCGGCCGTTTACAAAACCAGCTTTGTTCATGTGCCATTCTGTTTCCGGCACATCTCCCAAACGATTTCCTTATTTCTTCTTGATCCTCTGTGGAGGTACACCCTCAAAAGTCATCTTCACAGGTTTAATAAATCCGTCTTTGTCAAAAGTCATTTTGTCAATGCAAGTCGCGCGGTGATCGCGCGCATTATCATTCAGCGGACGACGATGATAAACAATATAATAATCATCCGACCCGGGAGCATGCAACACCGAGTGATGTCCGGCACTGGTTGCCACTGAAGAATCCTGCTCCAGAATTTTGGCTACACGTTTAAAAGGACCGAACGGAGAATCGGAAATAGCATAAGCTACAGAGTAATCAGGGCTTCCCCAACCTCCTTCACTCCACATAAAATAATATTTGCCGTCTTTCTTGAACATAAACGGTCCTTCGACATAATTTTCCGGAGTCACTTCTTTATAGATAGTACCGTCTTCGAAAGGTACCAATCCTGTAAAGTCATCGTTCAACTGCACTACATTGCAATGTCCCCAACCACCATAATACATATAATAACGCCCGTCATCATTGTACACAAACTGGTCGATCGGTTGCGCTCCATTCACTATCTCATTAATCAACGGCTTGCCCAGCAAATCTTTGTACGGTCCTTCCGGACGATCGCTGACTGCCACGCCAATGCCACCAATCTCTCCTTCGTGAACATCGTTCGCTCCAAAAAAGAAATAATATTTTCCATTTTTGCTAATCACCGAAGGAACCCACATCGCTTTCTTAGCCCATTTAACGGCTGTAGTATCCAGAACCGAAGCATGTTTGGTCCAGTTCACAAGGTCTTTGGAAGAGAAACAATCAAAGAAAGTCTGTTTTTCGTAAACATCGCTCCAAGTTGGAAAGATCCAATAAGTATCATCATAAATAATGCCTTCCGGATCGGCATACCACCCCTGGAGTACAGGATTACCACTCGTGGCCTTATGGGCAGCCACTTTCTTTTGCTGTGCAAAGCAGCAAGCACCGCCCACCATCAGGACGATGCAAATAACTAAGTGTTTCATTGTTGTGTTTTGAATATAAAATAAGTAATTCCTAATAGCTTGACAAAAATAGGGATTCTTTTTCAGATAATGAAAACAAAAAGGGGAAAGTAGTCTTTCAGTTCTTCTTTTAACTTGCGCAATGCGATGGCAATCTGATTCTCAACCGTATTGGGAGAAACATTCAGCCGTATAGCTATCTCTTTATAGCGGAGATTCTGCAAACGGCTCATAATAAATATTTCACGGCAACGCTCCGGCAAGCGATTGATGGCATTATTCAATATCTCCTCAATGTCAGCATCCGAAAGGCGATCGTTGTCAAATGCTTCCAATGAATATAGTTTCAGTTGGAGTTCCCTGTTTTCTATCTCCGAAAGCGAACCTTTACGGATATCACGAACCATCTCTTTACGAAAATAGTCGATACAACGGTTTTTTGCCAATGTAAACAGATAGGCATTCAGGTTCTGAAGTGTTTCGATGATATCTCTGTGTTCCCATAAATAGATAAAGATTTCCTGGACAATATTCTCCGATTCATCCTCTGAAATCAGATACGTTTGGGTAAAACGCAGTAACTTCGGAAAATAAACATCATAAATTTCTGAGAAACCGTCTTTTTTCATACTATCATCTGTTGTAACTAAAGGAACGATAATTATTACACAGGTTGCAAAGATATAAAAAGATTTAAAATTCATTATTACAAATATATGAATATTACTCTTATCTTTGTGAAAAACTAACATAAATACAACATGAAACATTTAGCAGTCTATTTTTTACTGGCATTGCAAGGAGTTCTGTTCAGCCTTTCACTCTCGGCCGCAACTCCTCAGAACACAATAGCCTATTGTGATGGGAACGTACGTTTTAGCATTCTCACAGATGGAGTTATCCGTATGGAATGGAGTCCTTCGGGTACGTTTACCGACGCCCCATCATTTGTAGCAATCCACCGTAACTTACCGGTTCCGGAGTACACGGTACAAAATAAAAGTGCGGTGGTAGTGATAAGTACCGCCCGTATGAAATTGAAATATAAAAAAGGGAAAGGTCCTTTTACGAAAGATAATTTAACGATTACATCGGCCAAAGGAATGTTGCCCTTCGAGTGGACACCCGGTACAACGCAAAAGGGAAACCTGAAAGGGACGGACCGCACACTGGATGGTTTTGAAGGAAACCACAACATATACAGCCATCAGGACATGAAGCTGGAAGACGGTCTTCTCTCAACAGACGGATGGACTCTGATTGACGATTCAAAAAATTTCCTGTTTGATGATTCGGAATGGCCCTGGGTAGAGACACGTGAAAATAAAGACGGACAAGACTGGTACTTCATGGCCTATGGACACGACTACAAAGCTGCCCTGAAAGATTATACAGCCTTTGCGGGAAAAGTTCCTCTCCCACCCCGGTACGCATTCGGCTATTGGTGGTCAAGATATTGGAGTTATTCGGACAAGGAGATGCGGCAATTGGTGGACAACTTCCACACTTATAATATTCCTCTGGATGTATTGGTGGTAGACATGGACTGGCACTATACCGAACCGGGATTCGGCGGATGGACAGGATGGACATGGAATCGCCGACTCTTTCCGGATCCTGCCAAATTCCTCGGTTATCTGAAAGACAATGACTTAAAGATTACCCTAAATCTACATCCTGCCGATGGTGTGGCCCCTTATGAAGAAAAATATCCGGAGATGGCACAATGGATGGGAATAGATACGGCTAAACACGAACCTATCCCCTGGGTAGTTTCGGACAAACATTTTATGAACGGTATGCTGAACAAGGTACTCCGCCCCATGGAAAAACAAGGAGTAGACTTCTGGTGGCTCGACTGGCAGCAATGGATGTATGATAAGAAAATGGACAGCCTCAGTAATACCTGGTGGATCAATTATGTTTTCTTCTCGGATATGGAGCGTAACCGTGATACGCGTCCGATGCTCTATCATCGCTGGGGAGGACTGGGCAATCACCGTTACCAGATCGGCTTCTCGGGAGATGCTGTCATATCATGGAAATCGCTTGAATTCCAACCTTACTTTACTAACTGCGCCTCCAATGTATTGTATGGTTACTGGAGCCATGACATCGGTGGGCACATGTTCAAAGGCGGTGAAAAAGAAATACTCGATCCGGAACTTTTCACCCGCTGGATGCAATACGGTGCTCTGACACCCGTGATGCGAACTCACTCTACAAAGAATGCGGTCCTGAATAAAGAATTATGGAATTTCAAAGGGGATTATTTCGAAGCCTTACGTAACTCGATCCTATTCCGCTACCAACTGGCTCCTTATATATATACGATGGCCCGGGAGACTTACGATAATGGTATTTCTATCTGCCGCCCGATGTATTACGATTATCCTGAAGCCAAAGAGGCATACGATTTCAGAAACGAATACATGTTTGGCGACCAGATTTTGGTAGCCCCCATCACTACTCCCATGCAAAACGGACTTTCCACAGTAAAGGTGTGGCTGCCGGAAGGTAACGACTGGTTTGAATGGACAACCGGAACCTTGTTGAAAGGAGGACAGACAGTAGAGCGCTCGTTTACACTGACCGAATATCCGGTATACGTAAAAGCGGGCTCCGTACTCCCTCTTTACAACCGGGTGAAGAATCTGAACAGCAATAACGAAGAGATTATCGTAAATGTATTCCCCGGAGGAAGCGGTTCGTTCTGTTTCTATGAAGACAACGGCAATGATAAATATTATGCCGACGAATATGCCCGTACCCGGATGGCCTGTGAACGAAAAGATAATCTTTTAACCGTAACGATTGCTCCTCGGAAAGGCAGCTATCGCAACATGCCGCTTAACCGTCAGTTTAAGATAAAAGTATTAGGTTCCGCCATTCCGGAAGCAATCACCGTGAATGGAAGCAAAGCAGAATATGAATACATCGGTGATGAATTGGCATTACTGATCACTCTACCGGAAACATCGTGCAGCCAGGGAAACACGATAGAAATTCAATATCCGACTTCTATCCCGGAATTAAATGACGGAATGGTTTCACAATTCAAACGATTCAGCAAGGCTGTCACCGCGCTCAAATACCGGGATGCCGGGATCGTATTGACCCCTGCCATGGGAGCAACCGAAGCGACCAGCATTGCACTGAATTACTCGCCCGAACGTTTTAACAAACTGATAGAAGCATTCAAAAGAAACTATAGTCAAATGCCGGAAATGCTCAAGGAGCAAAAACTGAACGAGACTAATACCCAATGGTTTTTGGAAACAATCGGCTGGAAAAAATAGAATCACTTACATCTTATATTTTTTCCCACGAAACATTGCAAATCCAAGTAAAACTGATATCTTTGATAGAAATAGATATCACCTATCCATGGATTGAAATTATCTATTTGACGAGTAAACAATTTAGCGCTACTTTTGTCAAGTAATAACACGGAAGAGGAGCTGTAAAAGACTTCACATCATTGAAAGCTTTGTTTCCGGTAAAAACCAAAACTATATGGAAAAGAAAAAACTTACAGCAGCTAATGGTCGTCCTATTGCCGACAACCAAAACAGCCAGACAGCAGGCCCCCGCGGGCCAATCATGCTACAAGATCCATGGTTGATTGAGAAACTCGCTCATTTCGATCGTGAAGTGATCCCCGAACGCCGTATGCACGCTAAAGGCTCCGGAGCTTACGGCACATTTACCGTCACACACGATATCACCAAGTACACACGAGCCGCTATCTTCAGCCAGGTAGGTAAACAGACAGAATGTTTCGTACGTTTTTCAACTGTAGCAGGAGAACGCGGAGCCGCCGATGCAGAACGCGATATCCGTGGATTTGCCATGAAGTTTTATACAGAAGAAGGAAACTGGGATCTGGTAGGTAACAATACCCCTGTGTTCTTTCTGCGCGATCCTCTGAAATTCCCCGATTTGAACCATGCAGTAAAACGTGACCCACACACCAACATGCGTAGTGCCAATAACAATTGGGATTTCTGGACCCTATTGCCTGAAGCCCTCCATCAAGTAACCATTACAATGAGTCCGCGCGGTATTCCGGCTTCTTATCGCCACATGCATGGATTCGGCAGTCATACTTATAGTTTCCTAAATGCTGAGAACAAACGTATCTGGGTTAAATTCCACTTGAGAACCATGCAGGGCATCAAGAACCTGACTGATCAGGAAGCTGAAGCCATCATAGCCAAAGATCGTGAATCACATCAACGTGACTTGTACGAAAGTATCGAACGAGGTGATTTTCCGAAATGGAAATTCCAGATCCAGCTGATGACAGAAGAAGAGGCTGACAACTATCGCATCAACCCGTTTGACCTTACCAAAGTTTGGTCGCACAAAGATTTCCCGTTACAGGATGTAGGTATCCTTGAACTGAACCGTAACCCGGAAAACTATTTCGCAGAAGTAGAACAATCGGCTTTCAACCCGATGAACATTGTTGAAGGTATCGGTTTCTCTCCCGACAAGATGTTACAGGGACGCCTATTCTCTTACGGCGATGCACAACGCTATCGACTGGGAGTAAACTCTGAACAGATTCCGGTGAACAAGCCACGTTGCCCGTTCCACGCATTCCATCGCGACGGAGCTATGCGAGTGGATGGCAATTATGGCTCGGCCAAAGGCTACGAACCGAACAGCTATGGTGAATGGCAAGACTCTCCGGATAAAAAGGAACCGCCTCTGAAGGTTCATGGAGATGTATTCAACTATAACGAACGCGAATACGATGACGATTACTATAGCCAACCGGGTGACTTATTCCGACTGATGCCTGCGGATGAACAACAATTATTGTTCGAAAATACCGCACGTGCTATGGGCGATGCAGAACTGTTTATCAAACAACGGCATGTGCGCAACTGCTACAAAGCTGATCCGGCTTATGGTGCAGGAGTAGCCTGTGCCTTGGGTATTAATCTGGAAGAAGCATTGAAAGAATAATTTTCTCTCTTTTTATATGCGCCTTAAATGTTAGACAATAACATTTATGGCGCATTTTTATATCAATGATTCGTCGTCTTCCGTTATTTGTCTATCACAATGCCTTCCACAGTTTCTGGAAATCATTATATTTACCGTAGCATACCAATACGTCATCCGGACGAATCTTGGCATTCTCGGGCAATTCGTTCACTATCTTGTGCTCTACCAACGAAATGCCCAAGCAATTCTTGATGGTATTGGAGCGTTTCAGTCCTATCAGCTTTAAATGAAACTCTTCATCCAGATTTAACTCATTGACAAAATAGCCTACAAATTTCTCGGGAACATTGAATTTGACTACATAGTATTCCGAATCTATCCGGAAAGTTTCCATCTTTGTACCAAAATCCAGCAACTGCACCAAACTTCGGGCGGCATCTTCTTCCGGAGTCAGTATCTTCTCCAGTCCAAATGCTTCAAGCACTGCTTTGTGTACTCCGTCGATGGCACGTGCATAAATATGTTGCACCTGCTTTTGCTTCAACATAGCCACCACACGGATTGAAGCTCCGAAATTCTCACCAATGGCAACAATCACCATATCAACACTGTTAAGAGGCAAAACGGAAAGAGACTGCTCGTCCGTCGCATCGATTACAAAGGCGGTGGCAATCTTATCTTTTATGCTATCTACCCGTCCTTCGTCCAAATCGGCCCCTATCACCTCGTGCCCTAAGGCGGAAAGTTCCTCAGCCAGCACATGACCGTAGTTTCCAAGACCAATAATAATGTATTTCATAATAAATTCAACTGATTAGTTTATGATAATGTTATCGCTCGGATAACGGTATTTTGTATTCTTTTTCTGTTTCACGATGCCCAGCACCAGAGTGATAAATCCTACACGGCCGATAAACATAAGCAGAGATACCAGCAACTTACTTTCATCACACAGCAAAGGAGTGGCATTCAGACTGGAGCCAACCGTACTTAAAGCCGACACACATTCAAACGTCAGGGTCATGATAGACATCTTGGGTTCCAGTATGCTCAGAATAAAGACAAACACAAACAAGATTCCCAAAGAAACGACTACCGCAGCATTGGAACGTCGGATGGAGTCATGTGACAACTCACGGCCAAATACCTCCACTCTTTCGGTTCCTCTCAGCACAGCGATCAGGTTGAGTGAGGCAACAGCAAAAGCATTTACTTTCACACCACCGGCTGTGGACTGTGCCGCACCACCGATCCACATCAGGACTATATAAAGCATGATGGTTTGTATGCTCAGTGAAGTCAGGTCTACACTGCTGAATCCGGCGGTTCGGGGGCAAGTGGCATTGAAGAAAGCCTGTGTCCACTTATCGGCAACCGACATGCCTGCAAACGAATGATTCCACTCGAAAAAAGCAATGGCAAGCGTTCCGAAAACCAGTAGCAGAACAGTCATTATCAATACAATCTTAGTATTAAGATTGAACAGATGATGTACCTGATGATTGTCCCACTGGCGGGTACGGATCAAACGCCAGAAACGACGGGCATGGTAAACTATAATATCTTTAAAATTAACCAGAATCGGAAATCCGATTCCACCAAAAATAATCAGGAAAGACACGGTTATATACAGCCAGTTATGCTGGGTCATAATCATCGGATTGCCTAAATTACCAGGCAACGTAGAAAATCCGGCATTACAAAAGGCAGAGATGGAATGAAAGGCAGAAAAAGCCAGTTCATCCTGAACATCCATCCCCAGCGTACCATGTATACTGAACCAGATAGAAAGCATGCCTATCCCCTCAATGACCAATGTAAAACCTAATATGTACAATAAAGTAGAGAATAACGACCCCAATGAATTGGAACTTACCATATCACGTACGACCAACTGATTGTACAAAGAAGTATTTCCCATGAAGAACATGGCAAAGAAACTGGTCAGTGTCATCACTCCCAGACCACCGATCTGAATCAAAAGAATGATAACTGTCAGTCCGGCCGGCGTAAAAGTAGCGGATACGTCAACGGGAACCAACCCGGTTACGCAGACGGCACTGGTAGAAGTAAACAACGCGTCGACCCACGATAAGGTAACCCCCTCCACAGTACAACGAGGCAACATCAACAACCCCGATCCGATAAATATAATCACCAGGAAGCTGACAGCCAGAATCAAAGAAGGATTGGTTCTCCTGCCCAACAATCGTACCAGCCCATTAGACAAATTCAGTAAGGAGAAAAGCAACAGCAAGACAATATGGTAAAAGTAACCGTGCAGGAATTCCCACAGATGCAGAATAGCCCCTCCCTCCTCGGGCCGATGGAAGATAACAGGAATCAAAGTCAGATACAGTAACCAGCTCAGTATCCAGGCCAACTTCCGGAAATTCTTTTTCGTATCTCTATATTCAAGCAGGATATGCAGCGTAACGTCGATCAGGAATATAATCCAAACCGTCTTATAAAGAAGATGTATTTTCGTAACTTCATGGGCAGAGAGCGTAAAGCCATGTTCGTAAATCACTCCGACTATCAGCATGATGGAAGCCAGATAGGTGATAATTGCCATTAATCGTAGCAAAAGTCGTACGTAAGGCTGCAACAATTTATTCTGGTACAAAAAGAATTTATGATAAATCTTCATCGGATTGCATATTAATAGAGTCGCACAAACTTAACTAAAATAACAAACATATCCGATTCTTTGTTGCTGAAATCATATAATTCTTAAAAATTATACTTACTTTTGGCATCAGAATAATCAAATAACTACAATATTATGAGCGACAAGAAAAAAAGGTACATACTGCCTGAAGAAGAAATTCCGCATTACTGGTACAACATACAAGCCGACATGGTGAACAAGCCGATGCCCCCGTTGCATCCGGGAACCAAACAGCCATTAAAGGCAGAAGATCTGTATCCGATCTTCGCGGAAGAGCTTTGCCGCCAGGAACTGAACCAAACCGACCAATGGATAGAAATACCGGAAGAGGTTCGTGAAATGTACAAATATTACCGCAGTACTCCATTGGTCCGTGCCTATGGGCTGGAAAAAGCATTAGGCACACCGGCACATATTTATTTCAAGAATGAAAGTGTCAGCCCGATGGGTTCGCACAAATTAAACTCGGCCATTCCACAAGCTTATTATTGTAAAAAAGAAGGTGTACAGAATGTAACAACTGAAACCGGTGCCGGACAATGGGGAGCTTCTCTGGCTTACGCCGCCAAACTTTTCGGTTTGGAAGCAGCCGTTTATCAAGTGAAAATCAGTTATGAGCAGAAACCTTACCGCCGTAG
Organism: Bacteroides sp. FSHCM14E1; assembly: GCF_019633785.1. Classification (NCBI taxonomy): domain Bacteria; kingdom Pseudomonadati; phylum Bacteroidota; class Bacteroidia; order Bacteroidales; family Bacteroidaceae; genus Bacteroides; species Bacteroides sp. FSHCM14E1. The sequence goes on from NZ_JADKYL010000002.1 coordinate 328,076, forward strand.
CATCATGCAGACCTATGGTGCCCAGGTGACTCCTTCGCCTTCGATGTCGACCCGTGCAGGAAAAGATATTCTGACTGCACACCCGAATCATCAGGGCTCATTGGGTACCGCCATCTCTGAAGCCATCGAACTGGCTCAAACTACTCCAAACTGTAAATATACATTAGGTTCCGTTCTGAGCCATGTCACCCTGCACCAGACCGTGATCGGCCTGGAAGCTGAAAAACAAATGGCAATGGCAGGTGAATATCCCGATATGGTGATCGCATGCTTTGGTGGTGGTTCCAACTTCGGTGGCATCGCGTTCCCATTCATGCGCCATAACATCCTTGAAGGTAAAAAAACACGCTTCATTGCTGCCGAACCGGCATCTTGCCCGAAGCTGACCCGCGGTAAGTTTCAATACGACTTCGGCGACGAAGCAGGATATACCCCACTGTTGCCTATGTTTACATTGGGGCACAACTTTGCTCCGGCCAACATCCACGCCGGCGGACTTCGCTACCACGGTGCAGGAGTGATCGTTTCGCAACTCCTCAAAGACAAACTGATGGAAGCTGTCGATATCAGCCAACTGGAATCTTTCGAAGCCGGATGCCTGTTCGCACAGGTTGAAGGTATTATTCCTGCTCCGGAATCTTGCCACGCCATCGCAGCCGCCGTTCGTGAGGCAAACAAATGCAAAGAAAGCGGAGAAGAGAAAGTGATTCTGTTCAACCTGTCCGGTCACGGACTGATCGATATGGCTTCGTATGACAAATACCTGTCCGGTGACTTGGTAAACTATTCGCTTACAGATGATGATATCCAAAAGAATCTGGATGAAATAGGCAATCTGGCTTAACCGTCGGATACCATCAGAGCTTTTGCCCCATAACAATATATGTAATCACTCATTACATATATTGTTATGGGGCAAAACATATATTGTTACGGAAATGTTATCTTTGCATATGAATCAAAGAAAAGAATATGAAATATATCGGAGCACATGTCAGTGCATCAGGAGGCGTTGAGTTCGCTCCTGTCAATGCACACGAAATCGGGGCCAACGCATTTGCCCTCTTTACTAAAAATCAACGCCAGTGGGTCAGTAAGCCACTAACCGAAGATAGTATCCGTCTCTTCAAAGAAAATTGTGAGAAATTCGGCTTCGCCCCCGAATACATTCTCCCGCACGATAGTTACCTGATAAACCTGGGACATCCCGAAGAAGAGGGACTGTCCAAAAGCCGGGCTGCCTTCCTTGACGAAATGCAACGTTGCGAACAATTGGGACTGAAATTGCTGAACTTCCATCCCGGCAGCCACCTCAACAAGATACCGGTGGAAGAATGTCTGGATCGGATCTCAGAAAGCATCAATCTGACTTTGGAAAAGACCCAAGGAGTAACTGCCGTTATTGAAAATACTGCCGGACAAGGAAGCAACCTGGGAAATGAATTCTGGCAGCTGAAGTACATCATCGACCGCGTGGAGGATAAAAGTCGTGTAGGGGTTTGTCTGGACACCTGCCACACTTTTACAGCCGGTTATGACTTTCTGAATGATTATGATGATGTCTTCGGAGAATTCGGTGAAGTAGTCGGATTTGAATATCTGCGGGGGATGCACCTCAATGATTCCAAAAAAGAATTAGGTAGTCGAATAGATCGTCACGACAGCATCGGTAAGGGACTAATCGGTTTCGCTTTCTTTGAGAAACTAATGAAAGATCCCCGTTTCGACAATATGCCATTAATTCTGGAGACCATTGACGAAACACTGTGGCCCGAAGAAATAGCCTGGCTGAGAGAACAAGCTCAATAGATATTGGCCATACTTACCAAAGGTTCGTATAATTTCTCAATATCTTGTGCATCCATCTCGATCTGCACCTGGTCCCCCGGAACAAGTTTTTGCTTTGCCGGGGGTATATCTTTCCGATCACGGTGTATATTGATAATCTCACAACGTTCCGGCAATAGTAATTCGCTTACCGTCTTTCCATCAAAATACGAACCACTCATCACTTCGACAGAAAGAGTATAGCGCTTCTCCTCCTGAAAGTCAGGAGAACTGATCATGTCATCATAAAGTGTCACATTAAACGGCTGGATCTGCAACATCTCCGTAAAATAGTAGGTCAGCCCTCCCACAACAATGGAGGGGTAGAAAACCTCCAGATGTCCGGTGATCTCGGTAATCAAAACGATTGCTGTCAAAGGAGTCCGGATCACCGCAACCAAAAAAGCAGACATACATATCAGCATGACATAGCTGATATTTTCGTATCCGATAATGCCCTGACGTACCAGAATCAAAGCAACGATCTGTCCGATCAGTCCCCCGGTAACCAGAGTGGGAATAAAACTTCCTCCCGGCAATCCGGAAGAAAACGAAAGCACACTAAAAACAAAATGCAAAATCATCATACCTACAATCCACATAATATGGGTGTCAGCATGCATCGCCTGCTCCAATAAAAATTGTTCACCTCCACCGGTCAGATTCACTTCCGTGAGTGAAATTAAATAAGCAATAAACAACAAATAGAGCATCTTCACATAAGCCGGATGCTTGATGGCCGGATAAAGTCGCTTAAACCAAACTGTAATAACCGAATAAATCTTACCGGATACGGAAATTACCGCAGCCAGCAATAAGAACAATTTGACTTGTGAAGAAAAAACCAGTCCGGGAGAAATAGCGTCAATCTGGAAATAAGGGTTAATGGGAAAGATCATACTCGCCACACCACCTGCCACCACTCCGGCGAGCAAAGTGGTTATGGCGGTCTTAGGTGCATCAAAACGTTCGATAGACTCAATGACCAATAACGAAGAAGCCAAGGGAGCGGCAAAAGCAGCAGCCAATCCGGCACCTGCACCGGCGGCAAGCAGTTGTTTTCGTTCACCGGCAAGCACTCTTCCCCATTTAGACACCAGACAACCGATATAAGAACCGATCTGCACGGAGGGCCCCTCACGTCCCAAAGATAAACCGGCACTCAACGCCAACACTCCTCCCACAAACTTAGATACTAACTCTATAAAAGGATGCTTGTAGGAGATACGTCCGTTAATCACTCCACGGGTTTGAGGAATCCCCCCACCGGTGATCAACGGCATCTTTTTCACCAGCCACATCACAAATAAGAGGATACCCCATAAAGACAAAAAGATAGGAATATGCCAATACCAATGTGGCTGTGAATCAAAAAAGTTTCTACGAGTATTAAAAAAGAATTGTAACAGATAGTGATAGGGTACAGCAACAAGCCCTGTCAACAATCCCACGAATATACTGACAAAATAAAGACGGGCATCTATCAATTTCAGCTTCCATACCCGCCATTTCCTCATATCCTCTAAATCACCTGATTTTCCAAACATATCTCCGTCCGTTATACCGTTGCAGAGTACAACAACTAAGAGATAGCTTGGTTTTCAAACGAAGAGTTAAAATTGCTTCAGATAGCAGAAGGCTGCTACAGCATATCCAACTATGCTGCTTACGCACTTCGATGCAAAAACAGTCATTCATTCTCTACAGAATGCCATGATTCCGTCCCGCATTGAAGACAAAGCACTTTTTTTAATTGCTTTCTCTTCATTATGTGGTCTACTTTTTGTTCAATCTCTCATTATCTAACAATATATCCTTCCTGCTCATATCCCTTCCGGAACCTATGGATCATCTCTACAAGCGGCAACAACCGTTTATCCAAAATATCCATAGATTTATACCGGGCATATTGCACATCATAAAGCCATCGATTGCCATTTTTCAACCGTTCCTCCACATCCGCCGGAATAAAAAATTCGGCACGCTCTCCCAAGAAAATATAGAATTCCTTCTGAAAGATATGAATTCCCGCTAAATCAAAATCGCCAAAATGAATATAACGATTAGGGATCATCTGTAGCCAGGTACGCAAATCTTTTGATTGAGGATAACGAGAGACAAAAAGTACTTTCATATCTTCAAACAAATATTGTTGTTCGCGGATATGCTGAAAGTTCTCTCCATTTTCCATGCCTATCACTATGACATCTCCGGGAAGATGAAAATGCTCAAAGTCTTCAATAAAGAAGGAAGTTCCCCGCAACGGCTGAATTAAAAAAGCTTCGCCATTCAGAGTTGCTTCTATCGGAACATAACTACTGATAAGAAAACCCCTGAAAGAACGGGTATGTTTAGTCTTAGAATCACCGGTTACGGACACCTGTTCTGCACGAGACACCGCATTTTGACGTTCTTTTATCTTGATCCACTCCTCCAACCCTCCTTTAATGTCATAGTGCTGAGCAAGATATACACGACATCCATCAGCATCGTTTATCCTAAATTTCCTAAAACGTCCGTTGGATATTTGGATAAGAATTCCTTCTCCCAATAGATCTTCCGTCAACGCAAATGAAAAACGAGAGGAAGAAATCGTATCACCGTTCATCATCCGTAATAACAAACGTGCTTCACCCAGATGAAGTTTATTTTCTTTTTTGATAGCCATGTTCTCTAAATTTTGCGAACGCATTCCAATCTTACCGATTACTTGAGTATTTTATCAATGGAACTACCCGCGTATTCGAGTGCCCGTCTTTGCTTAGCAAATAAGTATAACGATAATCTTCTACATTATAGGTAGTTGGCGAACTATTCACCAGCAGAATGTTTCGGCAATTAGCAAAGTCCAAAATGCCTTTTACATTATTAGGATGCAATTTACCTATCTCGTCCATCATGCAATGTATCTTGAAATCACCAAATTTACGCGACGCTTTTTCTTTGAACACATTGATAAGCATGATATTCACCATTGCCTTTACCAGAATATCTGTGCCGTCAGAACCTACGTTGGCTATCTTCTCCACCCAACCCGTATCATTGTCATTTTCCTTGACTCGAAATTCCAGCTTGAAGGTATCCGCCAGTGCCAGTTGCTTCCGTCCGGGATCTTCAAGCAAATGCTTCATAAACGAAAGCAGATAGCGCACCGCTATTGCATTGACATTCTCCCGAGAGTCTTGTGCAAACAAATTCACTTCTCCCATAGAATGTTGATTCTCATCATTGAACCGCTTTATTTCCAACAGCAATTGCATCAACTTATCACTGCTCGGTAAAGGACGAAGGGCAATCTCTTTGATTACTCCGGCAAAGTTTCGTTCTATAAAATCAGTATTGATGGCATCAATCGTTTTACGTATCTCCCCTTCATTGCGTGTCAGATCGCCTACCTCCTTCGATATGCGACGAATGATATCTGTATATCGCTCGCTGATGTGTTTCCGATAATCGGATATTTTATCATTATCCACAAACTCGCATAGGTTTGAAGCAAAGTCATAATAATCTTGCTCACTGATCAATTCGGTACGGAAGTGAAAAGTGTTCTTCGCTGAAAAATATCCTTTAAACTGTATGACAACTTTTCTAAACTCCTCTTTCTTCCTGATAGCAGATATAATCAGTGACTTCAATCCCTCCACTATTGCGTCACAACTTTTCTTAGTATTCTTTTCACCCACCTCCATTGATCCCGGCGGACAAAAAATATCATCTTCTTGAAAAACCTCTACCTTATTCAGCCCGTTTTCCAATAGCTGTAATCCCTGCCTTAGTTTAGTCAATGCTTCTTCCACATTCTTCCGTTGAAGTTGTAATTTTTTTTCACGCAAATCGAAACGTTCGTTCAGTGCTGCCAACTTGTCTTCAAGATCTTTCTTACAACTTCGCATGAAGGGTTCTTTGTCAAAAAGTTCCTGTTTATCCTTTTCATAATACGTAACTTGTGAACGGTGCTCACGGATGTAGACCAACTCCTTTTGGATCTGTTCTATTCTGGCATCGTACTTGCGAATTGTTACCGTATCTGCGCCTTTGCCACCAAGTTCTGTTTCCTGCGCTTGTCTTAACTCCTTTTTTCGTTCTTCCAGTTGTTGCTTCCGAAGATTGATTTCGGACTTTATATTCGATACATACTGCTCTAACTCTTTTTGAAGTCCTGTTTTTTGTTCCTTATAGTTCTTCTGACAAGCCTTTAACCTGCGTTCCCGCTCGTCTACTATCTTCTTCTTTTCCTCTTCTATTCGATAAAGCCGATGGGCTATTTCGTTCAACGCTTCCTGAATCTCTTCGGTACGAATACGTTTCCATTCTCCCTCTTTTGTCCTCCAGGAAGAAAGAGCCACTTGGAGATTCTTTAGCTTAGTGGGGAGTTGCATTCGTTCAGCTTCCAGCAAATGTTGTTTGTCTGCTATTTCGCGCACCAGTTTGGAATATTTCTTCTCCAAACGCTCTATTTCACTATTCAGTTCCTCCGATAAATGCACCAATTGGTTATTGCTTTCTTGAAGTATATGCTGCTTCGCCAATCGTTCCTGTTTCAAATCTTCGGGAGTACGGATATTTTGTTCTATGGCAGACAAGTTGAGCGACACACCAAACAAAGTGCCGGAGTTATCCGTTAAACGAGGATTCAGCCCATTATTATATAGCACCGCCTCCTCATTAGCTATTTTGCCGATGCTATCCTGCCAATCGGGTTTGTTGCTCTCCAGCCATTCGGCAAAAGAGCCCTTCCGTTTCTCAATCAAAGCATTCAGCACTCTCAGTTCTTCCTCAAGATTTTCTTTCTCTTTACATATATCTTCTATTTTATTTTGAGCTTCCATTTCCAACTCTTTCCGCAAGATGCCACATTCCTGCCTCAAACGATCTATATCCATTTGATGCCGGTGTATCAGAAAATTCAGTTCTTGGTCTCTTTGGTTTAACTCCCCGATACTTTCTTCACAGTCGGATATTTCTTTTTTATAAGGTGCTTCGTAAGAGGCCTTCACTTGTTGTCTTCCCGTTTGCGCTTGTTCATCACGCAGTTGTAACATTTTTGCATCTACCGCTTGCAATTTCTCTTCGAATGCCGAACGCACCCACTCTTCTTCCGAACGAAGATTTTGCATGGCCTCTTCCTGTAGCCTGCTGACGGCAGTTCCTTTTTCGAGTATCAGTGATTGCTTGTTATTTTCAAACGAACGAAAGTCAATCTCCAGATTTTCAGTCAACGAACGATACTTAGATAATACATCCTGATAGGCGCGCGTCAACTCGGATTTCATAATCCGCATACGTTCCAGCTCCTGATTTTGAAACTCTTCTTGTGATACTCGTCGGATCAATTCTTCAATACCTATTTGTTCATAGTACTGCCGTTGCCGGCGCGCTTTCTTCAAATCCTCTTCAACAACTCTAATATCGCCAATCAATACCTCCTCTTCCTTTTTGCGTTTCTGTTGCAGTTCACTGATTAACCTTAATCCGCGTTCCCGCTCTGCCTCCGTATTAGTAATCTTCTCCCTGAACTGAGGCAATTCCTGTAAAGCCTGTTTTTCCGCATAATTCAGTTCAGCACGCTCTTCCTCAATTTGCCTATGGGTATAAATTAAATCGCGATATGAATTCATCACTTTGTCTGCTATCTTGCGTATAGGTATTTCGCCATTCTTATTTTTTGTAAACCACAGCATCACGTCGTTATATTCTTGCTCGAATTCCTTTATCTGACTTCGATAAAAACTCAAATCCACAGAAATATCTTCATCACTCATCGAACGAATGATAGTATCTTTTATAAAATCAGCATCCAGCTTGGAATTTAAGAAAACATTCTGTATAGTACGGGGAATATTCTGGTATTTTGCACTCTCCACTATTGCGAATTTACGATAAATCAACAGCTCCTGCTTGCGGTTATTTCCGAATATGATATCACGATAAGTCTCGTAACCGCTCACCAGCGGAGTGACCTGACACTTCTTCCCAATATGCTCGCGGATACGGCTCCAGTCTGCATATACTTCATTCTGTTCATTGACAAACCAATAGCTCTCAAACGGTGCATCCACAAAACGAAAGGCAACCCTGCCTTGCGACTTAACAGCTACCACACAATAAGCCCCATTCTCACGCATTACTTCATAAACGATGTAGGAATTTGAATAAGGAAAGTAAAAAGCATCAAAACTCTTTTTTTCTTTAGGGATACCCAATTTCAGTTTATCCGCATTATAGAAAAACAACAGAGCGCGCAGTAACGTACTTTTTCCGACTCCCTGCGTACCAATGAAATGAACATTACCATCCAGACAAACTTCTGTATAAGGAATATGAGCGCTGTTCAGAAAAATAATTTTATTCAGGTATCTCATCTTGCACCTCCTCCGATATGGTAATACAATCAATCAATTCTTCCATATAATGAAAAGCAGTCAACACTTTGTAAGTCCCATCCACTTCATTTTCTTTTTCAACAAATCCCATTCTTTCCAATTCGGATATCAACTTGGCAACGACTTCTTCATGCTTCTTTTTGTCAGGGAATATCTTTGCGACTTTCTCTTTCAACTCCAGGTCACAGCCTATTTGAATCTCAATGTCGGCAGCACGAAACAAGAAACCCGGTCCAAAAGCCGAATGATAGGTTTTCAGAAAACTAAGATACTCAATCCAACGTTGTGCGGCTTCAAGCTTTCGTTCCAAATCCACTTTCGCTTCCCGACGCGTAAAATGATAGTAGCCATCGCCTCCTTCCAGATAGAATCCTATCCCTTTATAATATTCATAATAATCGGGGAAATCCTCCTCTATAACATCGTAATAACGCTTCACTTGGGCAGAAATGCTATTGGAGGAGATGAACCCTCCACGACTAAGCGTATTGAAAATTTCTTCTGTATATTTCATCGTTCAAACTCTTGTTATTTAGGATAAATAATTGGATACTCCACTTCACCCGAGTGTTCATAACACTCTGTAAAGTTAAGCCTATCAGCATATTGAGAAGCTAACTGACAAAAATAAATCAGTTTATCCTCACTGGTCACATCTTTGCGGTAGCGGTAGTTCATCACAAAATAGAACAGGTGAGCGCCCGAGGCCTCAAAGGCATTGTACACCTCCTGCAAATTCACCATATCAACCACCTCCGACTGCCCGTCCAGGTATCCTTCGGGAATGGGTGCTGCCAGATTTTTCAAAGTGTTCTTCCGGATCTTCTGCCGTGCCGCCAGTTTCCGGATGATTTGAAACGCTTCATCAGATGTACGCAAAGCATCTACAGAAAGTTTAATGCGATAATTGATTTGAGGTTCCATCCATACGGGATTTCTTCCCGAAAGCACTTGCCGGATGTTAGTGTTCTCTTCCAGTAGGAACTGGTCTTTCAGGTACTTCAACTTTCTTATCTTCTCAAAGATACGGTTTTGATAATCTATCAGATTCAGGTAATGGACAATCTGTCTATGAATTTCAAGCAGATTATGATAAGAGTCATTCAATTGTAATTTTACGTCACTCACTACATCCTGCATCTGTACATCCATAGCTATACGAAAAAACACAGGCTGTTGATGGTCGATCAGCTCTTCACATTTGGTTATCAGTAAAGAGATATTTCTTAACTTTTCACTCAGCCTTGTCAATTTGGCTTTTTTGATCTGGTAGTTGGGTTCATTCTTGTACGTATTGTCCATGTTACGTTTCAGATCCAACACATTGCGAACAGTAGTAAGGGCGATATTCTTTAGGCAGCGCTTCACCTCACGCTGATAATTATACTTTCGCTTTTCGTTATTTTCCTTCAGATAGTAATCTATGTTTTCATTGAGGCGCACCAGATAGTCCTGCACATAAGAGACATTTATCTCTTCATTCACTTCCAGTATATCTTCAAAGAATTTTAAATAAATATCTTCCATCTCCAAAAAATCACCTGTATCACGAATCACCCCATAATCTATCAGATAGCGGATGCGCTCTTCTTTATAGTCAGTCATCTCTAATGCATAATCATATCGGAACGAAAGCGACTTCCGCTTGGCAAACATCTCTTTTAGAAGCTCTTTCTCGCGGTCAAGGCTTTTAACCAACTCCTCTATGGAACGGAAGGTACTCATAGCATAAACTTATTCTTTAATATAAATCACCACAAATTCTTTGCATTTACGTTTGTCTCAGCAAGAAGCGGCAGCAGAAACCCGCCCTTAAGACAATTCAGATCTTTATTTTCCATAATAGTACATCTTTTTGTCTATATCTGCAAATATAATATTTTTTTCTTCTTCGACATTCTAAACCCCTAAAAAGACCTTGTTATTAATAAATCGGCACTTTAGACATTTTAATTTAATGAACAGACTTTTGCATTTCGCCCTATAAACAGACTTGAATATTAGCATGAATCAACAACATAAGTTTGAATGACAACCACACACCCGTCGGATGAACCTTATTCTTGTATGGGATGACAGTTCGTTTTTTGGCAAACCCTTCAAGTGTCATAATGTTACCTTTCTTTGCCTGTTTAAATCCGTTTATTTCAATACACCTCCTTTCTGCTAACACGTCTTCTGCTAAATTTCTTCAGGACAGCCCGCCAAGCAGACTATTTATTGCATAAAAATGCAATAACACAGGGGTAATTGGTAGGATATTCACTTCTTTCCCTCTAATAAGTTACCTTTCTGTTTGCAAAAAGTTAGTTCTTTGCAAGTATGAAGTTAACTTCTTACCGGAGACACTTTTATTTCGTGCCATCGACATCTATTTGAAGGGGAAATAGGGTGACTGGAGACTGTTTTTCTCTCTACTTGCTTGCATTTACGGGAAAAACCGCAAGCATGAAAAAGATTGTTTATTGGACACTTTTTCATTATTTTACTCCGATGTTGAGATGTTCTCTTTCTCTTTGGTATAATTTCATCTTGTATTCTTTCTACTTGAATTTTTCTAATGGCAATTCCACAAATTCTTTCCGTTTATCCCTCCGCTTATATGAAGAAATTTGATTCTACGTGCATCAGAAAATACAAAATGATAATTTGCCATTTCATCAGCTTTTGCTTTTTGCGGGAGGGCAGAATGATTGTAGGTTCATCCAATAAATACCCTAAATAACTACTTCATTCAGATTGACAAAGAAGTTGGTAAAATAAAGAGGCTCTGCCTATAAGAAAAGAATGGGAACAAATACACAAGGAGCATAATTTAACACCAATTGAACTCTCCGAAAAATCCTATTTCCATTTTTTGATAGATTAATTCCTGAACTACCAGGCAACCGCTACAACCACATAAAAAAGGACGAAGCCTTTGAGTCAAAAAGCTATACCTTTCTTGTTATTTTGAACCATACAACAAAATGATTCCTTTTGAAAAGAGCTATCTTTGCAAAAGAAATCATAGTTATAATCAAATAAAGGAAATGACAGACGGAATCAATACACTACGTTATTCAGACATCTTTTTTGCGATGTATTTTGATGGAGGAATGAGTTGCACACACCGGAACCATTCTCATGTGCTGGTTTATATTTATTCCGGTGAAATGGCAATTGAAGAAAAAGGCAAAACCACAAGGCTGCATAGAGGCGACTGTGCCTTTATTCGTAAGGATTTCAGCGTCAGGATGACAAAGCAGGCGTGGAACGGAGAGCAGTTTAAAGCTATTTTTCTAATGTTTACGCCGAAATTCCTGCGTAGCTTCTACAACAAGATAGAACCGAACTTAATCCCAAAGGATGCCAAAAGAGAGAAAGTAAGTCTCTATAAGTTACCGCCCAACCGTCCCGACATCATAAGCCTGTTCGAATCCATGACACCTTATTTCGATTCGGATATTCAACCGACAGATGAACTGTTGCAACTGAAAATGGTTGAGGGAATATATGTGTTGCTCAAAACAAACAAGAATCTATATGCTTCGGTTTTTGACTTTACTGACCCTTGGAAAATTGACATCCTGAATTTTTTGGAGAGCAATTACATGAATGACATTTCAATGGAAGAAATAGCCAACTATACAGGTCGTAGCCTTTCCACATTCAAACGCGATTTTAAAAAATGCAGCTCGCTTTCACCGCGAGAGTGGCTAATCCACCGCCGTCTCGAAGCCGCTCACGAGTTGATACGAAAAGGCGAGCGCAAAGTGTCTGAGATTTGTTTTGAGGTCGGATTCAAGAATCTTTCACACTTCTCGAAGATTTATAAAGAAAAATATGGTATTCCTCCTACAGGGAAACTGCAACATGAAATGAGTCTCGCATAGATTGCGGGACTTTTTTATTCATGGACTTCCTAACAAAACACTTTGAACCACACAACAAAGTCATAATGCCATAACCCTCTTACCTTTGCATCAGAAAACAATTAGAACTTATAACAGATAAAATTAGATAATTATGGCAGAAACAAAAACAATGGAAGAAAAAGTGGCTTTGGTGACTGGTGCAGGAATGGGAATCGGCCTTGCTTGTGCTGAAGCGTTTGCCCGTGCAGGCTATATTACCGTTTTGTCAGATATTAACGAACCGAAAGTACAGGCAGAAAAATTGATCGCTGAAGGGTACAAAGCGACAACTTATCGTCTTAATGTGTCCGACACACAGGCGGTGAAAGAAATGATTGATTGGATTATGTCCACTTACGGGCGTTTGGATGCAGCTCTTAACAATGCCGGAATACAAACTCCGCAACGCCCGATGGCAGAAATTACCGATGACGAGTTCGACCGCACAGTGGCTGTAGACCTGAAAGGAGTATGGAATTGTATGCGTTATGAAATTCTGTTGATACTGAAACAAGGAAGCGGAACCATCGTCAACACCGTATCGGCTGAAGACGTGGTCGGCTTTCCCGGACAGGCTGCCTATATAGCTTGCAAACACGCTGTTCTCGGATTAACAAAAACTGCCGCAATTGATTATGCAGCAAAAGGCATTCGCATCAATGCCGTATGTCCGGGAGTTATACAGACTGCAATAGTGGATGAGTTGATAAGCTGCAACCCACAGTTAGAAAGTGCTTTCACAAAGGAGATTCCGAACGGACGTTTTGGGAAACCTGAGGAAATCGCTGATGCAGTATTGTGGCTGTGCAGTCCGCAGGCGACATATATGAATGGACATGGTTTAATTGTAGACGGAGGTATCACCATTAAATAAGGAATAATAAATGAAGGATATTTTTGAAAAAGATTTGTCGGGCAAAATGGTTTCGCCGAGCGAACCGGGTTATGAAGCATTGAGTGCCGACATTTTCGCTACTATCAAGACTGCTACCGAGATGAATACGGATTACCGCACCCCTGAAGAAGTACATGATTATATGGGACGGATTCTCGGCAAACCGCTCGAAGAAAGTACTACAGTATTGCCACCGCTTTATGTTGATTATGGTAAACCTATTACTATCGGAAAGGGATGTTTTATCCAGCAATGTTGCACATTCTTCGGTCGTGGCGGTATCACAATCGGCAACGATGTATTCATCGGTCCAAAAGTCAATCTGATTACAATCAATCATGACCCGAAACCGGAGAACCGCAGTGCGACCTATGGTCGTCCGATCGTCATCGGGGACAAGGCATGGATAGGCATCAATTCGACCATTCTTCCGGGTGTACGTATCGGCTACGGCGCAATTGTCGGAGCCGGCAGTGTCGTAACGAAGGATGTACCGCCTATGACAGTGGTTGCAGGCAATCCGGCCCGATTTATCAAAAAGATTGAAGCTAAGTAAATTAAAAACTATTTAAAATATGAAACCTTATATCATTGTTCATATGATGACCTCTATTGATGGTCGGATAGATTGCCCTATGGTTGGGCAATTAAGCACAGACGAATATGAAGTTGCATTGGATAAATTTGGACTTTGCTCCAAACTATCGGGTAGAGTGACCGCTGCTCTTGAATGTCCGGCTGTCAAGGAGGAGAGCGACAGAATAGGAGAACAGCCTGTTCTTCAAGAATCAATACACATCGCACGTTCATCCGATGAATATACGATTGTCGTTGACACCTACGGGAAATTGAGTTGGCAAGCCAATACATCAGACGGACATCCTGTGCTTTGCATTGTCAGTGAACAAGTTTCTCAAACCTATCTGGATACATTGCATTTTTTAGAAATATCATGGATTGTTGTCGGCAGCACGAAAGATTATCAGAATGGTAATTATCAACGTGACGGTGGTGTCGTAGCCCCTGTACCTGCCGACGCACCGCTCTTCGTACACCAATATTGAGATTACTACAAAACGAAGCGGGGCTATCATCGCCGCTCCCCCAATTCCAATGAGGGGATTAACAAGACTGCCATCCTGTCATTCGTCAATATGCCGGTTCTCACATATATAGACGAAATCCGCAGTGCCGTACAGCTGATACACGGTGAAAAGGCACATTCCCGTTATTTCAGCGAAGATGCCTATAAGCGGCTGACAGGAACGAACAAAGAACTGCTGATTATCCCCGGTGCGAACCATACCGACTTATATGATAATCTGGATGCAATTCCTTTCAATAAGATTGAGATATTCCTCAAAAATGCTTTTGAGGTAGAATAACTATTAAAACTAACTTTAGTAGCCCATTTGTCTCTTTGACTTTTGGACTATTGTTTTGCTCAAAATGTGTAATATTTTCTATCCCCTATCATTGTACATCAAAAAATTGTTCTACCTTTACATCAAAGAAAATTATTTAACAGAGAAGCATCACAAACCGCTGAAAATCGCACAATTACCAATCGTTATCGCTATTTCTAAAATACCACATTAAATATTTGTTTCCCAAATGGTTATACCAACCCATTGAAAATCTAAAATAAAAATAGCTGTCCAAACTTCTTTCTTCACGACCTTTTATAATCTGGACTGGGATAAAAACGGAAGAATACCTGTTGAGAAAGTGGCCGACAGAGTAAATAGTACCATCAAGTACCTTGTAAACGAAAAAAGTTCGGAGAAAATATTCGGTGTAAATGCGGATAAGTTCGGAGACACATCGGAAACGCCGAAGAAAGTTAGTAAAACTGCACAAAAGATAATCGACCTCGTTATTTCTTGCCCATCAATCACAGCCGATAATATAGCTAACAAGGTTGGTGTAACTAAACGCACTATAGAAAAAAACATCAAGAGCCTTAGGGATATGGGAATTTTGACTCATGAAGGTTCTGATAAAACTGGCTACTGGCGCATCATCATTAACTCTCAAACAGAACAATAAACCTATGGGATTTCCATTCATACCACTCGCCCATTATTGCCGTTCTGCTTATCGCCTTTCTATTTGCATCTTTGCCGCAGGTCAGCACTAAGACACGGGCTAATGCACTTTACGCCATAGCCATCTTGATGCCATTAGCCATTATTGCTAAACGCAGAAAGCGCGCACCCCATTGAGCTGCACGCTTTTGCTTATTGTTTATTATTGTTTACTTATCGGAATCATTTGACTTCTTCAAAAGCAACAATAGCTGATTATCAATCACTTGCACAGTACACGTGACAATAATGTGACAAATATTCGATAAATATATCACACTATATCGCTATAACGACAACTGTTCGTTTCCTGTAAATTACAATAAATCAATATTATAGACTCATTTATTCTATAATGAATCTCTATTTATCACACTAGATATAAATCACTGGGGCAAAGATAATTATTTTAAGGTAAAAACATCCATAAACATATCACAATATCAATAAATATAAAAAGAAAACCAATATACAGAAAGTGAAAATAGTATAATCAGTTTGATTTGTGATATTACTTGGATTAGTAAGAAGACAACTAATGATAAGGGAGTCAGCTATCAAAACGTATATACGTTTTCTAACAATGGGACATATGCAAGAACCTTAATAACTACAGATAAAGATGGAAAAGAACAACAAAGTACAGTTAATGGTTCATGGACTTTCTCTGCTCCTAGTTTTGGTGTAATCTATTTGGGTCATAATAGCTATTGGGATATAGATGAACTCACAGAAAATAAATTTTCAGCATATAGAAGGAATGGAGAATTTGGAGAGCCTGGAATGGTAAGAGAATATTTTGAACTCACCCCTAAAATATAGTTTTATAACGTCCAAATTATGCATAACTTATTGTGCGTATTAAAGCTAAAAATGTGGAAATAGAACATAAATAGATGATACATATAGGTACAGGCGTAACCCCTGATAATTAATTTACTTACCAGGAAGAGAGTTTAGTAAACTCTATATATTACAAATCATTTCCTAGCTGGATTGTCAAGTTCTCTAATAGCTAAATACAATATTCGCAAAATTTATTGAGTTTTACAAACTAGTTCTAATGAGAATACGAAAAAGGATTGAAATAGCATTTTCTTCTAACAATAATAACAGTCCATTACTGATTATTCGGAGATTGATTTTCTCTGTAACCTGCTTAATCGTTCTTTATAGCTACTCAAATATATCCGCTTTTGTTTTTCTTCAAGAAAACTGTTATTAATAAGCTCCAATACTTTGGGTTGCTCAACCAAGAAAGGTGAGATCAATTTATCTATCTGTTTATCTGATAATCCTATCTTTTTTCCGAAGTGAACAAAATCTTCCTGGCATGGATGCCCTTTACTCTCATAAATATCTGATTTCTCTAATGTAACAGAGAGTCCGTCTTCCAGAGCAAAATCACTATCATTCGTATGCAAAGAAGTATTCATTAGATCATACGCCGGCGACAGTAAATAGTCCCCGTCTTTAGATTGCTGCAATGAGAAATTCTTTAAGTGCGCATCCCCATTAGAAAATAGATAATTGAACAATATAAGAGAGAAAAATTTCCCCATCTCTACTTGCCAGGCAGGAACCAGCTCTTTTATTTTCAATGCAATATCTTCATAGCTACCTGTATATTTAAAGTCCGCACCATGAGTTTCCGATGTTTTTTGTATTAATGATGCAAAATCTTCCTGTGGCGCCTTCGATCCATCGTCAAGGATATCAAAACGTTTGGTAATATAAGCTGGCGTACCGTCAGAAAAGAATATAACTCCGTTTTCTGCTGTTGGAATCCGGTAAATCTGACGGGCTATTTGCATAGTCAAATGTTCGTTGGCAGGGATTTGTTTTCTATCCCGTAATGCCTTATTTTCCGGAGCAGGCTTAATAATATATCGGGCTTGCTCATTTTCAACCGCCAATCTTATACTACCGTTTTCTTCGACTGCAGACATCTTTTCCTGTACGCCAGAAACAGATATACGCACAGTATTTTCTGCTATGGCAGCATACTGGTCATCATCATAGCTGAAATTCATCACATGGCTGACTTTCTTCCCGGCAAAAAGTTTCTTACAAGCTGAAGGGCTGTATGTTGTAAAACCGTCAGCTAAAGTAGAAGGGCAGCAAGTTATTTTTTTCATATCAATCTATTTTTTTTAGAGTAACAGTCCCTATCGTATCTTTGCCTGCAGTAGCCAGCAATAAACCAAAATGATCATGCTCATCAATTTTATACTCCAGACACTGAATACGCTTGTTTGCACCCTCAGAAAGCATATTAAAGAAGAATGGAAACAAGACCGGGCTTCGATACTCCTGTTTTAGTTTAGGTAGAGTCAAGGATATAGCCCTTTTACCAGTATCAGCAAAGTAACGATCATCATAACGGAATACGAATTCTCCTTCATCCGTCTGTTCCAATATTCCTGCCAAAATATGGCTTTCATAAACTTCAGCTTTTCTCATTTAACACCCGCCTTTTTTAGTTGTAGAACGACTTCCATTCCTAAAATATCTGCAATTTTAGAAAGAGTAGCCAATGAAGGATTCCCTTGTCCCTTTTCTATTTGTCCAATGGTCCTCAATCCCACCCCAGACATATCCGAGAGATATTCCTGAGTAATGTTTAAAACATTACGCCTTTCTTTTATTATGATTCCTATATTCATAGTGCAATATAATGCGTATTTGATGCAAATATAGCTATCTAATAGTTATAAAGCAAATACAATACGCAATATATTGCGCTATTTAATAAAAAAATAAGGTTTATAGAAATAAATAAAGTTCTATTCGTTTTTTAGTTCAAACAAATAGCCTTTCGCTCGAATATTAAACTTCTCACTGCCTATCTCGATCAGTTTATCAGCCAATTGAGGAAAAGGATTACCCATAAATAGAATTTTTCCGTCAACAACTCTGGTCAACTCATAACTACTCTCTAACTTACAAGCAAAAGCTACCTCCCGTTGCGAAATAGAGAACTGCCTTGAATGTCCTGATGTTGATTTTACTTCAATCACTTTAGGTATTCCGTCAACAAAGCATACCAAATCGAATGGAGCATATTCATGATCCATTGCATAATAACATAAAGAAATCAACGCACGAGTAATGCCCGACGTCCCAGCTACCTTATAACACTCCTCTACTACTTTTGATTGTATTGGAGTATTCGTATATTCTCTTATAAAAGCTTCTATGCGACAAATAGCCCTCGCCTGTTCTTCTTTACCGGGACATTCCTTAATAAAACGTCGGATACATTCAACCAATACCAACTCTTCACCTTGTACGCCAGTTACATGACATTGCTCTCCTTTATCCTTACCGATCTTTTCATCATGATAGATATTTCCCGTATGTTCGGGGCGCTTCTCTTCCAGTTCTCCATCCACCGGTAACTCTACGGATACGCAATCAATTGGCGGTAGTCCTGTATACTTCCGATAAATAGCTTCTATCCTACCCTCCTTCTCATAATCTTTGTCCGGCTTATTTATACCCAAATATTTCTCTTCAAAATCATTATATTGTTTTTTCAGTCTTTCTATCTCACCAGCAACAAATTCAGGATTAGACAATCTGCCTTTTCTATTTTTAAGGCGGTCTAAAAGTTCACTTTCTTTTTCTAGATAATGAAGAGAGAGTACCTGTAAAAGCTTGTCTGCTTCAGATTGTACGTATCCGTAATCTATTTCCAAATGGAACTCAGGGAAATAATCTTCATAAGGCTCAGCCGTAACAAGAACTCTCACAGCCTCTTGGAGTGCTTCCAACATACCATTTTCGTCCACTTTACTTAGCATGTTGCGCATCAAAACAAAACCATTTACTATCATTTTTTAAGTTCAGACATGAAAAGCGACGCTCCAGCTCATTTTCAAATGCCCTCCACTTAGTTTCATAATCTTCTTGCCAGAGTTTATGTAACATTTTCAAGTTTTGACCACCTATCGAACGTCTTAACTCTTCTTCGGTCTTATGAAACAGCACAAGCTCAAGAGAATCGGCAACAGATGTATTATTAAACAAATATCTTGATACAGCCCTTGCCTGCACATCTTTATCGCATCCCGCTTCTAAATACAGACAGGAATCATTAATTGCATACTCGACCGGATTATTAAGTTCCGTTTCGTCGAAAGTTACTTTACGGGAGAGACCACTACCTGTCTTGATACATAAAGAGTGTAACTTATCACGCAGCTCTTTCAGTTTACAGTTATCATCCAAATAATTAACTTCGGACTGTGCATGATTTGAAACCAGATAAATCAGATAGATTATTTTCTGGTATAGACGCTTTTTCAGATCTTCATTATCAGGCCCTTCTACTTTGAAGGAACAATCACTCACCGTTGGTTTTATCAATCTCGGACGTATTGCCTGCGGCATGGTTCCATCAGCAGCCGTATAGCACAGAACTGCTTTGCCAGGTATGTTTCTAGTCCACAACTCAAACATAGATTTACTTTCAACTACAAAGAAATCCTTTCTGTCAGCCCAACTTAACTGCCTGTCTTTCATAATGAGGTAATGTTTCCGATCTATGAATAATACAGGTGCATACCGTTGGTAAAACTGTATGATTTCACTGGCATAATCAACTAAGCAAGCATTCATGTGTTTGACCAAGACATTCACATACTCGTCAGGAAAATCGGCATACTGACGAACAAGTAATTTATCCAGCTCTTTTGTCAACTTAGATTCTTCAGGCACTTTTTTAAGAAAATCGTAACGGGGGTTAATCATAGAAGGGTGCAAATCTATCCATTTACCGTTTTTGTACCTGAAAACATTGATATTGGTTAGTATATCCTTACCTTGAAGTTTGTCTGTATCCGTTTTTACATCAATCAATGCAGGGAGGTAATCAAGTCCCTCACTCAAAGAATCAAATATACGCCGATCAGCATAAAAGAAATTCTCTTGAAACGAAACACCAGTCATTTTTAATAACATCTCTTTTTCGTCATCACTCCCTGATATACGGCCTAAAAACTCTGCGTCTATATCCTTACAACGAAGCAATTGACCAGGCTTGTACTTTCCATCTACGGTTTTATAGAACAAAGTTGATAACGCAAAGGCAGCTTGGTTGACAACCCTGTAATTCTCTCTGGACTGACTCGTATAAAAATGTCTCATACGGTCAGCAGAACATCGCTCACGCTCTTTACTGTTACGAATCAGCGCACATAAGGCAGAGAACAGATCAAGCTGGACACCTTCTGAAATTTGTTCACTGTTTATTTGTCCATCATTTGAGCATTGCTTGAAGTATTTATAAACTTCACTGTATTCATTGAATTTGGAAATTCCAAGTCCTTTATTTATCGAATCATCACCAACTTCAAAAGAGGTGATGTTAACACCCAAAACATCAGGAAGAGTAATGTCACCCTTTTCATCTTTACGACGATAGAGAATTTCACTTTTGATATCTGCATCTGGCAGAACCTGGACAGAATTGATTTTTAGCCATCTTCCCACTTCTTTCAGGAACTTATAACTACTATCCTTGCTACAATTATAATAATGGATAACACTCCATGCTATCTGGATGACTACATCGAAGAACATTCTCGCTCCCTCTTCATCCACCTGCCGGACTGAGAAATACTGAGCAGCAATTTTACACATAATGTCAACAGTGTACGAGTTATCACTATTAGCTACATGCAATATCTCTCGCAAAATTTCCAGTGATTGGTTGTCATTTCCATTATTATACCTTATCCATTTCCATTGAAATTCTGCCGATCCAGCAAGAACTCCCGTACTTTCAGGCACCTCAATACAAGGATTAGTAAATGTAATATCCGGTGCCAACAATAAAAAATAGAACTGATAGCATGCTTTCAATAGTTCTCTGTTATATTCACCTACCGGACCATCCATATTTATAGATTTTCGGTCTACTGTCGTATAAAAATCTGCATTAAAGTCTACTCCCTCAAAAGGCGAAGGCAAATTAGTTGCCAAGTAGTTATAAAGTCTCCCGGGAGATGACTTTATCTCTTCATGACTGCGGAAATACACAGAAACGGCAGATGTACTCAACTTTATACCAGCGACCTTTGCCTTATCCATCACTTCTGGCAAGACTTGTGCAGAAAATAGACGGCAGCCGCTTTCTGTCGACATGTTTTTCGGAAGCTCGCCCGGTTGCTCAAAAATAATATCGAGATGTCTATTCCTATACTTTGTAGCGATAAATCTGAAATGGCTTTCTTGTATCTCCTTAATCAGATTCGCTATTTCTTTAGAATTTTCCACCGGTATTTCAATAACAGTTACAAAGCCCTCTGCAAACCAATCACTGATTTTATCTTCTTTGGACAAAGGTATTTGAACAGGGAAATAGTATCCGGGAACTCCCCAAAGACTGTTCTCTTTTTGCGAAATATCTATATTTCTGGCAATAAACTCTTTTATGTCATCAGCAAGTAGCAGCCGACTCACTTCTTCTTTGTTATCAAACAAATTATAGAGTCTGAACGAAATAGGGACCAAAGTATTATGTCCAATGATTTGCCCCGAGGTATGGACATTTACGTAACCTGTTGCAGAGACAGAGAAAGTTGACTTAAATCCTACTCCTTTATTACCAATGCTATTTTTCATTTCCTTGGCAGAGGTAGAAATGGAACATAGTGCCTGAAAATCTCCACGAGGCACACTTCCTCCCTGATAGTCGTAATTATGCCGGAAAGTAAACCATTGACCGTCATTAGCAACCAATAACCTTTTGCCCTCAAGAACTATTTTTATACGGTGCTCGGCACGGTCAACAGCATTCTGAATAAGCTCGTACAAAACACGTCCCTGATAATCTGCTTCTACCTGGCACATCTGGCCCGCCTGTTGCTTGATCGTTTCACTATGAAGCGAAGAGTAAAACTTATAATGTGAATTAAATATGTCGTCTACAAGAATATTAGGTTCCATCAATTATTTTTTTGTTGAAACAAAAATAGTCCATTTACAAGTAATTTCAGCAAAAACAAAGTAAAGATCTTTATCCTTACAAGATTGTTACTCTTTTCATATTTAACAAATGCATCAAAATACTTCATCTGTCTGAATACACAATATAGTACTTTAAGGCCAATTTTGATTATTTTAAAAAATTAGGCGCAAAGTTATAGCAAAAATTTGAGTGATTTTTCTTGCCTATGACACGTTGGATACGATATTTATGAAGTAATACGGATGTACGCTTAGCAAATAGGACTTCTACCCCATCGCACAGGAAACTCGTATTGGCACCATGTACCTTTTCTTGAATTACATATTGTAAGTCCGTTGGCATTTCTGTCATCACACACTCCATAAACTGACGGTTGAAGGAATTCTCAATGGAACTGTACTTCTTAAAACTCATCATATTTTTCCCTTTCTGCATATCACTACGCATATAAATCAATTTAACTAATAGGGAATATATACAGGTGGTAGGTCTGTGTTTTTCATTCCGATTTTGCTTTCTCAGCATCAAAAAAGTTTGCGAAAGTTAGGTTATTTCCTGATACAGCCAAATCTTTATACAACTATTTTGTGAGGATGAGTGGTATATACTTTAGTATATAAAAAATTTAGGCATTATATAAAGTAGGTCTTCAAATGTTAAATATGAGCTATAGATAGTTGTTCTTTGTACAAACACACTACACTTTTGATTATTTGTAGTACATTTGTACATCAATAAAATAAAATTTGATATGGACACAACTAAAAATAGGAGTCGATTCGTCACTTCTTCTGAAGCCAAGGAAAAGGGCCGCGGATCATACTACAAGATACTTGAAGATGCCCGTCAAGGCAATATGGTCTGTATTCGTCGTGGTGTGTATGCCACAATGGAACAGTTAGCCGATACTATGATAGACCTTGAAGTCGTGATACCAGATGGTATTCTATGCTTATTTTCCGCATGGAATATCCATGGGCTCACAACTTCTTTGCCTCAAGCCTATCATGTAGCGATAAAAAGAGGTAGAAAGATTCGCCTTCCGGAATATCCACCAATTGCACTTCACTTCCTTACCGAATCAATCCTAGAACTTGGCACGGAAGAGAAGTTTGTTAGTGGTTATAAAGTTAAAGTATATAATGTGGAACGCTCTGTTTGCGATGCCATTAAATACCGAAATAAGGTTGGAATTGATGTTTGTTCTGAAGTAGTCAACAGCTATTTGGCTCTTCCCAATCGAAACCTAACCCTACTGATGGACTATGCAAACAAGCTACGTGTAACAAAGACTCTTGAAAAATACTTGGAGATAAAGCTATGAGCGATGATATAAAGAACTACGGAAAGTCTATTAGAGCACGCTTACTCAATGTTGCTAGAGTGGAAAAAGTATTTTTCCAAACGATATTAACCCGTTATTTTCAAGAACGGTTGCTCTATCGTATTTCATTAACCCATTATAGAAACAATTTCTATTTGAAAGGAGGAGCTCTTATGTATGCATACGAACGTTTCTCTGCTCGTCCTACATTAGATATTGATTTTTTGGGGGCTAACATCAGTAACGACGGTAAAAAAATAATCAGTGTATTCAAAGAAATTTGTGCTGTTCCTTGTGAAGAGGACGGTGTAAATTTCGACCTTTCTCACATTACGGCACAAAATATAACTGAATTCAAGGACTACCATGGCATCAGATTGAGCATTCCGGTAACAATGGATACCATCGTACAGGTAATGACTATGGATATCGGGTTCGGTGATGTGGTTACTCCCGAAGCAATACCTCTAGATTATCCAAACTTGCTCAAGCATCTTCCAGTTGCCAATATTTTGGCTTACTCTATAGAAACTGTTATTGCCGAAAAGATGCCCGCCGTGATTGACTTGGCAGACCAAAGTAGCCGTATGAAGGACTATTACGACCTTTATCAGATCTTATCTACTAATCAGTATGATGTAGAGGTACTAAAAGAGGCTACCAAACGGACTTTTGAGAATCGCCATACCGAATATAAGACTGATACAATGTTCTTCAAAGCAGAATATCCCGGCAATGCCGAAATGCAAGCCAGATGGAAAGCCTTCATTCGTAAGATTACAAGCAAAAGCGAATTGTCTTTTTCAGATGTAGTTCGCTACCTGCAAACGACATTAAAGCCTTACTGGGAAAATTTGAAACATGAATATGAATGATAGCAATATTTTTACTCTTTCTTTTCCGGAAGCCAAGGCATAGTGGTTTCGGGCGATATTCATGGTAACTTCAATCAGTTGGTGTTCAAACTCTGTATACAATACCAAATGAGAAATACCGTGCTGATTGTGGCAGGCGATTGTGGATTTGGCTTTGAAAAGCAAGAAAGTTACGAGAATATGGTGAAACGAAATACCAAACGCATGAACGAAGCAAACAACTGGATAGTGTTCATTCGTGGAAACCATGACAATCCGGCATATTTTGATGGTTACACCTTCAGACATAAGAGATTTATAGCCGTACCCGATTATACTATCCTTCAAGCTTGCTCTCATACCGTATTATGTGTGGGGGGAGGCATTTCCATTGATCGTCAATATCGCTTGCAGGTATGGGAGAAAAGACAGGTGCGATCTGTTTCTGATAGTCAAGCGGATAAACTAACAAGAAATCTGTATTGGAGCACTGAGGCACCGATATTCGACAAGGAGAAAATGATTACCATTAGTGCCCAATATACTGTTGATACAGCTATTACACATACCGCCCCGTCGTTCTGCGAGTTATTGATCAAGAACAATCTAGACGAGTGGACTGCAACAGATAAAAATCTACTATCCGATGTAACTTCTGAACGGACTACAATGGATAGACTTTATGATCGGCTAAAGGCTGATCGCCACCCAGTATCACATTGGTTCTATGGGCACTTTCATCAAAGTTGGCATAGCGACATCAATGGAACACTATTTAGAATGCTCGATATTATGGAATTCTACCAAATCTACTAATTGTGATATGGAGCATACTTTTTTCAACAGAATCGTAATTATAACATTAAAAATATCTGAGATAGATATTTAACCTCACATTAATCATATACCCTTTCGGGGGTATTTTTATTCATACACATATCTATTTATACCCGAATGGGTGTAAATAGAAATAACATATTTGTTCCTTTCACGCCATTATACGTTCTTTGTCCTCCCTTATCAAACGTTCCCTTATTTTGCCATCTTTTTCCCTAATTTCCAACTTTGAAATTTCAAATATACCAAAGCAATCCAGCTAACTATCACAGTTAAG
Source organism: Bacteroides sp. FSHCM14E1 (assembly GCF_019633785.1). Lineage (NCBI taxonomy): Bacteria > Pseudomonadati > Bacteroidota > Bacteroidia > Bacteroidales > Bacteroidaceae > Bacteroides > Bacteroides sp. FSHCM14E1. The sequence goes on from NZ_JADKYL010000002.1 coordinate 353,435, forward strand.
GATTTCACTATAATTTCAGACGAGAAAAAATATAAACAGCCCCTACAACTGCACCCTCCGGGAGGAATCCTATGATAACGATATATTTTAAACGTTTCTTTATAATTTAGAAGAATCAAGTGAGTTAGTTTTTCAATCCTCACATTTGTATTTTTTTACAATTTTACTAATTTTAAACATTATATCCGCTGGTTTTTTGCAGTCCATTCCTAAATTTGAAAGAAGTATTTTTCCCTCACTTACTTAAAAAACAAGAAGTTTTAGCAACATAGTTTCTAGCGCATAAACATAGATCAAAGTTTATAGTAACAAAAAAAATGATTTAACTGCAAAAATCTGCAAATACACGCGCCTTGTGTAAATGCAGACTCTTTAGTTGTTTAATTTAATGAGAGGTTCAATCGGTCATGGCTCAACGATATTGAAATATTTGTCTGCTGGGCTAGTCACACTCTTCAAGTCTGACAATATAGTAACCATTCCTTCTATCTCAGCTTTATTCTCCCGAACCAATACTTCAAGAGACGTTTCACCGAGCATGACTTTAATAAAGTCTATTTTGTCGATGGCTATGTTTGCTGTGGCATCCGGTATCTGGTATCCGATACGATTTGTAAGCGCCCCGTTTTTAAGAATCAGTGAAGCATTTTCTCCCCTATCCTTAAAGTTCAAATTAATAGCCATCTCTTTTCCGGCAGCCTTCTCTCCGTCAATTTGTACGGCAAGTAGATCCAGCAATTCTTCAAGTCCGGTCATGTCCAGCACTTGGGCAGACACATTCAAAGGATACACCACCTTGTTAGCTCCCTGACGCAATTCCAGTGCTCCCGTCAGATAGAAATTTCTCCAAGGACCGCTTTCAGCCTGATAGCCCAGTTGATCGTATGTTTTTGCCAGTAGTTCACGGGCTTCCCCATTGTCAGGTTGGGCAAAAACCAGATTATTCAACAGAGTTGCGACCCAGCGATATTCACCTGCATCGTAAGATGCACGGGCCACTTCAAGCACTCTTTTTGTACCTCCCATCGCTCCACATATTTTTTACCTTGCTCAGAGGGAGGAAGCGGATTCAGATTAGCCGGATTTCCATCAAACCAACCGTAGTAGAGCTGATACTGTGCCTTTACGTTATGACTTACCGTCCCATAGTACCCCCGATTATAGAATTGTTTATCAATACTTTCCGGAAGTTTAATCATCTCGGCTATTTCAACAGGAGTATATCCTTTGTTTGCTAAATGTAACGTTTGGTCATGCAGCTAACGATAAAGGTCACGCTGGTTCTCCCAAAAGGTTACAATCTCCCGGTTGCCCCATGTAGGCCAGTGGTGAGTACCGAACGACACTTCCACTTTATCACCATAGAGACGGATCGCTTCATCGATGGTTTTGCTCCAGTTACGCCCGTTACGTACTTGCGCTCCTCGCAACGTCAGCAGATTATGAAGTGTGTGGTTCATTTCTTCTGCCGTACAGAATGCTTTGTACTGAGGAAGGTAAATCATAATCTCCGTCGGAGCCTCCGTAGCTTCGGCAAAAATAAACTCCATCTCTAATCCGTCGATGTTCAACTTCTCTCCGGTTCGGGCTATTTCGATAGTAGGTAGCGCGTTACTCTGTTTTCCGTAAGCATTGACTTGCCCAAGCCCGCTGCCGACACTTCCTTTCTCATCTTTAGGCAGCAGCGCACCGTACATATACACGGCACGACGCCCCATAGTGGTACCGGCAGTGGCATTTTCACTGATAGCATGTTCAAAGAATCCTTTCGGAGTAATAATTTCTATATCCTTGTTAGGAGCTCCTTCTATAATTGCTTCTACACCTGCATAGTGGTCAACATGCGGATGCGTAAATACTATAGCTTTCACCGGCAAATCACCCAGATGCTTTTTTACTAGGTCATATCCGGCTTTCGCTGTGGCATTAGACGTTTCCACATCTATTATCACCCAACCTTGCTCAGTCCGGACAAAGGTCATGTTAGCCAAATCAAAGCCGCGTATCTGGTAGATTTTGCCCGGAAGTACTTCGAACAAGCCATGAGTCTTGTTCAACTGGCTTTGCCGCCATAAACTCGGATTGACGGTTGCCGGGGCATCCTTATTCAAGAAGTTCCATCCATCCAAGTCAAAAGCCACTGATCCGTCGGTATTTAAAATCGCAGGTTGGTCGATTGTAGCAATAAACCCACGTCCGGCATCCCTGAAATCATCTTTATTATCAAAGGGAAGATACTCTTTAACCTGATTATTCTTTTCCTTGGTAAAACGCGAAGCATCAGTCTGAGCCCATCCCATTTGACTGCTTAGTAAAAGCAGAACTGCCAACACCATTAATTTTATTTTCATACTTATCCTTTTTATTAAATTGATAATCCTTTTAATTTTTGCAGTGCAAAGATAGAGGTCTACTAAAGGCTAACAAAGGTCTAAAAGTCATCAGGCTGGTCATTTCGTACATTTTTTGAATAATAATATAGTGAAACTATCCAAATTACTTGTATATTTGTAAAAAATAGCAATCGTTATGCAAATGAATGTAGACCTATACTCTGTTTTCCGAAAGCACCTTGCGGTTGAAGAAAATAAAGAATGGATATTCTGGGAAAGCGATGGAACCTTTCCACAGATACCTTATCATATACGCTCCTGTTCTGCTGCACTATTTATATGCAGGAAAGGATACATCGACCTTGAAATCAATCTGAAGGATTATCATTTTACCATAGACGAAGCTATTGTCTTATTGCCCGAGCATATCCTACGAATAAAATCCATATCACCCGATTTTACCGGCTACAGCCTTATCATCAGTGATAAGCTCTGGAAAGAAGCGCGACGAGGTGTTGAAAAAATGAAACCCTATTATACCTCAGCCAAAGAAGTACCTTGTATCCCGATTACTCCCCACCAATCAGACTTCTTACTATCTTACCTAAAAATCTTCAGTGAAAAGTTTAACAGTCCTCAGACTACCCACAATCAAATCATAGTGCGAACCTTGATTACAACATTATTATATGAGATATACCAACTCTACACTGGAGTGATAAACACAATGCAGGTCACTGGGAAAAAAGAAAAGATATTCCAAGAGTTTCTGAAGCTCGTAGCAGTCCACTATAAACAGGAACGCAACATACAGTTTTATGCGGAGCATTTTCAGATGACACCGAGGTACTTCTCCAATCTGATAAAAGAAACCAGCCAGCAATCGGCTGCCGAATGGATAGACAACTACATAGTAACCGAGGCAGGTATTCTTTTGAGAACCACAAACCTATCGGTCAAAGAAGTTAGTGAAGCCCTGAACTTTCCGGACCAATCGTTTTTCGGGAAATATTTCAAACGACATACCGGCATAAGCCCGAAAGAATACAAAAGCGATTTAAGCTAATATAGAAACTTTACTAAAAGACCTATATGCTGACAAGCTTTTCGGCATACCACCCACAATCATATATTGCCGGAACAACAGCATGGTTTTGGCATGAAATCCCTGCTCCAAAGGTACCTTTTTATCAAAACATTGACGTATATATATTATCAATGGTTCTTCGTCCATTAGCCAAGCAAACTCCTCGAAGTTCATGGGGTACATAAATAGTGTTCTCTCTTCCGAGGGAATGGCTATATCTTTTGCATTTTCCTTTATGAAGATGAGCGAACCTGTCTCTACATAGTCGAACCGCCCATCTGCCACCAAATACTTTATCGCTTGCCGGGCTTTCGGAAATTGTAATATCTCATCAAATATGATAATAGATTCCTTCGGATAAATTTTCACGCCGTATTCCGAAGATAGAATCAAGAAAAAAGTATCAAGATCATTCATGTAATTGTTGAAAACTGAAATAACCGAGTCGCTCACCTTATTGAAGTCTATTAAAAGGTAGCCCCAGTACTCATTTTTTGCGAACTCCTCCACAAGGGTGGACTTACCTATTCGTCGGGCACCTTCTATCAGAAGTGCCTTAATGCCTGCTACCTACTATTTCCAGGCAAGCTGTTTGGTGTACAATTTACGTCAAATATTTCGACATTCAATAATTCATCATTTTACTAATGTGCAAATTCAATGATATTTTCTGCAATACGCAAATTTAACGAAGCATAAATAACCTGCAATACGCACTATTCACTTTATAACATAATACAGATTACTTGACGGATCAATGATTACTAGTTCAGCGGATATCAAAGTTCTAATAAACCTCCTGATAGTTATAATACTATATCCGGAATTTTCTTTTATGGTGTCCAAACAAACTCCCGGATTCTCTTTTATATAGTCATAGAGAGTCGCAACAGGTTTCGGCAATTCATTCAAAATATACTCGACCTTATTCATATGTCACATCTATCAAATAAAAATAGAATCTTATTTCTTTTTAGGAGTAGTATCCTTTTCAAAACGAGCAGTAGCTTCGACAGCAATCTCAGCAGCCGTCTTTCGACGACCATCTTTCAACCAATTGTCAATATCGGACTTCAGAAAGTACAGACGTTTACCCACTTTATTATAAGGGACCAACTTTTGTCCTACCCAAGTATAAACAGTTTGGGCAGAAGGACGATCTGGCAAATACTTCGTCAAATCATCAATAGTCATCCATTGATCGGGAATGGCATGACCAATCTGTTCCGAAATGACTCCAATTTGTTCACTCATTGATAATATTCTATCAATAAGAAATTCAACCGCTTGCGGCATGTCATTAAATGACAAATTTTTAAACTTTTTTTCATCCATATTAATTTCACTTTTATATTTCTGGTTATCAGAAAGAATGAAGCCATTCACTTCAGATTCCATTTGCAAAAGTATATGAAGACATAATGACAAGTATATGAGGTATGATTCCTCAAATAAATAATTTTATATATCTACATTAAATCACTGATTATTAAAAACATATAAAGCAAAAAGTTAGTAAAAAAAGAGTTATCACCAGCAATCCTCACTCAATTCCTCAACAGATTTTATTATTTTGGAATATATATTGCAAAAAAGGATATTCACTTTATAAAATAGATATCTTTTTTTATAAGAACAAATCAAGTTAAATCAATGATTATGGATTTAATCCAGCAATTCATTCTTATCACATGAGAAATAGTATTTAAGAAACTTCTAGTTCATCCTGAATAAGTTGTGATATAATTCGTACGGAGAAGGCAGATTGCGAAACAAGGTACATATAAACACCAACCAAAGCTTTCTTTTGCTTAAATCGTTCGAGTCAATCAACTAACTTATACAAAATATAAAATGTATACGATATCACCCTATATTCAGTCGGCAATCAACTCCTCGCATATCCTTCGGTTCACATCCATAGTCCACAAAATAATAAAAACAATCTGGCATATACTTACTGATAATCGGAAAGCGTCATTACAACATCATGCTCCCAGCTAGTACCGGACATATATCGAAGCATCTCTTTCACTGTTTTCTTCATTTCAGCAGCATTATAGCCCACCTTTACTTCAGTTGTCATATCAAGGTTGCTTATTTACCATTATCTACAAGTATTCTAATACTCGATTGTTGTATAGTTTGTATTACCCCTGCAACCAACATTCCATATTCTTAACTACTGAGAACTCGATATTTACCGATTTAAAATCAGACAGATGAAAATATTATGGCTTTCTCCGGCAAATCGCCCAGATGCTTTTCCACCAGGTCATATCCGGATTGCGCTGTAGCATTAAATGTTTCCACATCTATTATCACCTAACCTTGCTTAGTCCGGACAAATGTCATGTTAGTCAAATCAAAGTCGTGTATCTGGCAGATTTTGCCCAGGAACACTTCAAACAAGCCATGAGTCTTGTTTAACTGACTTTACCACCATAAACTCAGATTGACGGTTGCCGGGTCATCCTTATTCAAGAAGTTCCATCCATGTCAAAGGTCACTGATCCGTCGGTATTTAAAATCGCAGGTTGGTCGATTGTAGCAATAAACTCCGCCCGACATCCCTGAAATCATCTTCATTATCGAAGAAAAGATACTCTTCAACCCGATTATTCTTTTCCTTGGTAAAACGAAAAGCAGCAGTCTGAGCCCATCCCATTTGACTGCCTAGTAAAAACAGAACAGCCAATGCCATTAATTTCATTTTCATACTTATCCTTTTTATTAAATTGATAATCCTTTTAATTTTTACAGTGCAAAGAAGAGGTCCGCTAAAGGCTAATAAAGGTCTAAAAGTCATCAGATTGGTCATTTCGTACATTTTTTCACAAATAATATAGTGGAACGATCCAAATTACTTGTATATTTATAAAAAAACAATCGTTATACAAATGAATGTAAACCTATACTCTGTTTACCAAAAGCACCTTGCGGTTGAAGAAAATAAAAAATGGACATTCTGGGAAAGCGATGGAACCTTTCCACAGATACCTTAATTATATATGCGCCTATTCTGCTACACTATTTATATGCAGGAAAGGATACATCGACCTTGAAATCAATCTAAAGAATTATCATTTGACCATAGGAGAAGCTATAGTCTTGTTGCCCGAGCATATCCTACGAATAAAATCGATATCACTAGATTTTGTCGGCTACGACCTTATCATCAATGATAAGCTATGAAAAGAAGCGCGGCGAGGTGTTGAAAAAATGAAACCCTATTATATCTCAGCCAGAGAAGTACCTTGTATTCCCATTACTCACCAATCAGATCTCTTATTATCTTACCTGCTTGTAGCGTTCATCCAACATTTCACCAAACATATCCATCTCCCTTTTAGATATTCCAAATCGTATCGCCAATCCTCGCCAGTTTTTCACGACTTCAACCATTTCTGAAATAATCTTTTCAGCAATTTTGAGATTAAGCATATAATCTTCACAAGCACCAAGTAAAAAACGAAGGTCTGCTTTATTAGTAGCTGATGAAATAAGCAAACTTTGATATTCATTCAGAGTGGGATTCATATCGTATGCAGGCGATAATGTCCATCCTTTTGCAGTCAAAAGAAAACCATGATTGCGAAAATGGTCATCACTATTACCGATACAGATGTTGAAAGCTACACGGCGGTAAAGTTCCTGCAGATTGTCTTCTACATTTGTGCAATTCTGAATAATAAAGTCAACAATATCCAGATAGCCATGGCCTGTAGCAGCATTATCTCCGTCATTAAGCCCTAATAATGTCATTGCTGATGCAAAGTGGATACGTTTCCCCTCTTGAGTTCTGTCAAAGCGTCGGGAAAGTAATGTATGATATTTCTCCCCGTTGGACAAAACTTTGGTTGTTGCAGCATTTATTCCTGCTTTCATGGCAAGTTGATGGCTAAAATGTTCCCAAAGCCCGGCATCGTAATCATCTTTGCGTGAAGGAAATTTAGCAATATATAGGGTTTTATCCGTATCAACCACACTTGCTTTTGGCCTTGCACCCCCCAAGGAAGAACCCGGCTTTACGAGTTGAGCAATCCACTTCCTTTCCGGAAGAATGTTCTCTTCTTCGCTTTTCTCGATCTCCGTACTGGCCGTTATCAACTCCCGGAGATCTGTCAGGGGCGGAATTTTCAATGACTCACTTACATTTATAAATTCTCCATTTTTATCTTCCTTAAAGCGAAAACCGCCCATTCTAGAAAAGTCGTCGATACCGGTAAGAAAATCGAAAGATGACAGTCGTTGTACCGGTCTATTTTCTTCTGCCGCCGAAATCTGCTCGCAACGTAACAACAAAGTACGTCCCCAACGATCCGGTAAGGCATCAGAGAAGCATCCGAATATATCTTTCCCTGGCTGCGTGTATTGCTGACCTGGGTAATTATTCAGATCATCGCTCAAAAACAAATCTCCATACTTTTTCAACCATTCATCATTGAAGGTAAAGCTATAACTATCTGAACCACGAAGGGATTCGTAGCCTAACTCACCAATGAGTTCTATCTCTTTGAGCCAGTTGAAATCGGCATATACATACAATTTCTTCATCGTTTATTCCTTTTTTGATGCGCGTTCTCTTGTCTTCAGATTCAAATCCTGCAAAGCCTTTCCGAGTTTATCCTCTTTAGCAAGCCACAGAATATCATCATCAAGCTGTAAAGCATACAGCACACGTAAGTAGATGCCTATTGCTACTGTTGGTACACCTTTTTCTATTCGAGACACCGTAAGTGGAGAGCAGGTAGCCCGTTCTGCTACCTGAACCACACTCAGATTTCTGCGCAAGCGGGCCAGCTTAATCTGCTCTCCTACCACTTGCATCTTCTGTTCCAATTTTCTGGGTAACTTGGTTCCCATCGTATTCTTTGTCATAAGCAATATATCATATAATATGCGAATATACCACTTTTTATTTATTTAATGATATGTTATAAGAAAAAAAATAATTATGAATCCAAAGCATAATGTTCATTAAGCATAACTATTCCAATTTTGCCCAAATACATATTTCCACCAAATATTGCGGAATTGAGGATTACCTCTACTTTACCCCCGTATCATATATAAGTCCATTAAAGTAAAGTCAAATAAAGGGAAGAAAAGAAATGGCTTCACCAAGAAGCTATCCTTAAAATATATTCTTCTCCTATTTCTTTTAGCCAACAAAATATATTCGTGAAAGCCTTTTACATTTAGTATTTTTGGCGAAAATCTCACGGTTTTCGCACCTTTGTAAGTAAATAAAAACAGGTGAGCTTCTGTATCGGCAAATAGGTAGTGATTATCTGTGATGATCTATTTTAATAGGTACAATCTCTGTTTTTACAAATACAGTATTTTTTTATGAATTACGCTTGTGACAAAGGTAGATTCTTTGAAAGTATTCAGATTTTCGTTTGATTCCTTTCTGAAGCTGCACTATTTTTCGTACTTTTATCCCGTAACCTTATACAATGTAATTTACATGACTGAAAACACCAATTATATTTTCGAAGAACTGCTTAGGGCTGCACAACCTAATCGCGGCCTGTTTGTAATGCCATTGCCTACTGGTGCTGGCAAAACGTATAACTCCTGCCAGATGATGGCTGAGGAGTTGAAGAAGGAAGATGCTAGACGTATCATCTATGTGACTGATGCCAAGAAACAGTTGGATGCTACCATCGAGGATATTGAAAAGAATCTAAAAAAGAATGGTCTCAAACTAAAGAAGCATGACATCTTACGTGTGTACTCACAAGAGGAGCAGTGGGAACGTGCCTTCACCGACCCTGATATCCGTATAAAGATGGAGGGGAACGAACTGTTTCAAGGTGAAAGGACATTTGCAAACCTGAAACGTTTATACTCGTACACCGATGTTACGGACGAGATGGTTGAGGAGATTGGCAAGAACCGCCTGCGTCTGATGGAGAAAGTACGCAGAAAGGTGTTTACTCCTATCCGACAGAAATACAAGAAAGAGACTGATGAGGTGATAGCCTCACATATACTCACAGAATGTCCGATTCTGGAGGAACTATATCCAGAACTATTATTTTACAAGAGCAAGATTATCGTGCTGACTGCCTCAAAGCTGCATACCACGGCATCGCCAAAGTTGGTACGTAAAGGTACACAGCCTTACTGGAAGCATATAAAGAACTCATTGGTAATTATTGATGAGTCTGATCGTGTGAAAGAGGCTGCAATGAAGCGTTTGTTTGATTGTGAGTGTGGTCGCAGAAGACGTTTTAACTTCTGGGGATTGTGCTACTTTATCTGTCAGCACTACCAAGAAGTGATGGATATGCAGAAGATGCCTGAATGGGCAGACCACAAGATGAACATTCAGGACATGTTGGAGGCAATAAGGACGAAAAAGAAAGAGTTGATTGATGGCATTAATCCTCAGAAAATATTGAGCGGGCTTGAATTGGAGGAAAATGTAAATCATGGCAACTTTATCTTTTACGACGAAGACCAGACTTTCTCTGCTGAGAATGTTGTTCTCTCTGTTCACAATAATAAGGAGGAATACACATCCTACCTGCTCACGAAGAAGAAAACTAAAGATCAAAATGACAAAACTTTGTCATTCGTGGCAAACCGTATAATGCTCTTCTTGAAGGACTTTGTACAAATTGTGGATAAGCATGCAGAAGTGTATGCTTCAATAGAAAACGAGTTGCGTAAGAAAAAAGGTACAAATACAGCTGTTGATTTGGAGGGTGATTTGGCATTTTACCACATTATTAAATATATGGGCGTAAACGAAGGCAATACGGAGTATCGCTCTGCACTGCAAGAATTACGCAACGGAACCACTTTCCAGACTCCACGCTCTAATAACAGTGAAGAAACCGATGGCAAGTCTATCTATGACAAGGGTATCAGCTTCATCGAGATATATTCTCATGACAACGACCGCTATTCGTGCTGCTTCGACTATCACGAAATGAGGTGCATGCCTGAAAATGTGCTGTTGGACATGGTTAATCACAACCGGGTGATAATGTGTAGTGCTACCGCTGACTGTCAGACACCTATCCACAACTATGATTTCAATTATATAGCAAAGCAAGGCGTGAAGGTGGAGAAGATGGGCAATGAGACTTTGCATAAGATCGAAGAATATATTGCTCTCAACTATGCAAACCCAAAGGTGGAGTTCTCTCTCTACAATGAAGAAGAGACTCGACCAAAAGAAATATTGGAGGATTACCTCGGTAAGTGCAGTTCAGCACTGAAGGATTGTTTAGACTTCGTGATGGATGGTAAGAACAAGTTTGACAAGAACAACTCTGCTCGAATAGTGAATATGTTGAATCATTATATGAAGTTCATGAAGAAGTCTGAAGCCAGAGCATGGTTGTACTTCCAGCCATTCTCATATACAGGTAAGAGTAGTATAGGGATAAAGAAAGTGTTGAATATACTGCAGCAGGCAAGAGTGACAAAGCGTGGCGAGACATTTGGAGTTAACGTCATGGACCAGCATGTTATTGATGATGAAACAACAAGAAGGCGCGCGGATATCTATCCTGAATTGAACGTCTGTTTCTTGAGTGGTGAGTATTTCAAAAATGACTTGGAGGCTGTAGAGAAACTGTTGGCCGAACAGCCAGCACTAAAGATGTTCTGCTTTGTATGCTACCAGTCTGGCGCTGTAGGCGTGAACTATCTGTTTGATACCGATGCCAAGTACCGAAAGAAACACTGTTTGGAAGCCCCAAATACAAAAGACCGCAAGGACACTCGCTGCAACTTTGATGGTATCATTATGGATAAGCCTACGAACTTTATCCCTCTGTTGGATGTGGATGACTACCTCAAAGCTTGCATCTCGTTAAGTATTCTGGGAACTGACAACCAGTTGGTATTGAAAGAAAAATCTGACTTCCAACGTGACTTGCTCCGCAGAAGGCATCATCGTATACTTGATGACCTGGCCGAAATGTTAAAACATAGAGAGATACAAATAAAAGCAGCATTGAAAGGCACACCTGCCTATGATGCCTTCTGCTTAAAATGGGCAGTACAGGCACTGGGACGTATCACTCGTTCGACGGTGTTTAACAAGACCATCCATGTGGCTATAGGTAAGGATATGGCATACTCTATGATTATCGCCAGAAAACCAGAAGTTCAGACAGAGCTGCTGAAACATGTGCTCAAGTCGATAGATGAAGATCCGTCTATACTTGACCGAATTAATGGTAAAGAGTCAGAAGTTGACATTGCATTCAAAAATCGAGAACACCGTAGAGAACGACATATTAGTGAATTGATAGGTATTAGTTTCAAGGGTACTGACGAATATGCCCGTCAGGCTCGTAATAGGGTGCATAAGATTCGCGAGTATGTGATGAAGCATCCAGAATTTGACAACAGGGAGGATATTGAGACTTCTATGCGCATGTATTATGTGCAAACAGAGGAGGTAAAGAAGATGAACCTGAACTATACAGACTCGTGCGTTCACATGGATGCTATCATGAGGCAGCAATTCATACGAGACTACTTTGAAAAGAACGGCTATTGCACTGCATGGAAGAGCAAGGCATGGGTCATCTCACCACAGATTATTCAACAGGTTTACACTGGCTATTTCGGTGAGCAAGTGTTCAAGGTTATATTGGAGAGCGCAGGTTGTACCATAAGCTCACCAAGAGAGGAGATTTGGGAGAGGGCCGACTGGGTAGTGAACGACCGACTGTATGTAGATGTAAAATACATGGTGGATGGTGACTTCAACAGGCATGTGAAAGCACAGGCTTGGGAAGGCAAGATAAAGGATTGTGGTGGTAAGTATGTCATAGTCAATGTGCCTCGATATGCTGGTAACTACTCACATTCACTTACCCTCGGAAGTGATCCCCAGTTACCAGTTATAAATGGTCTGATAGATGTTGAGACAGGTTCCGTCATCGACAAGAACGTGCAGAATATTCTTGATAGATTAACAACTTAAATAACTATGGAAAAGATAAAAACCAATCACATGATAGTGGAATTTCTCTGGAAAGAGTTTCTGGAGGATTACGATTTCTTCAAGATAGAATATGGTAATGTTGACTTCGACAACATTACAAGTATTTATTGCAAACTGGAAGGCTTGTACCCGAACAGTGCTATCTGTGCTTTCAACAAAATGGCTAAGAATACACAACCTGGCGAATCATCCAAGCACCGCATATTCCTATTTGCTTCATCCAAGAAGGAGAAACTCACAATGGCACTGCTGCAAGAATGTCTGAAGAATGTTAATGTCAAAATTAAACAGATTACCTATCGTCCTGCTTACGATGAGGGTATCTATACTAACAATATGCTGAACCTATTGTTGTCAATGATTCCAAATCGTAATAAAGCCTTGAGCTATGCCCATGGTAAACTGATTTGTGGCACTTGCAGCAGCATATATAATAAAGGGAGAAGTGCGGGTGAGGAGTTGGGCCTGCATATAAGTTTCGATTACGATAATCTCTTGACTGCGCGCACATTGACTTTTGCCGAGGAAGACAAGATAAAAAAGAAGAACAAGAAAGATTCTCTAGTATATCATTTGGAGTTTGATGAAAAACGAATCTATTTTTCTTCCAAGAAAAAGAAGGGAACGAAGGAATACTATAACCATCCGTCTGTTTTTAGAAAAGATAACAAGAACCACATACCTTTCCTAGGGTTCGGTGATATAGAGCACTTTGAGGAATCGCAAGCTTACCTTATTCGAAGTGTGCTGCAGGACTTTCTTACAACCTATTCAAAGTACGTGTCTGTTAATCCAATAGAGTACAAAAAGCCTACATTATTGAAAGCACAGGATGCAGAGTTCAGGAAAGAAGATGAACTGTTGCGTGATATGCTCTCTACCTCATGGATTGAGATAGCCTGTCATACCACCGAAACAGGTGTGGAAAAGTTACGAAATTTGATAGAGCAGAAATCAAGGGAGTATATCAAAAAGCTGTTTGGTAATAGCTTTGAAGGTTACCATGAGAAGGACAAGAGTAGGAAACAAATCTGCATTCGTATCGTTGGTGACAAAGACCAGGAGGAAAAACTTTCTGATAGCGAACGCCAAACTTTGGATTATAGACGTTTGAAAGAGAAAATGGAACTGATAGAAAAGAAAATTCCTACCCAAGATGTGATGATTAAATCAGAGATTGAGGCGGCCACTATCAAGAATATCTTCCGTCAGATACTGATTAAGGACTATTGTATAAAGGAGGCACTGCCTCAGTATATGATAGACCGTTTCAAAGGATGCGTCATCACATATGCAGAGAAAAAGAAAAATAATCTGTATTACTTTGTACAACTTACCATTGGCAAAGACGGATCGATAGCTTACAAGGTTGGAGAACCTCGATTGACTCACGATGGCGTGATTACAGTTTTGGGAGAGAATTTTGAATCGCACGAATATCATATTCCTGCATTTAAGAAGGGATATAACGAGAACTTTATCTATTGCATTGAGAAGGATGGTATCACATACAACATTTATGACACTTGTGAGTTTGTCTTCCCTGAAATGGAGGAAATATACCGGGCACTCGTGGGATTAAAGAATATACAAGTACCAGTTGAGGTATACCATGACCTCATGAATATGGTGCAAAGCAATGAGTCGAAGGTACTATGCAAGCAGCGTATTCGTGAATATGCAGATAATGTGTCCCATGACTTGTTCTATTCAGACATTAAGAAACTGGGCAAGGAAGCTCCACCGGAAGAGAAACTTACCCGGAAACTGATGCGATTTGTAACTAGCAAGTATAATATCAAGAAAGGGCAAGACTTCAGAACTGCAGGTCGCAGTGAGGAAACATTGGCTGCATGCGTTAATGTACATTACTGGAAACAGGATGCGAAGTTGTGGAAGTATTGCGCTGGTCCAAATACAAAGGGAAATTTTCACTCTATTAACCACAAAGTGTATGTGCGAGAAATACTCAGCGACATAACCCCTGACGAGTCCTTTGTCAACGAACTGATATACTCGTTGGGGGACGGTTGGAATAAGATAAACGAGTTCTCCGTTCACCCTTCAATTTTTAAATTTCTCAAGGAACGTTTGGAAATATATAAAGCTCAAGAACAATTAAATGAATTAACAAAAAAGGTAAAGTAGAAATACTTTTGGTGAAGATAATGACGACAAAAAGTTCACCATACAGTTTTGTTTAATAGGAAGTGCTCAAAATATTATATAAATAAGAAACAGGATTCAGCTATAATCATCTTATATCTTACACCGTCCACTATTTTGTATAAAGTAAGAAACTACAGGATGCGAGTTTTATAATTGAATCCTGTTTTTAAGCTTAGATAAAAAACAAGACTACTCTTATCCTTGTTGGTGAAATGGTCTCAGTGTGTGAACCAAAAATACTTTTTTATTTATGGTGTTCTATGCCATAAATCTTATGTCCCATGAGAAAAATTGTGGTCTTGAAGTTCACAAAGATAGTGTTTTTGTGTGCATATTAGGTGAGAATGGAGATAAAATTCAAGAGAAGTTTGGTATCTTAACTAGCAAATTAGATAAATTTCGTAATTTATTAATTGAAAATGCAATAGGCGAAGTTGCAATAAAAAGTACCAGAGTCTATCGGATGCCTATTTGGCGAGTTCTTGAAAGTTATTTTTCAAAAAAGTTAGAGAATTCATATTTTATCAAACAACTTCCTGGCAGGAAGAGTAACGGGAATTCAGCACCTTTGTCAGTATGACCGTCGGATATTCGACTTAAACAAAAAATTTGTCTACAAATTTACCAAGTTGAATGTCTGTCTACAATGGTGTAATAACAGATTCAAAAAGTTATAAAAAGACATTAGAGTGTATACTTAATGGCGTGACAGATCCCGAAGTATTATTAGAGCAGATACATAGACGTACTCTTAACCGTGTTGAACCGAATATTATAAAAGATGCACTAATCGGAATTGTCAATGAAACGGGTGGGGAGGTAATACGGCAGTTGAAGATGGAAATCGATTCAGCAAAGATACACAAGGTAGAATGCCTATTGAAAATGAATGAGCTTAGCAATAAGTACTTTTCAAAATAACTTACAAACAATCCCCTAGGGCAAACATTGGTCAGCTACTACTATTATTGCAGAACGCAAAGTGGATATGAAATTATCTCTCACGGCTTCCGCATTAGTCTCTTAGCAGGGATTTAGGCTCGTAATGAAGAAAGTGCCGATAAAATTAAAACCCGAAAGGTAATACATGGAAATAAATATCTTAGAAAGACACTGATAGGATGCATTTAAGACGCAAGTAACATCCGAGGGTATTTCTTCAATAAATTCTGTTATACCCAAGTTATACAAAATAAAAGTAAATATGGCTATTCTTTGTTCCATTCCCTGATTATAATTCATCTCTACCTATTTCGACACTACAATCTGATTAACTGGCAAAGCCACCCGCCGTTAATTCTCCCTGTCCGTCAGTTTATTGTTTCATTGTGTCTTTATGTATTCATTTCCTTATTCGTCAGTTCGTGGCTAATTCTCTACTCATCCGTCACAGCTTTCAACATCGAAGTGACTCTATCTATTAGATAGATATTGCACTTTGCAGCTGAATATATCGTCATTTTCGTATAAAGAGTTTTCTAATCCAAATAGATAATATATCAGACCTGTGATACCATGAAATAAGGATACTAAGTAGACACTTTACCACCTCATTTTACCCTCCCAAGAGAAATAATCATCCTCTTTTCTCTTTTTATAGCAGATTGTTTTATATCTTTGTTTAACAATTAAGAATTTTGTGATGGACAAACCTATGAATCGGATAAAAGAAGTGCTTGAAGAAAAAGGTATCAAACAAACCTGGCTGGCAGAAAAACTTGGAAAAAGTTTCTGTATTGTCAATTCTTATGTTTGCAATAGAAGACAGCCCAGTTTGGAAGTCTTATTTCAGATAGCAGAAGTCCTTCAAATGGACGTAAAAGATCTTATAAAATCCTCTAACAATGATTGAAGTCGGCAATATAATAAAGAATCTAATACCAACAGAAGCTGTTGTTGTTAACAAAATACAGAAATTAGGAACTATGTATTCGCTCAAATTTACAGGAGTAAATACGAATAAAAGCAGTTCCAAGGTGATTACAGAAGAACAGTTCAGTTCTTTAGAAGTATTGACATCTGATGGAGAGTTCAATTTCAAGGGCGATCCCGATAAATTTGTATTATTTGCAGAAGCAGAAAGAATAAATTCCGCTTATCAATTTGATCCTCTATTTGCCATCAATTGTAGTGTTGTAGATCCACTACCCCACCAAGTAGAAGCCGTATACAAATTTTTGCTTCCCCAACCTAAGATACGTTTTCTGCTGGCAGATGATACAGGTGCAGGAAAAACAATTATGGCAGGCTTATTATTGAAGGAACTATTAATGCGAAAGATCATTGAGCGTATACTTATTATCACCCCAGGCGGCCTGACCAAACAATGGCAAGAAGATGAAATGGGAGTAAAATTTAATATTCCGTTTACGCTTGTCAATAGAAGTATTTTTAATGCTGACCCTACCATTTTTCGCTCGGCAAATAAAGTGGTAGCTTCTATTGATTTCATTTGCCGGGAGGATGTGTTGAACATTGTCAGCAATACAAACTGGGATATGGTCATCTTTGATGAGGCTCATAAGCTATCGGCTTATGAATATGGGCAAAAAACATATAAGTCAAAGCGATATGAAGCTGCACATTTACTTTCGCAACAATGTGAGCATATCTTGCTATTGACAGCTACCCCACATAGAGGAAGAACTGATACGTTCAAGAAACTTCTTCAATTATTAGACGAAGATATCTTTGCAACAGAGGATATTGCTGCCGACAGAGTAAAAGAATTAAGTAAAGATGGGCTGAATAAGTTTTTCATACGCCGATTAAAGGAGGACATGAAAGACTGGAATGGCAACAATCTATACAAGGATCGGTATACTAAAACTGTATCTTTTCAATTGACACCAGAAGAGAAGCGACTTTATGATAATGTAACCAATTATCTGACCAAACAAAAAGAAGAAGCAACCGAAACAAGGAACATTCATGTGTCTTTAGCCTTGGCTGTAATGCAACGACGATTGGTTAGTTCTATTTTTGCGATCAAAAATACATTATACAAACGCTGGATCGCGCTACAAGGCATAGTAGATGAAGTCAGCAAGAATCCTAATATATGGAAGCAACGTCAAAAGTTAGAAGAACTGGATGTGGATAGTATTGACCAATATGATGACCTGGAGGACGATGAACGGGATGCGTTGGATGGTATCCTATCTGACCCTCGAAAATTCAAACTGTTCACCACTTCAAAAAGTTTAGCAGAGATACAGACCGAAGCTAAAGAAGTGAAACGGCTGTATGAAATGGCGAACAGCCTGTACAATCAAAATCAAGAAGAAAAGAAATACATTGAGCTAAAAGAACTCTTAAAAAGTCAGGGAGTTATCAATGGTGAAAAACTCGTTATTTTCACAGAGCACAAAGACACATTGCTCTATTTGAGAGAACGCCTAAGCAATAACGGCTATAAGGTAGCAGTCATTCATGGAGGCTTATCGGTTGATGAACGCCGCCAGGCACAATGGGATTTCATGTCTCCTGAAACCCAAATACTCATTGCAACTGATGCTGCAGGCGAAGGTATCAATCTTCAATTTTGTAGATTGCTAATAAATTGGGATATCCCATGGAACCCTAATCGCTTAGAGCAACGCATGGGACGTATCCACCGCTATGGACAGAAAAATGATGTATTGGTCTTCAATATGGTGGCGGACAACACTCGGGAAGGGCAAGTATTGTCCCGTTTACTGATAAAGTTGGATATTATTCGTCAAAGCATGGGTGATGACCGCGTTTATGATGTTATTCAAGATGTACTGAAGGATGTCAGTCTGGATGCTATTATAGCTTCCGTCTTTGATGGAAAAGAATCTTCCTTTGATAAGTTTATAGAGCAGGATGAAACCATCATTGAGAAAGTATTTCGGAATAAGATAGAAGAACAACAAAAAGTAATCGCCCATAGTGAAGTCGATTATAAAGATGCCCGTATCCTCAAAGAACATTCTGACGAGAAACGATTGCAACCGATTTATATTCGTCTGTTTTTTGAAAGGACTTTCAGCTATTTAGGTGGCAAATATAGGATGATACAGGACGGAATTTATCAAATGGAAAACATTCCGGATATACTTTCCAAACGTCTAAAAGATGATTATAACATCTATGCTGAAAATATCAATAAATTATTGTTCTGTTTCGATAAGCACATATTCCTGGACTATCAGAACACCAATGCCATATTGGGTAAGGTACACTATATCAATCCGGGTAATGCTTTGTTTGATGCACTCATTGATTGTGTGCGGGATTCTTTCAGAGACGAAATGCTGAAAGGTACGATTCTCGTTTCACCGGAAGATACTGAAGACTATTTTGCTTTTTACGTTAAAAATCAAATCACAGATAACCGTCCTAACAAAGGAGACGACAGTATAGCTAATGAGCAGCTTAGTTTTGTCTATCAAACTAATAATGGAGTGTTTCATGCAACTTCACCGGCCAAGTTTCTGGATCTGCATGCACCCCTTCAATTTGCCAAGCAAATCACTCCTCCTGCTGTTATAGGTAATGAAGAAGTCACCGAATGGGCATTCGAGAATATCACCTTACCTCTGTTCACCTCTACGCAAAAGATTGTAGAATCAGATGCTACAAAGCGGAAAGAATATTTGCAGACTGCATTCAGTCAGATTATCATGGATTTGGACATAGAGATTAATGAATTGCAAGGTAAGGTGTTATTGGGAGATGTAAAAATACAGGAAAAGCTGCTGCATAAGATGGAACGAAAAGCAGAACTACTTCGCAAAAAAGATGAACGCATACGCGAAATGGAGCAAATGGTTCAAATAAATCCCAAAGCTCCGGAAATATTGGGATGTGCTTATGTCGTCCCCCTCAGCCAAATGGAGTATGAGCAACATTATGGTATGAAAAGAGACGATGAAGTAGAAGCCATAGCTATGAACATGGCTATCGAATATGAAGCAGTCAATGAATGGCAAGCGGAAGATGTTTCCAGCCAAAACTTAGGATATGATATCCGGAGCATCAACAAGTTGGATATTAAACGGTATATTGAGGTCAAAGGGCGTTCAGGGATCGATGGAGTTATGCTGTCGGAGAATGAAATGAACCGGTTGGCACAACTAGGAAACAGTGCATGGCTTTATATTGTAGTGAATTGCAAATCTAAACCACAATTGCACCGTATTCAAAACCCAGCCAAGAAGCTAATCTTTGAACGGAAAGACAAAGGAGTACAATACTACCTGCCACTGGATGAATGGAGAAATAAAACTGAAAAATAAGAAAACATAGATATGACAAAAGCAAAAAAGCTAATAGAGGTAGCTATGCCGATTAAAGAAATATCGGCCGAAAGTGTACGTGATAAATCTATTCGTCACGGGCACATTTCTACTTTACATTTATGGTGGGCACGCCGTCCACTTCCTGTGTGCAGGGCTGTAATCTTTGCCAGTCTGGTACCAGACCCATTGGATGAACAATGCCCGCAGGCTTTTAAAGATGCTATACAGGAGTTGTTAGGAAACGATCCACTATATGCACCTTATCCGGATATTCCATATACTGCCATATACGATCCAATGCCGGACAATCTACGCAATCGTTTGCTGATGTTTATAGGTAAGTTTTCTCCAGTCTGTCAAACTAATATGTTGAAAGGCAAAAATACAGCTTCGAAAGAGCAGTTAAGTGAAGGTTGCCTGATAAAATGGGAAAGTAAAAATGATAAGGTTGTTTTGACAAAAGCAAGAAAGTTAATTTGGGTTGCATACAATGCAGGACAGAATCCTGATGCTTCTTTTATTTCGTTAAGTCAATCATTTGATGCTGCCTATCAAGCTATTGAAGAAGCTGAAAACAATCTCTATAGTTGTATAGACCGTCATTTAGAAACTGATATCATAAAAGAAAAGGAAGTTGCGCTACAAACTGCAATTGATTGTTTTCAAAAACAGATGCCAAGTGTGTTCGATCCATTTGCGGGTGGAGGCGCTATACCTTTAGAGGCAGCACGTTTGGGATGTCGCAGTTATGGCAATGATATTAATCCAGTTGCCCATATCATTGAAAAAGGAAGTGTAGAGTTTCCACAGAAATATGGTAAGCCCATACGATATACAGAAGAGGAGTTTCGTCGTATTTACGGGAAAGAAGGTATAGACATACTCATTACCAAGGGAATTTCTATCTGTAACGGCATTATTGATATTCCCAACAGGCTTTCTTTTGATGTGGAATATTATGCCAAGCAATTGTTAGCTATGACAGAGAAAGAAGTAGGGTATTTATATCCTGCAGATGAGAATGGGAACAAACCAATCGCTTACTATTGGGCAAGAACTGCTACTTGCTCTAATCCAAGCTGTAAAGCAGAAGTTCCTTTATTGAAGCAGTTTTATTTGGCAAATACTTCATCGAAAAAGGTGTATTTGAATCCTGTCATTAATGGGACAGATATTCAATTCGAGATTAAGGAAGGAACGTGCCCTATAAAAGAAGGATGGAACAAAACAGGAAACCTAACTTGTCCATGTTGTGGTAGTGTAACAACTTCTAAGCAAGTAAAAGAACAGTCTTGTGAATCCCAGTTAAAGGAAAAATTTATTGCAACTATAGTAGAGTCTCATGGTGGAAAAAATATCAACTTCCATCCATAGACTTATTACTCCCCAATATTGATTACCATAATGAGTTTATACCCTTAGAAATGATGACTAAGCAAACAGACTTAATTAGCAGTCGTGGATGGGGAATAAATCAATGGTATCAAATGTTTTCTAGCCGCCAACTTTACATGCTCCAATCATTTACCAAAAACTTCTCTCTTTTAAAAAACAAAATAGAGCCTACACAATACACTCAAGCTCTTTACACTTACTTAGCAATCTGGATTGATCGAATTGCTGTTGTAAACACATCTTTGGGAAGATGGCATAATAGTGGTGAAAAAATAGAACACCCATTCAGCAGACAAGCTATTGCCATGGTTTTCGATTATCCGGAATCCAATCCTTTCTGTAGTAGTTCTGGCAGCGCAACAAACCAACTTGAATGGATACTGCGATATATAGAATCAGAAAGTAATTCTTCTTTTTGTACTAATTTAAAAAATGCATCAAGTGGAGAAAGAAACCAATTTGGAGAAAAACAACTAACCGCTGTGGTTACAGACCCTCCATATTATGATGCGATTGCGTATGCTGATATATCAGATTTTTTCTACGTTTGGCTAAAGCGAACATTAAATGATACATATCCATTAAACTTTTCAACACCGCAAACACCTAAATCAGAGGAGTGTACTGCGCTAAAACATCATCATAACAATAGCGAACAAGAAGCTAAATTATACTTTGAAAAGAAGCTCACAGATATATTTGATGCAATAGAACAACAAACGTCTGATATTGTCAGTATAATGTTTGCTCACCAAACAACAGAAGCATGGACCACGTTGTGTAATTCTATTCTAAGTGCCCGCATGAACATAACAGGCAGCTGGCCTATGGATACTGAAATGGCAAATAGAAGTTTGGGACTGGCAAGTGCCGCACTTGAATCTTCTGTAACCGTTTCCTGTCGTCCCTCCGAACGTTCTGGTTATGGCAGCTTCAAACAAGTGAAACGAGCCATTGAAGAAAAAGTTAATAAAGAGGTAGAAAAACTTTATGGGTTAGGTTTTCGCGGCGCCGATCTATTAACAGCTTGCTTTGGACAAGCAGTAAGTGAATTTGGCAAATATGAAAAAGTAGAGAAAGCTGATGGAAGCGAAGTGAATGTAACAGAACTTTTAGAACTTGCAAAAACAGCAGCCTTCAATGCCTTGCTCAGAGGTTTTGAAGGAGATGAATATACCAAATTCTACATTGGCTGGTTACAAATGAATGGTATGGGAAAGACTGATTTTGATGACGCTGCCAAATTCACACGCATCGGCATGAATATAGATGTTAGCAACATATTCCATCATCATTTACTAATTAAAGATGGAAACAAACAACATTTAGCTTCCTACACAGAGCGAATCACAGGCGAAATACAAGGCACTAGCATCAGTGATCCATTGATAGACCAAGTACAACAAGCAATGATGCTATGGTCTAAAGAAAATCGTCCTAAACTATTGCGTCTTATTAAGCTGGTAGGTTCTGAAGCTAACAATAGTTTTTGGCGTGTATTGGCCTCCCTAAAAGAGTTACTCCCCGATGGAGATGACCTTAAACAAGTAAATGAGCTACTTGCTAATAGTGAGGAACTAATTCAGTCTTGCCAGAAGGATATAACCGGTCAAGCTACACAAATGAATTTAGGATTTTAATAAATACAGAATGATTATGAATGATAATTTATCCAAAGCACTCAGTATTTTTATTGAAGCTATGCGTCCGTTTGTCGTGGGTTTCTTACTGGAGAAATTTAAGGATGAGCCTTGGGAAGGCGTATTCTTTGCACGGCTTAAACCGGACAAACAAAACACTTGGAATAAAGCTGTTCAGTCGCTATCCGCAAATAGTGACCGTAAGCAACTGGTAGATTATAGCAATCTCTCAAGCTTTGCCATTGCCTTTAAACAAGAGCTAACCGATGAATTGGGAAGTAGCAAGGAGGCAAATAAACTTATCAGCTATCTGCAAGAGATACAGGAAGTACGTAATAAATGCAACCACTATCAGCCATTGGATGAAGACGAGATAGACAGAGCTTTTGGCACTATGAAATTAGTAGCTAAATTACTTCAGATGCCTGATTTAGTGACAGAAATAGATACAATAAAAAATAGAGGAAATGAACCGACTATTCAAATAGAGACACCTATCACTACAGAAGCTTCTTCTACAGTTTCTTTCTCCGAAAACTCCCCTCTACCGGCCTGGTATACGAATGTATACCCTCATTATGACATCCGCAACGGCTCACTTGACGAATCTGTTTTTGCTGCAAACCTTAGCGAAGTGGCTATGGGCATCGGACAAGAGGTGTATAGCAATCCGACTATGTTCTTTGAAAAGACCTATATCACAGCCGGATTGCGTGACATAGCCAACCGGGTTGTTCGGGCGTTGAATGGTGAAGAAACCGATAACCGGGTAATCTCCCTGCAGACAGGATTCGGAGGTGGTAAAACGCATACGTTGATCTCTTTATACCACATTACAAAAACTGGAAAATCTCTACTCTCTTCAGCTTATACTCAGC
The DNA here is from genome assembly GCF_019633785.1 of Bacteroides sp. FSHCM14E1. Lineage (NCBI taxonomy): Bacteria > Pseudomonadati > Bacteroidota > Bacteroidia > Bacteroidales > Bacteroidaceae > Bacteroides > Bacteroides sp. FSHCM14E1. The sequence continues at coordinate 377,187 of NZ_JADKYL010000002.1, forward strand.
ATATTTTAGATAGTAAAGTAGCTCCTCAGTTTGAGAATGCGCAAGTAGCAGTGTTTACCAATAACACCACTGATGTATCACAAGGCAGAACCACCGATAATGGAATCACTATTTATACTTTATGGGGAGAGTTGGCTTATCAATTAGGAGGTTTAGAAGGATACAACTTAATTAAAAAGAATGACATAGAACGAATTTCACCGGCAGCCAACTTATTCCGACCTATCCTGGAAAAGTCAGCTCCTGCTCTTATACTAATTGATGAGTTAGCGGACTATTGTAATAAAGCATCGGCAGTCATGATAGGAAAAGGAAGTCTATCTGACCAGACTATTGGTTTTATGCAAACACTGACTGAAATAGTATCTTCCGTACCTCGCTGCGTATTAATTGCCACATTACCCGCTAGCGCAACGGAAGTTGCTTCATCGGCCATCGGTCAGCAGATACTGACTGCTTTAGAAAACCGTATTGTCCGGGTTGGAACAAGTATTAAACCCGTCGAAGATGAAGAAATATTTGAAGTCGTTCGCCGTCGTTTATTCGACAACATTGGGAATCCACAAGTGATAGAGCTTGTTTTAAACCGTTACAAGAATACATATCATAATCGGCGTTCCGATTTACCCAATCAAGCCGACCGCATGGAATATATTAACAAGATGCGCAAATCTTATCCCTTCCATCCGGAATTGATTGATATGTTTCGTTTAAAATGGGGACAGGATTCTCGTTTCCAGCGTACTCGTGGAGTATTACGATTATTAGCATCCATCGTGAAGGATTTATGGACACGACGGGGATCATTAACCGGTACCCAAGCATTAATCCATACCTCGGATGTCAACCTTAGTAATCTGCCAACATTGACAGGTACTATAACCAGCCTGATGGGAAGTCAGTGGGAAACAGTGATTCATGCCGATGTTATAGGTACCTCAAGCAATGCTTATAAAATAGATAACGAAGATCCTAACAACAATATCGGTAAATATAACTTAACCCAAGGTATAGCCACTACCATATTAATGGCTTCATTGGGCAACTTGCAAAACAAAGGATTGACTATTGAAGAACTAAAACTATGTATTTTGAAACCTAGTGCATTCAATCATAGTGAAGTAAATAGTGCATTAAACAAATTGGAACAAGTAGCTCATTATCTCTATTCCACTAATGTTGGCTCACGCAGTTATTGGTTTCAATCCAAACCTAATATCAATATTTTGGTAAATCAGGCTAAAGCTGAAATAAACCAAGCGGATATTTCGGGGGAAATTATTAATCGACTAAATGTACAAACCCGTAATGTATCAAAAATCAAGGTACTGGTTAATCCAGCCAATGACATTCCTGAACAAAAAAGCCTTACATTGGTGATACTCGGCCCTGAGTATACAACACAACCCGGAAGTATAAATACCAAAACCAAAAAGCAAGTTGAGCAAATAGCCCAAAATAAAGGTAATAGTAGTCGAATATACAGAAATACTATACTATATTTGGCATGCTCTGAAATAGGTTTAGGTATGCTACATAGTAAGCTACTCGAGTATTTGGCTTGTACGAAAATACAAGCTGAATATAGTGGACAGATAGAACCAGAACAGAAGAAAGATATTTTGGAGCGTAAAGCCGAGTACGATAAGCAAGCAAATGCTTTACTTATTTCCGCTTATAATATTGTATGTAAATACTCTGTAAGCGAGGGGCTAGAGAAAATCGAGATTAAAGATTTTGCACAAGATTTTAACACGCAACTAAGTAGCAATCTTTTTAACAATATAAAAGAAGAAGAATGGCTGCTTGAAAAGTCAATTGGGCTCGGAACTTTACGCAGCAGTGGCTTATACCCTACAATAGAGCAACCTATACAAGTTAACGACTTATATGAATCCTTTTTACGATTTGATGACAAACCCATGATTTGTGGAGTGGAAACTGTCAGTCAAAGTATCCAAAAGTATTGCGAGAATGGTGATTTTAATGTAGCTTGTGGTGAACAAGGAAACTACAATCGCATTTATCATCATGAATCTGTTCCATTCTTAGATGTTACCGATCCGCAATATTGGTTAGTGGATAAATCTATTAATAATCAACCAAAATCTGAAGAAAGTTCTACCGATGAACAGTCAAGTGCTTGGAATTCACCCACAGGAGAAAAATCGGAGCATACGGACTACTCCCAACCTGTTGATGAGATACGGAAATTCAAGTCCATCAAAGTATCCGGAAAAGTACCGGTTGAGCGTTGGACTGATTTATTCTCCAGCTTTGTTGTTCCTCTCAAAAATAATGGTTTGGAAATAGAAATCTCTTTTAAGGCTAAAACCACAAGTTCAAATCCATTGGATGAATCGGCACAAATTTACAAAGTAGTAAAGGAATCGGCAATGCAATTAGGCCTCAATTTGGAAGAAGAATAGAATAAATAAAATAAAGTAAGAGCCATGAAATCTGTGACTCTTACTTTATTTTTGCTACTTATTATTGTACCTCTTTGGAATTAAGAGATGGATAATAAAACCGGACAAGTATCTACCAGTCAATCATATTTATTGTAAAAAAACGCAAGTAAAGATACAATTCGTGCAGAGATAGACTATTCAATATTACCTAGAAAGACAACAAAGTGAGTATTAGAATTCAATATATATGAGGAAGTTAATTAAAAATCATATTTTCACATACTAAAGCGCGTGACAAATATAATGCAAACATATATAAATATAACATAATAAACAGAGGAAAAACACAAAATAAAAAGCGGTAAATCAATGATTTACCGCTTTTTATTTTATATACTACTTATTTATTTATAGATATTAGTGGACCTCTTCAAAGTCAGCATCCTGAACGTTATCGTCTTGTTTGCCGTTATTTTGTCCAGCATTAGCCTGACCTGCGTTCATATCCGGACCAGCCTGCGCACCACCTTGCGCACCACTCTGAGCGTACATTTCAGCACTTGCAGCCTGGAATGCAGTATTCAGTTCGGCCATAGCGCTATCGATAGTTGCCATATCCTGAGCCTTGTGAGCATCTTTCAGTTTCTGAAGAGCTGTTTCGATCGGGGCTTTCTTATCTGCCGGCAACTTATCACCCAGTTCCTTCAACTGAGTTTCAGTCTGGAAGATTAAACTGTCAGCCTGATTCAACTTGTCGATCTTCTCACGTTCTTTCTTATCTGCTTCTGCATTAGCCTCAGCTTCTGCTTTCATCTTTTCGATCTCTTCTTTGCTCAAACCGCTGGAAGCCTCGATACGGATAGCCTGTTCCTTACCTGTAGCTTTATCTTTAGCAGATACTTTCAAGATACCGTTGGCGTCAATATCAAATGTAACCTCGATCTGAGGAACACCACGGCGTGCCGGAGCAATGCCAGTCAGGTTGAACTGACCGATTGATTTGTTCTGTGCAGCCATCGGACGCTCACCTTGCAAAACATGGATGGTGACCTCGGTCTGATTGTCGGCAGCAGTAGAGAATGTTTCGCTCTTACGTGCAGGAATTGTAGTATTAGCGTCAATCAATTTAGTCATAACACCACCCAGAGTTTCGATACCCATTGACAACGGAGTTACATCCAACAAGACCACACCTTTGATTTCGTCAGTCAGTACAGCACCTTGAACAGCGGCACCTACAGCTACTACCTCATCCGGATTAACACCCTTTGAAGGAATTTTACCGAAGAAATCTTCAACCAACTTCTGTACAGCCGGAATACGTGAAGAACCACCTACAAGAATTACTTCATCAATATCTGAGTTACTCAAACCAGCATCTTGCATTGCTTTCTTACAAGGTTCAAGACAAGCCTGAATCAGATTGTGAGCCAAAGATTCAAATTTAGCACGAGTCAGAGTCTTAACCAAGTGCTTAGGTACACCACCTACCGGCATGATATACGGCAAGTTGATTTCAGTACTTGTAGAAGAAGACAGCTCAATTTTAGCTTTTTCAGCTGCTTCTTTCAAACGCTGCATAGCCATCGGATCCTGAGTCAGGTCAGCACCTTCGTCATTCTTAAATTCCTGAACCAACCAGTCGATAATTACCTGGTCAAAGTCATCACCACCCAAGTGAGTATCACCGTTTGTAGAAAGTACTTCAAATACGCCACCGCCGAATTCCAGAATAGAGATATCGAATGTACCACCACCTAAGTCGAATACGGCAATCTTCATATCTTTGTGAGCCTTGTCGAGACCATAAGCCAACGCAGCTGCTGTCGGTTCGTTTACAATACGTTTCACTTCCAGACCGGCAATCTGTCCGGCTTCTTTTGTGGCCTGACGCTGTGAATCAGAGAAATATGCAGGAACAGTGATTACTGCTTCTGTTACTTCTTGTCCCAGGTAATCCTCAGCTGTCTTCTTCATTTTCTGCAGAATCATTGCTGAAATTTCCTGCGGAGTATATAAGCGTCCGTCTATATCTACACGCGGAGTATTATTATCACCCTTCACCACTTTATAAGGTACACGTGCGATTTCTTTCTGCACCTGATCCCAATTTTCACCCATAAAACGTTTGATAGAGAAAACTGTACGGGTAGGATTCGTGATAGCCTGACGTTTTGCAGGATCACCCACTTTACGTTCGCCACCGTCTACAAATGCTACAATGGAGGGAGTTGTACGTTTACCCTCACTATTTGCTATTACTACAGGTTCGTTTCCTTCAAATACAGAAACACAAGAGTTTGTAGTTCCTAAGTCAATACCAATAATTTTTCCCATGATCGTTATTCTTTTATTTATTATTATTTCAGTTTCTTTTGTCCGGTTATTCCCGCACCCCCTTCAGGAGTTTGTCTCAAACGGACGACTATAAAAAAACAAACCTTGTGCCAAAAGGTTGAGTAAGATGGAAAGTGACAGGATTCTGACAGAAAGTCAGATTTTGACATTTTCATGTCACCCAAAGGATGAAAAAGAGTCAAAGTTACAGGGAAATAAAATAATAATTCCCCGCCCTGAAACGGACGAGGAATTATCGTTGAGATGAAAAAAGAGAAAGTAATATCTAAAACCTTTCAATCCACTCTCCAGGTATGGTTATGCGAAAACATCCCATAGTATGAAAACGGATTATTATGCGTATTTCTGTTTCCGAAGTATCGAGTTCGCCCACCAGTCCATTTAAAGAACCTCCGGTGACACGAACCATAGGAGCCGGTTCCGGACAATCAGGTATCCACTCCACAGCAGTATCTATATGAGAAAACAATAATTGATAACTGTTCACCTGCCATTCCGGTATCCGATATTCCCATATATTTTGAGGAATAATTAATCCTTGTATTCCGGACAACTGCAAAACATCAGATTCTGAAGCCCAGATAAGAATGCAACGAGTTATCTGTGGTAACAATGTTTCCTTGGGACGGCCCTGCCATTGATAAGTAATTTTCCGCAATGGAAGATAATTCCGTACTTTTCGTTGATCCAGTTCTTGTTTTACACGTTGCTCTGCCCGCGAAGCTGTAAAAGCAAGATACCAATGACATGACTGTTTCTCCGCCATTTCGGGCTTTTCATTTATATTCATCTATCTCTTATTTTGTTAAACTCACCATAGAAGCAACCATTGCAGCAATAGAAGCCATGGAACTACTCATGCCTGCTGCTCCGGACACAGTAGCTTTTTTCCGTTCTTCTTTAGTGGGAACGATTATTTCACACCCGGGCTCAATGGCATTTGCCGTATTGTGTCTTAATCGGGAAACAGTGCCATTCATATATACAACATAGGCACGTCGCTTCAAGGCCCGGTTGCCAAAGCCGCCGGCTTGACCTATATAATAATCAATTCCACTTCCTTTTTGATAAAGAACCGTATTGGGATACATCACAGCTCCGGTTATGGTCACAGTACTGACATATTTAGGAATAAAAAGTACATCTCCCTCACGCAACACCAAATCTTCATCGGACTTTGGTTTTGCTAATGCTTTTTCAAGTTCAATACCTACTGAATAAGTCTGATCGACTTCCAGAGCAGCCAAAGATACCGAATCTTTTCCGGTTCCCTTAACAGCAAACCGGACTGCATCTTGTTTTTGCCGGATTTCATCAGCTGTCATCCTACGCATCAGGCGTGCACCTTTTACATAGGCATCTTTCGACAATCCTCCGGCCTTAGCTATCAGATCACTCAACCGTTCATTCCTTTTAGTCAGCGCATAGTTGCCTGTGAATATTACTTCTCCATCAACCGTCACATTCGCCTGTTTCTGATAGCCCGGGCTTCTACGTATAAAAACCATATCATAAGGTTCCAATTCAAACACCCTCTTTGCTCCTATCAATAGGCCATTCTCCAATTCAACCGTAAAACTTTTCCCTATTACAGAAGAGGAAGAGGTGCTTTTAGCATCTTTAATACGCCGCGATACATCGATACGAACCGTTGAAGCTGATTCCAACAGACCACCGGCTTTTAAAATCAGATCCTGGATAGTCATATTTTTAGCAAAAGGAAAATATCCCGGATTTGCCACATCGCCATAGATAGCCAATGTTCCTTCCTTTTCCAGTTCCCGGATACTCGATATATAAAGTACATCATTTTTTTGAAGGGGTAAATCAGGAATACTCCCCTCCATCAGTTTCCTCAAATCAACAGGAATCATTTCATGTGACAGATCCTCACGCTCTCGCTTAAGCAACGCTCTATTAAGAAAAGCATCCCCACGAAGCCCTTCGGCCTGACATATCAGTTGTTTTATAGTTCCTGTCAAACTGTCCAGTTGATACATACCGGCACGATATACTGCCCCACGAACTTCCACTTTATTAGAGAAACGATCTAATACCGCCTCTACGGAAACTTCATCATCATCAGTCAGAATAAAGTTTTCATAATCCACTTTATCTACATTATATATTTGCTTCTCTCTTCCGCTACGACGCAATAAACGAACCGTATTCCGATAAGCATCCCCTGTAAAGCCGCCTGCATAGTTGATTAAGGTAGCCAGAGACTCTCCCTGTTTCATCTCATAAATCATCGGTCGTTTCACTTTTCCTGAAATACCGACCAGATTCTCATAAGGAGAGACCAGAATCACATCTCCTTCCGACAAACGGATATCATCTGCCAGTTTTCCCTCCATTATATATTTATATACATCCACATCAGCTACCTTTTCACCGTTCCGCACGACTTGAATCGTACGCAAGCTGCCAATTCGATTGACCCCTCCAGCCCGATACAAAGCATGAAACACTGATGCAAAAGCAGATAACCGATAGGTACCGGGAACTTCAACCTCCCCCATGACATTGACCATAATGGAACGTATCTTTCCTAATGTCACCTTGATATGTACCGATTCTCCGGAGATAGCTGCATAGATTTTACTAAATTCACGCCGTAGATGCTGCTCGGCCTCCTGCATGTTCAGACCACTCAGGTAAATAGGACCGATGTTCTCCACCACAATACTTCCTTCGGGAGAGATAGTCTCTCTTACCGTATTTTCCGAAGTTCCCCATATATCAATTATCACTTCATCTCCCGGTCCTAACATGTAGTTTTCTGGAGTAGGAATATTCAGATTAGGTTCAAATGACAAGTTCCGACTTGCAAATATATTGCGTCCAAAAACCTGAGTTTGTTCGCTCTGTCCTACTACTTTTTGCAGCTCTTCCTGTTGAGCCCTTACCCATCCAATAAATAAAAGAAACAGTAAAAAGACTAATACTTTCTTGCCCATTTTCCTAAGTTATTCTATAAGATTATTTTTCTTCTTAAATCTCCGAAAATCATAAAGTATCCATATCAGACAAGCAAGCAGTCCTAATATTACACTTCCAAGAATCAATCCTAATAAAATCATAGTAGTTAGCTTTTAATATATTCTCAATAAAACACTCTTATTATCAACGTATTATATCTAAAAAAATGTGTTTTTAAACGTACGTTTAAAAACACATTAAAAACAAGTGATTCGTTAAAGGGAAAGATTTATAAAATCATAGAGATAAAATGAAAAGAAAAAGAACAGACATTGATTTGAGAATGAGGTTATTTCAATAACAATGAAAGTTAAAATGAAGTCTTTTTATTAAACACTTTGTGTATTTAAATATTAGCTTTATCTTTGTGAACAAATAAACGTACGTTTAAAAACACATTTTCATCGGCTTTCCCTTTGCTCGTATTTACGGCATTTTCCTTATTAGGCAGACCTATAATCCGGAATAATCCTGTATTTTTGCACCACGACTAATCAATATTTAAAGTATGATGAACCGATCTTCTTTTATTCTTTTTGTACTAATATCATTTCTGCTCACTGCTTGCAAAGAAAAGCAGAAAGCAACACTCACTGTCGAAGAAGGTGTTTCGGCCCCTCTTTCATATGCAGAAGGATTCGGAATAACACATTCTCCTGAATACACTACAGTAACAGTATATAATCCCTGGAAACCGGGAGAGACCTATGATATCTATTATCTTGTGAAAACCGAAGATCAGCCTGTCCCTGCCAACGGTCACAAAATAGTGATCCCACTAAAAAGTATTATGACCAACTCAGCTACTCATTTGGGGTTTCTTGAACTTCTGGGGGAATTGCATAAAGTGACAGGGGTGTGCAACTCGGCCTATATTTACAATCCTACCATTCTGCAAGGTGTCAAGGAGGGTAAAATAAAAGATTTGGGCGATGCTTTCAATCTGGACATAGAAAACTTACTTTTATTACACCCACAGGCCGTAATGACTTCTGCCTACAATACCGAAGACGAAAACAGCCGACGTATGAAACAAACGGGATTGCCGATCCTATATAATATTGAATGGCAAGAAAAATCTATTCTGGGACGTGCAGAATGGATTAAATTTGTCGGAGCCCTTTTTGACAAAGAAGCATTGGCTGACAGCATTTTCGGGCAAATAGCAAAACAATACAATGAAGTAAAAAAGAGTGCCGAGAAATTTTCATATGCGCCTTCTATACTTTCCGGGCAAGATTACAGGGGAACCTGGTCTATGCCGGGAGGAAGAAGCTATAGTGCACAACTCTTCCGCGATGCAGGTGCCAATTACTATTATGCCAACGACACAACAGCTTCCGGTAGTATATCCAGCAGTATTGAAGAAGCTCTGATACATTTCAACCAAGCTGACATATGGGTAGGCGTACAAGCCAATACTTTGGAAGAGTTGGGACGAATGGACTCGAAATACAAACTATTCAAATCATATAAAGACGGCAATGTATACCATATAAACAAGCGGGCAAATGCTACTGGTGGAAACGACTATTGGGAAAGTGGAGTAGCTCGTCCGGATCTATTATTGAGTGATATGATCAAGATCGTTCATCCGACACTATTGCCTGACTACGAGTTAACTTACATGGATAAATTAAGAAGTGAATGAAAAACTACCGGCTGTTTTTATTATTAATCATATTATTAGTCATTGCTTTCATGGCAGATATTGCTATTGGAAGCGTCAACCTCTCCATACGAGACGTATGGGATACACTTACCGGAGGCAGTGATAATCTTATCTATCGTGAAATTATCATCAATCACCGACTTCCCAAAGCATTAACAGCTATTTTAGCAGGAGCATCACTTTCTGTTGCCGGAGTATTGATGCAAACTCTGTTTCATAACCCACTGGCCGGTCCTGACGTATTGGGAGTAACTTCCGGCGCCAGCCTGGGAGTAGCCTTACTCACTTTAGGCACTTCTTCGCTTCCTTTATGGCTTATAGCAGGATGGGGGCAAGTGACAGCTGCTATCATTGGGGCTATAGGAGTTTTATTATTGGTAATAATCGTTTCTATCAAAATACCTCAGACTGTCTCTCTGTTAATTATAGGCATGATGTTCGGCAACTTTGCCGGTGCCATCGTCAGTATCCTGCAAAGTATGAGCAATCCGGATACTCTCAAGCTTTTTATTACCTGGACCTTTGGCAGCCTCTCTTCAGTGGGCTGGGAACAGATGAGTGTGATGGCCCCTGTCATTGCCTGTGGAATTCTGACTGCATTGCTCTTGCAAAAGCAACTCAATATTTTGTTGTTGGGAAAAAACTATGCCAACGGATTGGGAGTCTCTGTGATCAGATTACGCCTTTGGATTATTCTGGCCACTGCACTTTTGGCCGGAACTTCGACGGCTTTTACCGGTCCTATAGCCTTCATAGGCATCACCATGCCCCATGTAGCCAGAGGATTGTTTGGGAGCCCTAATCACCGTATTATTCTTCCGGGCTCCATACTGTGTGGTGCCATTACGCTGTTAATTTGCGACTTAATTTCTCAAATGCCCGGAATGCAGGGTACATTACCTATCAATGCAGTAACTGCTTTGTTTGGCTCTCCAGTAATCGTTTGGATCATATTCCGCAACTCATATCTAAAATAAGAAGAACCATTATTATACTAAACCTTAGTTAAAAGATACAGAGAAGGGTGTCCCACGTGGGACACCCTTCTCTGTATCTTTTAACTAAGGCACTACTATTTTTTCACTAATACCATTACCAATGTTCCGTCTGCGTTATACAAACCAATTCCACCACCGGACAATACATCAAATGATTTCACCTCATTGATAGCCTTCATCACTTTACTTTCTACCTCCATGTCCGGACAAGCCATCATAGTAGAAATAACATTTGGGAAAGAAATAGAACGAGGATTTTCTTTATCAGTTTCAAATCCTCCATTAATCAGATTACATCCGGCATTTCCATGAATAGATTTCTTTTTAATGTCAAAACTGATAAAAGGCTGCTTCTCCATACCGGAAGGGATAGCCTCACCATTCACTTCCTCTATTTTCCATTCACCGTTCAGTGCAGACAACTTCACCGTAGATACTTTCTTCTGAAGGACAACTACCGGGCGACTGGAAGCATTACAAAGAGCCATGTTCTGTTTACCCAGTTTTTTATAACTCTTTACCTGTCCCAATGCATTCAGTACATTTTGTTCCGTTGTCATATCAGGACAAGCCATACGAGTACTTCCCAAACGACTCATATCAATAGTACCGGGTTTTGAATTTAGATCTATCGAACCCATCATACGATTACAGCCGCTGTTACCATATACTTTTCCAGTTGCTGTATCAAAACCGATAAACGGCAATTCCTGATTCTCTGCCGGAACAATAGCTGAACCGTTCACTTCAATAATGTTCCATTCACCATTTAAAGATGATAAAGAAGCGGTCTCTTTGGTTGAACCACAAGATGACATTGCGAATGCTGCACCTGCCATGCAAATTGAAAACAATACTTTTTTCATTGTTATACTATTTAAGTTAAATATTGGCGCAAATATAGATAAAAAATAATATAAAGTTGATACATTTGTCGAATTAAGATAAACAGAACAGACATACGAATAGTTCAACAAACAATATACAATCATGAAAAGACGTATCAGAACCTTATTACTCCTCCTCTTGACAGTCGCTTCGGCGGCAATTGCACAGAAAGATTATTCCGTACCCCTCGCTTCCCCCTTGGCTCCATCGGTTGATGAAGAAACGAATTTCATAACAACGTATTTTCCGATGAAACAATTATGTAAGTGGACACCTGGAATAAAATTTATGTTTATTCCGGATAGTGGTGACGAATTCATCCCCATATTTTATTGTTACGAAAACGGGAAAGAAGTAGTTAACGACTTACTCAAAAATAAAACTGTAGAATATGTAGGATCAGAAGAAACAGAGCATGAAACATATATCGGTAAAATATATACTTCACGTTTCATTTTTGAATGTGAAGGTAAAAAATACTATTATGAAATGAAAGATACCAAACTAAACGATCTGTGTGATAAAGATCCTCGTGCCGGTATCAACGGGCTCGTCTACCTGCAAGATATAAATACTGCCAAAGAATTATTGATTGGAAAAACACTTTATACCCGGACTACCATAGTAAAAGTAGATGATGTCAGCAGTTACTCCGGATACAGAGAGGTCAGCATTCCCAAAGGCGAACCCGTAAAAGTCATAGCAATAAGTATTGGTAGCAAAGCTTTTCCTGTGAGAATTGTTTTTACTGACAGTGAAGGGAACACCTATTATATTGACGTAGCCATGTCCAGAACAAATTCCTGTATGGAACCTGAAGATTTTCAAGCAGAAAAAAGGATGAGCTACTTCCCCAATGCATTTTCTTTTACCAATCCGGACATTAAAGCCAAAGAGTCCATTCAATCTAAATATATCGGACAAGCCGTTTATCCCTTAAAAACAATACGAACAAAACAAGCAGATTTACTGCGTTATACTCCCCTACAAATCAAAGATGTGCAACCTGAAAAAACAGGAACGTCAGTTACACTCCTACTGGCAGATGTTTTGGGAACAACATACCGAATAAAAGTAGATTTGAGATATGACCCTATCCTTAGAAATGAAGATTTCATCGAAAATCTTTTTGAATTTGCCAACATACGAAAAAAATATCCGAACATTAGCGAAGCCAACTGGTTAATGCTTGCTAAAGGAGAGGTAAAACCGGGTATGACAACCGAAGAGTGTAAGTTGGCAATCGGCGAACCTATCGAAATCAGAGCCCGGACCGACTCTCGTTTTGAGACATGGTTATACAGAGGAAAAATACTGGAGTTTGAAAATGGTATCTTGCTTCGCGCCAAATAAAGAAACTTAAATCGGCGAATATTCTGAAATAATGCCGTATATTTGTTCCATCAACAATTCTTAAATTCTTAATTTAAAATTCTTAATTAAAGAAATGGGTAGAGTTCTTATTATCGGTGCAGGCGGTGTAGGTACCGTTGTAGCACACAAAGTGGCACAAAATGCCGATGTATTTACTGATATCATGATCGCCAGCCGCACGAAGTCAAAATGTGACGACATTGTGAAAGCCATCGGCAACCCCAGCATAAAAACAGCCCAAGTGGATGCTGATAATGTAGACGAACTGGTAGCACTATTCAACGACTTCAAACCGGAAATGGTTATTAACGTTGCTTTGCCTTATCAAGATCTGACTATCATGGAAGCCTGCCTGAAAGCAGGTGTAAACTACCTGGATACCGCTAATTATGAGCCTAAAGACGAAGCTCACTTTGAATATAGCTGGCAATGGGCTTATCACGAACGTTTCAAAGAGGCAGGTCTGACTGCTATCTTAGGTTGTGGATTCGACCCAGGGGTAAGTGGCATTTATACGGCATATGCTGCCAAACATTATTTCGATGAAATTCAATACCTGGATATAGTAGATTGTAATGCCGGAAATCATCACAAGGCTTTTGCTACAAACTTCAATCCGGAAATCAATATCCGTGAAATCACCCAAAACGGACGTTATTATGAAAACGGACAATGGGTAACCACCGAACCCTTGGAAATTCATAAAGACTTGACTTATCCGAATATAGGTCCTCGCGATTCATACTTGTTATACCACGAAGAGTTAGAATCACTTGTAAAACACTTTCCAACTATCAAACGAGCACGTTTCTGGATGACATTCGGTCAGGAATATCTGACTCATCTACGTGTGATTCAGAACATCGGTATGGCCCGCATCGACGAAATCGATTACAACGGGCAAAAAATTGTTCCTTTGCAATTCTTGAAGGCCGTGCTACCTAATCCTCAAGATCTGGGTGAAAATTACGAAGGGGAAACCTCTATCGGTTGCCGCATCCGTGGCTTAAAAGATGGCAAAGAACGTACCTACTATGTATACAATAACTGTAGTCACGAAGCAGCATACAAAGAAACTGGTATGCAGGGAGTAAGCTATACCACAGGTGTCCCGGCCATGATTGGTGCCATGATGTTCTTCAAAGGCGAATGGAAGCGACCGGGTGTGAATAATGTGGAAGAGTTTAATCCGGATCCGTTCATGGAACAATTGAACAAACAAGGTCTGCCTTGGCACGAAGAATTCGACGGAAACCTGGAATTGTAATTAACATAATAATATGTCAATTGGCTATATGCCACCTTGTGGTAAGCTGATTGACATAATTTATACATTGGGAAAATCATCAAAGATGAATATAGGAGATAAAGCCCCTGAATTGCTGGGTATCAATGAAAAGGGAGAAGAGGTACGCCTCAGCAACTATAAAGGAAGAAAAATCGTCCTTTATTTCTACCCCAAAGATAGCACTTCCGGCTGTACGGCTCAGGCTTGCAGCCTGCGTGATAATTACGCAGAATTGCGTAAGGCCGGATACGAAGTGATCGGTGTTAGTGTAGACAATGAAAAGTCACATCAAAAATTTATTGAAAAGAATAATCTGCCATTTACCTTGATTGCCGATACTGATAAAAAATTAGTAGAGCAATTTGGAGTATGGGGAGAGAAAAAGCTATATGGCCGTGCCTATATGGGTACTTTACGCACTACTTTCCTGATCAATGAAGAAGGAGTCGTTGAACGAATCATTGGTCCGAAAGAGGTAAAGACCAAAGAACACGCTTCACAAATTTTATAAATCGATCATTATGGCAAAGAAAGAAGACGAGTTAAATTTTGAAACAGATAATAATAAAATGGCATCAAGCGAAAAATTAAAAGCCTTACAGGCTGCCATGGACAAGATAGAGAAAAGCTTCGGTAAAGGTTCTATCATGAAAATGGGTGAAGAAGTGGTAGAACAAGTAGAAGTAATTCCTACAGGTTCGATTGCACTGAATGCAGCATTAGGCGTAGGCGGTTATCCCCGCGGAAGAATAATTGAAATTTATGGTCCGGAATCATCCGGTAAAACCACACTGGCGATCCACGCCATTGCAGAAGCACAAAAAGCCGGTGGAATTGCCGCTTTCATTGATGCTGAACATGCCTTTGACCGTTTTTATGCGGCCAAGCTGGGAGTGGATGTAGATAATCTGTTTATCTCTCAACCGGATAACGGAGAACAGGCACTGGAAATTGCAGAGCAATTGATCCGCTCTTCAGCCATCGACATCATCGTAGTGGACTCCGTAGCCGCCTTGACTCCGAAAGCAGAAATAGAAGGAGACATGGGCGACAATAAAGTAGGTTTGCAGGCTCGATTAATGTCTCAGGCATTACGCAAGTTGACATCAGCAGTGAGTAAAACCCGTACGACTTGTGTTTTCATCAACCAATTGCGTGAGAAAATCGGTGTAATGTTCGGTAATCCCGAAACAACAACCGGTGGCAATGCATTGAAATTCTATGCTTCGGTACGTTTGGATATCCGCGGTTCACAACAAATAAAAGACGGTGAAGAAGTGATTGGTAAACAAACAAAGGTCAAGGTTGTGAAGAACAAAGTAGCCCCTCCTTTCCGTAAAGCAGAATTCGATATCATGTTTGGCGAAGGTATATCACATTCTGGAGAGATTATTGATCTGGGAGCCGATTTAGGAATCATCAAGAAAAGTGGTTCATGGTATAGCTATAACGACACGAAGCTGGGACAAGGTCGCGATGCAGCTAAACAGTGTATTGCCGATAATCCTGAACTCGCTGAAGAACTGGAAGGATTAATCTTCGAAAAACTGAGAGAACACAAATAACTCTAATCAATAGATAACGATTGGCTGTATTTCATTGAATGACAGCCAATCGTTTATCATATATCAATTCAGAGAATTCCGTTTTTCCAATGCCAACGGATAGTACTTATCCAGTAACATCGCCCACTCCGCTATAAGTTCAATTGGCATTCTCTGACCATTTTCATCACCAGACTCTGCAAATGTCCTTATCCGATCATCCAATGTAACCAAGCGCCGTATCTCCGGTTCTCTCTCACCTAATACCTCTACAATAATATCCAATTTCGTAATTTCACTTTCACTCATAGTATTTCATTTTAATTAAGTCATTAAAAGTACATCCTTTTCATCAAATATCTTCATATTACTTGCTCTTTTTTCTCTTTCTTTGTAACATAATTCGTCCCGTTACGTCTTACAAATATAAACATTGACAAAAACGAATCCATGGATGCTGAGAGTTTTAAAAAAGAGTTTCTGCCTTATCACCGCAAACTGTACCGTGTAGCTTACCGACTACTGGAGAATTCAGCCGATGCGGAGGATATAGTGCAAGAAGCCTACCTGAAGCTGTGGGATAAGCGGGAAGGACTGACTGTTATTAGTAATCCGGAAGCATTTAGTGTCACTTTGGTAAAGAATATGTGTTTTGATTTGCTCCGCTCAGGAAAGTACATATTGTCCCGACAAACCGTAGAACTGTCTACCGTTCAGGATATTTCCCAGTCGGACAACCTGGAAGTACGCGAAGGCGCACGACAGGTAAAAGATATTATAGCCCACTTACCCGAACAGCAGCAACGGATCATAAACATGCGCGATATCAAAGGCTGTTCTTACGAAGAGATAGAACAAGTTACCGGATTGAATTCTATTAATGTTCGTGTACTGCTATCACGAGCAAGGAAAAAGATACGTGAAGAATTTAATAAATGGAATAATTATGAAAGTCGAAGAAATTGAAAGGTTGCTCGCCAAGTTTTATGAGGGGACTACTACCGAGAGCCAGGAAGAGGCGCTGAGAGATTATTTCAGAACAACGGAAGTGCCCGAACATCTGCTGAAGGACAAAGAAATCTTTCTTAACCTTTACTTAAACGCAGATCATGATGTGGAAATTCCTGCATATTTGGAGGACAAACTAAACTTGTTGATTGATGAAATGGCCGAGAAAGAACAACGCTTCTTCCGCCCCAATAGTTCCAAGAACAATTGGCGCTGGATTGGAAGTATAGCAGCCACTATATTATTACTTGTCGGTCTTGGATATGGTATCGACAATCTGGGTAAAAATGTGTGTCCACCTACACCGCAAGACACGTTTTCTGACCCGGAAGAAGCCTATCGAATGTTTCAGGCGACATTACTGGAGATTTCCGTTAACCTGAACAACGGATTCAATGAAGTGAAGGAAAGCCAAATTGACATGAGAAGAATACATCAAGAAGTAAAAAACGAAATAAAAAAATAAACGGTTATGAAAACAATGAAATTTATTCTGGTTTGTGTGCTGCTATTATCACCTCTCTTTTGTCAGGCACAAAAGAATCTGTTCAACAAATACAACGACATGAAAGGGGTATCATCAGTTTACATCTCTAAAGCAATGATGGAACTAAATCCGAACTTATTTATGAAGGACCTTTATATAGGTAAGGTGGCAGAACACTTGAATTCTGTTCAGGTCCTTTCTACACGTGATAATAAGATACGTGAAGAGATGGCTAAAGATATTCGTTCTTTGGTGCAGTCATCCAAATATGAACTATTGATGAAACAAAAAGGGACAACTTCCAGTTCAGAAATCTATGTAAATCGTAAAGGAAGTAAGATAAAAGAACTAATTATGGTAATGGACGGAGCATCTTCCCTAAAATTTGTATATATGGAAGGAGATATGACGACGGATGATATCAAAAAACTAATGTTGTATCAAAATACCAGTCAGTGCTTTATAATATCAGGAGATAGGCTCTATACCAATAATAAACCTATCATTTATGACAGCAAGAAAGATATAAGCAAACAAAAAGGTATGATAGAATTAAGCGGAACTTATAATTTGAACACTATAGATACAAATTATAGTGAAGAATTAAACGCTTTGAATGACGAACTAAAAAACCTTGGGAAAGAATTAAAAAACATAAGTATAGAGTAAATGATATAGGATAGTTATTATATGTAAGAGGTACGATGTCTAAATACATCGTACCTCTTACATACAGTTCTGTTTATATTTAATCAGCACCAATAAATATATGCTAAAGTGCTCAGACTAATCACTGCCCACAAAAGTACTCCCTGTATCAAAGGTTTGATACCTACGGACTTCACAACATCCAATGAAAGAGAAGCCCCGATGAAAAACATAGTGATAGTTAAAGTCTTACGAGCCAATCCATTGATAGCTGCCCCCAATGCAGGCACACTATCCAACAAATAGGTATTCACAATCATAGCTAATACAAAGAAGAAGATAAACCAAGGAATGCTGATCTTCTGTCCTTTACTTTTAAAGATAAACGAAGTAGCAAATGCCATTGGAATAATCCAAAGGGCACGGGTCAATTTAATAGTAGTAGCAACTTTTAGTGCCTCCTCACCGTATGCAGCACCGGCACCTACCACAGAACTTGTATCATGAATAGCAATGGCAGCCCAAGTTCCGAACTCATGTTGACTCATATTTAAAGCATGTCCGATTACTGGAAAGATAAAAAGTGCAAGTGCGTTTAATATGAATATTGTAGCCAACGCTACAGACATTTCACTATCATTCGCCTTTACTACAGGACCTACAGCAGCAATGGCACTACCACCACAAATCGCCGTACCCGAACTGATAAGATAAGAGGTATTACGATCTACCTTCAAGAACTTACGACCAATAAACCACCCAATGATCAGTGTACCGATTACTGAAATAACAGTAAACTCCATTCCTTCTTTACCGGAAGCAAGTGCCGAATGCAAATTCATACCAAAACCTAATCCGACAACAGAGTATTGCAACAAATATTTGGATGTCTTTTTATTAAATTTCGGATGCGCCTGTCCACATGTCAATGCGAAAGCTAACCCAAGGAAGAGAGCTAATGGTGGAGTTACCCATGCAGAAAGTGCCTGCAATCCTGGAACATAATCCAACATTAGAAATAAAGTCAAAATAGAAAGTAAAGAAACATAGACCTTCTTATTGTTTGTCTGTAACGTTTTCGTAATAGCTGATACCATATCTTATTATCTTTTTTATTTTTCGGGTGCAAAGATACGGCTACTTATCGGTATATGCCAATTGCATCTAATTATGCTTTATAACTTTTTATTATGATGCATGGCAAACTGCATCAAAACCTGTGACAATCCACTCTCCTGCCCTTGGGGTTGGGCAAAACAGAATTCACGCAACATAGGCATGCCTTTGATTTCGATAACCCGGAAAGTACCGGAAAGTAATTCACGACTGATGGAACGGATAGAAACAATTCCCATACAATCTGTATGTTCCAGAAATAATTTGATACTCTCCGTACTACCCAAATATAAAAGCACATTCAAAGATGATAACTTTATATTATGTCCGGACAAAGCTCTTTCAAAAACATCCAACGTGCCCGAACCTCTCTCACGAAGCACAAGAGGAATTCTGGATAAATCTTCGGGAGTAATTTCATCCGGTAATGAGAGCTTATTACCTGTGTGGACAACAGCCACCAATTCATCCTGCAAAAACGTAGTATATTTAAGATTCGGCAAACGAGAAATTCCCTCCACTAAACCTAAGTCAATGCGGTGTTCCTGCAAAGCTGCTTCTATTTCTCTGGAATTCCCATTCAGCAAAGAAAGATTTACCTGAGGAAATTTTGCTATAAAATTAGCCAATAAAGGAGGAAGCACATATTGCGCAATTGTAGTACTGGCACCTAACTTTAAATCACCTATATATTCATTATGGAGTAAATGCATTTCATATTCCAGCCGTTTATAGTCCTCCAATATCTTTTCACTATGTTCTTGCAAAAGCTTCCCTGCCTCTGTCAAAGATATCTTATTCCCTTGCCTGTCAAACAAGCGGGCCTGATAGCAAGTTTCCAATTCCTGAATATGCTTGGTTATAGCAGGCTGACTGACAAACAACTCTTGTGACGCTTTCGTAAAACTAAGGTTCTTAGCAACACTTAAAAATACTTTTAGACGAAAATCAGACATAAATATAAAGGTTTATTGTCTATAATTACAATTCTTCTCCCCTGATTCCCAACGCTTGCATCAACGGATATGCAAGCATTTCCCATTGATGCCCTTCCAGCATTTCCTCCGGTTCATTCATACGAAACTGAATCGTTTTTTTATTTTTAATCTTCTTCAACCGATTCATTACTTTATCACCATATTCTTCATTAAAAGAGACTAAAATCAATTGTCTCACATCGGCAGAATCTGCAACGATATTTAATAAATCGAGATATAATTCCTCACGGGATACCATTTCCTCACAAGGTACACCGGCAAAAGAAAACTCTCCAAACTGACTCTTAAACGCTACACCATTCAACTCTGTAGATAAATCAGACGGTACACAATTAGATAACCGGACGGAATTCTTATCGTATACCACTAATATTTGAATCTGATTTTCTCCTTCTGTTATGCCTGAGTCTAACGCTAAATAAGTTATCAATTCCGAAAGATCAATCTCTTGTAACTCACGCTTCAATGTTCGCTCAAAATATTTCTTCAGATCCGTTATAACTAAATTCAAGAACGCTGCATCTATCAATATCACATTCGAAGAGAACTTTATTTTTTCGTCCATATAGTAATTCCTTTATAATTATATTCAGGCTATAAAGATACAACATACTTCTAAAATGCCCTTGCATTCGGACACAATTTCCTTGTAAAAAGGAAAATATATGACATTTTGGCTTTTGCATTCCTTAAAAAGCTGAAAAAAAGTCAGTTTTTAACCCATGGCAAATCTTTTGCGCCTTCAATAGTGTTATTGAAAATAAGAAAAAGAAAGGAGAATAAACGATATGAATTTCAACAATTTTACCATTAAATCACAGGAAGCTGTACAGGAAGCGATCAATCTGGCACAAAGCCGGGGACAACAAGCCATTGAAACAGCTCATATCCTGTATGGAGTGATGAAGGTAGGCGAAAATGTTACTAACTTTATCTTCCAGAAGTTAGGATTGAACGGCCAGCAAATCGCCCTTGTACTCGACAAGCAAATTGACTCTTTCCCAAAAGTTTCGGGTGGTGAGCCTTATTTGAGTCGGGAAGCAAACGAAGTCTTCCAGAAAGCAACACAGTATTCCAAAGAAATGGGTGATGAATTTGTTTCACTGGAACACTTATTACTGGCATTACTAACGGTAAAGAGTACTGTATCTACTATTCTGAAAGATGCAGGAATGACCGAAAAAGAACTACGCAGAGCTATTAATGAATTGAGAAAAGGAGAAAAAGTCACTTCTCAGTCCAGTGAAGATAATTATCAATCACTGGAAAAATACGCCATAAACCTGAACGAAGCCGCTCGTAGCGGCAAACTCGATCCGGTGATCGGACGTGACGAAGAAATTCGGCGTGTACTTCAGATTCTGAGTCGACGCACCAAAAATAACCCTATATTAATAGGTGAACCGGGTACCGGTAAAACAGCAATAGTTGAAGGACTGGCACACCGTATCCTCCGGGGAGATGTTCCTGAAAACCTGAAAGATAAACAAGTATACTCTCTGGATATGGGGGCACTGGTTGCAGGAGCCAAATACAAAGGAGAGTTTGAAGAGCGGCTTAAATCCGTAGTGAATGAAGTGAAAAAATCTGAAGGTAACATCATACTCTTCATCGATGAGATCCATACATTGGTAGGAGCCGGGAAGGGAGAAGGTGCCATGGATGCAGCTAATATCTTGAAACCTGCACTTGCCCGTGGAGAGTTACGTTCCATCGGTGCTACGACCCTTGATGAATACCAGAAGTATTTTGAGAAAGACAAAGCTTTGGAACGCCGTTTCCAGATAGTACAAGTAGATGAGCCAGATAATCTGAGTACAATATCCATTCTGCGTGGTCTGAAAGAACGATATGAAAATCATCACCATGTACGTATCAAAGACGATGCAATCATAGCTGCCGTAGAATTAAGCAGTCGATATATAACTGATCGTTTTTTACCGGATAAAGCAATTGACCTCATGGATGAGGCGGCAGCCAAACTCCGTATGGAGGTAGATTCCGTCCCGGAAGGATTGGATGAAATATCACGTAAAATCAAACAGTTAGAGATCGAACGGGAAGCCATTAAACGCGAAAATGATGAACCGAAATTACAAACAATCGGCAAAGAATTGGCCGAACTGAAAGAACAGGAGAAATCATACAAAGCAAAATGGCAAAGTGAAAAAAGTCTGATGGATATAATCCAGCAGAACAAAGTTGAAATCGAAAATCTTAAATTTGAAGCCGACAAGGCTGAACGTGAAGGAAACTATGGGAAAGTTGCAGAAATCCGATATGGAAAATTACAAGAATTGAATAAGGAAATTGAGGATACCCAGAAAAAGTTACATGAAATGCAAGGGGATACAGCTATGATAAAGGAAGAGGTAGATGCTGAAGATATCGCCGATGTAGTATCCCGCTGGACCGGAATTCCCGTAAGCAAAATGATGCAGAGTGAAAAGGACAAGTTACTTCATCTTGAAGAAGAATTACATCAGCGTGTTATCGGGCAAGATGAAGCCATTGCAGCTGTATCCGATGCCGTACGCCGCAGCCGCGCAGGATTGCAGGATCCCAAGCGTCCGATTGGTTCCTTCATCTTCCTGGGCACTACCGGAGTAGGTAAAACCGAACTGGCTAAAGCACTTGCAGAGTTTCTTTTTGATGATGAAACAATGATGACCCGTATTGATATGAGTGAATATCAGGAGAAACATAGTGTTTCACGTTTAGTTGGAGCACCTCCGGGATACGTGGGATACGATGAAGGAGGACAGTTGACAGAAGCCATACGGCGTAAACCCTATTCTGTAGTACTGTTTGACGAGATCGAAAAGGCTCATCCGGATGTATTCAATATATTGTTACAGGTACTTGATGACGGAAGGTTAACAGACAATAAAGGTCGCGTGGTAAATTTCAAAAATACAATCATCATCATGACCTCTAATATGGGTAGTAGCTACATACAGAGTCAAATGGAAAAACTGAACAGCGCCAACAAAGACGAAGTTGTAGAAGAAACCAAGAAAGAGGTAATGAATATGCTAAAGAAAACCATACGCCCCGAATTCTTAAACCGTATTGATGAAACCATCATGTTTCTACCACTAACGGAAAAAGAAATAAAACAAATTGTCCTGCTGCAAATCAAAAGTGTGCAGAAGATGCTTGCGGGTAATGGAGTAGAGTTGAAGCTGACAGATGCCGCTTTAGATTTTCTTTCACAAGTAGGTTATGATCCAGAGTTCGGTGCACGTCCTGTAAAAAGAGCTATTCAGAGATATTTATTAAATGATTTATCAAAGAAATTATTAGCACAAGAAGTAGACCGTAGTAAAGCAATTATTGTAGATGCACAAGGTGACGGATTGGTTTTTCGTAACTAAAGAATTGAGAATCTATAAACTATAGCGATCTGCCGGTATGCCTTATGGTATACCGGCTTTTCTCTTTCTTGAAAGTTCAATAAGTGATCCTCCTGACCTCCACCGGATAGGATGCACAATGAATAACAAGCACATACATGCCTCTTCTCGGCAATATAAAAGTAACACAATCTCCCGTTGAGTGAATCTTCCCTATTAACTCACCCTGCTCACTATACAGGTATACCATTGTATTAACTTCCAGACGTTCCAAAGACAAAACTCCGGTAAAATCGTCCAGTTTCATACAGATACCGCTATCTCTTGTTGCTTTCATGCTCTTTCCTTCTCTCCTATCACTCCCGGTTCCCTCGAAAGAATCTTTCGTATATAAAAAAGCGTGGGAACGTTGCAATTATCGTACCTGAGGCTCTGGACTGCCACTATTCAAATAATGTACAACAACCCACGCTCGATACTATATATTTGCATATACAGCAGAGCATGAGCGTTCGTTGCATTATTCCTGAATAGTGAAATTGTCCAGATTTCAAGTACAGAATAATATCTTAAAAACGCTTTTGTTCTTTTTGTGTAATATTCCTCGCAACACTGACTCTTCAGGTATCGACGGATTGCAACAAAGATAATTAAAAAGCCCTGAATACGACAAATAAGTTCTCTAAAATATTCTATGCAAATTTTATATAGTTATGCAAGAACAGCTTAAGGAGCCTTTTGTTTATTGGGGTATGATAAAAAATAAAAGCGCAATATCCCCCTTTCAGTAAGGGATATTGCGCTTTTAACTAAAAGAAACAGAATTAATTTTTATTCCGCCTCAGCAGCAGCTTCTTCACCAAATTCTGTAATTCCGTTAGAAACAAGAATATTGTACCATAAGATCAATTTCTTGATATCATTCACATACACTCTGTCACGATCAAAATCAGGCAAAACCTCAGCTAAATATTGGCGTAGTTGCTCGGGAGTAGCCTTCTTCACATCTATAGAGGCCATAGCTGCATTTTCCTTTTCTTTTATTGAACGCAATACGTCACGCAAAGGTACTTCTGAGTCGTTTGTGTACATTGCTATATCTGCCAAAGAGATAATCTTTTCATTACCATAAGCAGGAAAACGTTTCTTAGTCGCATCAATTGTTTCTACAATTAACATATTTTTCCCCTGCGAAATAAGCTTATACAATCCCGGTTTACCGGAGATAGACAAAATAGTCTTTAACATAGTATATTACTTTTATATTAGTTATTTTTTGCGGAGCAAAGGTAATGAATCTTTTGATATAGGAAAGCAATTAACTCTAAAATCTGTGGTATCAACGGTTTCTCATCATCATTTATTATAACGAAAGAAGCCTGTTCACACTTTTCTTCATCACTCATTTGGCTCCGAATACGTTGCATTATCTGTTCACACGAAGCATTGTCACGCCGAACTGCACGATCCACCCTTATTTCTAAAGGGGCATAAACCATCACAATATAATCAACCTCATCAGCAAACCCCGACTCTATAAGGATTGCTGATTCCATACCTATAATATCCATGCAACCCTTGTGTGAAGCCCATTGCCTGAAATGCTCTTTAACTCTCGGATGTATGATTCTATTGACTTGAGAAGCATGTATGGAGGAAGCAAAAAGGTATGAAGCCAATAAGACCTTATTTAATTTACCGTTTAAGAAAACCTCCTCTCCTACCAAGTCGCACAGTTCCTTACGTATAACAAGATCGGTCGCTACAATTCTCTTGGACTCTTCATCTGAAATATAGACAGGAATCCCCATTACTTCAAGTAGCCGTGAAACAATACTTTTGCCACTGCCTATCCCACCGGTTATACCAATTTTAATTGCCATAAGAAGAAACTTGTTCTATAAGAAAATCAACCTGCTCCGGATGAATGCGTATATGACTCACTCCACGTGGAACTGACTTCAATTTGACAGTATATTTATCAGTGCCCAACTTTAAAAGTTCTTCATAAGAGACATTTACAACAAAATCACTTGCCTTAATTTTGCGAAAACGGCTTAGTCCAACCTGAAATGTAATCTGGACTTTAGACGGAAAAGCTCTCAACACCTTATCTGCCGGAAAATTAATACCACGCAATGGTACTTCAACAGTCTTTTCCGTATATATATCCACAGGCAAAGTTAAATCAATCGCTCCGGGAACAAACTTAGCTCCTTTCACTCCGGCAAGCGCAATTCGTTGCCTCAATGTATCCGCTACATTCTCAAAGTTCACTTTTTGTGTATAGGCAGTTGTAATTGTATCCAATATAGCTACAGGAGCATATACTAAAACAGAATCCGGAGAATAAATGGTATCGGAAATATAGTATTGACGCCCTGCAGTAACTTTACCCTCTAATTTAACAGGCACCAATTTCGACTTTCCGGTAGAATAAATATACTCCAAGGTATCTGGTTTGACAGAAAGCAGACGAGTGGACACATTGAGCTGTCCCAGAATCTTTTTCTCAAGTTCTGAAGTATAAATCTTCACATGATTATTAGGGGCCTTTGACTCAGAAAAATCGATATTTACCGGAAAGAAACTTTTGCCCAACATATAGTTCAGCAATACCGTACCCTTATCTTTTACTTTGATACGCAATTCAGAAGGAGGTTCAGAAGTTAAAACTACATGATTAGGTACTCCTTTCAAACGAACAGGAATTGAAAATTCTGCTTCATAATCATTATTTAATGTTTGAAGCAGCCAAAATCCACCTGCAATAAAAAAGAAAAATAAAAAAATTAAGAACTCTCTGCTCTTATCACTAAGCAGAAAGTCCTTAATCCTTCTTGATAATTTTAAATAAATATACTTTATGTTCCTACGTTCGAACATAGGCTTTATTTATTTTTAGTTCCTTATTTCGTAGCAGACTGGCTATTGGCAGCTGAAGCATCTGCAAAAATAGAGTTCTTATCTATCTTAATTTTTACATTAGAAGCGATTTCAAGAACAATATAATCATCATTGATTTCCTTAATCACACCATGAATACCACCAGCAGTAATTACATTCTGATTCACCTGGAGAGACTTACGGAAATTAGCGATCTCTTTCTGTTTCTTATTCTGCGGACGAATCATGAAGAAATACATGATAACAAACATTGCTATCAGCATAATCCACATCAAACTACCATCAGGGCCAGCAGCAGGAGCTTGAAAAAATACAGTTAATAGGTTCATAAAATAATCAGTTTTTTAGTTTTTTAATCTATTTGGACAAAGGTATTAGTTTTTTGTCAACTTACCTTCTTTTTTTAATTGATTAACTATTCCGTCCAATGTACCATTGATAAAGCTACCGCTCTTCACTGTACTATAGAGTTTGGCAATCTCTACATACTCATTTAACGAAACACTGACCGGAATGTTCGGAAAACTAAGAATTTCTGCCAACGCACACTGCATAATAATCACATCCATGAAAGCTACACGATCCAAATCCCAGTTCTTTGTGTTTTCACTGATCAGATGACGATAATAATCGGCATTCAGAATGGCCCGACGGAACAAGCGCCGTGCAAATTCCTGATCTTCATCATCTTTAAACTCAGGCAATAATGGCTGGTTAGCCCCTTGTTTTTCTTCAAAACGCTTGATAGTTTTCAATACAAATGTATCAACAATCTCTTTATCATCATTCCAATATAAACTCTGATCTTCCAACACTTGATCCAGCGAATCATTATTGAAAACAAACGTTTTATATAGTTTTCTCCACAACTCACGATCCATTTCGTAAGATTTATCGGAAGAAGCCATATATTCTTTATATATATCGGATGCAATAATCTTCTCGTACAATTCTTTGATAAAGTCCTGATCGTTTGCCCAGGTTCTTTTCTGGTTAGCTATAAACTCGCTCAATTGTTTATTTACTTCAAGTTGTGCGATAAACTTATTTTCCACAAACTTCATGTTAGGATACAACTCTTCTTTTGTCGGCGCCAATTTAGCTTTCGCTGTGTCAATGCGTTTTTGTGCATATTCCGTCAAAGCAATCATAAGCATCAGCAAATAGTTGTATAAGTCGTAAGCCTTAGAGAGGCTAAAGAACAACTCTTTCTCCGCTGAGTCTAAATTTTTGCTGCCGTTTTGATAGTAAGCATACACTATCTGTATGATCTTTAGACGAATAAGAACTCTGTTAATCATAATCTTAATTAATACTGTTATTAACGAATTGCAAAAGTAGACATTTTTAATGAGTTTACGCAAATAAATCACATTTTTTAATGCAGTATTTCATTCTCTTTCCTTTTTCTTTTGACGGTTTAAAAAAAATATCCAATTTTGAAGCCAATTATAAACAGACCTAACAATATGGAAGATTTTAAAAAGAAAATAGGAACAGACATGAATGATAAAGAGATTGTATTCTCCAAATCGATTAAAGCTGGTAAACGTATATATTATCTGGACGTTAAAAAGAACCGTAAAGATGAAATGTTTCTTGCTATCACTGAAAGCAAAAAAGTCGTAATGGGAGAAGGAGACGATTCCCAGGTAAGTTTTGAAAAGCATAAAATCTTTTTGTATAAAGAAGATTTTGGTAAATTCATGTCCGGTCTTGAACAAGCGATCAGTTATATCAATCAGAATCAAGAATATACCGAAGAATTAGAATCCGGAAAAAAAATCGAATCTGAAAGCGAAACTGAAACTGTAGTTTTAGATAGTGAAATTAAAATAGATATTGATTTTGAATAATTAAAAACATCAATTCTTTGATATTTCAGAAAGAAAGTGTACTTTTGCACCGCTTTTTGCACATCGTGTGATAATCACATCGTGTGATGGTGAATTAAGCAAGCAAAATAACTTAATTTAGAGTAACACAAAAAATTTCAAGAAATGAGATCAATTGAAGTTAAAGGAACTGCAAGAACAATTGCAGAACGCTCTTCTGAACAGGCAAGAGCTTTGAAAGAAATTCGTAACAACGGTGGTGTACCTTGTGTACTTTACGGTGGTGGAGAAGTTGTTCACTTCACAGTGACTAACGAAGGACTTCGCAATCTGGTTTATACTCCGCACATCCACGTAGTAGACCTGATTATCGATGGTAAAAAAGTGAATGCGATTTTGAAAGACATTCAATTTCACCCTGTAAAAGATACTATCCTGCACGTAGACTTCTATCAGATTGACGAAGCTAAACCTATCGTAATGGAAGTACCGGTACAACTTGAAGGTCTTGCTGAAGGTGTGAAAGCCGGTGGTAAATTAGCATTGCAGATGCGTAAACTGAAAGTTAAAGCTTTGTACAACGTTATTCCTGAGAAACTGACTGTCAATGTATCTCACTTGGGTCTTGGCAAAACAGTTAAAGTAGGCGAATTGAGCTATGAAGGACTGGAACTTCTGAATGCAAAAGAAGCTGTTGTATGTGCCGTTAAGTTGACTCGTGCGGCAAGAGGTGCAGCTGCTGCAGCAGGAAAATAATATCGCTATCCTTTATTAGAGATATCATTCAAACGCAGATTAATGCAGATTTCACATCTGTGTTAATCTGCGTTTTTATTTAAAAACAAATAAACTGAAAGATATGAAATACTTAATTGTCGGATTAGGCAACATTGGTCCAGAATACCATGAAACTCGCCATAATATAGGCTTTATGGTGTTGGATGCTTTGGCTAAAGCAAACAACCTATCATTCAAGGACGGTCGTTATGGCTTTACAGCTACCCTATCTGTAAAAGGAAGACAAATGATTCTGTTGAAGCCTTCGACATTTATGAATCTAAGTGGCAATGCCGTGCGTTATTGGATGCAAAAGGAAAATATTCCATTGGAGAATATGCTAATCATCGTTGATGACCTGGCTCTTCCTTTTGGAACATTACGTCTGAAAAGCAAAGGTAGCGATGCAGGTCATAACGGATTAAAACATATCGCAGCTATCTTGGGAACTCAGAATTATGCACGGTTGAGATTTGGCATTGGCAATGACTTCCCAAAGGGCGGACAAGTTGATTTCGTATTAGGACATTTTACGGAAGAAGACTGGACAACAATGAACGAGCGCCTGGAGACAGCCGGAGAGATTGCCAAAAGCTTTTGTTTGGCAGGAATCGACATAACGATGAATCAATTCAACAAAAAATAATAATTCATTTTCAATTTATAACCCAATGCCTGAAGCAAGAATAGATAAATGGATGTGGGCAGTCCGCATCTTCAAAACCCGCACCATCGCCGCTGAGGCCTGCAAAAAAGGACGAATCAGCATCAACGGATCGTTTGTGAAAGCATCTCGTATGATAAAGCCAGGAGACGTAATTCAAGTAAAAAAGCCCCCCATTACATACTCTTTCAAAGTATTACAAGCTATCGAGAAACGAATCGGAGCAAAACTTGTATCCGAGATGATGGAAAACGTAACGACACCCGATCAATACGAACTTTTGGAAATGAGCAAAATCAGTGGTTTCATTGATCGCGCAAGAGGCACCGGACGCCCGACTAAAAAAGACCGTCGAAGCATTGAAGAATTCACTACTCCGGAATTTATGGATGACTTTGATTTTGACTTTGATTTTGAAGAAGACAATAAATAAAAATCCCCGACAGCCGTCACGGACATCGGGGAGGTATAAATAAATGGACTTATTTATAAAATCACCCACCCGACCGATAACCTATCGGCCGGATGGAGATAGAGGTCAAAACTTAAATCCGATCTTCAATGTCGGAGCTGCCAAAACACTGTAGTTATGGCTGTCTGCCGACAGATCGCCAAGACCGGCTTGCGGATTATACGTGGTCTTGTTGTACGTATAAGCAAACGGATCGATTTGCGCACCGACGTAGAGGGCAGGAAGAACATAGTAATCGACACCGATAGTCAAGGCGGCACGAAGATTCCAGCTTTCGGCAACCGATTTGCCCATAGAGGTCTCTTCATCATACTTCATTTCATTTTCGCCGTAAGCAAAACCTACGCGAACGCCTGTATACCACATCAGGTTAGGAACACGCTTGATGTTGAAATAACGATCAACACCTGCCGACACATTATAGGCGAACGACTGAGCATCGGCTACGGCACGGTAGTTAGGGATACTCCCATCACCGATCTCCGTATTTTCGTCTATTGTACCGGGAACAGCCGGATAACCGGGGTTATTCGTGAAGCTGACACCGCCACCCAAATTTAGTTTCCACTGATCTTTGAAGAACCAGCCCCCTTCAAAACCAACCATCAGCTTTTTGTCTGCCCAGTTGGTTGAGAGCGCTCTGACTTCATAGTCAGTCAGCAGCCCCGAAGGGGCTGTGACATTTGTGTAACTATTGTATCCAACAGTAGCCGCTACCGTAAAGTCTCCTTTTTTAGGAGTATTATCTTTACTACAGTTCTGTGCATTAGCTGCAAGACACATCATGGGTAGAACGGCCAACACTAAAAGTCTTTTTATTTTCATACGATACTTTTTTTTGATTTGTTGTTTTCTGCCGTTACTTTAGGTGATTATTCAGCTCTTAATTCTGCATCCAACGCAGCTTTTGCATTGTCAACAATAATTTTCTTAGCAGCAATCTCTTTTTCCAGATTATCCAACTCTTCTTTTCCCTTAGCTAATTGAGCCTCAGCATTCGTGATATTAGCTTCATAGAATTTAATCTGTTCCTTAGCCTGAGCAATATTTAATTCACATTGAGCAATTAATTCTTCAAGGTTCTGACTATTATTATAAAGTGCATTAAGAACACTATACTCACTCCAAAGTTTCATCGGAGTCTCATTTGCATCATTAAATGCTTTAGCAACAGTTTCATTCGCTTTAACCAATGCTACAATTGCACTAACGGCATCATTATATGCTTTTACATCAACAGCTGCAAGAGCAGCAGCAAATTCATCAGAAGCAGCCTTTTCTTTATCATACTCAGCTTGTGCAATCACAATACCATCTTTCGCAGAAGCAATTGCACGCTTTGCATTTTCTATAGCTTGCTCTTTAGCCTCCTTTTCTGCATCTGTTGTTTCACCCATCTTATTTGCATCTTCCAACTGTGCATTAGCAGAAGCAAGACGACCATAAGCAGTATTCTTATCCTTAGTATCTGCTGACGTACCCAAAGCATCTGCAGCATTTTTTACACGATTTGCAAAAGATGTTTCTGCTTCAAGTTTTTGGCTTTCACTTATATAAGCCCCTAAATTAACAACATCAGATTTAATACCAGTAGTCGATTCCCACTGCAAATATTCTGTTCCTGTAAATGCAACGACACCATAATAAAGATTATTTACCTCATCAATTGCATCTCTATCCAAAGCATCAATAGCCTCCTGAATACCTTTGGCGTCTGCATCCAAAGCAGCACCTTCATTATTCATCACTGTACTATTGGCTAACCTATACTTTTGAAGAGCAGCCTCCTTTTTAGCGTTAAGCGCATCCTTATCAATATTTGCATTAACTGGGTCTTTCAGAACCTCCAATTTAGCAGTTTCCGCTGCGATACTTCTATTCAAAGTAATAGTGTTAATCTTAGCATTTGCTTCTGCTGTAGTTATACCTGCTTCTAACTGAGCAAGACCGGCTGTTCTGGTAAGAAAGTTTTCATTCAAAACAGCCAATTCACCAGCAGCTATAGTATACTGTCCGTATAACCACTGAACACGTTCATCAGCATTTTTTAAAATAGCCAGTTCAGCTTCAGAAGCAGCTTTCTTTGCTTCAGCAATTGCTTTTTCCGCCTCGGCTTTAATTCGTTCAATTTCAACAGCAAATTTCTGTTTAGCCTCTTCAGTCATTTCTTTCTGGTATTCAGCTTGTGCATTTTTTAATGCAGCCTCAGCTTCAGCTGTAATTTTCGTAGCCTCAGCTTGTGCATTTGCCAATGCTGCCAAGCCTTTCAACTGCTCAGCTTTCGCATTACGCACTGCCTCTACTGAAGTCGATTCGTTGTTATCAACGCAAGCTCCCAGTGACAAAGCACCCAGGAGCACTGCTACCATCACGAGTTTCTTTTTCATAATCTCAAAATTTTAATGAATAATAGTAATAATATAAATGTTATGTTCCACTCTGTTTTTCTTCTGCTACCAGAAGAGTGTTGTTTCACTTCTCTCAGTGATCCGCTGCAAATATATCCTAATTTATCTGATAAAACAAATAAATTATGAACAAAATACAAAAATAGACAGAGATTCTTTTATATCGATAAACCTAACTCTTCAGATTATGTTGTACTTTCATGCAAATGAAAAAAAGTAATATTTATATAGGTGAAATTATCAAGAATGTAATGTCTGAGAGACAGGTTACTAAAGCCGAACTCGCAAGACGGTTGGACGTTAAGCCTCAAAGTGTAGATTACCTACTAACAAGGAAAAGCATCGATACGGATACATTATACAATATTTCACTGGCGTTAGATTATGATTTTTCCCTTTTATATAGCATCAAAAAAGAACAGAGAAATTATGATAATGAAGATATCAGATATAAATTGGGAAATGCCAAAATTACAGTAGAAATAGAACTGCAGCAAGATGAAATTATCAAGCTAAACCTGAAAAAGAAAATAGCCGAGTTACTGGATGGAGGAGCTAATAAGTAGAGTTGTTTACACCTTATTATATATAGGGAACAAAAGCTATCAAAGCAAAGATATAATCATAACAGAATAATTTAACAATGTTAAGGAGAAAACAAAGATCGTTATTCCCTCTGTACAAAGAACAAATCTTTTAAATGCAAACAACTTGTTCTTTGCATTCAAAAAACAAGCTTTAACTCTATGTTAAAGTTAGCTTTATAAACATTCAACATTAGACTATTAATCACTTGATTAAAAACGATATAATCAATAAAGATAAGAACAGCAGATAAAAATAGAAAGTCAAGAGATGACTCACTTAATTGATAATATAGTAACTATCAACAAAAGGAGTCCGGACATACATATTGTGTATCCGGACTCTTTCATTTCAAAAAAATAACCAAACTAACCTTTTTACCACTAACCCACCTTTATTTCCACTTTTTAAGTTCTTTTCGGTCGGCCGGAGTAGCTTCTATCAGACTGAGAGCGAAACCTCCACTACGAGCCAATTTAGTAGAAATCTTGGTTTTATTAGTCACTATACCTTTCTTAATCTCATAAGAGGTCGGATTCTTCTCATAATCCGCATCTTTCCCATCAGCATATAAAGTGGCTACATACTGTTTCCCCGGATCCAGGAAATCAAGAATAAATGTAGAAGTACGGGAATTTTCACCTGTAATACCTCCAACAAACCAATTATCGGTTCCTTTGGCTTTTCGAGCCACCGTGATATATTCTCCCGGTTCTGCTTCAATATATTTACTGTCATCCCAATCTACTGCCACGTCTTTAATAAACTGAAATGCATCCATGTGGCGCTCATAACTCTCCGGAAGATCGGCAGCCATTTGCAGCGGACTATAAAGTGTAACATAAAGAGCCAATTGTTTTGCCAAAGTGGTATGCACAAAACTATGTTCACCACTCAAGAAAGACAATTGAGTGTCAAAAATACCTGGAGTATAATCCATTGGACCACCAATCAAGCGTGTAAAAGGAAGCAATGTAGTGTGGAATGGTTTATTCCCACCAAAAGCTTCATATTCTGTTCCACGGGCAGACTCGTTACCGATCAGATTCGGATACGTACGACACAATCCGGTTGGACGAACGGCTTCGTGAGCATTTACCATGATTTTATGATCGGCTGCTTTCTTCACTGCATAGAGATAATGATTATTCAGCCATTGCCCGTAATGATGCTCACCGCGTGGGATTATATTGCCTACATATCCGCTCTTCACAGCGTTGTAGCCGTTATCTTCCATAAATTGGTAAGCTTTGTCCATATGGCGTTCATAGTTACGAACAGATGCAGAGGTTTCATGGTGCATCATCAACTTTACCCCTTTATTCTTGGCATATTCATTCAACATTTTCACATCAAAGTCAGGATATGGAGTGACGAAATCAAACACATAATCTTTTGACTTGCCAAACCAGTCCTCCCATCCTTCATTCCAGCCCTCAACCAATACCTGGTCAAAACCGTGTTCAGCGGCAAAATCGATATAACGTTTCACATTCTCATTATTGGCACCATGACGCCCATTGGGCTTGGTCTTAGCATAATCGGTCTCACCCAACTTCACTGAATAAACGTCGTCAGTATAAGCCCATGTACTTTTACCCGTAATCATCTCCCACCATACACCTACATATTTGACAGGCTTAATCCAAGAAGTATCCTCCAATTTACATGGCTCGTTCAGGTTTAATGTTAATTTGGAAGTAAGAATGTCACGTGCATCATCACTGACCATGATTGTACGCCATGGAGACTGACAAGGAGTCTGCATATATCCTTTATCTCCCTGTGCATCAGGAGTCAGCCATGATTCAAAAACAAAGTTTTTATCATCTAAATTAAGATGCATACAAGAGTAATCCACCAAGGCAGCTTCATGAAGGTTGATATACAATCCATCATCGGTCTTCATTTGTAAAGCAGTCTGAACCCCGGTAGGAGAAAAAGGAGTCTGGGAAGCATTGGGAGTAACAGCTGTTTTCATCAGGCCACGTATTTCCGAAAGCTTCGATCGAGTATAATCATATTCTTGTGTATCATAATCGCCCGGTATCCAGAAAGCAGTATGATCGCCTGTCATAGCAAATTGGGAATGCTCCTCTTTTATCACAAAATAATTCAGATTCTTTTGCTGCGGAAATTCATAGCGAAAACCAAGTCCGTCATCATATAAACGAAAACGAATCAACATCTTACGATCCAGAGCTTTTTGGTCTAAAGTTACCGCAAGCTCATTATAATTGTTACGGATTTGCTTTACTTCTCCCCAAACAGGTTTCCAGGTTTCGTCAAAAGAAGAAGTCTTGGCATCAATCAATGTAAAACCATCCATCAGACCGGGATCATCTTTCAGTTCAAGGCCCAGTTTAGAAGGTTTAATCACTTCTTTACCCTTATAAGAAAGTTCATACACAGGCTCCCCTTTTCCATTCACCGAAAAGTTCAGTTTCAAGAGTCCATTTGGAGAAGTAATGCTTTCGGCCATTGCCACACTACTCACTAAAAGAGAAAGAAAAAAGCAAGCCAACTTAAAAGTCAGTTTATTCATGTTCTTCATGATATGGTTTAATATAAATTAGTAATCATGCAACAAAGATAAGCAAGAAGCAGATTCCGGTTCGACGAATAGAACCGAAATAAAGAAGATTTATCAGAAAACGTTTGCATAAACAGTTGACAGTGGTAACTTTGCCAACAAAATAAAAAAGATGAAAGAGATTATTTATATATTTATCGGAGGAGGCATAGGCAGTGTATCCCGCTATCTGGCACAAATAGCCGTCAACGAGAAACTTAGCCCTACTTTTTTCCCCTTTCCGTGGGGAACATTTGCCGTGAACATTGCTGGAAGTTTGTTAATAGGATTATTTTATTCACTTTCAGAACGTCTTGATCTATCCTTCGAATTAAGGCTATTTCTGACTGTTGGTTTCTGTGGAGGTTTTACCACATTTTCTACTTTGGCTAATGATGGCCTGAGTTTACTGAAAGGAGGCTTCTACGGCATATTCGCATTTTATACATTAGCCAGTATGATACTCGGGCTTTTAGCCGTATTAGGTGGAGGATACCTCGGAGAACATTTAAAACAATAGACTAATATATGAAACCAGCAATTAAGAAAGTCCAACCTGTTAAAGTCATAGCCCCATTCATCAATGAGCAGTCCGAAAGCATCACTCCGCTCGATATTTTGGTGGATGAAGAGAAAATTTCTGATTTATATTTCTCTAAAGGAGTTGTCCGACAAGTAAATAAGCCCTATCTAAGTATTAACAATTGTACTTTCAAACAACAAATATTCAACGAATGCCAGTTGAAATCAGCCCAATTAACAGACATACGTTTTGAAAATTGCGACTTATCCAACGTGTCTTTTGCCGGAACTACTTTCTACCGGGTAGAATTTATATCATGCAAGCTCTTAGGAACAGGTTTTCCGGAAGCCACCCTAAACCATGTCCGGATGGAGCATTGTTATGGACAATATATCAATCTTTCCATGACGAAAATGCGAACCGTTCGTTTCAGCCATTGTGATTTTCGAAACGCCAGCCTCAATGACAGTAAATTAATACCAGCAGCTTTCGACAATTGTGAACTGCTTGAAGCAGATTTTTCGCATACGTCTTTAAAAGGTATCGACCTAAGGAGCTCAAGAATAACAGGTATTCAACTAAACATAGCTGACCTGAAAGGGGCTATAGTCAGTTCATTACAGGCAATGGACTTACTGCCTCTGTTAGGAGTCAAGGTTGAAGACGACTGAACTTTTCCACCCCTCTCTTTGTTTTATAGTATAAAAGCGATAATACTGATTTATAGGGAAAGAGACCGCACGGAATACCTATTAATAGTTATTCTACCGCTTCCCATAAGTGAGTACATTTGCAGAGACTAAAAAAACAAGAGAAACAATGAAAATAGAAAAAA
This sequence comes from Bacteroides sp. FSHCM14E1, assembly GCF_019633785.1. Classification (NCBI taxonomy): domain Bacteria; kingdom Pseudomonadati; phylum Bacteroidota; class Bacteroidia; order Bacteroidales; family Bacteroidaceae; genus Bacteroides; species Bacteroides sp. FSHCM14E1. Next base: position 413,893 of record NZ_JADKYL010000002.1, read on the forward strand.
TTACAGGACGAGAGATTCTCGACTCAAGAGGTAACCCTACAGTAGAAGTAGACGTAGTATTGGAATCAGGCATCATGGGACGTGCATCCGTTCCGTCGGGCGCATCGACCGGTGAGCATGAAGCGCTTGAACTCCGCGACGGTGATAAACATCGTTACGGCGGTAAGGGTGTACAGAAAGCAGTAGAGAACGTTAATAAAGTCATTGCCCCACATCTGATTGGTATGTCAGCCCTCGACCAAATGGGCATTGACCATGCTATGCTGGCACTGGACGGAACAAAGACAAAAGCCAAACTGGGTGCAAACGCTATCCTGGGTGTTTCACTTGCCGTAGCCAAAGCAGCTGCCAATTATCTTGATATTCCCCTTTACAGATATATCGGCGGCACAAATACTTATGTTTTGCCCGTCCCAATGATGAATATCATTAATGGAGGATCACATAGCGATGCCCCAATCGCCTTTCAAGAATTTATGATTCGCCCAGTTGGTGCAAACTCTTTCAAAGAGGGACTGCGCATGGGCGCTGAAGTATTCCACGCCTTGAAAAAAGTATTAAAAGACCGTGGTTTGAGTACAGCTGTAGGTGATGAAGGAGGCTTCGCTCCGAATCTGGAAGGCACAGAAGATGCACTAAACTCTATCCTTGCCGCTATTAAAGCTGCCGGATATGAACCGGGTAAGGATGTAATGATCGGCATGGACTGCGCTTCTTCCGAATTCTATCATGACGGTATCTACGATTACACCAAGTTTGAAGGTGAAAAGGGTAAAAAACGTACAGCCGAGGAACAGATTGACTATCTGGAGAAACTTATCAACGAATATCCGATTGATTCCATCGAAGACGGTATGAGTGAAAATGACTGGGAAGGCTGGAAAAAATTAACTCAACGTATCGGTGACCGCTGCCAATTGGTAGGTGATGACCTTTTCGTTACTAATGTTGATTTCCTGGCAAAAGGTATCGAAAAAGGTTGTGCCAACTCTATTCTGATTAAAGTAAACCAAATAGGTTCGCTGACAGAAACATTAAACGCTATTGAAATGGCACACCGCCACGGATATACAACAGTCACCTCTCACCGTTCCGGCGAAACAGAAGATGCAACCATTGCAGATATTGCCGTAGCAACAAACAGCGGACAGATTAAAACCGGTTCGTTGAGCCGTTCGGACCGCATGGCGAAGTACAATCAGTTGCTCCGTATAGAAGAAGAATTGGGTGACCGTGCTGTATATGGTTACAAACGAATTACCGTAAAAGGCTAAATAAAATCATGATAAGCATAGCATGATGAAAGGTTAGTTATTTTTATAATGATTGAATGTAAATGTGAAAAGGAGGTTGTGTCAAATACGCTTTGACACAACCTCATAGTATACGTAAAGAACAAGAGCAACACCATCTATTCGGTCAACAATCCTGCGAATGGAATAAAAGGAGTGTTCAGCAGGTGGTGGATGATCCACTGCTCTTGATAAAATAGTTGGTTGCCTTTTTCATTTTAAACCACTATTTTTTTGCTTTACCAACATGATTACAGGATTGTCTTCTTCATTCAACTTTGAAGCAATATCTTTCAATTTGCCATCTTTCAGTTGCTCTTTCTTATAAATCTCAACAAGTCGGGATGCACTTAAACTCGTGACATTTTCGATATCGCGATTAATTGATTTCGCCGTCATAGCTACAGTTCTTTTTTCTGCATAGTCATCATTATATACGGCAACTTGAAATATGGCTTTTTCCTTCTTGTCGTACACCAGCCCATCTGTATAGAATCCGTTACCTTTTTCAAAGTTAAATACATTTTTAACGGTTTCCATAAAGTAATAACGGTCGGTATGAATACCCATATAAAGAAAAATTTCAGGCTCCATAGTATTTGCAGAGGGGGTTCTTACAATAAAGGGGCTTAATGTACCATCCGGTGCATAGTTATACAATGTATCGGCTGATGCGTCCATAAGTGTCCATTTGCCGTTACTTAGGCGTATTTGGTAAGAATAATTTGCTATAAATCGATCTCCATCAGTCACAATCGGTGTGTTAATAGTTTTAAAAGGAATAAAAATTTCCCGGGTGATACTTCCATCCTGTTTTGATATAAGAATATGGTACGATTTGTTTCTATCTTTTCCTTTGTTATGATAATCTGACATATCATAACAGATCAAATTATGTTTGTCATAATCAAAAATAGATGAAATATCTCTACCAAGATTCAAACACCGTTTGAATTCTCCGTTAAGATCGTATACTAAGATTTTATTTCCCGGTGACTTTACGAATATTTCATCATTGTTTTCATCAAGAATAATCTCATTAATCCTTGCATATTCTTCTGCCCCTTGCCCTCGCCGATTTATCTTTTTTAATCCTTTACCGGTTTGCCTGTCAAAAATAAAAATATCCCCATCATTATTCCTATTGGTTACCAATAAGTATTCTTTTCCCACATCTTGTACTAAGCCTTGTGTAAGAAACTCATCTGTAGTTTCCAGCGCAACATATTCCACATTCATAAAATCCTGAAGAATCAATTCTTTTTTAGGATAGCTTTTCGAAACGTCCACGATGATTAAATCATCGTTTGATTGTTTATTTCTTCCACATCCAGTCAATACTACCAACAGAATGACTGTCAAAACAGTGTTTACTTGTTTCATCTTATTTGTTTTATTTGTTTTTTTATGTAACAAAGATTAGTACGATCAATAATTATTTTAAATTTTTCATATTCAATTCCTTTTAAGGTTAAGAAACGGGCTGAAGTGTTTCGGGGTAAATATACCACTATCTGATGTCTAAAGCAAGAAAAAAACATTAATATACAAGAAATCAAAAAGAATAAATTAAGCGACAAGATTCTATTATTGAAAGAATATCACAATATCGACTTCTCTTTTTTTCCATCATTCGAACTATTCGAATTGAATAATAGATTACTGCCTTTGTCTGATTTCTATCTTTCTGCTTCAGAAATGCATAGGGTTGTGTGGATTGGTTATAAACTATCTTTTGAGATCTACATTCATTTCGTTATGAATGAAATACCGGTTATACCTGTAACATGTTCATTGTTATCGGAGAAATTGTTATCTGAAGGATTGGAATATGATCAGGGGGATAAAGAAATTCAGTAATATTGTACCGGTGGGGATATCATCGTTATTGGGTGGATGACGTATGATAGCCTTTTTATGTCTGAAAACGAGTAATGGAACTTGTTAATGGTTAACAATACAAGTGTGAAATGTTAATAAGTTATCGGTAACATTAAACCATGTTATAATAGAGCAGAATATCGTGCGTAAATTTGCTAATTAGTTGGGAATCGGTATTTTTGTATTGTGTTTTTTCATAAGTATTAGATTTAAGGTTAACAAAAGATTGGTTGCTCGGGACGAGTAGCCATTTTTTGTTTTATGCAGTAATGTGGTTTCGCTTCCGATGATATTTATTTCTTTAATTTCCCTGTTCCCTTTGTAATTTATAGATGGTTTTGAGAGCAAAACGACTTTTATATTGTTATTAGTGCAATATCAGCTATCTATAGGCTTGTTCTATTTACTAATTATTAAAGGAAACATTATGAAAAAGAATCTATTGTTTTTTGGAGCACTTGTGAGTGCTTTTCTGTTGGCCTCTTGTTCGGGTGGAAGCAAGAGCAAAGCTCCTGTTGCCAGTACGGCAGATATTGAAAATGCGACAGAGGTAATCAAATATTATAATACTTCTCTCGGAGTATTAAAAGATATGGTGAAGGAAAAAGATGTAAATGCCGTTTTGGATTATATGGAACAAAAAGGAAAAGTACCGGCTCTTACCGCCATCGCCCCACCGACAGTTGTTGCAAAAGATTCGGCGACGGTGATGAATCCCGGAGATTACTTCAATGGAGAAACCCGCCAGAATCTGGTGCAGAACTATGCCGGATTGTTTAAGGCGAGAGCAGAGTTCTACGCAAATTTCGATACCTATCTTTCTTACTTGAAAAAGAAAGATGTAACCAAAGCGAAGCAACTGTTAGAGGCGAATTATCAGTTGAGCACACAGATGTCTGAATACAAGCAGAATGTTTTTGATATTCTGAGTCCGTTTACCGAACAGGCTGAACAGGTGCTTCTGGCGGACAGTCCGCTGAAAGAACAGATTATGTCTGTACGGAAGATGTCTGCTACGATGCAGAGTATTTTGAACCTGTATGCACGTAAGCATATGATGGATGGCCCCCGCATTGACCTGAAAGTAGCTGAACTTACCAAACAACTCGATGCTGCTAAAAAACTTCCTGCCGTGAATGGTCATGAAAGCGAGATGAAGTCTTATCAGACTTTCCTTTCACAGGTAGAAATATTTATCAAACAGGTGCAGAAGGCTCGGGAAAAAGGAGAATACAGTGATGCCGATTATGATATGTTGACCAGTGCATACGAGACTTCCATTATTTAGAAAAATAGAATGAATATTATACTTTTCGATGGTATATGTAATCTCTGCAACGGGACAGTTTCTTTTATTGTAAAGAGGGATAAAAGAAAGCTGTTCCGTTTTGTTTCACTGCAATCTGAAGCGGGTAAAACTTTGTTGGGCCGGTATGCTGTTGAAAGTAGTAATAAGACTCTCTATTATTTTCGGAAAGGAGATTGTTATTCTAAATCTACGGCTATACTTTATATCTTAAAAGACCTGGGAGGATTCTGGCAGTGTTTTTATCCATTGATCCTGATTCCGGTAAAAGTAAGGGATGCATTGTATTTATTGGTTTCCAAATATCGGTATCGGATATTTGGGAAAGTAGATTCATGTACTAAGCCGGCGAGTTTTTCTGATGAAGAATCTAAAAGACCGGATTAATTTTAACTTATCTAAAAAAAATATATCTTTGTAGCAAAGATGTACATTTTTAAATGAAGAAATATGGATAAAGTAATTATTAATTCTTATGAAGATTTTGAGAAATTAGTGGGGCAGCAGATTGGAGTCTCTGACTATCTGGAGGTTTCTCAGGAACGTATCAACCTTTTCGCTGATGCAACATTAGATCATCAGTGGATTCATGTGGACACAGAGCGTGCTAAGGTGGAGAGCCCTTATCATAGCACCATTGTTCACGGATATCTGACATTGTCATTACTTCCTCATTTGTGGAATCAGATTATTGAAGTAAATAATTTGAAGATGATGATTAATTATGGTATGGACAAGATGAAGTTCGGGCAAGCAGTACTGTCAGGTCAAAGTGTGCGACTGAAGGCAAGTCTGCATTCTCTTACTAACTTGCGTGGTGTGGCTAAAGCTGAAATTAAGTTTGCGATTGAGATTAAAGATCAGCCTAAGAAAGCACTCGAAGGTATCGCTATCTTTCTGTATTATTTTAATTAAGAAAAGAATATGGCATACACAAGTTATAGAAAACTGTGTATGCCATTGTTTTATACTTCATATTGCTTCGAAAGACAAAAGAAAATCCTTCCTGTAACATTGGTTACAAATTATTTGTTTTCTGTTCCCTACCTTTGTCCTCTGAATAATAAAAGAGGAAAATATGAAAGATTATAAACTTATGACAGTCGGCCAGATTGTAGCCGATCGTTTTGACCACGCAAAGGTATTCAATAAGTATGGCATTGATTTCTGTTGCAATGGAGATGTCTCGCTGACTGATGCTTGTGAAAGAGCCGGAGCAGGGGTGGACAGTTTGTTGGAAGAGTTGAGGCAAACGCAACCGAACCATTCTCCGATTTTTGATTTTAAAAGTTGGCCTATGGATTTATTGGTAGATTACATCCTGAAATTCCATCATCGTAATATCCGTTACCAGGGACCGCAGATTCTTCAATTGCTTGATAAAGTTTGTGAGGTACACGGTGAGAAACATCCGGAACTTCATGAGATACGTGGGTTGTTTCAGGAGTCCTGGATAGATCTGAATAATCATCTTACCAAGGAGGAAATGGTGTTGTTTCCTTATATATACGATTTGTTCGATGCAGTGACCCAACACCGCCCCGTTCCGCCTTTTCATTGTGGCAGTGTCAGTAGCCCTATTTCGGTAATGATGCATGAACATGATGCCGAAGGTGAACGTTTTCGCCGGATTTCTTTATTGGCTCAGGGATATTTAGTACCCGATGATGCTTGTGACACCTACAGGTTATTGTTTGAGATGTTGGAGACATTTGAGAAAAATTTGCATCATCATATTCATTTAGAAAATAATATTGTTTTTCCTATGGCTATAGAGCTACAGGAGAACTGTGAACGAATGTGTTAATTGTTAACGTTTTTAGCCTAAAGTATTAACAAAACAAGATCGAGTATTAAACGGTGTTATAATACAGGATATTTTTGCTCTGATATTTGCTAATTGCTTGAAATTCGGTATATTTGTATTGTGTTTTTTTCATAAGTATTAGATTTAAGGTTAACAAAAGATTGGTTGCTCGGGATGAGTAGCCATTTTTTGTATTCGATACTTTGGTTATTTATTCTTCAATTAGAGTATGACGTTTAAAATCTATATCCCAGTCCTATTCTCACAGTAGGATAGATGGCGGAATTGCCGTTGGAGGACTTTATATAACCGGCTCCGCCAGATAGATCGAAAAGAAAATGTTTCCATACGCGTCGAAATCCCCAATATGGGGTGATAACATATATATGCGCTGTTTTTACTCCGCTGCTGATGGCTATTGGAAAAGAATATCCGAAACAGGCAGATAAATACCCACCGGAATTGCTCCAAGTACGCTTGCCATTGCGATGCCTTTTCTTCAGGTTATAATAAAAACGTGGTTCTATGGCTAAATCTCCGGTTACTAAATGATAGTCTTTGGTGGCGATATGAAATTCGCGAAGTGATTCCATTTTGAGTTGCCATGTTCTTCCAAAAGCATAAGAAGCTCCTGCGCTAAAAATAACAGTACCTTTCGGAGCAAAAGCATATTCATAACTATATGCCAGTCCGATACCATTTAAACTGATACTGTGACCGGAGACGGTTTGGAATTGGGCAGATGCATCTGGTCTTTTTTGAGGATTGTGCTCAGCATGGATAGAGAGGGCGAATAATGTAAGTAGAATTGTGGTGATAAATAATACTTTCTGCATATGTTTTCTGTTTTGGGTTTTATAATTGATTTCTTGATTATAAAGACAGAAAAAAGAAGAAGATTCCCTATTCGAATGAAGAGAATAATTTAACGATAAAATACAGAATCTAAAGTTTGGGCCAGTAGCGGTGAGGAGATCTACCTAAACTTTAGATTCTGTATGATAGGCAAAGTGCTTGTTATTTACGGATGCATCTGACAGAAAGAGCTCTGTCTGTTATATTGCCGTCTTTTATTTCATTTGTAGTATGCAGCAAATAGATTGCTTTATTTATTTGATTTCCAGATGAATTGGTAGACCAGTATACCACCGTATATAAGCCGTTGGTATACCCGTTCTTACTTTTTAGAATATATCCTTCCGGCATTCCATTGAATCCTGTAGTGTTAAGTATAGGAAGCTTGTCACCGTTTTCATCGCTTGACCATGGCCCAGATTTCAGTTTAGAAGCATCATTGTTTATATATTGCTTTAGTTGTTCCCACTCGGTTTCGGTAGGAATATTCCATCCTTGGGGTGATAACTTGCCTGAAATAACAGCTTCAGAATTGTAAAAGTAAAAATTTTGAGGCGCATCTTGATATTTCCCGGTGTAATAGCCTGCTGTTGCCGTGAAATCCTTTTTCAAAGTAATTGTTTTACCGTCGGTATAGCGTGTCGCTTCCAAACTACGTCCCATCCAATATTGGATTCCTATTTTTACTATAGGATAAGTTTTGGTTTCCGTATTCCGTATATCTGTCAAGACATCTTCTTGCAATCGTACAGGTAGAGGATTTTCCGGCTTGGATATTGATATTGAGTTATCTTCGGCTATGTAGAAATCGTTGATGACGCTTTGATTTCCGGGCGTGTAGGCTAATACATTATTAACTTTGTTCCAAGAGACCTTGCCTCCGTGAACGGCTGCTGTTTCGTCAAGTAAACAAATTACCGTGCCGTTGTTTAAATCTGTTTCTCCATTTAGAACAGGATAGGCGACGATGGCTTGTGCATCGATATTGTCTGCCAATAGATACTCTTTACAGATCTCTGCTACCTGCGTCCCTTCGTTAATGGCTTTATATACATTACTCTTACTGAATTTCAGTGCAGCCAGGTGAATTATACCTGATGTTTCCTGAGCTGTCGTTTCACCCGACTCCCCTTCTGTCCAGTCTGCAATGCTATGATCGAAGTTGTTGATTTGAATACCTTCGGATGATTTATAGATAATGCCTATGGAACAGCTTTTTTCACTGGACAGCTGAAAGTTGTCCGGAAATGGGCAACTATAGCTCTTTCCATCTATTTCCATATTTATGTAGTGACTGTCAGACTCTATTTTTTCGGGTATCAGTATCGCTTTTTTGCCTATAAGGGTATTATTCTCTATTTTCCATTCTCCATAAGGAATAATGCCGCTCGTTTGTCCCGATGACTCGAATTGGCCGGTGAGAAAATCATAAGATGCTTCCGAATGGAATCCGTTTAAGGATAAGGTAGGGTTATCAGCCAAGAGCTCTTGTAAGTCTTCTCCGGCTGCGGGTCTTATAATGATTTCCAGTTTGCAAAGTTTGTGTTTATATTCCATGGCAACCATGTTCTGGCTGGGTGTAATGTCATTGTTTACAGCGATCATAAAGTCGGAAAGTGATAGTCCGCCCACAGTACTTTGGTCGGTCCGTATCTGGACCTGCATTGTACTTTTGTCCGGTTCAATACCTGTTTCTTGAAAAGGATAATAACTGATGAAGTTACATTCTCCGTTTCCTTTAGGATAATAAATCGTTTCTTCCGGTTCGAAGCCGGAGGTTTGGGAACATGTGAAACGCATATTGTCAATGTATCGTTTCTGATTGATAGTTGATGGTTGTGTCAATACATACAAGCCAATGGCGTCCTTTTCTTGAAATTTGTTATCAATAACACGTGTGGGGTTGCATAAAATTTGTGTAGAAAGGCGGATAGGAATTTCTCCGGGAAGGGTTGTCGATTCTTCTGAAATTTCATTTACACAGGAAGTGCTGACAAGCAGGGGCATCATTATGAATTTTATCATAAAGGATGCAATTTTCATGTTTTTCATTGTAGTATATAGTTTAATTTGTGTTTTAGTTTCATTGTTTAACTATATGTTTAAGGAGTAACAAAGCTACTATTATTAATACAATTATTACTATGAATTATGATAATATTTTGTATTTATATAATAAATGTTTCACTACTGTTCCGTTAAAGTAAATAATAGTTCTTTGAAATGATTGAAATATAGTCGATTAAGTTATATTTTGAAATAAAACGGATTTGAATTTCTATTTTTGCAGCTGTAATGATGAATCAAGATAAATACACTTTTTCTCAACTTTTCCACTTTTTTGAACAGAACTCGGTTTAACAACTACGTTCGTAAGTACGATGTCAACCGTTATGTGAAGCATTTTACTTACTGGAACCAAATAGAAAAATCGCCAAGTTAGTATTTCTAACTTGGCGACTCTCACTTTTGCTCTTCAAGAGGGCACTGAAAAGCCATCTGTTTTTTCAGTGCCCTCGGAAATTTCCGGGCAGCTTTTTATTTTTCTCCGTTCAAACGGCGGAGTATTCTTACACAAGTTTAAAACTTACGTGTGTTCAGGTTCTTGTCGACCAAAACGCCATCAATAGCTTTCAGATCAAACTTCACGGCACGTTTCGCTTTCAGCTTCAGAATAAACAGATCGTTTGTTCCTTCAAGGGCTTCTTTAGCTCCAAGGTTAACGAATGTAGGATAGAGTGCTTTTGTACCATTGGTATGGAGTCTGTCGTAAGTCAGATTTTCCATTGCTTTAAGGTTCAAAGGTTCGACACCTACAAATTCATAATCTTGCTGATTGTATGGCAACGCAAAACTCAAGGCATTTACAGAACGGAGGTTGACACCTTTTACAAGCACTTCAACCACATCACCCTTACTGTAATTTCGTTTAGCCGTACTGATCTCAATAGTACCATCCAGTTTCTCAATCGGTTCATCACTGACACCATCTTCCAATTGTGTTGCCACAACAGAAATGTCATAAGCATCGATCAAACCATTCTGGTCGATATCACCTACGCTGATATAGCCTTCATAGTCGGAATCACCTTTTCTCAGACCGGTATAGTTGGTATACGAAGTTAAATCGTTATTATCGATCTTACCGTCGTTATTGATATCACCCTGCAAACGGCTCTCTGTTCCAGGAACTTTAAATACATACAATTCTCTACCCGAACCATAATTGTTCACACCTTCCGTTACAGCCAGTTTGATATAGCGTGCAGTCGGGCGCTCAGTAAATGTAAATACTTTCACATCACCATTACGTTTCCAGTCGATTGCTCCGGCCTCAGTCCAATTCTCTTTATCCATACTGTAATATACAGTACCTTTCAGAATCGTTCCGTTACCACCGTCGGTACGTGGCAGGTATTCGAATTTATCCAACTGGTTCACAGTTCTCAAGTCGATAATCATATCATATGGCAGCGCTTTTGCTCCATACTTCGTATGCCACATATCACCCAATTCGGCAAAGTCGAACAAACGATCGATATCAAATCCTTCCTGATTCTTCGCAGTTGTTTCACCCTTGATTCCGTGAAGAGCAAATTCCAGCGGGTTCGCTTTTGTCTTAGCGCTGAATTCAGCCCAATCCGAATAGCCATCCTTGTTTACGGCACGGATCTTGAATGCGTAGTCGGTTTCAGCAGCCAGCCCGTCAAACAGCAACTCAGTATCCTTAATTGTTGTATACAACATGCCATTGAACTCTATTTCATAGAAATCGGCATTCGGCACTTTGCTCCATGTAGGTTTCAAAGTGTAAGCTTCAATATTCTCGGCAGTAATCTGAGCTGCAGGAGCAGTCAGCGAACCGGACGTAACTCTGTAATTATCGGCAGGCGCATACTGGAAGCCTTCGATATTCATCACAACCTGATTTTTAGTAATGTCAGTAGCAGCCAACTTCACAAGAAGCTGAGGATTCTTAGTGATTACCTTCTTTTCAAATTCACTGCCTTTCGTAGCAAATTTATTCAGATTAGGAGCAGCATCATAGAAGTATACATTCTCACCTTTCTGGAAATCATCCATAGAGAGCACTTCGATCAACTTCACTTTGCTTTTGCCCACCTGAGCAGAAACTTTCTTTGGTTTGGCAGTAATATTTACCCTAAACTCAGTAGCTTTCTCTTTTACAAAACCGTCGAAATCACCCTGTGTAGGACGAATAGAAATCTTCACATTGTTTTTCGAATCAACATTTGACTCAATGAAAGTTGTGGCACCTTTACCATCCTTATATGCTTCCGATACACCGTCATCATCATATTCAACAGTCATCATGTGCTTATACGGATAGATCTCGTAGATACGAAGTCCTTTGTTGATTTCAGCAACGTTATTGTTAGGATTGGTCATCGGGATAATAGCTCCGTTCTTCACAAATACCGGAAGTTTCCAGAGAGGAGCAGCAAAGTTGTTGAGTACACAGTTACCCTGATATTTTTCTCCGGTGAAATAATCGATCCATTCTCCTTCAGGCAGATAAATACCGTCACGGATATCATTCCCTTCAGCATCTGCTTTTGTGGCTTTATAGATAGGTGCTACCAGGAAGTCGGTACCATACATAAACTGATACTGCGTGGCTGTACCCAGAGTATAAGCATTCGGATATTCCAGGAACATAGCACGAATAAGCGGCATTCCGGTTACAGCTTCTTTCGCAAAACTATAAGTATAAGGCATCAATTCCGATTTCAGTTTCAGATACCAGCGGTTGATAGAAGTGGCAGGTTCGCCCAAAGCATGCGGATATTTTTCGTTCGATCCCCATCCATCCATATTCAGCTGCATCGGAGTGAAAGTTTTCCACTGGAAGTCTCTGGTGTTGACAATCATATTCTTGCCGCCGAAGATACCATCCATATCCGAAGAGATGTTAGGCTGACCTGACAGACCTGAACCGATATAAGTCGGGATGTGGAAACGGATGTACTCCCATACACCGCCTGTCTGGTCGCCCGACCAGATTCCGGCATATCGTTGTGTACCGGCCCAACCATCGAGTGAAATAATGAACGGACGGGCATCATCTCCGTAATAAGGCATAATATGACCTACGTCTGCCACACCATTCAGTCCGAAGGAATATCCCCAGCCTACCCATGCAACGTCTGTTTTCAATACACGCACACCGGCATCTCTCACTTCCTTCACAATATCTCTTTGCAGCAATGCACTCACACCTTCTTTCGGATGCAAGTCAGACTGTGTCCACAAACCGATTTCGACACCATTCTTACGAGCATAGTCGCCCAGACTTTTCAGATTCTGGATGTTTCCGTCAAGGGTTTCGGTCTGTCCGTATCCGGCACCATATCCGTCGTTTGGCAGCAACCAGCCTAAAGGCATGTCATGATTCTTATAGCGATCAATCACTGCACGGGCCGAGAACTGATAATTATTCTTTTCTCCGTTCAATGATTCCTTGATTCCACCATTATCTTTCTGGCTTTCCTTATAGCGTTTTCCGTCTTCGAACAAGATTCCTTTTTCGTCTTCCTTCCAGTAGTCACGGTTATAAGCATTCAAGTGACCCTGATAAAAACCGAACTTAGGCAACAACACCGGATTACCGGTCAATTGATAAAAGTCATTCAGAATCCCTACGGCACCATCACTAACCATATAGAATACATCAAGGTAAGGAGAATCGTGCATAAGCTTCACTTTACCTTTTTCTTCCGCACCGAAATCATATTTACCCGGTTTGAAAGTATACCACATCATACCATAGCCGTTAGTAGACCAATAGAAAGGTGTGGGTGAAGCTACTCCACCGTCTGTCCAGCTATTTTCGTTTACAATATTAATTGCTTTTCCTTTGTGCGAAAAACGTCCGTTCTGCACACCGCCGCCATAGAAATATTCGTTGGGGTTCTCTTTCAGAGTTACAGTAACTTTTCCTTTATCAAAAAGTACCGGTTCGGCTTCTTCAAAAGCTACGGTATTCTTTTCCAAGTCGATCACTTTCATCAAAGAGGTATTCTTATCGATTTCCACCTTGATTTTCCCCGTAGTGATAGAAAGGAGATTACCGCCATCATTTAAGTCAAGCGTAGAGACTGTGTTTCTGGGATTATTTACCAGAATTTGTGCTTCAGGTTTCGCTTCCGGATCACGGATGATTCCTCCATCATTGTCCTGAAATACTCTGAAGATGTTCTCTCCGTAGAAATCGAATGTCATTCTCTGGTTATTAGAGAACAGTACTTCAATCGTAGTCGGATTGATTTTCTTTGCACTAACGATCTTCAAGTTTTGTTGTGTCACTTCTCTAACGATTTCGGACCGATGCATAGCCTGCATAGGCGAACCGGAAAACATCAGAGGCAAAGCGAGAGCGAAGAGCACTGCTTTTCGCTGCTTACAATTACCAATTGCGTTCTTCATGATTTTTACTATAAAATTTCAACTAAATATTACTCCATTCTGTCAATAGATTGAATACGCAAAAATAGGCAAAAGTATTCAGAAAAGGCATATTCTATGAAAATAAATACAAGTAAATACACTTGCTTCCTATAATTCAAGAAACACCTTCACACTCTATGCCCGTTTCCTCCTAATCATCAATCGAAAAACATGAGGGTGTTTTTCGATTGATGATTAGAACATAAGACTATCCGGTCAGCAAGATAAAACACTTACCTTATTACCTAATCCAACAACCGGTTCGGAATAGCGGTACGTTACTTCCCAAAACACACATTATTTATAGAGGAAATTAGCCAATCAGAATGAAAATCTTAACTTTGCAGGACAAAAATGAAATCATATATGGAAAAGCTAAAAATGGAATCTGTGAGTATCGCAGAGGACAGCCTGAATAAAATAGCCGAACTCTTCCCGAACGTAGTCACTGAATCGATGGGTAAGGACGGACAGCTACATAAAGCTATCGACTTTGATAAACTGAAATTCCTCCTTACAGCCAACCAAGCAGAAATGGGAGTGGTATATGATGACGACGAACGTTACGAATTAACATGGGTGGGCAAGAAGCAGGCGATAAGAGAGGCGGCGCATCCTATCCGCAAAACATTGCGTCCCTGCCCGGAAGAGAGCAGGAATTGGGAACAGACCCAAAACCTATACATCGAGGGAGACAATCTGGACGCAATGAAACTCCTGAAAAAGAGTTATGCAGGAAAGGTAGACGTTATCTATATCGATCCGCCTTACAACACGGGTAAAGACTTTATCTTCAATGATACATTCGCTCTTTCACAGGAAGAATCCGACGAGAAACAGGGAAGATATAATGAAGAAGGACAACGATTGTTTCAGAATACGGAGGCTAACGGAAAGTTTCACTCCGATTGGTGTAGCATGATGTATGCCCGGCTGATGCTTGCCCATACCCTGTTAAATGATAATGGCATCATTTTCATTTCCATTGATGATCACGAACTGGCAAATCTGATTAAAATAGGCAATGAAGTATTCAATGCTTCTAATTTCATCGATGTATTTAATTGGGCAAAGACGGAAACTCCGGAAAATCTCTCGAAAAAAAGCAAGCAAATCATCGAATACATCGTCTGCTATCAGAAGAAGAAAAACGACATGAAATTCCAGGGTCTGAAGAAGGAGTCGGTCAGTTCAAACGGTCTGTTGAATCAACCGAATTCCGTCGGCATTCTGACTTTCCCGGCCAACAAAGTAGTTACTTCCATCCCCGACGGAGTGATCAAAGCGGGCATGTACGGAACAGATGCGTATGACGTGGAATTACTGGAAGATACCACCGTACGTGACGGACTGTTTACAGCCCCCGTCAAGCTGAAAGCCAAATTCAAATGGAGTCAGGAAAATCTGGAGAAAGAGATAAAAAAAGGAACAACCATCAAAATACCGACTCTTAAGTTAAGTCCTTCGTACGAAAAACTGGAATATGACCCGGAAGTTCCACCCAACCTGATCAATTACAAAGTAGGAGTTGAAACTAATGAGCAGGCCGGTAACTATCAGCTACAGTTCTTTGATAAGAAAGTGTTCAACTTTCCGAAACCTGTCAGTCTGATTCAATATTTATGTGAGTTTATCGACACCAAAAACAAAGATTGTATTGTGATGGACTTCTTCTCTGGTAGTGGCACTACTGCCGAAGCGGTTATGCGGATGAACATGAAACCGCGTAAAAACAAGGTGAAGTACATTCTCGTACAACTGCCGGAAGATGTGACTGAAACAATAAAAAAGGCCAAGACTCCCAGTGAAAAAGAGATCATGCAAAATGCGATCGACTTTCTCACGGAAAAGCATAAAGCATTGAACATCTGCGAACTGTCCAAAGAGCGTATTCGACGTGCCGGAGACACGATTGAGGCGGAATGCAACCAACTTAAATTAAAGAACCGCCCGGACATCGGTTTCCGTGTTTTTCGGATTGCCGACAGCAATATGAAGGACGTGTACTACAGTGCAAAGGAATATTCACAGAGTGATTTATTCTATTTCACTGATAATATCAAAGAAGACCGTACCGGACTCGATCTGCTTTATGGTTGCCTGACCAACCTGGGACTATCCCTGTCACTCCCACACAATGAAGAGGATATAAATGGATATACGGTTTATTCTGTCGACAAGACCGAATTAATGGCATGTTTCGCTGAACAGATTCCCGAAAAAGTCTTCCGTGAAATAGCCGGCAGGCAACCGCGCCGGGTCGTCTTTCGGGATGCCTCGTTCAGGGATAGTGCCGATCGCATCAACATAGACGAGATATTTAAAACGTTATCTCCCGGTACTATGATCGAGATTCTTTAAACAGAGAAGGAAGGTACAGAAATGAAATTAAAATTCAAACATCAAAAGTTTCAGGAAGACGCAGCAAAAGCGGTATGTGATGTCTTTGCCGGGCAGCCATACAAGATGCTCGACTATCAAGTAGAGACCCGGAAGAAAGACGGACAGACCAGTTACGAAAGGTTTACAGGATTCCGTAACCACCCTGTCGTACCCCAACTCACAGATGAAATCGTTCTGAGACATATCCAGAATATCCAGCGTGCCCAACAAATCAAACCGTCGGAAGCACTGGAAGGGAAATACAACCTCACCATCGAAATGGAGACGGGTGTAGGTAAAACGTATACCTACATCAAAACCATCTTCGAACTGAATAAACGCTACGGTTGGTGCAAGTTCATCATTGTCGTACCCAGTGTTGCCATCCGCGAAGGAGTCCACAAAAGCCTGGAGATTATGAAGGAACACTTTGCCTCGGATTACAGCACCCCTCTGTCTTATTTCATCTACGACTCCAAACAGTTGGGTGAATTGAACGCATTTGTCACAGACAGCAGAATCCATGTAATGATCATCAATTCACAGAAGTTCAATGCTACGAACAAAGACGCCCGCCGCATCTACATGAAACTGGATGATTTTGGCGGCAGCTGTCCTATCGATGTGATTGCGCAGATGAATCCGATACTGATTATCGACGAACCCCAGTCGGTAGAAGGAGTCAAAACAAAAGAGGGATTGAAACGATTCAATCCCCTGTTCACACTGCGTTATTCGGCTACACACCGCGAACTCTATAACCTGGTCTATCGCCTGGACGCGATGGAAGCTTACAACCTGAAACTGGTTAAGAAGATTGCCGTCAAAGGTATTTCCATCAGTGGAACAACAGCCACTGAAGGCTTCGTCTATCTGGAAGGTTTAAATCTGTATCCGGACAAAAATCCGACTGCCAATATCGGATTCGAAGTAAAAAGAACCAAAGCAGTGAATCAGGTAGTACGGGCTCTGAAAGTAAATGATGACTTGTACGCTAAATCAAACCGTCTGGAAGAATACCGGAACGACTATGTAATTACAGATATCAACGGCGTTGAAAATTCCGTCACCTTCCGGAACGGCATCAAGCTTTATGCAGGTGACGTAACGGGTAGCGTCAACGAAACTCAACTACGACGTATCCAGATACGAGAAACCATCTTATCACATATTAAGAAAGAACAGGAACTGTTTGAGAAAGACATCAAAGTTCTCTCCCTTTTCTTCATCGATGAAGTAGCCAAATACCGCCAGTATAACCCGGACGGAAAAGGAGAATATGCCGAGATTTTCGAGCAGGAATATACCGATATCATAAAGCACTTGGACCTTTCGTTATTCAATCAGCCGGAATATATCAATTATCTAAAATCGACCGTGGCATCAAAAGCTCACGAAGGGTACTTCTCCAAAGATAGAAAAGGAAAGCTGATTGACAGTAAAACCGAGCGGGGAACCAAAGAATCAACAGATGAGGAGGCATACGATTTGATTATGAAAAATAAAGAACGCCTGCTTGACCGAAAAGAGCCGATCCGCTTTATTTTTTCACATTCCGCCCTGCGGGAAGGATGGGATAACCCGAACGTCTTTCAAATCTGTACCCTGAAACAAAGTTCGGCAGAGGTACGCAAGCGTCAGGAGGTGGGACGCGGGCTGCGCCTCTGCGTAAACGGACAGGGAGATCGCATGGACGCCAACGTTTTAGGCAAAGAAGTGCATCGTGTCAACCTACTGACCGTGATAGCCAGTGAATCGTATGAATCGTTTGCCAAAGGCTTACAGACAGAAATGGCAGAAGCCATAGCCGACCGCCCACAAAAAGTAACTATCCAATTATTCAAGGACAAGACTCTCCGATTGCCTAATGGTGAAACCATCATAGCAACCGAAGATATAGCACAAAGTATCTACGACTCTTTACTTGAAAACAAGTATATCAAGAAAGGAGAACTGACGGACAAATTCTATGATGACCGTAAACAGGGAGAAGTGATTTTCGACGATGAGCTCACCGATTATAAGGCGTCTATCATGACCATCCTAACCTCTATCTATAATCCAAGAGAGATGCAGCCGGACGATGCAAGGAAATACAACATAAATCTTCGGTTGTCGAAAGATAAACTTGAAAACAGCAAACTTCAGGAATTGCTAAAGCTACTATGCAGCAAGTCAACCTACACCGTAAAGTTTGACGAAAAAGAATTGGTAGAGAAAGCAATCGGGAGCTTAAATGAAAAGTTAAGAGTACCCCAGCTCTATCTTTCTGTCATTACAGGCCAAATGGACGAAATCAAGTCTAAAGCAACTTTGGTTTCGGGAGAGGCATTTAAAGTAGATCCCAATCAGGCGCACTATGAAAAGATAGATGCCATGGCAAACGATCAAGTAAAATATGACTTACTCGGTAAACTCACAAACGCCACAAATCTGACCCGAAAGGCAGTTGCTCAGATTCTTGCCCGGATAAAACCGAATGTATTCGCCCAATTCAGAAATAATCCCGAAGATTTTATTATTAAGGCTTCGGAACTGATTAACGAAGAAAAAGCGCGTCTGATAGTACAACATATCGAATATAGCCCAATCGACCAGTACTATGATGTATCGGTCTTTACCCAGGCAGCTGTTCAAGGATGTTTGGGAGTAAACACAATGAAAGCAGATAAACATCTGTACGACCATGTGAGATTCGACTCTCGAAATGAAAAAACATTCATGGAAAAACTGGAAGAAAATGACGAAATAGAAGCTTATGTAAAACTACCCAACAGTTTCTATATCCCTACTCCAATGGGAAAATACCATCCGGACTGGGCCATCGTCTTCAAACAAAAGTTGTCGAAGTATCCTTATTTTATAGCCGAAACCAAAGCCAGCGATTCTTCCCTGCAAGACCGGGAAATAGAAAGGGCAAAGATAGAATGTGCCAAAAAACATTTTGCGAATGTAAACGGTGGAAAGCTTAAATATGATAAAGTAAGTTCCTTCGAGGAACTTTTGAAAATTGTCGCACAAGATCCCGTTTAAATCCAATAAAATAGCATGTTTCATTCCTTCCAGACCTCCATTGCCGGCATCGAATTGCCCCACTTGTTTACTTATCCCTTCCATTACACTCCTCATCCGTTATGTGTAATGGCAGCAGGAGAAGTACAGGCTTACATAAATAAACAGACAAGATGGAAAGAAGAATTGGACAAAGGAAAAATGTTCGGCGTATTGATAGTCCGTACTTCTAACGGACAAATGGGATATCTGGCTGCTTTCTCGGGTAACTTGTGCGGAAGCAATTCACACTCTTTCTTTGTACCACCGGTATACGATTTGTTGCAACCGGATGGTTTCTTCAAGATAGAAGAAGAACAAATCTCGGCTATCAACCGCCGAATCGGACAATTGCAAAACAGTGACCGGTATGTGAAACTCCAACAAAGGCTGGCGAAAGAAACAGCCTCATCACAACAGATATTGACCGAAGCGAGAAAGACTCTGAAAACGGCAAAAGAAAAACGGGAACAGCGCCGGCAGCAGCAACCGGATGAAGATGAACAAGCTGCCATGATACGTGAAAGCCAATATCAGAAAGCAGAATTCAAACGTCTGGAAAGATATTGGAAAGAGCGAATTTCCGAAGTGAAAGCAGAACTGGAAAGTATTTCATCGCAGATTGAATCTCTCAAAGCAGAACGCAAAAACCGTTCGGCGGCATTGCAGCAAAAGCTATTCCATCAATTCAGCTTTTTGAATGCCAAAGGAGAAAGCAAGAACTTGTGTGCTATCTTCGAACAAACCATTCAGCAGATACCACCTGCCGGAGCAGGTGAATGTGCCGCGCCCAAGCTATTGCAATATGCTTACCTAAATGGATTGAAGCCCATTGCCATGGCCGAATTCTGGTGGGGAGAATCACCGAAAACAGAAATCAGGCGTCACGGTTATTACTATCCGTCCTGCAAAGGAAAATGCGGGCCCATTTTACGTCACATGTTACAAGGTCTGGATGTCGAACCGGATCCTTTGGCAACAGCCCCTGCCCCGCCAAAGGAAATAGAGATTCTCTTTGAAGACGAATGGCTTCTGGTTATCCATAAACCGGAAGGACTACTCTCCGTACCTGGAAAATCGGAGGAACTGTCCGCCTACAGTCTACTCAGAGCCCGCTATCCTGAAGCTACGGGACCGATGATCGTACATCGACTGGACATGGCAACTTCAGGATTGTTGTTGGTAGCCAAAACCAAGGAAGTACATCAGCACTTACAGGCGCAGTTTGAAAGCCACAGCATTAAAAAGCAGTATACAGCACTGCTGGAAGGTATCTTACCGACTGACGAAGGAACCATCGATCTTCCCATTTGTCCGGATCTTCTTGACAGGCCCAGACAAAAAGCAGACAGAGAATCAGGCAAAAAGGCTGTCACCCGATACTGCGTAATAGATCGCAAAAACGGACGAACCCGTATCGCTTTCTTCCCGCAAACGGGACGTACACATCAGTTACGCGTTCACTCCGCCCATCCGTCAGGTCTGAATTGCCCCATCGCAGGCGATGAACTCTACGGTAAGAGAGCGGAGAGGCTTTATTTACATGCGGAACGTCTGGAATTTACCCATCCGGTGTCCGGACAAAGAATATATATTGAAAAGAAAGCTGACTTTTAACAAATAACCAATGATAGAACAACCCCACATACACGAGTATGACGAGCTTCTTCAGGTTTGGGAGGAGGCAGTTCGCACTACCCACCACTTCCTGACCGAAACGGATATACAGTTTTATAAACCTTTGATCCGGAACGAATACTTTGCCGCAGTACAACTTTATGTCATCCGTGAAGATTCGGGAACCATCGCTGCCTTCATGGGACTGAGCACCGATTGTATCGAAATGCTGTTTGTCAGTCCTAAGGTCCAGAAAAAAGGCTATGGCAGTGAACTGGTTGAATTCGCCATCCGTGAAAAACACATTTATAAAGTAGACGTAAATGAACAAAACACGGCAGCATTAGGATTCTATCTACATCAAGGATTTGAAGTGACAGGCCGCGACGCGTTGGACGGAACGGGAAAGCCATTTCCTGTTTTACACCTGCAAATTCCTCCCGTCCGGCTGCGAAAAGCAAGGATCCAAGATATGGGTTTGCTGCAAACAGTGTTTACACAAAGCGTACAGAACACTTGTTCTGCCGATTATAATCACCTACAGATTCAAGCATGGATCGGACGAGGAACTCAACAACGTTGGCAGGAATTATTTCAAAGTGACTTATATTTTCTGTTAGCAGAAGATATCAGACAATCACAAATAGCCGGATTCACCTCTATCAACCCTAAAGGGTATCTGCACAGCATGTTCGTCCATCCCCAATATCAGCATCGGGGTATCGCTTCCAGTCTGTTGAGAAAAGCTGAAGAGTATGCCCGCAATTGTCGCGCTGTATCGGTTCACTCGGAAGTAAGTATCACCGCCCGGCCTTTTTTTGAAAAACACGGATATATCACCGAAAAAGAACAAACGGTCGATGTGAACGGCATAGAAATGACTAATTTCTTGATGTATAAACGAATTTAACAGAACAGACTGAGATTTTTTTATAGCTTTGCGACAGATAACTATTTAAAATCAGCTCATGTTACAATCCAAATATCTGTTTCTTTCGCTTCTTTGCCTGCTGGCACCGCTCCGGCTTCATGCACAATTCATGGATTACGGGTCGGATCCCGCCCGGTTTAAATGGAACATAGCGAAACTGCCTCACTATGATCTGGTATACCCGCAAGGAAATGATTCAATGGCCTATCGATATGCTCTCTTTCTTGAAAATGTATATCCCCATATGTCCAAGACCATCGGAAAGCCGATCAAAGCCCGTTTCCCGGTCATTCTCCATCCGGCCAGCATGCAATCCAACGGAATGGTTTCCTGGGCACCGAGACGGATGGAACTGATTACAACTCCTTCTTCGGACCTAAGTACTCAAAGCTGGGATAAACATCTGGTATTGCACGAGTCGCGCCACGTATTCCAGACCGGAAAGGTGATGCATGGTATCTTCAAACCTCTTTATTATATAATAGGTGAACAGGCAGCCGGCGTGGCCTCCTTTTTTCTTCCGGTGTGGTTTCTCGAAGGAGATGCGGTAAGCACCGAAACTGCCATGTCAAACGGCGGACGGGGACGTCTTCCGGAATTCAACATGATCTATCGTGCCCAATTATTAGCAGGCGGAAAGCCTTATACTTTCGACAAGTGGTTAATGGGATCTTACAAAAATTATACAGGAACTTATTATGCATTGGGCTACGATATGGCTTCATATGCCCGCCAGCGTTATGGAGCTGATATCTGGGATAAAAGTACCAGCCGTTATGTCCGGAATTTATTATTTGAAGGCTCTTTCAAGCATTACACAGGAAGCAGTTTCAAACGGCTTCAGCACGACACATTCGATTTCTTGCGGAAAGAATGGGAAAAACAGGATACCTGTACACTTGTGCCCGACTACCTCTCTTCTACCTCAAAAACCTACACCTCTTATCGATATCCCCAATCGATCAATGACAGTGTAATTATTGCCGTCAAATCCGGACTGAAAGATATAAACTCTCTGGTAGCCATCAGCAACGGTAAAGAAAAGCATCTGAGTTATATCGGAAGTATCAATAGTCGTCTCAACTTCCGGAACAACCGGATTTACTGGAGTGAATTGGTTCCCGGGCTCCGTTGGACGCACGAGAACTATTCCGTTCTGAAATATTATGATTTGGATAAAAAGCAGATAAAAACAATCACCCCGCGCCAACGTTATCTGGCCCCGGCTATCGACAAGTCCGGTCAGACCATTGCGGTCTCCCGCCCCACTGTAGAAGGCAAAAACCAACTTGTATTGATAAATGCAGAAAAGGGAAAAGAGCTATCCTCTTTCGACGTACCTGACAACGCATTTATCAAAGAACTCACATTCGGAGAAGGCCTTGATATTTTCTCCATAGCCGTAACCGATTCGGGAACCAGTCTGTTGGAATTCAATCCGCAGTCCGGAGAGTGGAAGGAGTTGATAAAAACCACCTCGGCCAACATCACCTCTCCTATTTGGAAAGACGGAAAACTCTTTTTTGAGTCGGGAGCCAACGGCACAAATAATATCTACTGTCTTCATCTCTCCGACAAACAGGTTTATCGGCTGACAGCCGCTCGTTTCGGTGCATTCGATCCTTCATTTTCCCAGTCAGGCAACCATCTGCTTTTTGCTGATTATCAAGCAGACGGATACCGGATTGCTGCGTTGCCGACTGACAGCTTACTATTTGAAAAGGCCGATTTAGCCTGTCCTGCTCCGATGCCATTCGTTGAAACATTGGCTGCTCAAGAACAGTTCAACCTTGACTCTGCCCGTCTGGATAGCATCGATTTCACCCCCAAACGCTATCATAAAGGTACACATACTTTCAAGATACACAGCTGGGCACCTTTCTATTATGATGTGGCCGAAGCAATGAACAGCAGTGCAAGTGATTTAAGTACAATTGTCAAGCCGGGAGCAACCATTATGTCACAAAATACACTGAACACTGCCATCATGCAGGCCGGCTGGTATTATGACGAAGGCTACCATCACGGTAAACTGTCATTCACCTATCAGGGCTGGTTCCCTATAATCAATCTTGCTGCCGACTATGGTGATAAGGCTTTCAATATCGGCTGGACCAAAGATGACAAAGGTCAGGATATCACCAAAGGATATTATCCCGGACGCAATCTACTGGAAGCGGAAGCGCGAGTTTACCTCCCTTTCAACCTGACACGTAACCAACGCATACGAGGCATACAGCCTGCTTTTACTTACTATTTCACAAACAATAAGTATCAGGAGTATCATAGTGGAAAGTATCGCAACTTCCAATACATTCTCCCGGAAATCCTATTTTATGATTACAGACGAAAAGCACAACGCGATATCCTTCCCCGAAACGGTTACCAGCTTCGGCTGCAATACTTGAAAACCCCGTTCAATAAGGAGAATTTCGGTAGTTTGTATGCTGTCCGGCTGACTACCTATTGGCCGGGTATCATCAGGAATCACGGATTGATGCTCCGCTTGGGTTACCAATATCAAGACCTTGACAATAAATCACTGTATCTCCCCAAACATCTGCTGGAAAAGCCTCGCGGATATCATTTCCAATATCAAACCCGCCAACAATGGGCCTTCAAAGCAGATTATGCTTTACCCCTGCTTTCGCCCGACCTGAGCATCAGTTCACTGATTTACATACGCAGGCTGCGTGCAAATCTTTTTTATGACTTGTCACGCAACCAAGCCAGTCGTAAAAGTAACTGGAGCACACAAAGCTCTTACGGAGGCGATCTTATTTTCGATTGGAATGTGCTACGTATGAGTTATCCGCTCACGACAGGCGTACGGCTGATCCAGCCGATCGACTATGGAAAATTCCAGGTAGAAGCACTGTTTTCAATCAGCTTCTAAGATTGAAAACAGGCTACTCTACCTCAAAATCTTCCGAACTGAAGTTTCCATAACGCCTGCCGGTGATAGCGGTAAACTTCAGTACACAATAGTCCGGATCTGTAACGCCAAGCGGATAGTAGAGCGTATCGCCTTCTCTCCATATCATTTCTTTGGTGGAATTATCTGTAAGCACTTCCATCTTACCTTTCAGCATAACTCCCCTAAAAAAGCGAGAGTCACAGAAGTAGACACAAGCATGCTGGTTCTTCAGATATTGAGTGGTACGCATAGAAGAGGTATTGGTGGTAAAATAAAGAATCCGGATACCTTCACGCTTCCGGGGCTGTAACATCGCTTTAATATTGGGGAAACCTTCTATATCAACAGATCCGATAAATGCGATCTTTTGCTTATCAATCAGATTCCCAATCGTTTTCTCTACATCTTTCATTGCTCTAAATTTTAATAGTTTTACACTGACACAAAGGTACAGAAAGAAAAAAGAGGGTATGTGACAGAAACAAAGGTAGAAATGACACTTTTTATGGTTTATGTCCCCTCCGGTAGCCCAAAGGAGTTTCTCCCGTATACCGGCGAAAACAACGGCTGAAATAAGAAACCGTTTCATAATTCAGTTCGAAAGCGATTTCGGCAACCGGCAAATCCGTGTAAGCAAGCATCCGCTTTGCTTCTTCCATCACTTTATTCTGAATATATTGCTTGGCGCTTATCTACATAGCGATACTCACTATTTCATTCAGATAGTTAGGAGTAATACACAGTTTTCCGGCATAATACCGCACGGTACGATATTCACTGAACGTACGGTCGACCAAATGTACAAACTGAACAAGATACGGACTGCGTCCTTCCTTGTTTATCCCTGCATCCGATACGGTCTGCACGTAAAAACGGTTAAGCAGCATCAACGCTTCATAAAGTTGCGCTCTCAACACATGAACGTCATTCTGTCTGAACAGATCAATCTCCTCCTTAATAGATTGCAGAAGTTGCAACATGCGCAGAAAAGAGCGTTCCGGCAAATGTATTTTCAACGATTCCTTCACCGGATTAAAAAAGGAAAGATGCTGCACAAACAAAGAATCTTTAAAGAAAGAAGATAAAAACTCTTCTTCAAATATCAGAGCATATCCATTCACAATCGCATTTGTATCCCAGCTACGTATCTCTCCCGGCTTGGAGAAGAACACATCTCCCACACCGCCCCGGTAGGTATGATTATCAAGAATGAAACTTCCTTCCCCTTCGGTGATAAAGGTAATGTCATAATAAGTCAGGGTATGAACAGAACTTTTAACGACATATTTCTTTATATCTTTCAGTTCTACTATATCCACCAGCAACTCACTGCCGTACTTATTCTTTAAAAAGGTATATCGAGGGATAAGTTTTTTCATAACCTTGTCTTTCAAACTATCTGAGAGCGACAAATATACAAACTGTAAATGGATAAGCTCTGTCAGTCACTCATGAAATCATTCTGTCAGCTACAACATTATTATAAATATGGTATAATCGTTATGTAAATACCCGTAATGATAGCCGAAGTGATTACTCCTGAAATGTTTGCACCCAGTGCATCCCCCAGGATGAAAGAGTTCGGATTATCTTTACTTACCAACTTCTGGGCAACCTTTGCCGTAGTAGGCACACAACTCACGGCAGCAATACCGATCACCGGATTATAGTTTCCTTTCTTAATGAAATACATGATGTAACCACCCATGATTCCCCCGATACCCGACAATAACAAAGCAAGCATACCCAACACTAAAAGTTTCAGAATCTTCGGATCGAGCAACAAATGGGCGTCACAGAGCACACCCAATAGTAATCCCAGCATAAAGGTAGAACCATAAAGCAACGGACCACTTACAAAATCATAGATATGCTTCATGCCGGACTCGCGTACAGCTACCCCCAAGAAGAGAGAGAAGAATAGTGGAGAAGCAACCGGAAACAAGAAACACAGCACAGCGCACAAAATAGCAGAAAAGGCAAGTTTCACTTTCGCGTCATAATTTTTAGGAGCTTTCTTCTCCACCATCTTGATAGCACGCAGACGTTTAGGAATCAACAGCTTTACCAAATAAGGATATCCCCCGTATGTTAATCCCAAATACAGATAAGCCACCACCGTAATAGGCACAAACAAGTGTTTGGCCAAGGCAAGCGAAGTAAACAGCACCATCGGTCCATCGGCTCCGCCGACCATTGCAACAGAAGCGCTTTCCTTTAAAGACAACCCCAGACCCGAAGCGATAGGCACTGTAAGGAAAGTCCCCAACTCAGCACAAAGGGCCAGGAAAATACTGGCAAACGGTTTCTGCAACAAGAATCCGACATCAAGCAACGTACCGATTCCCATAAACACAAAGCAGGCTATCAGTCCGTTACTAAACGTCAATGTATATACCGGTTGCAGAAAGTCAATCTGCATCGTATTCATCAACGCGTCCGTATCCGATAACATAGGGTCCAGAAAAAGGTTCCCCAATGCTCCGTCGGGCATAATCAGTGTTCCGCAATTAATGGCTACCATCCCCAGTCCCATCGGAATCATAACCATCGGCTCAAGTACACCCTTCCAGCCCAGATAGATGAGCAGAAATCCCAAAGCTATTAAAAACATACGGGCACTGGCCAGAAACCATCCGCTGGCCATCATTGTTCCAAATCCCTGAAACAGGGTTCCAAAGTCTATACTTTCCATACTATCAAGATTTATTTGTTTTTATTGGTTGAAGATGCTTTCTTATTGTTCTTTTTGTCATGCTGTAACATTTGTTCTTCTTTGCGAAGAAACATGGATCTTGTATCTTCCGGATAAAAATAATCCATCAGTCCGCGTTCCGGCTCACCGGGACTGACACCGTGATAGAACCCGCGATTGTCTCCGGGATGTTTGGTGATGCCCCTGCTGAAGTCTTCACGCCCGTCACTCCCGTACTCCTCGTCGCTAAGGGCACTTTCGGTTATCAAGATAGCTACTTTCTGATGAAGTTTCCGAATACGTTTCAACCGGGCAAGCTCTTCCTGGTGTGAACTGTAGAAAGCCAATGAATCAGCCGCAGAAGCAATCAGCTTTATTACTCCGGCAACGAAAAAGCCAATGACGAAGGTAAGCCCCATCATGGCAAAAGTGGATAACAATAAACTAAACATAACATGGTATGATTTTAGATTGAAAAAATAAAATGCAACGAATGACGACTACCGGAGAGAGACAAGACACACTTCCCCGGCATTTATCGGAACAGATAAATGGGATTACCCAATCACTTCAATACGGAAGTGTGAAACCGAAAAGCTAAATCAGGATATGCCCTAACGAGTATACATAATACCCGCTGGAATATTTAATGAAGTTATGATTGAAATCCGGATAAGCATCTCCCTTCTCCGACTGGCGGATATGAAAGGTATTAAGCAAGCGGATGGCAGTCTGTAATTTTAGTTTTAATACTTTGGATGAACCGAGTTCCCGTGAAAAAGAACCGTGGGGAAGGATGGCATCACTCACTTTCGAGTCAGCCGTCTGGTCGTTGAATAAAGAGTGGTCTCCGGCACATTGCGATATAAAGGTTGCAGTAACTCCCGCAGGAAGTTCCGCGTTCTCTTCTGCAGGGGCTGTGCAACCGGCTCCATACATTAAGAAGATACCTATCAATATGCAGAATACGTACTTTATCATAGTGACCGCAAACGTAGTAATAAATTTGAGATAAAACAGGATTCGTTGTTTAATTAACGAATATTTTATAATGATTGTTCCCGGTACAGACAGATAAATGACAAAAAAAGCGGAGAATCATCCGATTCCCCGCTTCTTATTCATATAATATAGGTGTGTTTAATTACATGGTAACCTGCTTTGCAAGCAGTTTTTGAAGTTTGCCATTCAACAGCTGGCACATTGTTCCATTTCCCATTGCTTGGTAACGTTTGATACGGTACTGCAACATCATAATTTCATTTGCATTCTTTTTCATAATTTTGGTCCTCTTTTTTTGCTCCCCACGTTTTGAAGAGCGGTTTTACATCTTGTTTTCTTTATTAACACTGCAAAGATACGAAATGTTTTCGAAAACATGTTCTAAAACATAAGAAAAGTGTGTTATTAGTTGATTTTTCTTTTTATATGGGCAGATTTGGCAAGTGCATATTACAAATATATTGCATAACTTTGCGCTTTATCAAGAAAAACGACTATGCTAAAACGGATACCACACACATACACCATCATTTCTTCTGTCATCTTGCTCTGTGCAGTGCTTTCCTGGATCATTCCCGCAGGTGAATATGTGCGCGAGACCATTGACGTCAACGGCACTTCCCGCACAGTCATTATAGACCACTCTTTCCACCGGGTAGAACAGACGCCACAGACCTGGCAAGTGTTCAGCGCTCTTCTTGAAGGCTTCGAACGGCAAGCGGGAATCATCGCCTTCTTATTGATCATGGGAGGTGCCTTTCAGATAATGAACAGCAGCCGTGCCATCGATACCAGCATCTTTTCATTCCTGAACTTTACGAAGGGGCTTGAAAAGCACAGACTGATTAAATCATTGGGGGTAAACAATGTGGTGATTTCCTTAGTCATTATTCTCTTCAGCCTCTTCGGCTCCGTATTTGGCATGAGTGAAGAAACCCTGGCCTTTGTCATTATCATCGTCCCGTTGGCCATTTCAATGGGATATGATTCCATCACGGGGCTTTGCATGGTATATGTCGCTGCCCACATAGGTTTTTCGGGCGCCGTACTGAACCCGTTTACCATTGGCATTGCACAAGGCTTGTCCGACTTACCGCTATTTTCCGGATTTGAATATCGCATGCTTTGCTGGCTGATACTGACCACGGTCCTGATAGTCTGTGTACTCAGATATGCCGCCGTCATTAAAAAGCATCCGGAGAAATCGCCCATGTATCATGCCGATGCTTATTGGCGGAAACGGGAAGAAGAAAGCAACGGAGAGATATCCCGTGTCACGACTCGTCCGGCATGGATCGTCTACATACTGTTAATCATATCCTTGTGCCTGTTTTCCATCATTTACCCAACCAGTACTTTCGCAATAGGCGAAGCGTCTGTCACCTGCTATGCAGTGCCCGTCCTGTCTGTTTTGTTTGCCGTCTTCGGCTGGCTGGGTTTACGTAAATCCAATCAGTTCTTCATACTGACCCTGCTTGCGTTCACCATTCTTTTCCTGATTACCGGTGTCATGGGACATGGCTGGTATCTGCCGGAGATCTCCGCCATCTTCCTCGCAATGGGTATTCTCTCGGGATTTGCCAACAGTGAAAAAACAGATAACATCATCAGGCAATTCATGGACGGAGCCAAAGATATGCTATCAGCTGCCATCGTGGTAGGTCTGGCAGGAGGGATCATCCAAATACTGCAAGACGGACATATCATCGACCCGATCTTACATTCTCTGGCTTCACTGATGGGAGAAACCGGAAAAATAGTATCTTTGGGGGTGATGTACCTGATACAGACACTGATCAACCTGATTATCCCGTCCGGATCGGCCAAAGCTGCATTAACCATGCCTATCATGGCACCTTTTTCCGATGTCATCGGGCTTTCGCGGCAAGCTACAGTAATGGCTTATCAGTTTGGTGACGGATTTACCAACATGATCACACCTACTTCCGCCGTATTGATGGGAGCCTTGGGCATTGCCCGCATCCCCTACGAGATATGGGTGAAATGGTTCTGGAAGTTACTTCTTTTATTCATCATTCTGGGAATGGTATTGCTGATCCCCACAGTACTCTTCCCTATGAACGGATTTTAGGAAATAAAAAAAGAAATCATAATCAAATATATAAACCAACAGCATTCACTCCTCCCCTCTCTCCGGGAGAGAAAAAGGAGCGAAGCCTTATTTAACAACAAATTGTATGAAAACCCTGACCCGCTTTCTAATCATCCCGATGTTGTCGGTTGCGTTTTTTTCATGCAGTGAGTCCCACTTCCTGAAAGATGAGACTTACCGTAGCCAAGTGACGCAAGATTTTGAAAAGAAGAAGCAACAGCTCCCTAACGGAGATCTGTTCGCAGTGTTTAATGAAAAACTCACCACTCCTGAACAGGAGGCCTTGATGTTCCTCTATGCCTATATGCCCACAGGTGACGTGACGGATTATACAGGTGACTACTATCTGGAGAATGTCAGACTCTCCGATCAGGCGCGTCGCGAAATGCCTTGGGGAAAAGAGATCCCCGATGACGTATTCCGCCATTTCGTACTCCCTATTCGGGTAAACAACGAAAATCTGGACGACTCGCGCCGGGTATTTTACAATGAACTGAAAGATCGTGTGAAGAACCTGTCTCTGCACGACGCTGTGCTTGAAGTAAACCACTGGTGCCACGAAAAAGTAGTCTACACCCCAAGCGATGCCCGTACCAGTTCCCCCCTTGCTTCGGTAAAGACCGCCTATGGCCGTTGTGGTGAAGAATCGACCTTCACTGTAGCCGCTCTCCGCTCGGTAGGCATTCCGGCACGGCAGGTTTATACTCCGCGTTGGGCGCATACCGACGATAACCATGCCTGGGTAGAAGCCTGGGTAGATGGTAAATGGTATTTCTTCGGCGCCTGCGAACCGGAACCGGTACTGAACCTGGGCTGGTTTAATGCTCCTGCCAGCCGTGGTATGCTGATGCATACCAAAGTATTCGGACGCTATGCCGGACAAGAGGAAATCATGTACGAAACTCCGAACTATACGGAAATCAATGTAATCGACAACTATGCTCCGACAGCCAAAGGCTCGGTATTGGTGACAGATGCCGAAGGGCAGCCGGTATCCGATGCCACTGTAGAGTTCAAGGTGTATAATTATGCTGAATTCTACACCGTAGCCACTAAACATACGGATAAGGCAGGACGCGCATCGCTGACTGCCGGCAAGGGCGATATGCTGGTATGGGCCTCTAAAGACGGACGGTTCGGTTATTCCAAATTGTCATTCGGCAAAGATAACGAACTGAAGATCGCACTGGACAAAAATGCCGGTGAAACCTATTCACTCCCACTGGATATTGTTCCTCCGGCCGAAGGTGCCAACCTGCCCGAAGTGACTCCGGAGCAACGTACTGAAAACGATCGCCGCATGGCACAGGAAGATTCCATCCGCAATGCTTACGTAGCCACTTTCATTACCGAAGAGCAAGCCCGGACTTTTGCCAAAGAGAACAAGCTGGATGAAACCGAAACAGTACGCCTACTGATAGCTTCCAGAGGTAACCATCAGACTCTGACAGATTTCCTTTCTGCTGCCGTAAAAGCCGATAAAGCCGGTCAGGCCATCAGCTTGCTGAAAGTAATCTCAGCCAAGGACCTGAGAGACGTTAGTCCGGAAGTACTGAACGATCATCTGAACAACTCCGGTCTGCCCGGTTCCGAGGACTTCTACAGCAACGTACTGAACCCTCGTGTGGCCAACGAAATGATCACTCCCTACAAAGCATTCTTCCAGAAAGAGATCCCGGCAACTGAAGCGGAAGCTTTCCGAAAGAATCCACAGGCTTTGGTAGAATGGTGCAGAAAAGAGATCACTATCAACAATGAACTGAACTCACAACGTATTCCGATGTCTCCAATGGGAGTATGGAAAGCCCGGGTAGCAGACGAAAAGTCCCGTAACATTTTCTTTGTATCCATGGCACGTAGCCTGGGTATCCCCGCCTGGATAGACGAAGTGACCGGAAAAATTCAATACCGGAGTTTCAATGACAACGATCTAAAGAACGGTAAAGTCTACGACGTGGATTTTGAAGCGGCACAGCAGACACAGGCACCGATCGGAACGCTCGTAGCCCGCTACCAGCCTATCCCTTCGTTGAGCGATCCGAAATACTATTCACACTTCACTCTCTCGAAATTCCGCAACGGGACTTTCCAATTGCTGAACTACGATGAAGGGGACGTAGATATGGGCGGCGGAGCTACCTGGTCGAACTTGCTGAAAAATGGCGCCCGCATGGATACCGGATACTATATGATGGTAACCGGAACCCGTATGGCAAGTGGAGCAGTGTTGGCCAACATCACTTTCTTCACCATCGAAGAGGGAAAGACAACAACTGTCGATCTGGTGATGCGCGAAAGTAAGGATCAGGTGCAGGTGATCGGTAATTTCAACTCCGAATCCACCTACCTGCCGATAGGAGCCACCGAACCGCAAAGCATTCTTCAGACTTGCGGACGGGGATATTTTGTAGTTGCCGTGTTGGGAGCCGGACAAGAACCGACAAACCATGCTCTCCGGGATATTGCGGCCCTAAGCAGCGAATTCGAAAAATGGGGCCGCAAAATGGTACTGCTTTTCCCTAATGAAGAACAATATAAGAAGTTCCGCCCGACAGAATTCCCCGGACTGCCCTCGACCATTACCTATGGTATCGATGTAAACGGAGCCATCCAGAAACAAATTGCCGAATCAATGAAATTGCCTAACAGCACCATCTTGCCGATGTTTATTATCGGTGATACGTTCAACCGGGTAGTTTTTGTTTCACAAGGTTATACCATCGGACTGGGCGAACAACTGATGAAAGTGATACACGGATTGTAGCAAACAGATTCCGGCAGCTTTAAGGGCTTTTCCGGAGAAACCGGCAATTCCCCCGGATGCAACCGGGAAAAGCACCGGAAGCCGGTTGCTCCGAAAACGAATGAAGTAAGCACTTGCCGGAAATAGAGACTCTGCAGAAGCAGAACAGAGGCTCTATCCGTACCAAACAAAGGCTCTGTTCATAGCAAACAGAGCCTCTATACAGAAGGGGAGAAGTTTCGGCTTCTCCCCTTTCTTATATATCATAAAACGAGGACAGACATTCAGGCGGCTGTCCCGAGCCACCATACTATCCCCAAAATATAAATGTACCCTTTATGGGCATATCCCCCGGAGAGTAACTTGTTATTCCTATTTTCCCTTCATAAAAGGAACTCTCAACCACGACCGTTACCTTCTCCGTGTTATTTAATAACAGTGATACATCTTCTTTCCCATCAGCAGACAATTCTATATCAGGAACTATTTCCTGTCCGCGATATTCCAGAACTCCATCCGGAAGATAGCGGAAACCTGCAATATCCATCGAATATATTCCATAATAAATATATACTTTAGCATTATAATCCGGATGTATTCCGGATCCGTCGTTATATTTCACAATGAAGTTCGCGGTTCGTTCGTCGGTCGGAGGTATATCCTCCCTGTCTTCATCGTGGCAACTACAGAACAACGCAAATAGTAGCAACAAGAGAATTGGACATCTGCTCAGGTTCATGATCTTTTATAATTTATTAGTTCTCAATGCCGTATCACTTCCCAAAGATAAGAAAAATAATACTAAACAGATACAATCACCCGACTATTTCATCCCCGCATCCCGATCTTTAACTATTTTCCCCAGTCACTGAACTCAAAACTCAATTGTTCCCACACTCCCCGATGCTCATCTGTCTCCTCTCTCGGATTCGACACCGAAAGCCCTATCAACCGAATGGGATGTTGCTCATACTCCACCTCTTTCAGCAACTGTTTGGCAAGAGGCAGAATTCTTTCAAGGCTCGTCAGTTCCTGAGCCTGCGTCATGCTCCGTGTGATCTGGCTAAAGTCATGAAATTTGATTTTCAGCGTCAGCGTCTTTCCCCGGAAGTCCTTCCGTTGCAACCGTTCCACAAGTTCCGTAGCTACGTGATAAAGTTCTATAATCACAGCCGATTTCACATGAATATCTTTCTCCAACGTATGTTCGCAACCGATTGATTTACGTATCCATACCGCTTCTACGGGACGGAGATCGATTCCTCGTGCAAAATCGTAATAGAGCAGTCCTACTTTACCAAACTGCCGTACCAACATTTCCGACGAACAGCCACGTAGCTGAAGGCCATTGTGAATACCCAGCAAATGCATCTTCCGGGCAGTCACCGGTCCTACTCCCCAAAATGACTCGATGGGCAGACGGGCAATGAAATCGAGCGCCTGATCGGGATGGATGGTACAGAGTCCGTCGGGCTTGCGAAAATCCGAAGCAATCTTTGCCAGGAATTTATTATAAGATACACCCGCCGATGCTACCAGGTTCAACTCTTCACGGATGCGCTGCTTGAT
Source organism: Bacteroides sp. FSHCM14E1 (assembly GCF_019633785.1). Lineage (NCBI taxonomy): Bacteria > Pseudomonadati > Bacteroidota > Bacteroidia > Bacteroidales > Bacteroidaceae > Bacteroides > Bacteroides sp. FSHCM14E1. Next base: position 448,522 of record NZ_JADKYL010000002.1, read on the forward strand.
AGCCCTGGCTATATCTACCGCCAGTAAAATTCCCTGTTTATTCTCTGTCACATCCAGGAATGCCTCGTCCAACGAAAGGGGTTCAATCAAATCGGTGTATTCATGAAAGATCTCGTGTACCCGGCGGGAAACCGATTTATATATGTCCATCCGTCCGGGAACGAAAATCAGTTGCGGACATAAGCGCTTTGCCTTCTGTGACGACATAGCCGAACGCACTCCGTACCGACGCGCTTCATAGCTTGCCGCCGCCACTACTCCCCGCTCCTCGGCATGCCCGACAGCAAGCGGTTTACCACGCAATTCCGGATGGTCTCTCTGCTCCACGGAAGCATAGAAAGCATCCATATCAATATGTATAATCTTACGTTCGCCCATTTCTGCAATAATTCTACATCGCAGTTCACATTTTGAGAAGCAAAGATAAGAGTTATTCTTTCAATCCCACTGACAGGATTAGTTAATAAAATGAAGACCGGCAAGGCACTCCCCCGGCCGGTTTCCCGTTAACTTACAAATTGCTTATATACTTTGTCGGTGAATCTCCGAAACGTTTCTTAAACACGATCCTGAAATATTTCGGATCACTGAATCCCGTCATGTCGGCAACCTCGGCTACAGTATATTTCCTACTCATCAGCAAGATCAGCGCCTTGTTAAGGCGTACACTACGAACATAGTCTGCGGGTGCATGGCCGGTTATCTCCTTAATCCTATTGTAAAAGCTCGAACGGCTCATATTCACACAATCACTCAGTTCGTCAATCGTAAACCTGGAATCGGTGAGTCTCTCTTCAATCAGGCTTCTCACCAGACTGATAAATTCCTGATCACTATCCGACAACGGCACATCGGCTTCGACATCATCCGGAGCATCAACCCCTAATGTCAAACGGATATACCTCTTGCGGATAATCTCCCGGTTAGTAATCAGACTTTCAATCTCTGCTTTTAAGAACGAAATGGCAAAAGGCATTGTCACATAAAGATCGGCGTTCCGTTGGGTCTCCTTGCTGTCTTCGCCCGGTTTCACGAGCAATATCACAGGTACATGTGCTACCCTGTCATCCGATTTAATCCGGACAGCAAGTTCTTCCCCCGAAATTCCGACAAGGGCTGAAGAGGCCAGAACAGCATCGGGATGCCGTTCACATATAGTCGTAAAGGCCGTTTCCGCATCGCAAACCGATACAACTTCGTAATCCGGCATCAGGATTCGCACAAGATAATTACGTAATTCTTTATGGGTTTCGACCAATACCAAAGAACGTCCGTTGCGTCTCTTCTCCCGATGTTTCGGGAGTGGAGTTTCCATTGCCGGCAACGTTTCGTTAGCCGGTAACAGTTCGCTGTCCTTGATCGGAAATTCAGGTACGGAAAGCAGATCGGAAAGGTCGGAAGATTTCTCCGATTGCCGGATGGCAACAGGAAAGACTAAGATAAGAACCAGTTTATGCTCTTCTTTATAAGTAAATTTGATTTTGCCTTTATGCAAACAGATTAATTTGCGTATAAATAACCAACTCATGGTCTCGGCAGAGCCTCCCGAAACCAGTCCCTTATAATTTAGAATTTTTTTTTAAGAAGTCCGTTATCTCCAGACTCCAGCCTCAACTCCCAGTTTTGAGTGTTGCACGATGTACTCAGAAGTATTTCCCCGCCCCGGTCTATACTGTCGGTAAAAGCCATCAAAAGGTTCCGGAGGATTGCAGCCATCTTCTCCTTATCCAGACACACAGTGACAAAAGCCGGTTCGTCCACCCAACGAAGCGTAATACATTTTTCGTTTGCGTAATCACTGAACCGGTTCACCGTCTCTTTGAGAAACATGGATAACTCATGATCGGCAAGAGACAGGCACCCGGGAGAAGCCGAAATACGGCTGATGCTTTCCAGGTCGGCCAGCAGATTGTTTACACCCTTAATCTGTTGCAATACGTTATTGACAAGTTCGGAAGACGATTTTTCATAAAGATACTCCAACGGAACCTTTATCAACGTAAGCGGCATGCAGAGGTTACGGGTAGTATTCATAAATAATTGTATCTTTTCTCTTGAAAGATTCCTGTCTTGCCAGATGAACCACGAACGAACAGCTAAAGACCCCAGCGTAATAGCCAAAACTCCATAACAAAGAAAAGCGCCATTTGTCTTCCAGAGCGGTTTACGAATCACGATATTCATATTCCTCTGTGCAAACGGACGTCCGTTGCCAATGGATATTGCCCGTACGGAGAAGACATATTCACCCGGAGCAAGGTTCGAAAAACGAATTCTATTCTCCGGCGACGGATTACTCCAGTCCGTATTATCCAGTTTCCAGCTGTAAGCTATATCCTGTATTTCATCGTAGCGGACGGCAGTAGCCGTAAACGAAAAAGTGTTTTCATCATGATCCAACTGTAAGGTAGCTGTATAATTCAGTGCTTTTTCTAACGGAGTATTTTCTGTTTCTACGGTCATATCCTTATCCAGCACCCGAAGCCCGTCCAGATAAAATCCCAGGCAGGTCTTGTGTAACGAACGAGGCTCTTGTTTGTCATAATCAATTGCTCCCTGGTATGTACCCAGTATCTGCCTGCCGTCTCCAATAAAAGCTCCCGACGTAATCCGGAGTCCTTTATTGGGAAACCGCCGAAACGAATGCTGTACAGGATCAAATGAAAAGGCAAACTGGTCACTGCTTCCTATCAGCCGCTTCTTGTCATCCTCCCAAACAGCGTACACATTAGTAACTCCTGAATTTTTCACAGTATCCAGCCGGGATTGCTCCGGACGGTAGACCAGCAAACCGTTTCCTTCGGTTCCAATATACAGGCAATTGCTATCGGACTGATACAAGGCATGAATGTGCAGACCGGACAAGGATTTCACTTCTACAACACCATTATCATTGGGACAATAGAGAAACAAACCTTCATCCGTCCCAATCCACAACCGATCTTTATCCTTACGGCAAAGTGCATTGACCCCGGAAATGCGGGCATACGGAACAACCTGATTATTATTCTTCTTACGGATGATGTACAAGCCGTGTACATAGTTTCCGGCACATATCTCTCCGGGACCTGTTTCGCTAAGTGCAGTATACATCTGGCAAGGAAGATCTGTAACAATCCGTTCCCATCTGCCTGTCGACGGGTGAAAACAACTGATACCACGATCCGTCGCAAACCAGACATCCCCGTCCGAATCATGTAATACCGCATTTATCCGGTTGTTCGCCAATGAATGCGTATTTCCTGCCTGAAACCTATACCACTTATAATCATCCGGAGAATCCATATCAATCATTGATACGCCTTCCGGATAATCCGCCACCCAGATATGTTTCTGATCATCCACAAACAAATCGACAATCCGGTTCGTACGAATTGAATTACCATTCTCAAAATCGGTATGTACAAAAGACCTGATTTCCGGGTTAATAATGTCCATGCGATATAATCCCTCACCGTCCGTTGCTACTAAGACATTCCGGTCGTCCAATGTTCGCAAACTACTAATCCGGCTGTTCACAGGCCTGTCCCATGTATAAATCATCCGCTCCGACTTCGTGTCCCACACCATTAACCCTTCCGAATAGTCTGCGATAATCAGTCTGCCGCTATACGGATGAAAAAGCATTTCATGTATCCGGCGACATCTCTTCCCGGACAGTTCGCTGGATTGTTTTTCTATGGAATAACCCTTCATGGTTATCTCAAACAATCCTTCATCCGAGCCCACGAAATACTCTCCCGGAGCTACTTCTACCATACCGGAAATCTTTTTCAGATTGTGATTCACCCGATAGAAAGTATTAGTGATTCCTCGATAAGCAATCAACCGGTTTCCGGCGGAAAACCAGATATGCCCCTTACTATCTGCACAAAGAAAGCGCACTGACGCCTTATCCTGGTTCGGCAGATGGTTTCTGCACTCAAACTTATCCAATGACGGATTATACGTCCATAAATCTCCGTTTCGGGTAACCGCCCATAACCCATTCTCTTTGTCCGTAAGCAGCCGGCAACAGCCCATATAATAATCCACAGTCTGTCCTTCGGCAGACAACTTATAGTGTTTCAGCTTCGTTCCATCAAACCGGCTTATTCCGGTATGGCTCATAAACCACATATATCCCAAGGCATCTCTCCGTATCTGATGCACTTTACGAGTATTCGTTTCACTTATTTCTACAATGTGTTTGCAAACGATGGCATGGCATAACGAACCATATATCATCATCATGAAGTATAAAATATATTTCATTCTTTTTGTTTGTTATAATTAAAATGGAGTAGTTTTATTAAAAGTGGGAACCCTATAGTAAGGTAGTCATGGGGGAAAGAAAAACACTACCTTCTGCACATCACGTGAGTAGGTGACCGGATTTGTGGCGCTCCTGAACGCCTTAAATCCATCCCTGTTGTCGTAGAGGATACTAACAAAACAATAGTAATGAGATGTTCACATCGTTTATCGGTGAGCAACAGGACATCAAGAAAGGCGACTCACATGAAAAATCAATCTGATCTACATTATAACGAGACAATATTCAGTTTGTTTCCCCAATATGGTTTTTATTAAGAAAAAGATAGATTGGCAAGGGCATTTACCGGAATATGAATAAACAATAAATATGAGCAGACAATAATTTCTTTAACCATACTTGGGATTAGACCGTTTCTCACTTGTCGACTCTCTATGACGAATTGCTCAGAAGTCAAATGTAGAGTGTTTATTTTAAAAGACAAAATAAAGTACCCGGACAAATAACAGCAGTTTAAATGCCGATAGGCAGCTACCTATCAACGACTTACGTTGAGAACGTAACAAATAACCCGGACAATCCGGATATTCTTAACAAAAAATCCCCCTGAACTTACCGGTTCAGAGGGACGTTTCTGTCATAAAGTGGAGCTGGAGGGATTCGAACCCTCGTCCAAACGAGGAAATCATAAGCTTTCTACATGCTTATCTTTGCCTAAGTTTTTCGTGCAGGAGCAGAACCAAAGCCATCAATTCCTGCCTTATCCTCTAAATTTTCATCCGAAGCGCGAGGCCACTTCTGACTATCCCCGATGTAACTGCACCACTGAACCGGAATGCTTCGGAGCAACAGCTTCCGAGTGATGTCTCGTCCTGGCACCTGGTGTCTGGATTAAGCTAATCTACTATGATTCGATTAAGCAGCAAGAGCGTAATTAGTTTCGCCAGATAAAATTTTGATAACTGAGATTAAAGTGCAAATCACCGACGCACTGCATGCTTACCCACCATTTCTGCCCGCTGTCAAAACCAGTCAACCCCTTTTGAGATGAGGAAGTGGTAACCACTTATGTGGCTGCAAAGATAGGGAATATTCATCATAAAGAAAGAAAAAGAGGATGGATTTTAGATATTTTATTCATTCCGGAAAGAAACACAGGAGATTATACTAACTTTGTGTTTTCAGAATATAACGAAGGTAACCAACAAACCCTCAAAATAACATCTATTTATTATGGTCGAAAAAATCATTAGTATCTGTGCAGTCGGCATGCTTGTAGCCAGTTGTTCTCCAAAGAAGACAACCGCACAGCCGGCAGATCCAACAACAACTGACAACGAACTGACTATGCTGGTAGGAACATATACTTCCGGCGACAGTAAAGGCATTTACACTTTCCGGTTCAACGAAGAAACCGGAGAATCGGTACCACTCAGTGATGCAGAAGTTGCTAACCCATCATACCTCGTTCCGTCGGACGACGGAAAATTCGTTTATTCCGTCAATGAATTTAGCAAAGACCAGGCATCTGTGAGCGCCTTTGCTTTCGATAAAACCAAAGGAACGCTTCGCTTATTGAATACTCAGAAAACAATGGGGGCCGATCCGTGCTACCTGATCACCAACGGAAAGAATGTTATCACTGCCAACTATAGCGGAGGGAGTATCACTGTCTTTCCCATCGGAAAAGACGGTTCTCTGCTACCCGCCTCCGATGTAATCGAATTTAAAGGTTCCGGACCGGATAAAGAACGACAGACAATGCCTCATCTGCACTGCGTACGTATCACTCCGGATGGCAAATATTTACTCGCCGATGACTTAGGTACCGATCAGATACATAAATTCAATCTCAATCCGAATGCCAATGCCGATAACAAAGAGAAACTCCTGACAAAGGGTAATCCGGAAGCTTTTAAGGTTGCTCCGGGTTCCGGTCCCCGACATCTGATATTCAGTCCGGACAGCAAGTTTGCTTACCTTATTAACGAAATAGGAGGGACGGTAATAGCTTTCCGGTATACCGACGGAATGCTAGATGAAATTCAAACCATTGCAGCCGATACTGTAAATGCGCAAGGCAGTGGCGATATCCACATCAGTCCGGACGGAAAATATCTCTATGCCAGCAACCGCCTGAAAGCAGACGGAATTGCCATCTTCAAAGTCGACAAGACCAATGGTACCCTGACCAAGATAGGTTATCAGTTAACGGGAATCCATCCGCGTAACTTCATCATTACCCCCAACGGCAAATATTTGCTGGTAGCGTGCCGCGACACCAATACCATTCAGATATTTGAAAGGAACCAGACTACCGGACTATTGACCGATATCAAGAAAGATATAAAAGTAGACAAACCTGTTTGCCTGAAATTTGTAGACTAACAGAACAGGAACTTTAAGGAGAAACAGACAGTTTTACCTTGAAAAGACGAAAAGGAAGACGTTTTTTATTATTTTTGCATCACTTTTATTAACCCAAAGAGATTTCACAAATATGAAAAGACACGTCTTCCTTTTGGTAACCTTGTTTACCATGGGCACTATTACGGCCCAACAGCAACCCATTATTTCCCCAAACGACTCTATTTCTTCTGTAGTCCAACGCATCACCGGAAAAGAAAACAAAGGATTCTCCGCTCACATGAACCTGCAACTCTACACCTCATGTGCTGCTTCTTTTACCGAGAATGAATTAGAGGAGGTCGCTTTCAAACTTAATCGGTTCAAATTAGAAATTGTAGGAAATATCAACCAAAAGTTCTCTTACCATTTCCGTCAATCTTTTAATAAATACAGCAATCCCTTTGTACTGGACAACCTGTCTTCTTCCGTAGAGTATGCTTATCTGACCTATCATCTCTCCGACCGCTTTTCCATCACCGCCGGAAAACAGTTCCTCATGCTGGGTGGCTACGAATACTATGTCAATCCGATTAAAGTGCGTGAGTTCAGTGAATTTAATAATTATGTCAACTGCTTTCTGGCAGGTGTATCTGCCACCTGGAATGTAACCCCTACTCAGGAATTGAACTTCCAGATAGTAAACAACCGTAATGGTGGGGATGAAGATACCTATCTCCACGGGCTACCGGCAAATGTAGAAGCTACCAAAGTTCCCCTGATCTCAACTATCAACTGGAACAGTTACTATCTGGATAAAGCCATCCAGTTAAGATATGCCGCTTCATGGGGACAGCAGGCCAAAGGAAGAAACATCCTGTATCTCACTGCCGGAAACGTCTATGAAAAAGGGCCATGGATCGCTTATGTAGATTTGATGTACTCCCGACAGGGGATCGACAACAAAGGCATTATCAGTGCCTTACCCCACACTGACCTGGAAAATCCACAAACGGCCCAATATACCGAATACTTCACTACCATTGCCAATGTGGACTACCGTCTCCATCCCAATTGGAATGTATACTTGAAAGGTATCTACGAAACCGGTAAGATTTATAAAACAAACGGAATCTTTGAGAAAGGCACCTATCGTCGTACCTGGTGCGGGCAAGCCTGCGTAGAATACTATCCGATGCGAAACAGCGAACTATTGATCTTCCTCCATTATCAGTACAAACGGAACGAACTCCTGAAAGCTGCCCGCCGTTTAGAAGCTATAGACCCGAATACACAGCGGATTTCGCTAGGCCTGGTATATTCCATTCCGGTTTTTTAATACCGGGCAGTTCATAAAGGAAAGGCGAAAGAGTTTTATACTTAGGGGGAACTTTTTCGCTTTTCAAAGCTTTCACAATAATCCCTTTCCCCTTCTTCGTACATTGCAGATAATCCTGGCGCAAAGTGCGTTTATCCATATCAAAAATAAGACCGGGATTAAAATGTTGCCCGTTAATCCGCGTTTCGAAATGCAGATGTTCCGTAGTAGCCCGCCCGGTACGTCCGGTCAGGGCAATAGCTTTTCCCGCTTTCACAGCATCTCCGCTTTTTACCAGATTCTTCACATTATGACTGTACACCGTTTCCAACCCATTGGGATGGCGAATCACAATCACATTGCCGTATGCACCATAAGGTTTTGCCATACGTACCACTCCGTCAAAAGCAGCGCGAATCGTATCACGGGCACAAGTTTTTATATCATCCCCACTATGTCCGCCACGGGTTCCATAACCGGAAATGACTTTACCTCCCGGCAAAGGAAAAGAGTAATTCCGAGACAGGGAATTCAGATTGAGCATGATGCAATTCTCTTTAGCAAAAAGTCCCGGTGTAGCCACCCGGACATGATTAACTTCCATATCCGAGAATTTGGTTTGTGCACTGCGTTGTGCACTCGTACACAACGAAAACAGAGATAAAATCAAAAAAGTGTGTATGTTCTTCATGGACGCTTGTTATTCAAAATAGGTAATCGTTCCTCCGTCCGATCCTGCATATCTTCGCAATAAAGTCTGTATCATCCCGGCAGCCTCCTGCAATCCTTCCTTCCCATTATAACCATTAACGATGGCTAATATATGAGTCGTTTCCAGATCCATCTTTGTCCGCTCATTATCACTGGTAGGTGTTCCTATTCCTCCCACGGCATCGCGGTATACCGGAAGTCCCTCTATGTTCAGTACTCCACGGCCAATACCTTCGAAAGGCTCTTCTTTTTTGCCTATCCCCAGCTCCAGATTGGTGCCCGCTATCTTATCCGCATCAAAACCACCTATCGAATGCCCGGTCCGAAGAGAAACCAGATTGATCAAATCGACCAGAGTATCAATCTGATACAAGGTAATTCCCCGCATCAGCCTGCGACGTAATGCTTCGGCCGATGGGCGATATCTTCCGGGGTCTTTTCCACACCGTTTGTAAGCCTCACGTGTGGCAGCTATCACTGGTTGTTTTTTAATATCTTCCAACTGGGTTGTTGTAGTGAGCTTTTCTGTAAAAGATTGAATCTCCTCCCAAAGTCCTTCACAATAAGAAGTGTTTTTCACTTCAGCATATACAGCAGCTCCTGCAAAAACAGGACATGCTTCTTTTAACTCTTCCGATATAGTAATGGTATACATAATAAATCAAAATTTTGTCCATCAGCAGTTTATCATAATACCCGATAGAATACGTCCGGACTTTATGCCTAATCTTCTCGCTGAAAAGAAATCTTCATAATGGATGTAAGTACAGATATCCGCTACTTCAATCTGAACTCCCGGCACACCAAAGTCTAATAGTTGCTGCCGGTTTGCCTCCCATAAGTCAATATGGTACTTATGGGTAACCGAATGTCGGAAAGAGATACGCGACATATCAAAACCATTCAAACGAAAAGCTTCATAAACTTCGTCCCCTACTTCGAATGATTGAATAGAAATACCCGGGCCGATACATGCAATCACATCCCGTCCCTCCGTACCAAATGCCGCCCGCATTTTCTCAAGCGTGTGTCCCACGATATACCCCACAGTTCCCCGCCATCCGGCATGTACGGCTGCTACCCCCCCATGTACTTTATCATATAGCAGTACCGGAATACAATCTGCCGTTGAAATACCGATACAACACCCCGGTTCATTGGTAATCAATGCATCTATCCCGTCCAGCATTTCCTGTTGACATTCTATAGAAGTCTCCAGAAAATCCTTATTAATCAGAAGCACTTTTGTTCCATGCGTCTGGAAAGGGAGGATCAGATGTTTCGGTACTTGCGGTAACGATTGAAACAATAAAAGCTGATTCTTTTTTACTTTTTCAAATTCATCCCCCGAGTAAGGAGAACAATTAAAAGAAGCATACGCTCCCTCACTATAACCTCCATGTCGGGTCGTCACAAAATGAGAAATGTTGGGGTATGCGCCCAACAGCCCATACCCCAACATTTTCTTATCGTCGGTGAGTGAAATCATTTATCTTCCCAATCTTCTTCTTCGTATTCGTAATCCAGATCATCTTCATCACTATCGTCCTCATACTCATAGTCGAGTTCTTCATCCTCTCCCATGTCTTTGAGTTCCTGTTGCAGTCTGCTGACATCCTTCGGACGATGCACAATAGCCTCTATTTTATTGCTCTCTTTATTCAGTTCCGTCCACAGAATATCCTTCAATACTGAGATACCCAGACCAGATACGGACGAAATGAACACATGAGGGATTCCCTCAGGCAATGTCGGCTCTATTTCATCCATCAACTCCTGATCGAGCATATCACTTTTGGTGACTGCGAGTACCCGTTGCTTATCCAGCATTTCCGGATTAAACGTTTTCAGCTCGTTTAGCAGCACTTCATAATCTTTACGGATATCGTCACTATCTGCCGGTATCATAAACAGTAATAAAGAGTTACGTTCAATGTGACGTAAGAATCGTAATCCAAGCCCTTTACCCTCACTGGCTCCCTCGATAATTCCCGGAATATCTGCCATCACGAACGACTGTCCGTCACGGTAAGACACAATACCCAGGTTAGGCTCCAAAGTAGTAAACGGATAATCAGCTATTTTGGGTTTTGCCGCAGAAATAGCCGACAATAACGTAGACTTTCCGGCATTCGGAAAACCAACCAGACCTACATCTGCCAACAGCTTCAATTCAAGGATCACTGTCATTTCTTGCATCGGTTCACCCGGCTGGGCAAAACGGGGAGCCTGACGGGTAGCTGTCTTGAAATGCCAGTTTCCCAATCCGCCTCGGCCACCCTTCAGGAGAATGACTTCCTGTCCATGTTCCGTAACATCACATACATATTCTCCCGTTTCGGCATTGTAAACTACCGTACCACAGGGGACTTCAATAATCTTATCTGCGCCGTCTTTACCAAAACTGCGGTTCTTGCTCCCCGATTCTCCATGACCGGCCATAGCATGACGGTCATACCTCAGGTGAAGCAATGTCCAGTAGTTCCGGTTACCACGCAGGATAACATGGCCTCCTCTACCACCATCTCCTCCATCGGGACCACCGTTAGGAGTATATTTTTCTCGCCTCATGTGCGTAGAGCCTCTTCCACCCTTACCCGAGCGGCAGTATATCTTTACGTAATCAACAAAATTCGATTCAGCCATAATCAATAAATTTTCAATGTGATCATGTGCCGACATACCCATAATCCATGCTATCATCTTAATGAGCACATCGGCACATATATAATTATAATGTATCTACCGCTTTACAAATATCTTCGAAGATACCTTCCATGGTTCCAAGACCATTGATATGCTGGTATTTGCCTTCGCCTTTATAATATTCTTTCAACGGTGAAGTCTGTGTATTATATACAACCAGACGCTTTTTGATAGTCTCTTCATTATCATCAGCCCGACCTGATTCCTGACCACGCTTAATCAGACGAGTCATCAACTCTTCTTCCGGAACATCCAGATCCAGCATCACAGAGATATCCTGTCCACGTTCTTTCAACATCACTTTCAACGCCTCAGCTTGCGGAATAGTTCTTGGGAAACCATCAAAAATAACCCCTTTACTATCCTTAAAGCTATCGAATACGCTTGCCAGAATGTCTACCATCAATTCATCCGGAATCAACTGTCCCTGATCAATGTAGCCTTTAGCTGTTTTACCCAGCTCTGTGCCGTTTTTAATTTCTGCACGCAATACATCTCCTGTTGAAATGTGGTTAATTCCGTATTTCTCTACAATACGTTCGCTTTGTGTTCCCTTTCCTGAACCGGGAGCACCGAAAATTACAATGTTCAGCATCTTGTTAATTTATAATTCTACATTTTACCATTACTGGTATACCTATTATTTATTTTATGTTAGTCTATAACTGTATAAATATCCGGATAATTACGCCCGAAACCGTCGTAATCGAGTCCGTATCCTACAATGAAATCATTGGGAATATTCATTGCGACATATTCAATATTCAGATCCACCTTAAGCTTATCCGGCTTTACCAGCAACGAAGCAATGTGGATTTCCTGTGGCCCGCGCGTTCCCAGTGTTTCCAGCAAACGCTGCATAGTCAGTCCCGTATCTACAATATCTTCTACGATAACAACAGTACGTCCCGCTATATCTTCATTGATACCGATCACTTCTTTAATAGTACCGGTAGACGATACTCCCTGATAAGAGGCTAACTTTACAAATGAAATTTCGCAGGGAATCGTTATATGTTTCAGCAAATCGGCAGTAAACATGAACGAACCATTCAACACACTGAGGAACAAAGGGTTCTTACCTGCCAGGTCACGATTAATTTCATTCGCCACGCGAATCACTTCTTTTTGAATCTCTTGTTCCTTGATAGAAACAGTGAATAGTTTATCTTTTATCTGAATGGTATTCATAACCGGTTATTTTAAAAAAGTTGGTTGCAAAAATACGATTTTTATTCCACTCCTTACACCATCTCCTGCAAATTCTTTAAGAGAAGCGGCAGAATCCCTCCGATATGCGAGGTGAGAAAAGCCATCCGGAAGCAGAACTGATTATTTCGATGGAATTAGTATTAATCGTCATCTGTCTTTTACCTATTTTTAGGTATTTCACACTCTTTAAGTACCCTATATCTTTGCTGATCCAAAAACAAAGATTATGATAAGAACAAAATTTGCATTACTACTGACTTTTATAGGTGCACTCCCTTTAGCAGCACAGAATGTACGGCAAGAAAAGGACACAGTTTCTTATATGAATGATGATCCTTTCAACCTTGAACAAATTGTGGTTACAGCCACCCGAACTGAAAAAAAAATAAAAAATACACCGGTTATCACTCAGGTAATCACCGCAAAACAAATAGAAGAAAGGGGAACCGGTAACATCCAGGATCTCTTGACCCAGGAAGTACCCGGACTCAATTTTCAGGAAGTCGGTTATGGAACCAGTATCGACATACAGGGCTTGGGCTCCAAACATATCCTTTTCCTGATAGACGGTGAACGCATAGCAGGAGAAAACGGTGGCAACATTGACTATTCACGAATCAATCTTTATAACATCGACCATATCGAAATAGTCAAAGGGGCCTCTTCTGCCCTTTACGGCTCACAAGCTATGGGTGGAGTCATCAATATCATTACCCGTAAAGCCCAAAAGAAGTTTGAAGCCTCCGCAGGGATACGTTATGCGGGAAGAAACCAGCAAAATTATAAAGATACCCCCAAGGACCATTCACAATACAAGTACCGGACCCATTTAGATAAACCCAATCTGAACACCAATTTATCCCTTGGATTAAACTTAGGAAAATTCACGATGAACACCGATATACTTTATAAAAGTTTCGACGGATATCAATTATATGACAAAAAGCCGTTGGTAAAATTCTTCCCGGCCTATAACACCACAATTACCGAAGAACTCAACACAACTCCCACCAGCATATCGGGATACGAAGACGTGCAAGTAACCCATAAAATGGATTATCGTTTCAGTAAACGACTGAAGGTCCAGTTAAAGGGAAGCTATTATATGCTAAACAAGTATGATTTTCAAGCAGATAACATTTTCGAAAAATCAGAAGACTATACTTATGGGGGCACAATAGACTATACGATTTCCGATAAATCGGCTCTGGTTGCTTCTATTCATACCGACCATTACAATCGTTATGATAAATACGAATTGAAAAGCGGGCGCCGCCTTGAATATAAAAACAATATTATTCAGCCACGCGTCGTTTACACTACCACTGCATTGGACAAACAGACCATCACGGGCGGTTTGGAATTTTACAGAGAGTCATTGTTCAGTGATAAATTCGAAACCGGTGTAAAAGAGAACAAAAGCCAATGGTATGCTACCGCTTTCCTCCAGGACGATTGGAGTATCAACAAGCAATTCTCCGTTGTGGCGGGACTGCGATGTGACTATCATGAAAAATATGGTGCCAACGTCACTCCCAAAGCTTCTGTCATGTATAAAGTATTCCCATTCACAGTCCGCTTCAATTATGCACGCGGATACCGTTCACCCAGCATTAAAGAACTCTATATGAACTGGGATCACCTGGGGATGTTCTGGATATATGGCAACAGTAAACTGAAACCTGAAACCAACAATTATATATCACTTTCAGGAGAGTACGTGAATAGTTGGATCAATATCAATGCCAACATCTACAGTAACTGGTTCCGAAACAAAATAGAAGGAATGTGGAGTAATGACCAAACCGAACTCCATTATACCAATGTGGGGAAAAGTCATCTGGCAGGAGTTGAAACCATGTGCAAGGTACAGATAAACAGACACATCAATGTACACGGAGCTTACAATTACCTCTACACAAGCAAAGACGCTGACGGAGTCCGGTTAAGTTCTTCCAGTCCACATTCCGGCAACATCCGTGCCGAATACAATACACGTATCCCCCGTTATGCCACAGTTGTCAATCTGTCCGGCAATATCATGGGAAAAAAGAGATTCGACGTATTGGACGAACTCGAAATAGAGGGAAAGAAAGTAGAAGCCTACTATCAGGCTAAGGTGAACCCCTATTGTCTTTGGGATCTGACGGTGTCACAATACATCATGCAGAACCTGAGAATCACGGCAGGAATAACCAACCTGTTCGATTATACCTCAGACCGGGTAACCTTCAATACCTCTACCTCACCGGGAAGAAATTATTTTATCGCATGTAATTATACACTATAAATAAATTAAACTAAAACAAGTATGAACAACAAAAGCAAATTCAGATTCGCCATTCTATTATTTGGCGTACTATCAGCATTTATCAGCACCTCCTGCTCAGGTGACAATAACGGTTCTCTGCCCGACGATCCCTCACAGGGGGGAGATGCTTTACCAGTAAAACAGGTAAGCCTGAGCCGAAAAACAGCATATGGGAACGACTGGATTTATTATTCACTTGAAAAAGGAAAAGAAGTAAACGTCAGTGAAGAAACCCATGCCGAAAATACAGATTGGGATATCGCATTCAACCGTTACAATGTGCGTACCAACAGCGGCGCGTCCGGTAAGGGAAAAGGCGGTGCTTTACTCACGAATATCAAAGATATGGCAGCCTGTACGACAGTTCCTCAAGGAACATTCACTGTCGATGCATCCTATACCATTACCGCTCCCGGCACCGGATTTCCTCCTCCTACCATGGAGTCTACTGCCAACGAAGTACTTTGTAAAGCAATCACTTTTGCCGGCCCCCCTCCCACTTACACGCCAAGTGATTATGTATTTATCGTCCGCACAGCCAGTGGGAAATATGCAAAACTAAAAGCCAAAAGTTTTTATGATGACGAAGGCAATAGTGGCATTTATTCCTTTGAATACGCCATTCAGCCGAATGGCAGTACCAATTTAAACTAAGTAACAATCTCTAATGAAAAATTTCTGGAAGAAATACCATAAATGGGTAGGTTTGTTCTTTAGCTTCTTTATCCTGATGTTCTGTTTCTCAGGCATTGTACTCAATCACCGTACAATTTTCTCAAAAGTTGAAGTCAACAGAAACTGGATGCCGGAAAGCTATCACTACAGAAACTGGAATAATGGAATTATAAAAGGAACATTACGCCTTCCTGATGGGAAAATTCTAGCATATGGTAATGCAGGAGTCTGGCAAACAGACTCCTGTTTCATCACCTTTACCGATTTCAACCAAGGTCTGGTTCGGGGAATCGACAATCGCAAAATAAGTAATATCATCCGCCTTGCCAATAACGATATTTGGTGTGCCGGATTATACTCTGTCTATCTCCTGGACAAAAACAAATGGCAGGAGTATCCGATATCCGGAAATGAAGAACGAATCTCTGATATAACCCAACACGGAGATACGCTGGTCGTGCTCACACGTTCTAATCTGTATGCCAGTGTGTCTCCTTACCATCAATTCAGAAAAATAGAATTAAAAGCCCCCGAAAATTATTCACCGAAAACCTCCTTATTCCGTACCATCTGGCTCCTCCATAGCGGAGAGTTGTTCGGTACACCCGGCAAACTGGTAGTTGATTTTCTGGGAGTAGTATTAATCATTCTCAGTATAACGGGAATCATATATACTTTTCTTCCTTCATTCATTCGCCGAAGACACAGAAAAAGGCTCCCTGTCAAAACACAGGCAAAGGCCTTGAAAACTTCACTGAACTGGCACAATAAATTGGGTACATGGCTGATCGTACTGACCATATTGTTATCTGTTACGGGTATGTGTCTCCGACCGCCTTTAATGATACCTTTTGTTCTGGTGAACACGAACCCCATCCCCGGAACAACTCTTGATTCAGACAATCCGTGGCATGACAAACTCCGCAGTATCCGATGGGACGCATCAAAAAATGTCTGGTTATTGTCTTCGTCAACCGGTTTCTATCTTATAAACGACTTTACACTGCCACCGGTTAAATTAAAACGAACCCCACCGGTAAGTCCTATGGGAGTTAATGTGTTTTATCCGAAAAACCCGGACGAATGGTTAATCGGCTCTTTCAGCGGACTGTTTGTCTGGAATCCATCTACAGGAAGTGTTCTCGATTATTATACAGGCCACCCCCCGGCAGCAACTTACGGGAAACCGCTCGGCGGCAGTCTCGTTAACGGATTCACCAACGATTTAATCACACGGGAGGTAATCTTCGAATACGACAACGGAGCACGCAATAAAGAGAATAATTTAGCATTGCCGGCAATGCCTGTTTTTATGCAACAGCAACCCATGTCATTATGGAATTTCTGCTTAGAACTCCATGTCGGTCGCTGCTATTCACCTTTCTTAGGTGTTTTCTCGGATCTATTCGTTTTTATCTCCGGACTTCTGCTAACGTTGATTCTCGTTTCGGGATATATCGTGTATAAAAGACACCATAGACGAAGTAAAAAAATAAGGATGCATTAATTGCATCCTTATTAAAACAGTTTATAGAAACCGGAAAAGTAAGTTATAGCTTATAGAAGGGATTATCAGACATATCCTCCAACTATGAAAGGATTAATAACAACCATAACCAAGATTATCATAAATATAATAATTATCTTTTAGGTAAAAGATGCAAGTGAAAATATTTGCTCATAAAAACAATATATATTCCACTCAGCAAGATGATACAACCCAATAAATACCAATAACCATAATCCCGGCAATATAAATACCCGATGATAATTACAAATTGCGCAATCATATACACCAACGATACCGTTACGTGCGGTATTCTCAATTCATTAGCCATAATCTGATATAAGTGTTTCCGGTGCGGCAGACCAATATTTTCGTGAAGCATCAATCGATGAATGATAGTCAACACACTATCTACTCCATATACAGCAAGTAATACGAGCCAACTAAAATTCTCTGTTTTGATAATTAAACTTCCGATCAGAAAAAGGATCACAAAAGCTATACTGACCGCCCCAACATCACCGGCGAAGCATCTCGCTTGCTTGCGAAAATTAAAAAAACTAAAAACCAATACTGCGCAAAGCATGGTATAAATAAAGTCCGTTTCAACAAATGGAACATATACCCTATTTATATAGGCCAATGCTATCAGAATGATCAATGAGTATCCGCCTGTTATGCCATTAATGCCATCCATAAAGTTGTAAGCATTAATAATCCCAGTACAAATGATCAGGGCAACAAGGATTGTCCACCAAGGCAAGCTAAACAATCCCCATTGATAAAACATCAAAGCCATTGCCGTAAAATGAAAGACTAAACGCAATCCTTGCGAAGTAGAACGAATGTCATCTATAAAACTGATAAAAGTTATCAGACTCAAAGCCAGCATAAACCATGGATATTCAAAGTGGTTTGTGAGAAAATAGACCAACGCCCCAAAATAAAAGATGATCCCTCCCCCACGCAGTGTAATCCGGGTATGTGAACTACGTTCGTTAGGCTTATCGATAATGTTACACTTATCCGCAATACGGAAATAAAAAAGTTCTGCCAGGAATAGCAGAACTAAGATGATTAGATAGTACATAAGTTATTTAGTTTCTTCAAATGAACGAATGGTCTTCATCAATCCTTCTTTAGCCGTTACAGGTAATTTATCAATCCCGAGAGCGGCTTTGATCTTAGCGTTGCTTACCACATAATTTTCCGTCAATTTACGAAGTCTTTCCGTATTCAAAGGTAAATGCAGCAGAGTACCCAAGCCGGCACATCCTTCCATAAGCCCTTTGTTCATCTTCCAGATATGCGGCTGTTTTCCTATTGCTTCACACATGATGCCAATCAGTTCATTCGTTGACAGAGCTTCATCATCTCCTATATGGTAGATGCCCGTAGGCACATCCTGATTCAAAAGCCCCTCAATCACATAACAAAGGTTATTGATTGAAGTAAACGAACGACGATTATCAAAATCACCGAGAGGCCAAGGGATTCCCTTCTTCACTACGTTATATAATAAATTTAAATTTCCCTTGTTTCCAGGACCATGAATCATACAGGGACGAAGGATATATACCTGTTTATTCATAGCCGTCCTCCCCTTATCTTTCCCCAACCGCAAAGACTGATCCTCATCAATAGAAGCAGTTGGAAACATAAAATGCTCTTTTATATACTCTTCCGCCTTTATCTTGCTCTCCCCATAAGGACCAACCGGAGTCGGAATCACGTCTTCAGTAAGCACGTCTCCTACTACACTATCGGCAGCAGCTTTCACCGAACTAAAGAAAATGAATTTCTTGGCAGAAGACTCCAAAAAGAAATCGAATATCTTTTGAGTCAGACCGGTATTGATATCAAAATAGGACTGAGCAGCTGATTGGTTTTTCGTATCATGGGCCTTTCCGGCAAGATGAATAATGGCATCGAATTGGGGAAGAGTTTGAAAAGGAAAAGATGTGGGTTCGATATCTAGCCAAGAAAAAGTAGTTACGACTCCCTCTTTAGCAGGAGAAACAATATCAAGCCCATAAAAGATACAATTCTCTTTTAAAGCTTCAACCAAGTTAGAACCCACAAAGCCATGAATCCCTGTTACTAATATATTCATCATTACTGTCCAATACACGTATATTCAAAACCCATATCATGCAGTTCTTTCTTATCATAAATATTCCTACCATCGATAATCAAAGCACGATTCATCGTCTTTTTCAATACACCCCAGCTAGGCATACGAAACTCTTTCCACTCTGTAACCAGTAACAAGGCATCCGCATCAAGAACCGCATCATACATATCACTGGCATACTCTATGCTGTCCCCTATCCGCCGTTTACATTCTTCAACAGCAATAGGATCATAAGCTTTAACAAGACTGCCACAAGACAATATCTTATCTATTAGAACCAGAGCAGGAGCCTCGCGCATGTCATCCGTTTCCGGTTTAAAAGACAGCCCCCACAACGCAATACGCTTTCCCGAAAGATTTCCATCAAAATATCTGATCAATTTATTAAAAAGAATACTTTTCTGAGAATCATTCACTTCTTCAACAGCCTTGAGCACACGCATGGAATACCCATTCTTATCGGCCGTTTTTATCAGGGCTTTTACATCCTTAGGAAAACAAGAGCCACCATATCCACAACCCGGATATAGAAACTTACTACCTATTCGAGAATCAGCACCGATCCCCTTACGGACCATATTTACATTTGCACCAACCAGCTCACAAAGATTCGCAATATCGTTCATAAAACTAATACGAGTGGCCAACATAGAGTTTGCCGCATATTTTATCATCTCGGCAGAGGGGATATCAGTAAAGAGCAAACGATAATTATTCATCATGAACGGTTTATACAAACGCTCCATGATAGATTTGGCTCTCTCAGACTCGACTCCCACAACTACCCGATCCGGCTTCATGAAGTCATCAACGGCATCTCCCTCTTTCAGAAATTCAGGATTGGAGGCCACATCAAATTCAAGATTCAAACCGCGTTTATCCAATTCACCCCGAATCGTAGCTTTCACCTGTTGCGCTGTGCCGACAGGAACTGTGCTCTTCGTTACCACCAGTACATAATGGTTCATCGTTTTACCAATCGTACGGGCAACTTCAAGCACATACTTTAAATCCGCACTGCCATCTTCATCAGGAGGAGTACCAACTGCACTAAACACAACCTCAACATCATCCAAACATGAAGCTAAGGAAGTAGTGAACTTCAAACGCCCCGCATTGTAATTGCGGTGCACCATGTCTTCAAGTCCCGGCTCATAGATCGGAATTATGCCTTTTTTAAGATTATCAATTTTAGATTCCATCACATCAACGCATGTGACGTCTACTCCCATCTCAGAGAAACAGGTACCTGTAACCAAACCGACGTAACCTGTACCAACTATAGCAATCTTCATAATTATAGATTATAAAATTCTTTATACCAACTTATTGTTTCCTTAACGCCCGTCTCCAAGGACGTATTGGGTTGAAAACCAATTTCCCGCGAAAGAGAAGAAGTATCCGCATAGGTCTGATACACATCTCCGGGCTGCATCGGAAGATAGATCTTGTCAGCTTCCCTCCCGATTGACATTTCTATAGCACGTATAAAATCCATCAATTTTACAGGATGGGAATTACCAATATTATAAATCTTATAGGGAGCACAGGACATGCTTGGATCCGCAACCTCAGCATCCCAGCACTGATTCCCTTCCGGAATAGAATCAGCCACTCTCAAGACACCTTCCACAATGTCATCTATATATGTAAAATCACGAAGCATGTTGCCATTGTTAAAGACCTTGATGGGGCGACCATGCAAGATAGCATCCGCAAATAGAAAAGGAGACATATCCGGTCTACCCCAAGGACCATATACCGTGAAGAAACGAAGACCCGTAGAAGGTATATTATATAAATGGCTATAAGTATGTGCCATAAGTTCATTGGACTTCTTGGTTGCGGCATACAGACTCACCGGATGGGCGATGCCATCTTTCTCTGAAAAAGGAACCTGTCCATTCAAACCATATACACTACTGGAACTGGCATAAACCAAATGTTTCACCTGACTGTGACGACAACCCTCGAGAACATTCAGAAAACCGTCTATATTGCTTTCAACATAAGCATATGGATTCTCAATGGAGTAGCGCACTCCCGCTTGTGCGGCCAAATTGATTACTACATCAAAATTCCCATTAGCAAACAGCATTTGCATAGCCTGCCTATCCTCGAGGTTCATCCGCACAAAACTAAATCGAGGATAAACATTACTCCGTGTGAACTTATACCATGACAGTTCAGATTGAGAAACACCTAAGCTCGAAAGGCGTCCATACTTTAAATTAATATCATAATACGAATTGATATTATCCAAGCCCACAACTTCATCCCCACGTTGCAAAAGACGCTTACAAACATGCGAACCTATAAATCCGGCAGCACCGGTTACCAATAATTTCATAAAGTTCCAGTAACTAATGTTCTATAAATATCCAAATGTTTCTTTATTACGTCATCAATAGAAAAGTCCTTCTCAGCCAGCTTTCGGGAATTACGTCCCATACTCTGTCTTACATCTTTATTTTCAAACAAAAAACTTAATCGGGAAGCCAACATATCACTGTCTTTTATGGGAATCAGATATCCATTATAGCCATCAATTACAGTCTCTTTACATCCTATCGAATTAGTAGTTATAATAGGCCGTCCTATAGCGGTTGCCTCAATCAAGGATTTAGGCAGTCCCTCCTTATAGTAAGAAGGGAAAGCGACAATATGGCAGCCCTTTAACAAATCCAAAACATCCGTCCGATAACCTAACCACTTGATATACTCCCCGTCACATACCTCTTGTAATTCACTTTCTTGTATTGCCATGGGATTGTCATCAAGTCCGCCACACAATAAGAACTGAACCTTACCCTGGTATTGCTCCCTAAGTTTTATAGCAGAATCTATCAAGATAAAGATACCTTTCTCTACAATCATACGAGCTGTTAACAGAACTTTGATCTTCCCCTCCTCCGGTTCAGGAGTATAATTATACTGGTTCAAGTCAACCCCGGATCCCTTAATTTTATAAGCTTGAGATTCCTTTATGATCTGATGTTTTAAAAACAATGACTTGTCTTCATCATTTTGAAAAATGACAGCGACATTATTACGGTGATGAGAAAAACGAAGTACTTTAGGAAGTAATTTCGAAATAATAGACCGGTTTCCCTCTGAAAAGAATATACCTAAACCGCTAACGGCATTAACGATCCCGTGGACATTAGCTAATTTCGCAGCCAAAGTGCCCCAAAGAATCGTTTTCAAACCGACATGATGCACAATATCCGGATTCTCACAACGATAAAGATGGTAAAGGAACCAACAAGTATGCAGTTCCTCTAACAGGTTTTGTCCCGAACGATTCATCGGTAAATCGATCACCTTCAGGCCAAGTGCCTCAATATCTTTCTTTTTTCCGGTATCCTTGGTTACGATAGTGACATTGTAACCAGACTTTTGAGCAGTTAGTGCAATATCTTTGCGATGAGAGAGAAAAAACCAATCAACGTTAACTACGATGAAAAGGTTATACATAAAGGAGTATTATTTATTAGAGTATAACATATTATATTTCATAGCTGTAATATTTATATCATATAGCTTAGAACGTTGAAAGCACTTACATGATATTTTATGATAATAATCCTCACTATTTAATAATAAATTAATTTTATAAACAAAATCATATCTATCACCATGTTTAAATAACAAGCCCGCATTTTCAACAACTTGTCTCAATCCTTCTACATCAGAAGCAACAATAGGCTTCCCTGCAGCCATAAACTCAACTGCAGTTAAACCAAAGCCTTCCCAATGAGATGATTGTATACCTATTAAGCAAGAAGAAATTAATTGAGGAATATCATTTCTCTTTCCTAAAAAATGAACTCTAGACTCCAAATGCATTTCTTTTACTAACGATTCATTAACATTACGAGTCTCTCCATCTCCAACTAAATATAAATGTACATCATCACGTAAAAGCTCCATTGCAGAAATTATAGTAAAATGATCTTTAGCTTTTGTAAACCTAGAAATCATAAGTAAATTAATGTTAGTTTTTGGTAATATAGACTCATATGATTTTCTAAATTTCTGTAAATCAACCCCATTTTCAACAACAATAAATTTAGATATTTTATTAAGATGTAACCATTGAAGTAGATTTATTTCCGTTTGATTACTTATAGAAATTATTTTATCATATGATCTATATACTTTTTGCTCTATAAATCTTAAATATTTTTTATTTCTTCTTTTATTACTGGTCGAATGCTCTGTATAAAAAAACCGACATCGTGTAAATTTTTGAACTAAAGCTCCCCAATATAAAGAAGGAAAAAGATGAATATGTATTATATCGAATTTTCTAACAATAAAAAACAGACGAACAAAAATCCACGGATTATATATACAATTAACATTCAAAGAATTAATAATAATTCCTTTTTCTTTAATATATTGTTCAAATATTGTATCTGTATTTTTAAAGACAAGTAGCGAAACTAAATTTTCTTTTGCAACTAATGGGAGTAAATCTGAAAGTAAGCGCTGTGCTCCCCCTACTTCAAGAGAAGAAATTACATGTAATATTTTCATAATTAACTAACCGTTCTTCAAGATTCTACGAAAATTCTTTTTTAAAATAGTTGCCATATTCAAAACAATAAACTTTCCCCACAAATAGTAATAATAATAACATCTTTCAAATAAAGAATAATCATAATACCGATTATTTTTCAAAACTCTTTCAACTTCCATTTCTATTTTCCCTGAAGCTGTAATAGATTCATTATGAATTCTAAATGCTAATATCTTCATACTATAATGACAAAATACCCCCTTAGAAAAAGCTCTCAAAATATAATCATAATCAGCCGCTGCAGAAAATGTATCATCAGCATACCCTCCCAAAGAATCAATTAATTCTTTTTTTATAAATATACTCTCATGACCAACAAAAGTCAATTTACGAGAAAACAAAAGTTGCTTATAATTTACATCAAATCGATATACACTTGACAATTTTTCACCTTGTGAGTTAACCTTTATTATATCAAAATACACTCCATCATATGCTTTTTTCTCCAAAAGACATTTTGAAACATCATCTAATACATTATCATGGATATAATAATCATCTGAATTTAAAACGGCGATATAGTCTCCAGTAGCCAAACTCATTCCCTTATTAATAGCATCATACATATTCCTATCTGGCTCAGAAATAAAATATGATATACATTTTTTATATTTATCTATTATTTTAATAGTGTTATCCTTGGACCCACCATCAATTAAAATATATTCAATGTTTGAATAATGCTGATTAATAACACTTAAAATAGTTTGTTCAATATACTTTTCACTATTATATGTAACAGTTATTATTGATAACTTTATCATAAACTTTTGAACGACTTAATATTGTAAAAAAAGATTCAACAAAAAAAAGAATAAAAAAATTTCCTAATAACAATGGCTCAGACATCAGAGAAATAATTATTACAAAGAAAAACAATCTCCTATTTAAAAATATATTTTGTCGATACAATATGCATAAGTAAATAACAGACATTGGAAGGCCACATTGAATTAACAACATGAGCAAAGAGTTAGTGTTTCCACGTTCATAAATCATATCCCCATCATAAATATTCAAATTCGCATATTTAGATAGATTAGTCATCGTCTGTACCTTTTTATATACTTCCATATCAAAACCAATTCCACAAATAGGATGTTGAATAACCATTTCAATGGCGTTCACCATATCATACATACGTAGTTGATATGACAAAGTATCTTTTTTTTCCCCGAAATTATTTACAAAAGCTAAAACTAAAGGAATCATCAGAATAAAGAAAAAAAGGCTTAACAAGAAAAATTTTATAGAAAAATGTGTATGAATACTAAAATAATAGAAGATATATAATATTAATAATAATCCCAACCCAGTAGTAGACATAGTTGACACAACTATTAAAGCGGGAAAAAGAGATTTCTTAAATGACTTTTTTTCGAATAAGTTATAAAAAACAAGTATATTCATATATATTTGCAAAATACCAGGTTCCCAAAACACTCCCTGATTTCTATAAATATTTACACCAAAAACATCTCTTAATGAAGAATAAAAAAATAAATTATAAAAAGTTTTACCATTCAATTCTTCAGTAGGAATTGAAACCAAATAATTTTCAATGAATGGAAAAATTAAAAAAGAAATTACAGCATGAAAAGCCAAAACATACAAACAGAAAATAATATCACGCTTTAAATCAAACCGTGTATTTTTATAATATAAAATCAACAGAAAGGTAGATACTATTCTTAAAAAGAATTTAATATAAAACCATATAGAGTTACCTGACTCACTTAATAGATAATTCAACAATAAAACTATAGAAACACATAATATCCCTACTAAAATCAATTTCATTGAAAAGCGGCTTACAATCGGAGCATTAGCCCAAAATGCCAAAGATAATATTACAATAAAAAGTGGAGATAAAATATTACCACACATTTGATGATAAACACTCCCACTAGTAAAGATAGTCAATATTACTAAAATATAATTTAAAAACTTCCCCAAGTTTATATTTATTTAGTGAGTATAAATGTATACACCATTACAAAAACAGAAAGAAACAAAGAAACTGCAAATCTAAGCCATGCGACACTTTCTAATGTCAAAAATTTATCTCTAAAAAGGAATAATACCCCCCAAAAAAGAAGGAGAGAAATGAATACAAAGATCAAATATAAAATATTCTTTCTAAGTGTACCAAAAATAACAGATGGCCCCATAGAAATAAATGTTATTCCTGTTAATATATTTATTTTAGCACTAGATATTCCATCACTATATAACGGTAAAAATGTATGAACTAATGGTGGTAAACAAATGTATGCTATTATAGAAATAGGAATTATAATAGCTGTAAATAACAATACTGATTTAACCCAAAATGGTCTTAATGAGTTAGCCACTTCTTTTTGTCCAAAAACAGAAGCCGCTTTAGGATACAAAAGAGTATTTAATAGAGTAGGAATAACAGTTAATGCACTTATTAGTAATCTAGAGAGAGTATATTCACCCATATTTTGTTTACCCAAATACGCTGCTATGTAAGTCTGATCTGCGATTGTAAATAAACTCCAGATATATCCTCCTAGTAATAATGGAAAACCTGTTTGAACCAATTCAATATATGCCTCCTTACTTTGTTCCCTTTTAAAGAAAAATGGAGAATATCTTCGTCTTAAAAAAAAGCCAATAACATATTTATTTGCATCTGCAAATAACTTTCCCCAAATGCCCCAAAAAACAGTGGATAACGAAAATAATAAATAACTAATATTTTCCCCTAAAACAATTTTCCCTAAAGTAGAAAATTCTTGACTACTTTTGAAAGTTACATCATAATGTGAATTTCTTGGTAGAAATATCATAATTACTAGTAAAAGAAAGTAGCTTCCATAAATTACATTAGAAGATGAAGATAACCCATCCCACATATTCCACCCTAATACCACACAAATAATAGATACAGAAATAATCGAAACTACTTTTGAAGTAATAAATGAAGTGTCAACCATTGACTGAACCTTATAATTTTTACCTTTAGATTTATAAAATGAAATATTTCTATTCAATCCATTAAAAACTCCTAATTGTATAAAACTTAAATAATTAACAATTAGCAACACGCTATTAATCACTCCCATCTCGTAAGGAGGAATATATTTGGCATTTATTAATCCAACAACAAAGCCAACAAAGGGTGTAATAAAACCAGATGAGAGAAATATTAATTCACTCTTATACCTAAAAAATAACTTAAAACTCATTCTCTGATTTTGGAATCACATATTTACAGGAAGATATATAGGAACACAAATAAATTGATATATTGAACATAAGCTTAAAAAGAAATTTACTATTACACACTCTCAAATAAGGATATAATTTTATTTTCCATTTAAATATTTTTATATATGATGGATTATAGTCCAATTTTGTTTGATGAATAATATTAGGTCTAAAAGATCTATCCAAAAAATAATAGCCCATTACTAATGTATTTTGTTTATCCGCAAAAGGCTTCAAATTTTCATCATCTATAAGAGTCCATAATTCATTTTTTGATTTAGGAATATAACATACATTCATATAATAATAAAAACTGCCTGATAATAAAATAACGGGTTTTCCCCAATAACTAGACTCCAACCCCATTGTTGAGCCAAAAACTATAACTTTCTCAGCATTATCCATTATATCATAAGTACTAATATCACTATCAGCACCAATCACAGTTATATTAGGATATTTTAAACTCAAATCATATAGTAATAAATGATATTGATAATGTACATTTTTTAAATTAGGATGAACCCTCAAATAAAAATGAACTGTCTGATTTTCTTTATAATGTTCAAGAATGCCTCTTATACCATCTATCTGGGATTTATATAAAGAAAGATTATCAAAATCTCTATCAACAGCTATAAATTCATCTTCAGAGCTATTGAAGATAGCTATATTTCTTTTAGTATCATCCCAATCTATCGGTAACTTCCCTTTAATTTGATTCTCAATATATACTTTATCACCAGCAATAATACCATTACGACGCTTCTCAAAAAAAGATTTTGCTTTCTCTTTTTTTATGCGATCACAATCTTTAGAATTATTCCAACATTCAAAAGCATAATTCGTATTTATAATTAAATTATGAGGCAACGCATTCTCAAAATACAACTTAATAAACTTCTCTTCACGACCTCCGTCAAATTCATATGTACGAACAGTTATGTTATTTCCAATGCATAAATCATACAGAGGTCTATTTTCAAAAAATCGTCCATTGAAAAGACAAACTAAATCCGGCTTTTCAAAATCAATCAATTTCTGAAAAGTATCAATGAGACTAACTTCCTGCTCTAAAATAGAATTAAAATATGCATAAAAGATATCATCTATTTTAGGATTTATATTTCTTGTTACAGTCACATATGAAGAAATAGCTGCATACCCTATCAATCCACCTTTATAATCAATTTTTTTAATATCATCTAGAGATTTATATCCATCAAACTTTACACTCTGTTTCTTTGTATAATAGTTAGAAAGTTTTTTTTGAATTACTGAGGCTCTCAAATTACGTAATCCAATGTAATTAGTTTGATTACAAATGTAACATAGCCCTCGATTACCCGATGGATTTTTCAAACATACATCGTTATATCTGGAACAAGTAACAAAGACAACACTATCACCTTGATCTGCAAATCGGTTGGCTTCATCAAGTAAAATTCCAAAGTGAGGATTTAAAATAGAACTTGTACTATAAAAAACAACTTTCATGTCCTTATTCAAAAATATCAAATGTTACACGATCCCCTTTGCTCACTTGTCTCTTCATTTTACGCCCAATTAATTCTTTTATATATTTGGGATGTAATCCATATCCAGGTCTTACAGAACGAACATTCTCTTCTGTTATAATATCACCCACTTTCATGTCTTCAGCAACATATAATGAACGACAAAATTCCCTCCCAGATTTCATTTTGTCTGTCAATTCATAAGAAACCACACCAATTGACTGCTCAGCTATACGAATATCTTCCACCATTTGGCCAAAATGCTTTTCATCCATGGAGAAAGATGCGTCAGGACCACCTATAGAGGCATCTATTATAAAGTGCTTTTCAAGCATAACTGCACCATACGAAACTGCAACGATTGGTGCTAAGCTTCCAATCGTATGATCAGACAGTCCCGCCTTCACTCCAAAACGCTCTGATAAATCTTTGATCATACATAAATTGGCTTCTTTTATAGGGGCCGGATACGATGAAGTACATTTCAATAAAGTGATATCACTATTACCTACAGCACGACAAGTTTCCACGGCCAGTTGGATGTCCTCCTGCATAGCAATCCCTGTAGAAATAACAATCGGTTTCATTGTTCGGGCAGCATATTCTATCAGAGGTATATCTGTTATTTCAAAAGATGCTATCTTATAAATAGGATTATTCAAGCCTTCAAGAAAATCAACAGCTGTTTTATCAAACGGAGAAGAAAAACAAACCAGTCCCTCCTCTTGGGCAACATGAAAAAGTTCTTCATGCCATTCCCAAGGAGTATAAGCTTGTTTATAAAGATCATACAGATAGCCACCGTCCCAGATAGTTCCTTGTTTTATCTTAAAATCTTCACTCTTACAATCTAACGTAATAGTATCTGCTGTATAAGTCTGTAGTTTAATGGCATCAGCTCCAGCACGTTTTGCAGCTTTAATAGTCTCTATTGCAACTTGCTTATTTCCATTATGATTGGCTGACATCTCAGCCACTATGAAACATTTACTCATATTTTCTATTTTATTTTATCTAAAATCGACTCTAATTCCGCCAAAGTATCCGTACTAAAAATAATGTACCCTAAACGGTCTAGAGAACTCTTTATTAACGTTTTTGAATAAGGACGGATATCATATCGACTGATATGGGTATCATGCGATTCTATAAATTCCACGCAACGAGTATAATTCTGTGGATTCAAAAACTGCACACAGGAATAGCGAGACCTCTTTTTAGTGACATCGATCGTTTCACCCAACGATATTTTAACTAAATTCCCAAGCATATCTACACCGGTCGAAAGAGGAACTAAATCCGATGTTATATAGTCTCCCCCCAAACGGCATGCAATCTCTATGATGAAAGCTCCTCCGGAATTCAACTTTACTTCTGTATGTGACGGGCAATTATCTAAACCTATAATATTTATAGCCTTTATAACCTCTGCGGCAATAATTTCATATTCATCAGCAGTTATACGGGCTGGTTCAATATGCGTATCTTCTACAAAAAAGCCTTCATCCTCACCTATTATTAGCTTTTCCGTAACAGCTATAATGGAAGTTCTTCCTTTTTGAGTAAATGTTTCCACACTAAATTCACGCCCATCAATAAAATCCTCAATCAGAACCTGTCCTTTTTTTGAATAGCTCAAAGCTAAATCAAAAGCATCTTTCAATTGTACCAAACTGTCTACACGCTGAACCCCACGGCTAGCTGATGAATCGACAGGTTTTACCACATAAGGAAATTCTTGATATAAGGACAAATCTGTTTGTTGATCGCATAAATAAAAAGCAGGAGTATGAACACCACTTCTCAAAAAGAGTTCTCGCTGCAAGTATTTATTCGTACAAATTTTAGCTACATCTTCAGGCATTGCTGATAGATGTAGTTTTTTAGATATTGATGCAACGACATTTACAGGATAATCTGAGGTTGTTAAGACTCCATCAAGATTATTTTTTTCAGCATATTCCATGAGTTTCTCAATATCCAGTGTACTTACAATCAACTGTTCATCAGAAAACTCAAAACCTGGAGCATTAGAATCCATATCGGCAACAATTGCCAAAGCTCCCATTTGTCTTGTTTTAACTATAATAGGGATTTGCATCTCTCCTGCTCCCAGTATTAAAACTTTTTTCATAATAAGGAAGAAAATATACTCATTATTTCACTTTTACAATCAGAATACTTAATTACATATGGATTCAGTTTTCCTCCACCGGCAAATAAAGAAATTATTTTTGCTTCAAAATCATTTTGTTTCAAATCTCCCAACGGATAAATAGCATTTATTTGGCACAGATATTCATATAAAGCAATTTGATTATTAACATAATAGCCGGAAGCAACAGGTATTCCTATAGCAAAGGCTTCTAAACACATGGTGCTTGCTGATAAAAAAGCAGCATCACTATTTTGATATAAATAAACTAATTCGGAGGCACTAATTCCAATATGAATATTTATAGAACTATTCTGAAAGAAGCGAGAATCTATCACAACTTGATTTCCAGTAACTACATTTATAGAAATAGGGAATTGAACTAGAACATCTAATAAACGATTCATTAAATGACAAGGATCTGCCCCTCCTAAACTCAATACAATATTTTGTAAACTATCATGTCCCTGCCAAGTATTCCCATTCAAGAATGGAGAACGTAAGAAAGCCCATTCCAGCCCAATATATAATCGAGTATATGGTTCTAAAGAAAACAAAGAGGACTTTACAGGATCTGGACAAAATATAACATCAGCCCAATAATGTTTGTCATGCATTTCATCAATGCAAACCAAAAAGCAACCTTTATCTTTGATCGTTTTTTGGTATTCAGATGTAAAGTAATAATTATCTAAAACAACAATCTCATTTCCAGATAAAAGAGACAAAAACTCAGTCCAATGATTTTTCTCAGACAACACTATAGCAGGACAAATCTTACTAATTTCTTCCCTTTGATATTCTGTTGGATTGACTGTAGCGAAATAACAATTATAGCTATTACACAATAAATCTGCTAAAGCTAATGTCCGAATAAAATGACCATACCCTATTTGAGCATTAGCATCAGCACGAAAATAAATATTAGGAATTTTCATTCCTTAATAATTTAAATTTCATTTCTGCAAGAATCCAATCTGTAAAGGTATCTAAATCTTGTACCTCCAGCTCACTCAATATTACTGCACCTGTATTTTCTCCCCAAAAATCATTATATTTTAAGAAAGCATCTACCGTAGCAATATAAAATTGTCCTGCATCATGATATACAACTTCTAAATCTTGAGAACGGGTATTCAAGTATTCAGGCCATAACATCATCACTCTTTCACTTTTAATAGATAACGAACGTTGGATAGGATAAGAATATTGAACTAACGTAAACGCTGAATCAAATTTCTTACTATTAATAAGTTCCATAGCCTCTATTAGTTTTACTGGAGAGATAAATGGGGCTGTCGCATATATACAGCAAACCGAATCGTACATTTTTCCTAATTTCTCATAATTATACAAAACTTCTTTTATCACATCAGAAGTTGTAGCATAATCATCAGCAGCCCTTTTTGACCGCATAAATGGAACATTAGCCCCATATTGTTTTGCCACTTCAGCTATTTCTTCATCATCTGTTGAAACCATTACCTCATCGAATATGCCTGACTGTAATGCCGCCTCAATGGAATAAGCAATAATGGGCTTACCCATAAAGGGCTTAATATTTTTCCGAGGAATACGTTTACTACCTCCCCTTGCAGGAATTATTGCCAAATTTTTCATTTTCTCACAAATTCTATCACTTTATGAATCACATATTCCTGTTCTTCATCTGTCAAAGTTGGATACATAGGCAAACTTAAACAATGCTCATAATATTCTTCAACAACAGGCAAGCTTCCCTTTTTATTTCCGAATTGCTGATAATAAGGCATCAAATGTAAAGGAGCATAATGGACCTGTGCATAGATATTATTATCATGCAAATAGTTATATAATCCCAAACGATCTGCCACTTGGATAATATAAAGGTGATAAGCGTGGAAAATGTCACGATCCACATGAGGTGTACAAATACCTTCTAGCTGGGAAAAAGCCTCAGTATAGCGTTGAGCTATCTCCTGACGACGTGCCAGACCTGAATCAGCACGCTTCAGTTGAGAAATGCCTAAAGCGGCCTGAAAATCAGTGAGCCGATAATTATAACCTAATTCTTGCATCTCATAATACCAACCACCATGATGCTCTTGAAGTAAATCAGGATTTTTTATAATACCATGCGTACGGTAAAGACACAGTCGGTCATATAACTCTTTGTTATTAGTAGTCACCATCCCCCCTTCACCCGTAGCAATATGTTTTACAGGATGGAATGAGAAAACTGAAACATCGGCAAAAGAACCATTCCCACAATACTGTTTCTGCCCATTACCATCTACAAAATATCCACCCGGAGCATGACAAGCATCCTCTATGATCCAGAGCCCATACTCATCTGCTAACCTGCGAAAAGTCTCCATCTGCAAAGGATACCCGGCGAAATCGACCGGAACAATTCCCTTATAAGTCCCTTTGGGAGACAATTGAAGTAAAGATTCAAGTTTGTGAATATCCATAAGATAAGTATCCTTATCAATATCACAGAAAACAACCTCACCACCACAGTAACGAATACAATTAGCACTCGCCGCAAAAGTCATGGGAGTAACAATTACTTTATCACCGGGACGGACATCCAATGCAGTAGCCGATAAATGGAGACCAGAAGTAGCATTATTTACGGCCACAGCATATTTGGCACCTACATATTCTGCGAAAGCTGCCTCAAACTCCTTAATCTTAGGCCCTTGAGTCAAATAATCAGATTTCAAGGTTTCAATAACAGCCTGTATATCCCCGTCTGTTATACACTGGCGACCATAAGGAATAGGTTTACTGATCATTTGACTTCAAAATTTGGATCCACATATTTCTTTATATTTTCACGCATGCTCTCCACCGTTTCCCATTCCTCGTTTTTATCTGAACTATAATGGAAATCACCGGGAACAGCAACGGCATGATGATGGAGGATATAATCCTCTTTACTATAATTAAACGACACTGAGGGAAGTATCGCATAATAACGGCCTAAGTCAATAGTATTCAAGGCATCCGTTGCCGTAATCATTTCTTCATGGAGTTTTTCACCCGGACGAATACCAACTTCAACCGAAGGAAGGTTGGGAGCAATAGCCTTGGCTACATCCACAATGTGGTAGGAGGGGATTTTAGGGATGAATATTTCACCGCCTAAATGATGTCCGATAGCAAACATCACCAAATCCACACCGGCTTGAAGAGAAATATTAAAGCGGGTCATTTTCATATCGGTTATAGGCAATTCTGTTGCTCCATTATCCCTCTTGCTTATAAAAAAGGGAATAACAGAACCACGTGAACCCATTACATTACCATAACGAACGACTGAAAACTTAATATCTTTTGCACCTTTTATATTATTCGCAGAAACAAACAACTTATCAGATGTAAGTTTAGTAGCACCGTACAGATTAATAGGAGCGCAAGCTTTATCCGTAGAAAGAGCTACAACATGCTTAACGCCTGTTTGCAATGCTGCATTTATTACATTCTGAGCGCCATGAACATTCGTTTTAATACATTCTTCCGGATTATATTCCGCTGTATCAACTTGCTTGATTGCGGCCGCATGGATAATCACGTCAATACCTTCACAAGCACGCTTCAAGCGTTCACCATCACGAACATCACCTATAAAAAAGCGGAGTTGAGGATATTTAGATTCCGGATATTTTTGTTTAAGTTCAAATTGCTTCAACTCATCACGAGAATAGATGACAATTCTTGTAACATGTGGATAATCCCGAAGGATTGTTTCCACAAACTTCTTACCGAAGGAACCTGTTCCACCGGTAATTAAAACAGACTTATTATTTAACATGCCAAATGTTTATATGTAAGATTAATTATTTTTCATCATTCTTTCTATGTTTTTCTTAGCTTCTCCTATTATCTCTTCATCCCCCGTCTGCTCAAAGCACTCCAACAGTAATTGACATTTCAAAACAGAGGCAGGAAGTTTCTCTAAAACAGCCATTGAACGATCCAACAACTCTTGAATAACCTGTTCATTCTCAGAGGAGAAATTAAACAGCATGGTATTGTAACCTTTGAATAAAGTAACAAGTATTTCCGCCTCTTCTTCGGGGGATTCTCCTTTCTGAAGAAGGAGATCGGCACACAAGTTACGGAGTTCCTGATTTAACGCAGTAAGTTCATTCACATAGACAGGAGTACCGTCCTCGCCATACTCCAAGAGTTTCTTCACTACGGAGGACACAGAATTACACAGAGAATTTTTCATTTTAAAAAGGAATGAATTATGATTCGTCGATTCTTTTTCGGTTTTTATTTGTATAGAAGAGTAATAATATCCAATAGAATTGTGTCTAATGACGTAACGGGACATTACATATATTGTTATTACCCGTTACATATATTGTTATCGCCATTACATATAATGGCATTTTCTTTACATTTATAGTTTTTATTTATCCTTTCGGACGTAACTGGCCGGAATAGTCACCATAGCGCTACCGAACATATCGATACGCACTAAAATGTGATATTTATTATTGTAACGGACCAACTCACCACGCAAGCCCTGCAAGTCACCTTTAGCTACTACTACACGAGTTCCCTGAGGAATGGTTTCACCGGTCAGAATAACTTGATCATGGGAATAATCGAGCATATAACGAAAATCGGCCATCTGCCTATCAGGGATACAGGTAGGAGCCCCGGTGGAACGATCACGAAGGAAATCGTATACATTCAGTGTGCTTCGGACGGCGGCCATTTCCTGACGGGAGATATGAACGAAAACCATACGGGGCAACAAAAGGCGCTCACGCTCAATGCGTTTTCCTTCACGCTCTATGACACGGTTTTGTACAGGAAGAAAGGTATCTACCTCCTGCAATTGAAAATAATCCCGAACTTTACGTTCTGAGTTAGTTCGTGTCAGTACGACATACCAATGTTTATCGCTATCTGTTGTCTCCAAGACTACGTTCGTAAGAAAAAGTTTCAGTAATGACTAAGGATGAAAATTTGTTAAAAACAGAAATATTCAAAAAACACGCCTTATTTTCAGCAATTTACAAATTAAGTTTTTTAATGATTGGATATAGAAAAAGTATTCGCATCAGATTTGAGAACCATCTGATACGTTGAATTATTTTATTTGAAATATATATTCGATTCAAAAAAGAGTATTCACACGCATATATATTTTCGGTTGCAAAGGTAAAACCTTCTTTCGAGTCTCCAAAACTTTTCACAGATTATTTTCACAAAACATGGCTATACCCATGTAAATCAAAAGTATAATTCAAATCTTCATAAAGAAGGGAAGTACTATAATATATGTATTATAGAAAAATATAAAAACAAGTATTTAATTAAGTAACAAGAAGTATTAATGCTAACTTGATAAATTGACAACTTCATATTTTAAATGTAAAAGGATGATTCTACCTGAACTAAACAACAAACATATAATCATCTGATTTCCTGCAAACAGGGTATTAATAAAATGATTATAGGAAGTTAACTTTAACACAGTGTTAAAGTTAACTTCGTAACCATAGGATATTAACTTCATAAAAATACGAAGTTAATAAGTTATCGGCAAGCAATTAAACTTCTCTTCTTACCATTAACATTGTTAATACATTCAGTAGTAAGCTAACCATCGGTATCCTTTACAACTGCATCATTTTCTTATGCCCTATTATACATAATTCCTCTTTTCTGCGGCGGTACATGGCTATATTGGTAAAACCGGCATTAACAAGAATAGTCTTCAGCTGATCATCGGAATACACCACCATTCCTTCGACACGACTGGTCCATACTTCATTCGTCGGATCACTCATTTCACAACAGATAAGAAATGCTCCGCCAGGCTTCAAGACACGTGCCACTTCAGTAAAAGTATGCTGTAAGTCACTCCAGAAGTAAATGGTCTCAAAAGCGGTGACCACATTAAAACTGTGATCGGAATATGGAAGTTGATCGACACTCCCCTGCTCTACAAAACAACGTGTACCAAGTTGCCTTCTGTTTCTTTTTCGTGCAAAAGCAACACTTTCCGGTGAAATGTCTATGCCAAAAGCCTTACCTTGCGGGCAATATTTGAGGATTTGCGCCAGGTTGGCACCACCGCCGCAACCTATATCAAGCACGTTCCATCCCTGATGCCACTCCATACAAGACATTCCCCAATGAGCCAACGAAGCATGTCCCTGATTCATTCCCCAGAGTATCATTCTTCCAAAGAATCCTTCGGGTTTACGGACATTCTGCAAGATTCTGTTAATAAGGCTTTTCCTTTTCATTTATTATTTGTTTTGGTTTCACAAACAAAGTTACAGATTCCATATAAACAGGCAATACCTAAAAGTAGGGAATTTATTCGATAGAAGCACAGTATGAATTTCGTTTCTATTTCATAAATATTACATAAACATTACAACATAACTCTTTCATTATCAATATCTATTAATAATAAATATTCATATATTCAGTAACAGGTCTGTAATACGAGGGACCTATTTTTGCGCCAGAAAACAACAAGCAGATGTTATGGACAATGTACAACAAGTAAAAACTAATTCACAAAAGAAACTTTCCGATTTCCTTTTCATTCTTTGGGCAGGTGGTGCTGCATTGCTCTCCTACTCACTGGTTTATGCACTAAGAAAACCTTATACGGCTGCCGGATTCGATGGACTTGAGGCATTTGGAATGGATTATAAAGTAGTGGTCACTATCGCACAGATATTAGGATACGTACTTTCCAAGTTCATTGGGATCAAACTCATTTCAGAATTGAAACGGGAAAACCGGATGAAATTCATCCTGATCTCCATTGTACTGGCAGAAGCTTCGTTGATACTGTTCGGACTACTACCTGCACCTTATAATATAGGAGCTATGTTTCTGAACGGTCTTTCATTGGGATGTATGTGGGGAATCATTTTTAGTTTTATAGAAGGACGCCGCATGACGGACATACTCGCCAGCCTGTTGGGTGTCAGTATGGTTATCAGCTCGGGAACAGCTAAGTCCGCCGGCTTGTTTGTTATGGACACTTTAAACATAAGTGAATTCTGGATGCCGGCTCTGATCGGAGGTATTGCTTTACCCATACTCGCCCTATTGGGTTATTCTCTGAACCGGCTCCCACAACCCACGGCCGAAGATATCGCCATGAAATCGAAACGGGAAACACTGAACGGCAAACAGCGTTGGGATATCTTCAAGAATTTTATGCCTTTTCTCACCCTGCTCTTCATTGCCAATGTAGTATTGACAATCTTAAGGGATATCAAAGAAGACTTCCTGGTGAAGATTATCGATGTATCCCAATACTCTTCGTGGATGTTTGCTCAGGTAGACAGCGTAGTAACTATCATTATCCTTGTCATTTTCGGGTTGATGGTTTTTGTACGAAGCAACTTGAAAGCATTATCGATATTACTGGGATTGATCATCATCAGCATGGTAGTGATGGCAGTGGTTTCATTTGGTTACGAACAATTGCAATTAAACACTATTGTCTGGTTATTCATTCAGAGCCTCTGTCTTTATCTGGCTTTTCTCACTTTTCAGACCATTTTCTTCGACCGATTCATCGCATGCTTTAAAATCCGGGGTAATGTAGGTTTCTTTATTGCCATGAATGATTTTCTCGGTTATACGGGTACGGTTATCGTATTGGCTGTCAAGGAATTCTTTTCACCTGACATTAACTGGACTGCTTTCTACAACCTGATGGCCGGCTATGTAGGAGTGATTTGTTTTGTCGCTTTCGTATGTTCATTTATCTATCTGCATCAACGTTATCGTAGAGAGAACTACGGAAAAACAGGCGTATTCAGAAAAAAAGAAGAAGAAAAAGAAGTTCCTGATTTCGTATATTAATTGCTATCTTTGTGGGTCAAAAAACTTAAAATAAAAGTTCACCATGAAGATTTTTCCAAGTAGCAGCATCAAAAAACTGGATGCTTACACCATAGAACATGAACCGATTGCATCGATCGACCTGATGGAACGGGCAGCGCAGGCACTGACAAAAGCCATCACTGAACGTTGGGACATCACAACTCCTGTCACGGTATTTGCGGGACCGGGTAATAACGGCGGAGATGCCCTTGCCGTGGCCCGCATGCTGGCGGAAAAGGAATATAAGGTTGAAGCCTATCTGTTCAACCCGAAAGGAGAACTGTCAGCCGACTGTCAGACCAACAAAGAGTTGGTGGAAATGATGGATAATGTGAAGTTCAGTGAAGTAAGCACACAATTTGTACCTCCTACCCTGACAATGGATCATTTGGTAGTGGACGGACTTTTTGGTTCGGGACTCAATAAACCGTTAAGCGGCGGTTTCGCGGCTGTAGTGAAATATATCAATGCATCGCCTGCTACAGTGGTTGCTATCGACATCCCTTCGGGATTGATGGGAGAAGAAAACACATTTAACGTAAAAGCCAATATCATCCATGCCCATCTGACACTGAGCCTGCAATTGCCCAAACTGGCTTTTCTCTTCGCAGAGAATGCCGAATTCGTTGGTGAATGGAAATTGCTGGATATCAACCTCAGCCATGAAGCCATCGAAGAAACAGAAAGCAATTATGCCTTATTGGAAGCAGAAGAGATACATGCTTTGATCAAACCCCGCAGCCCCTTTTCACACAAAGGAAATTTCGGACACGCCTTGCTGATTGCCGGATCGTATGGTATGGCAGGGGCTTCGGTGCTGGCGGCCCGTGCCTGTATGCGTTCGGGGGTAGGATTGCTGACTGTACACGCACCCATGCGTAACAATGACATCCTACAGATTTCCGTCCCGGAAGCAATTGTCGAACTCGATGCCAGTGATTCCTGCTTTGCTTTTCCCACAGATACAGATGACTATCAGGCGGTAGGTATCGGTCCGGGAATCGGACGCTCAGAAGAAACAGAAGCCGCATTGCTCGAGCAACTCAGTGGATGCCAGACTCCTTTGGTGCTGGATGCCGATGCACTGAATATATTAGCCAACCACCGCCATGCACTGACCACGCTCCCCAAAGGCTCCATCCTGACCCCTCACCCCAAGGAGCTGGAACGTATGGTGGGCAAATGCCAGAATTCGTACGAGCGACTGATGAAAGCTTGTGAACTGGCTCGTACCGCTAAAGTACATATTATATTAAAAGGAGCTTATTCAGCAATTATCACCCCTTCGGGCAAATGTTATTTCAACTCCACAGGTAATCCGGGCATGGCGACAGCCGGAAGTGGAGATGTATTGACGGGTGTCGTACTGGCTTTACTGACACAGGGATACCCGGCTGAAGAAGCAGCTAAAATAGGTACTTACGTACACGGTCTGGCCGGCGATTTCGCACGCAAAAAGCAGGGCGTTATCGGTATGACAGCCGGAGATATTGTCAATTATCTGCCAATGGCCTGGCGTCTGGTAAGCGAATAAAGGTTAACAACTTATGATTTTCCAAATAACTTCATTAACTTTGTTTTTTAAACCAGTTAAAATAAACCGGAAAATGAAAAAGCTAATTATACTGACAGGACTGTTACTTTCTGCCTCGGCATATGCCCAGACAGAAGTTACAGCGGGAGTTACCCGGGGAAAAGATTACGGGGTGACCTATGCACTTCCTAAAACAGCAATCGACATTGAAGTCAAAGCCAATAAAGTGACATACACTCCGGGAGAATTCAGCAAATATGCCGACCGTTATCTGCGGCTGACCGATGTGTCGGGAGAGCCTCAGGAATATTGGGAACTGGTCAGCGTCAAAGCCAAATCTGTCGGTATCCCCGATAGTGACCATACCTATTTCGTCAAACTGAAGGATAAAACAGTGGCTCCGTTGATAGAGTTGACCGAAGACGGTATTGTTAAATCGATCAATGTACCGTTAAGTCCGAAGAAGTCTGCACCTATACAACCAGCCACTACGCTGAGAAAAAAAGTAAATCCACGCGATTTTCTGACAGAAGAGATTCTGATGGCAGGTTCTACAGCTAAAATGGCTGAATTGGTCGCCAAAGAAATCTACAACATCCGCGAAAGCAAAAACGCCTTAGTACGCGGACAGGCAGACAACATGCCTAAAGACGGAGAACAACTGAAGATAATGCTTGCCAACCTGGAAGAACAGGAAGCTGCCATGACCGAAATGTTCTCAGGTACACTGAATAAAGACGAGCGGATATTTACTATCCGCCTGAATCCAGAAAAAGAGATGGATAACGAAGTGGCCTTCCGCTTTTCCAGGAAACTGGGTATAGTTGCCAATAATGACCTGGCAGGAGAACCGGTTTACATTACTCTGAAAAATCTGAAAACAGTCAATGTACCGGAAGACGATGGCAAAAAGAAAGTAGACGGCATAGCTTATAACGTGCCCGGTAAGGCGCAAGTGACGCTTATAGAAGGAAAAAAAGAATGGTTTAACGGTGAACTTCCCGTTACACAGTTCGGAACAATTGAATATCTGGCTCCGGCTCTTTTCAATAAAAAATCGACCGTACAAGTTACTTTCAATCCGGCTACAGGAGGATTGATTAAAGTAGATAGGGAAGAAGGAGAATAAAACTGATAAAAAAACTCCGGCTGATCTATACAGGTCAGTCGGAGTTTTTTTTATTTTCTTAAATTGTGCTTTTCAAACACCGTCAGTTTGTAACTGCTAATTTCACAAATCCGTCCTTCTGCAACTGGGTGATATAAGCAGTAATACGCGATTCGTAATTTTCTTCGTGATCGAAATGCTCTGCAAGTTCTTCAATAATCTGGCGTACGGTCCGCTTCCCGTCAATTAACTCCCATACGGCAGTACCATGTTCTTCCAGCCGGACATGAATATCCGGAGACATTCCTTTGGGCAATAAAAAACGCCGCATCCATTCATATTTAAACCGGGGGAAAGCAATGGTAACGGTACCATCGCTTCCCTTTTCGGCTGTAATATTCTCACTACGGAAAGGAATTACATCCAGAAGATTTATTTTCTCTTTCGCGTCTGCCATATTCTGTTATTTCTTAATATTCGCTTCCTGCAATCCGTATCCCTTCTTCTTATCTTCAGCTTTCAGCATCAAAGCCACAATCAGTGCCAAAACACCAAAACAAGCAAAGATAGACATAGGCAAAGTATAATCATAGGTCTGTGCACCATCTACAACGGGACCTTTGCAATAAGTATTCAGTACCCATCCGATCAACAAAGGAACACCCATCAATCCCCAGTTCTGTACCCAGAAAATCAGGGCATAGGCTGTACCCAGTTGTTTCTCCGGAATAATTTTCGGAACAGAAGGCCACATGGCCGAAGGCACCAGTGAGAAGGCAATACCCAGAATTATCATAATTACAGTGGCAAACCACCATACATTAAGGATAGGAAGCGCAAACAAAGTATGTACGCCAATCAACATAACGGCACCGATAATCATCAATGTAGCTCCCTTACCGATACGGTCATAAAGAGTACCAAACAACGGAGTCAGGAAGATGGTCCCTATCGGTAGTAATCCTGGGATATTTCCGGCCAATTTAGGATCTACGTTATACTTCTGCACCATCAAGTCGGTTGCATATTTAATAAAGGGGAAGACAGCGGAATAGAACAATACACACAATAAAGCAATCAACCAGAA
This sequence comes from Bacteroides sp. FSHCM14E1, assembly GCF_019633785.1. NCBI lineage: Bacteria > Pseudomonadati > Bacteroidota > Bacteroidia > Bacteroidales > Bacteroidaceae > Bacteroides > Bacteroides sp. FSHCM14E1. The sequence continues at coordinate 490,789 of NZ_JADKYL010000002.1, forward strand.
TCCCTTATTAGTAACAATAAGCATAACATCCTTCATACGGAACGGTTCCTCCGGTTCTTCTCCCTGAGCATCTAAAGAAGCATCAAGTTTCTTATCATAAAAGGTATAGATAAAGAAGGCGATAGTACCGATGCACAGCATAATCAGACACAACAAAATAGGCATCGGAATATTGGTATGGAAACTGCCACTTTCATCCGTATAGCCAAAATAATCGGCAATAGGAACAGTAAGTACCATTGCCAAAGTAGTACCGATACGCGCGGTTGCCATCTCAAGTCCCATGGCTAAAGCCATCTCTTTGCCCTTAAACCATTTTACAATAATCTTGGAAACCGTGATACCTGCAATCTCTACACCTACACCAAAGATAGCATATCCTAAAGCAGCCAGAAAGACCTGAGTTTTGAAGCCCATAATCAAAGCGCCTTCGGGGAAAGTTGTAGAAATAGCATAATATTTCAGTCCACAACCCAGCACCATCAGTATACAGGCTCCCATTCCGGTGAAACGAACTCCCATCTTATCGAGAATGATACCACCAAAAATCAACATCAGCAGGAATACATTAAACCACCCGTAAGCGCTGGTAAAGAATCCATAATCCAAACTATCCCAAAGGAGCTCTTTTTCGAGCATGGGTTTCAAAGGAGACATTACGTCAGTAAGGAAATAGCCGCAAAGCATAGTAAAAGCGACCAGAGCGAGCACACTCCAACGAAGTGTTTTGGAGTCACTCAGTTTGTTTCTCAATTGTTCTGTCATTGTAATATTTAAACTCAGAAGTTAGTAAAAGTGTTATAGCGAACAAAGGTAACTAAATCCGCCTTGTATGCCTAACAAAAAGATACATTTTACGGCTAAAAACAAGTGAAGCTGCAAGTTTCGGTTTGAAATTGCAGCTTCACTTATCGTTTCTTAAAAAGAATCTGTTGTTAGTTTGCCGGGGTTGCCGGAGTTTCTGTTGCAGGTGCTTCAGCCGGAGCAGCAGCATCCGTCTTCGGTGCAGTAGTACCTACAGGCAGGTTATACGGGTTGGTCTGTTCTTCCTGCTGAGCCTGTTCCATGATGACATCTTGCGTTTTAGAAGAAGAAGTCGGAACAACATAAGCAGTAGCAATGCTCATCACAACCATAAATGCAGCTAAGCCCCAAGTTGCCTTTTCCAGAAAGTCTGTAGTTTTGCGTACACCCATAATCTGGTTAGATGACGAGAACCCAGAAGCAAGACCACCGCCTTTTGAGTTCTGAATCAACACAATGAAGCACATCAGTATGGCTGCAATAACCATTAAGATAACTAATAATAAGTACATTTTGTTATTTTGATTTAGCGTTAATAATCAATTTCTCTAAAAATCTGATTTGGTCTGCAAAGTAAGCATTTTTTTTTGGATATTTCAAACTTAATTTTTTAATAATTTCAAGTGCCTTGGAATATCGGTGCTGTTTGACATATATTTTGGCTAATGTTTCGGTAAAACAGCTATCATCTTCATCTTCTTCATGATGCGCCTCCCCCTCTTCTTCCACGGGAAGCGTTTCATTGTTAGCTGCGGGCTGCAGACGAATGGATGTTTCTCCCTCACTTCTCTCGATAAAGCCATCGATCAATTCATGCCCACGAAGTTTCGGAATCTCCGACTGTTCCGGAGCGGAATCTTCTTCATCTTCCTGTAACAGATAAGTAGTATAATCCGTTGAATAGTCCAGACTTGTCTGCCCGGAAACCTCTTCAGGCACAGTGGCCAAAAAAGCATCGATCAGGGAGAGTGTACGATCCAGACCGGGCTCTTCCTCCAACACTTCTGCTTCGGAAGGCATATTCTTTTTACGGGGCTTCAAAATATACCTCTCACCTTCAATCAGATAAAACAGCTTCCGGCGATCTGCCACATATAATATGGCTTTACGAAGCTCCGCACCGAAAGAGATATCGTGTAACAGATAAAGATTTTTAAGATAGAGTAAACGCAGCGACTGGAAATAAGGATAGCGTGTGACAAGTGTCCGCAACTCGTACAAAGTATCTTTATTCAGCGTTTCAGGATGCTGAATCCATTGTTGTAAATTAGCAGAAATCATCCCAATTACCAATTTGCTACCGTTGCATTAAATATTTGATCTGTAATCTCTTTGGTCATCTCCGCAATCAGTCCGTCCTGAACAGCTGTCAGTAACTCTCTTGAGTCGTAGACACGGAAAGCCGAGAATTGCTGTTCGAAGTCCTGCTCATGGTTCGTATTATTCACAAAACGAACATTTACCGTAATCGTCAGCTTCGTTTCAGAAGAGTATCCATCGGCCGAAACAGCTTGGTTATACTGGTTGTATCCGGTGATTTCTCCATCAATCTGAAGGTCGGCATTATTATTCACCAGCTTCAGGCGAGTCTGGCGAAGGAAGATATCTTTCAGATCTTCATTGAATTTAGTACCTAACGGTGCATAAACATAGTCCGACTTTATAGGAAAGTCGGCTATAGAAATAGTCTTTACCTTATCGTAATTGATATTACCACCATTAAATTTATAAGAAACAGTACACGAGATGCCCACTACCAGCGTGACAACCAGTAGTGAGATTCGCATTATCTTTTTATTCCAATCCATATTCTTTTATTTTTCGGTAAAGGGTACGCTCAGAGATATTGAGGTCCTTTGCCGCACTTTTTCGTTTGCCATGATGTTTCTCAAGGGCTTTACGTATCATTTCTTTCTCTACCTCGTCCAGCGAAAGAGACTCTTCAACATACTCTTCGGTATCCTGTATGTCATCGTCATCGGGACAATTAGGCTTGACCGGATGGATTAGGGCAGGTACAGAAGGCGGAGGCGTCACAACAGGAGCCGGGGCATAAAACGTACCAACATTGGAAGCTACAGCTCCGCGTTCGGACATGATTTCGTGCACAAGCTTTTTCAGTTCGGTCACATCCTGCCGCATATCAAAGAGAACCTGATATAAAATTTCACGTTCACTTTCAAAACTCTTCCCGGGCTTTACACCGAACAAAGCCGGCAGTCGTTGTGTATTCTGGGCAGGCAGATAGGTCCGCAAAATAGAAGCATTGATTTCACGATTTGTCTCAATGATGGAGATCTGTTCCGTGATATTCTTCAATTGGCGCACATTACCCGGCCATGAATATGACAATAAAACCTGTTTGGCATCTTCGGTCAGTTGTATCGCAGGCATACGATATTTCTCCGCAAAATCACTTGCAAATTTGCGGAACAGCAACAGCACGTCTTCTCCACGTTCCCGCAAAGGAGGAATCTGGATGGGTACCGTATTGAGACGGTAATACAAATCCTCACGAAAACGCCCTTCAGCAATGGCTTGTGTCAGATTGACATTGGTAGCAGCCACAATACGGACATCTGTTTTCTGCACTTTGGAAGAACCTACTTTTATAAACTCTCCGCTTTCAAGCACACGAAGCAAACGCGCCTGAGTAGGCAAAGGCAACTCCCCGACTTCATCCAGAAAGATAGTCCCTCCGTCGGCCTCGCCAAAATATCCTTTCCGCTCACCAATAGCACCTGTAAAAGCCCCTTTTTCATGCCCAAATAGTTCCGAATCAATGGTCCCCTCAGGAATAGCACCACAGTTCACGGCAATATACTGGCCATGTTTACGACGGCTATACTGATGAATAATCTGAGGAAAGCTTTCCTTGCCGACACCACTCTCTCCGGTTATTAGCACGGACAAATCGGTAGGCGCTACCTGTATGGCAACATCTATCGCACGCGTCAAGGCTTCAGTGTTACCAATAATACCGAACCTTAGTTTTACTTGTTGTATTTCCGCTTTTGTCATATTCGCACTAAACTCCCTTCCTGATTAAATATCGTCATCTACTGTATCGAGCTTCAGTTTATCACTGTCGTCTCTTTTTTCGTAATATTGTTTACGCAACGGATTGGCATGTGCTGCCTTTTCACGCTGGCGGTTACGGAATACATCAATCGCTACATAAATGGCTTGCCGGAATGAATCTTCACAAGCAACCCCTTTTCCTGCAATATCATAGGCCGTGCCGTGCGCCGGAGAAGTGCGTATCACAGGCAGACCTGCCGTATAATTCACACCTTCATCCATGGCCAATGCCTTGAAAGGTGCCAGTCCCTGATCATGATACATAGCGAGCACTCCGTCAAAATGGGTAAAATTACCCGATCCCATAAAGCCGTCAGCCGGATAAGGACCATAACATAAGATTCCTTTAGCAGCCATCTCCTGGATAGCCGGAGAAATGATCTCCTGTTCTTCCGTACCGAGCAACCCGTCATCTCCGGCATGTGGATTCAGTGCCAACACTGCAATGCGAGGTGCGCCGATTCCAAAATCCTGTTTCAACGAACGGTTGAAAATGACAAGTTTCTCCTGAATCAGCTCTTTGGTTATCGAAGAAGCTATCTCCCGAACCGGAATATGACCGGTCACCAAAGCCACACGGAAATCCTCCTTCATCAAGATCATCAGAGATTTCGAACCGTCTCCCAAACGCTCTTCAATATATTCAGTATGTCCGGGGAAAGCGAATCCTTCGGACTGAATTGTATGCTTATTAATAGGAGCTGTCACAATGACATCAATCAACCCTTCCCTGAACTCCTCTATCGCTTTTTCAAGTGCCCCTAAAGCTGCTTTACCGGCCTCCGGATCGGGTTTTGAAAACTCGACTTTCACTTCGTCATCCGTACAATTGACTACACTCAACCGATTGTGTGCAGCTTCTGCAGCAGTATTGACAATACTGAAGTTAGTAGGCAGATCGAGTGATTTACGGTGATATGCAGCCACCTTCGGCGAACCGTAAATGACCGGTGTACAAAGTTCCAACATGACGGGGTCGGCAAAAGTCTTCAAGATTACTTCGTATCCTACCCCGTTTATGTCTCCCTGAGTGATACCAATTTTTATTTTGTTATCTTCCATTTTGTTATTTGTTAGTTTTCTCCTCCTGCTCTATGCCCATCGGAATCTGCTCCTGCTTCTTCTCAGTAGGAAGTTGCAAAGTATACAGAGATGCTTCCAACATGCGCATCAGGTTACGTTTCAATTTATCTGGTGAGTAAATAAATACCTCTACAGTGACAATACGATGGTTAGCTTTGTCCAGACGAGTGTGCGAAACAAACGGACCACCCATGAAGTCACCCTTCATACGCCAAAGCCCACGTGCTTCCATTGTATAGTCGCCATGAATATCGATTGGACGAACCTCGACTGTAGTAGAGTCTGTCGACATATACATACCTTCTTTAGCTCCCGGAATATTAGCTTTCATCACAGAATCGCGTTTATGGATGAAAAACTCTTTCGTAAACGTATCCTTATCGGTATACGGATAAGAGTAGATCACAAAATTCTGATCAGCGGAAGCTGTATTCGTACCTGCCCAGAAGAAATCCTCTCCAGTCTTTGAACTGCCCAGCTCAGCCGGAAGCCAGATGTCGCTATCGAACATACTGTTAACCTTCTTCGAAATGAAATCATTGTGGTTTTTCTCTAACAAGGAAATCTGGCGATTCATCTCGGCACGGGTAAAGAAGTCGATAATTGCTTGCTTGTTTTCATTCACAAACTTTTCAAATGTAGCTTCGTCCGGAGCCTGAATAGTCAGAATCATCTGAGGAGATGCATATACATCCTTGGCATACTTAAATTTAGGCTGACTATAGATGTCCTGTATATCTACGATAATAATATTACGTACCAGCTTCAGGATAGCATCGAAATTGTTCGCAGAAGTAGACATGATTCTGAACGAACGTTCCGATTGCGGAAGTCCGGGTACATCTGTATCAAGCACATTGTACAAAGCTCTACCGGCAGGACGCTCCCACACAGGATTATCAACGACCACCAGGATTTCGTAAGCACGTCCGCTGGAAGTTGGAGTAAACACACTTTTCTTGCCGCCTTTACAAGAAAACAATACTACTGCTACAAGAGCCATACTGAGGTAAAACAGGTACTTTTTCATATGCATCAATTTTAATGTTTTCACAAAACTACGAAATCACCGTATACATATAGTCTACGAAGCTGATAATTTATATTAATTCTTGTCACTCTCTTCCTGCTTGGCAGTCGATAACATACCACAGGCAGCAAAAATATCTTCTCCCCTTGAAGCGCGAATCGTAGTAAACAATCCGTGCGACGTCAGATAATCACGAAATGCCATCATAGTCTCCATATCGGCACCTTCAAGATCCACTCCGGGAATGGCATGAAAGCGAATCAGATTCATCCGGCAATCAAGCCCACGAAGTAACTTTACCAGCTCTTTGGCATAAATCAACGAATCATTGACGCCTTTAAAAACAATGTATTCAAACGAAAGTCTGCGTTGTTTACTAAAATCATAGTTTTTTAACAGATCGACCATCTCTTTTATCGAGAAGGCTCTTTCGGCAGGCATCAACTCTGAACGCTGTGAAGGAAAGGGAGAATGCAGGCTGATGGCCAGATGGCACTCGCTTTCTTCAATAAAACGCTGTAGTCCCTTCCGTAACCCCACCGACGACAAAGTTATACGTTTTGGACTCCAACCGTATCCATACGAAGCTGTCAGGATATGCAATGCTTTTAAAACTTCATCCAAGTTGTCAAGCGGTTCACCCATCCCCATCATAACGACATTGGTCAACTTGTCCCGCTCCGGCAATGCCGCGATCTGATTTAAAATCTGATTGGCAGTCAGACTTGCTGTAAATCCTTGCTTGCCCGTCATGCAAAATTTGCAGTTCATTTTACACCCCACCTGGGAAGACACACACAGTGTCGCCCGGTCTTCATCAGGAATATATACCGCTTCAACAAAATGGTTCTCTCCCACGCGATAAAGATACTTCACCGTACCATCTATGGAGTGCATAGCATCCACGGGTGCGACTACTCCCAAATCGTACTCGCCTTTCAGCAATTCTCTATGCTTCAACGACAAATTAGTCATTTCGTCAATAGAAGTCACTTTTTTATCGTACAACCAGGAAGCTATCTGTTTGGCCGCAAAAGCCGGCATCCCCAAGTCTTTGGTAACAGATTGCAATTCGGTAAGAGTCATTCCTAAAAGCGGATATTTGGGCATATTTACTACAAATATTTATTTATTCATGCAAATGTAAGGAATAAAAGTTGATTTTTGAAAAGAGAAAGGACAAAAGTTAATAAGAAGAAGGAAAGAGAGAACAAAAAGAAAAGGCCATTCCACAAGGAATGACCTTTTATCTATAAAACTATTTTTAATAAAAAACGAGTCTTGTTTTTAGAAGAACAGGTAACGCTTGTCTTTTACATCACCTTTCAGATAAAGATCGTTCATGAAACGGGCAGCCAGACGGGCATGCATATTTTCCAGAGTAACCTCCTCTGCCTTGGCATCGAATGTTTCATTCAACTTATCTTTGGCATATACCTGCAATACAAATACACCGCCATTACCTTTGATAGGAGCGCTCAGTTTATTAATATCGGCTACCGATGCATAAGCACCTACCAGCGGTTCGCTACTACGCAAAGCAGCTACATAGGCAGGAGCCGCAAATGTTACGTGTTTCACTGAATCGCTCACTGCATTGGCCATTGATTTATACTGATCGAAAGAAGTTGCATTGGCAGCCTTCATGTCAGCCATAATTTTTTCAGCCTTCTTATCACGAATGATTTCTGCTCTTAACTGATCCTGAACCTGAGCCAAAGGACGATAACCTTCTTCGATCACGTTAACCAAGCCGACAACCAACATACGATCGCTCTCACCACATTCATACAAACCGGAAACTTCACCGGGTTTTGCAGCAAATGTCCATTTCAGAGCTTCTTTGGTTCCTCTGATACCACCGATTCCGTGTTCCGAGCTATACAAATCATTTCTTTCAAGCAATTTATAACCTGCTTCTTCAGCATTAGCCGCCATCTTTTCTACCGTCGGATTGGCTGCGATAAACTGACTGAAGTCATTATATGCCTTATTATAAGTTTCTTTACTGAAGTCAACTGCGCGTTTGATTACGGCAACTTTATATTTATCTTTCACAGCTTTCTTGTCAGTAACCTGCAAAATGATGTTACCCTGTCCCAATGCTACATTAGAGAGTTCGTTCACTCCCAGGTTGTTGATCGTGGTGATAAACTTCAGGTTGTCACCATCAATCTGTGCATTTTCGTAGTTAGCAGAAGAAATCCAGTTGGATTCACCTGTCTGTCCATACTTTTTAGCCAAAGCGGTGAAGTCGGCCCCACCTTTAATTGCTGTATAAATACTATCAGCCAAAACTTTTGTTTTAGCAGCATCTTCAGCATAAACCTGAATCTGACGGAACTGTACAGAATCGGCAGCAGCCACTTTAGACAAAACCTTGAAAGAGTTAATGGTATTATCACCGGCATTATAATAAGGACCATATACCTGTCCCACTGAAGCTGAATCCATCCGTGCAACTACATCTGACGGAAAAGCTCTTTTAGTGTAATACAAATCAACGTAAGGATATTCAGATCCTGTCGAACGGATGAAAGTAGTATAATCACCATTAGCAGTAGCCAACTGATTTGTATAATCAGTCACTTCCTGCTGAATAGCGGCTTTATCTTCCGCACTGGCAGTCACCTGTACGTCGATATATTTGATATTGCGTGTTTCAACATATTGTTTGAACTGTTCTTTCTTCTTATTATAGAGATCTTTCAGCTCTGATTCTTTCACTGTAATCGTAGAATCAACAATTGAAGAATAAGGCACAGCAGCCAACAGTACATCCGATTGGTTCACTCTTGCATCGAAAGCATCTTGTGCTTCAACCGGGTTAGAGAAAAGAGCCTTTGTCACCAATGCCTGATATTTTTCAGCCAGACGGCTCTGAATCAGAGTTTTTTCAACGAATGACCAAAGTTTATGCATGCCTTCATAGTATTCTACATATTGAGACGGCATCTTAGTTTTGTCCATTTTAGAATAGTCAGACAAAAATTTCTTCAACATATCTTTATCGAAAGCACCCGTTTGCGGATTGCGGAACGGAGTCTGTTGCAGCAACGGATTCACACCTTCGTTGATGATAGACTGAATTTCAGCCTTTGAAACTGTAATCCCCAGCTTCTTCGCTTCTTTTTCAATCAGTTTATTGTTCACGTAGCTACGCCATACTTCGTCTTTCACCTGATTGGTTTGTTCATCGTTCAATGAACTCATTCCGCTGGAGAACTTGATGACTTCAGTATATTCTTCTACCATATTCTGGTAGTCCTGAGCAGAAAGAGTTTCTCCGTTGACTTCGCCTACATCATGCGACTGGTGTGGCTGGAGAACTTTCCAGGCATCGCCCGCAATGAAAGCAAACAAAGCCAAACCAATAACGATCACCAACAGGGGTCCTTTGGATCTAATGTTTTGTAATGTTGCCATTTTGATTAATACGATTTATTTGTTATTATTATTTTCTTCATCTTTGGTTTTAGCGCACGAAGATACAAAAAATGCTAATATGCATCTATTTATTAGCTAAAAAATTACAGTTATCGATCATTATTCCATCACTTTCAGCCGAACAAGTTCGATTTTCGTTGCTGTAACCTTAATTATTTTAAACTGATATTTACCCACGGATACCAATTCGTGCAATTTTGGGAAACTCTGATACTGATTCAAGATTAATCCTCCCACTGTCAGATAGTCATCGGACTCCGGGAGGTCCAAATCGAAAGTTTCATTTACTTTCTCTATTTCAAGACGGGCCGAGAGCACATATTCATGCTCTCCGATTTGCTTGCAGATATAGGAAGTATTGTCATGTTCATCCTCTATGTCACCAAAAATTTCTTCAACAAGATCTTCCAGACTGACAATGCCCGAAGTTCCTCCGAACTCATCCACTACTACGGCAATAGTCTTCTTTTGCTGCATAAACAGTTTCATCAGCTTATGGGCAGCCATTGTTTCGGGCACAATAGGTACCTCTTTCACATGGTCGCGCCAGTCTTTCGGGTTACGGAACATTTCCGACGAATGAATGTACCCCACGACATTGTCTATGTTTCCGTCATAAACAATTATTTTTGATATTCCGGATTCTACAAACCGGTTTTTAAGTTCCTCAAGCGAGGTATCCAATGCAACGGCTACTACTTCCGTACGGGGAACAATGCAATCTCGTATTTTAACCGTCGAAAAATCGAGAGCATTCTGAAAGATTTTCACTTCTGTATCCAGGGTCTCTTCGCTTTCGGCATTATCTATACTCGACTGGACAAAATAATCGAGGTCTACTTTTCCAAAAGCTTTTGCCGAAGCCTCCTTATTCACTTTCATCCCGAACAGGCGAAGGAAAAGATAAGAAACTCCCGACGAGAATTTGGATATCGGATAAAGAATGATATAACAGATAAAAAGAGGAAGCGCACATACATTCAGAACCAGATTCGGATTGATCTTAAAAAGTGTTTTGGGCAAGAACTCTCCTGTTACCAGGATAATCAATGTAGAAATAACGGTCTGTATCAATACCATCACAAAATGATTGGTAATCCACCCGGCCAGCAAATTATCACCGATAATCTGTGCCATCAATATACCATAGATAACCAAAGCAATGTTATTCCCGACCAACATGGTAGAAATAAAATCATTCGGGTTCCGGAAGAAAAGCGAAAGAATACGAGACGACACTCCCCCTTTCCGATCCATTTCAAAACGAAGTTTGTCTACCGAAACAAAAGCAATCTCCATACCGGAAAAGAAGGCGGAGAATGCCATGGTTATCAACAGGTAAATAATGATACTCATAACTAATTTACAGAATCTGTTTTTGCCTTTTCGGCATCTTGATCAACATAAAATATACCGGCAATATTGTGAACAACCGGCTTCAGAAATCGGTCATCCGACTCAAAACCATATCCGGTTATCACCTGATCGGGCTGCTCCATCTGGACAAATTTATCGGTATATACTTTCTTGGTGGCTTCATTCCAGTATAATAATTCGGTACTGACATGATCTCCTTTCAGACTTTTAATGTCTACATTCCCAATAAGCTTCCAAAGCCGGTCACGGTCGTAATAATAAGCCGTATCTGCCTTTATACTTGCATCTACATGAAACAAGGAGTCGAACTGCTCCAAATAAATTCCTTTCTCAAAGGCCCAATACGAGGGTTTCTTCTTGTCAAAAATCAGCCACTCTTCAGTATTGACCCGATAACGCGTAACTCCGGAATCGGATATAAGAGTCGTCACCCCTCGCGTGTCCATGACAGGCAGGGAATCCCGTTCGGTAATGGCATCGGCCATTGCCTTATTTCTTCCGCCACAGGAAGAAAATAAAAGAAGCATAACAATTGCCCCGAAGACAATTGTTATGCTCAAACTTTTATTTAATAAACTGTTACTTTGTTGTCGCAACATAAATTTATCTGATCGTTGTAGTCTCTCCAATCCAGCCACCGATAGTGATGCGGTCACCAGCTTTGTAACCCAACATGAACAAGTCTTTAGCCTGCGGAGTATAAGCGGAATATCTACCGATCATTTTGTTAGCCTCTTCTGCAACACTCGGATCTACAGATTTAGCTTTCTGCAACTTATCAATAACCACAAAATAAGTACACTTATTCAATGCTGATTCATCACTCCAGTTCGGACTCATTGCATACAGGTTAGCAATAAGGATATAAGGAGCACCGTAGTTTTCATTGAAACTGATTGCTTTCTGAGCATATGATCTTGCCTGAGATAACTTCTTAGCAGTAGTTAAAACACTGGCAGCAGCATAAGCTTTTTCCGCTTTCTTCGCATTATCCGTTTCCAGATTAATCGCTTCATCAAAGAACTTCACAGAAGTTTCAATATCCCCCTTCTTATAAGCTTGGTAGGCACATCCTGTAGCAGCTTCAGCTGAAGGCTCTATTTTATACACATAGAATGAAGCTTGTTGATAGGCTTCACTATCTGTACATTTCATCATCTTCATAATGTCGATAACTTTCTTTAAATAAGCCAGATCTGTCTGATTAGCTTCTACTTTGGGAGCATAGATTGCTTGCAGTGATTCACAATCGGCTGTACCGCTATTGATGAACAGAGCTACCAGATTGTCTTTGATACCAGTAAGCGCTTTCTTTGTACTCTCTTTATCAGCAGCAGCTATGGCAGCATCCACATATTCGGATGCACTCAGGTAATCCTGAATAAACTGTTCTTTGTGGGCAGGATCTGTTTTCAGTTTATCATGTGACATTTGCAGGAAGTAGAATATAGTAGCTCCCGAAGATTCACCTTTTACAGCATCTACCGACTTTTTCAGCCACTCATAAGCCTGGTTTACATCCATTTTAGGAGCAAAGGCAATATAATCAACAGCCTTGATCCCCAAAGCTTCGTCCTCTGATGATACTTTCACACCTTTTCCCAAAAATTCCTGAGTATACTTCATACGAAGATCATGGGTATTCATCAACTCGTCAAAATACTGTTTGTATTCAGCAGAATTTCTGTCTTTGATCTGTCCCAGCAACCCTTTCAGAATTTTATAACCGTCTGTGAAGGTATAGAAACGAAGAGTCGGACAGTTCTCCAAAACAGCTTTCCACGGAGTATAGGCATCTTTAAAGTTGCCTGCTTTCACCGCTTCGTGAGAAATACTACTGTTCGAATTACAATTAGCGTCGTCCTGTGCTACCACAGTTGTTGCTCCCGCCGAAAGAAACAACACAGCCACAAGCGTTTTAATTTTCATTGTATCTAAATTTTAGTTGTTATATAATACCGTCTATTCTTTCTGTTATTTTACTTTACGTTTGAAGAACCAGCCTTCATTAAAGGTAATTCCAAGACTCAACCGCAATGTATTTTCATCTACCATACCAGCTCTCAGTCCGTGTACTTTAATGTATTGGGCTGAAACATTGATTAGCGAACGTGACCCCGGAAGCGGTAACCCCAAACCGGCTGTCACTCCATACTCACGAGAAGCTCTCTCCCCCCCTATCTTATAGTAGGGTTCCGAATAATATCCGCCAACACGATATTTAATATGTGCCAGATAACTGCGTGAAAAACGATTCGGCATATATTCGGCACCTACTGAAATTTTCATTGCATCGCAAAAGGCGTTAGGCTGATTCATATAGGTTACATCTCCCCATTTCTGCAAATTAAAATCTGCACCAATGATCAGACGTTTGTCATATTCGTAGGTGAGTCCCACTCCAAAACTGTTTGGTGTCCCATAGGTGGCCACCGTATCGATAGTGCTCACCGCAACTGTCTGGTTACTATTGGAATTGGTAAGTGTTGCCCTTTGCACATAAGCTTCATTATGCAAATCTTTTTTAGGTGAGAACACAACTCCTAAAGTAACAGCATGTTTTCTGCCAAACTGTTGTGTATACTGTGCCCCAAAATCCAATTTATAGTCGCGAACGGACAAATAATCAACATTTTGAAAAGCAAAAGCATTTTCATTATTCGGGAAAGCAATGCGTGCCGTACGTGTTATTTCACCCCAAAAGTAAGACACATTCGCACCGACAGACAAATTTTTAAGCACTTTCACTCCAAAACCTACATAAAGCTGATGCAACCCGCCGTCTCCGGAAAATGTAGTCACATTCTGCGCATCTTCCGACGCAACGTCTTTATCTGCTTTTGCCATGCTATAGCCGACACTCGAATAAGGCAACAAACCAATACTCATGGCTATCCATTTTTGCAAACGGAACTGCATGGCGATGTAGTCAAAACTTGAATTTTTCGCATTCAGCTTTGTTCCTTCACTACTGAAGTTGGTATTTTGCATCGAAAACCCTCCGTCGAAAAGAAAAGTCAACGAATCAATCGCTGTGTAAGAAGCAGGATTTAACGGATTAATATGTGATCCATTGCGCAACCCATAAGCAATCCCTCCCATTGCTTTACTATTTGCAAATGACTGATCAGCCAACTGACCATAACCATATCGTGTATAAGGAGAGTTTGTATTATTTTGAGCGATTGCCACTCCGGGTAATAATATCGTGAGCAGAAGCGCACAAAGTGTCTGTTTATATCCTACCATTATTATAGTTTAATATTCTATTTAATCCTTTCAACACTAAAAATCTATCTGCAAAGATGACACTTTTTAATTTCGTATCAAAAGAAAAATCATCTCCGCCCGTTAAAAAAACCAAAAGTTCAGGATATTTATGCTTCATAGCCGTAATATACCCTGCAATTTCGTATTCTATCCCTTTTTTCACTCCGGAACGAATGGCTGTTTCAGTATCTTTTCCCATATCCGGCAGGCGTCCTTCCGCATTGATCAAAGGCAAACGCCCGGTGAACTGATGAAGCGCTTTGAGACGCATCCATAATCCGGGCGAAATATTTCCACCATGATATTGCCCCAAAGAGTCAATAAATTCATAAGTGATACATGTACCCGCATCAATCACCAGAATGTCTTTACCGGGAAACTGATCGTTGGCCGCTACAACAGCAGCCATTCGGTCATAGCCGAGAGTTTCAGGTGTTTCATACAGATTCGTTACCGGAAGCGGCGTATTGCAATTCAACCATAAAATGGGTACAGGGAGCTTACCCAACTGAGCCAACACACATTCGTTTAAGTCTATAACAGTGGCAACAATTGCTTTTCGAACATTATATTTGCTGCAAACTGCCTCTAAACAATCCAGAGATTGATTAGAATCGTAAACAACTTCTACCATAGAAGTTTGGTCAAAAAGCGCTACCTTGGCTACTGTATTTCCAATATCGATAATTAAGTTCACTTTCTCTCTGTTTGAGGGTGCAAAGATAAGGGATAAAATTTATTTGCATACTGAAATAAGAAATAAAAAGCATTGGGAGGCAAAGAAAAGCCCCCAAAAGACGACTTGACGAGCTATCGAAGAAACACGTTTTAAAACAGAAAACCCGCCTGAAAAAGCGCACGAAAAGGAAGACAGAAAACCCAAAACCAAACATCCAGTTTTCACCATTGATTAGCAACGCCTTACGTATGTATAAAAACCCAGAAAAACCTACAATACAATACAGAACAATACAATACAGAACATAACAATAACAGAAGAAACAAGATACCGCCGCTGCCGATGCCATCCCCGGTAAACTTATCACAAAAAGATTTGTAGCCCGGCGCTCCGGCCCCGTAGCCCGGCGGTCGGATGTATGCAGCCCGGCGCTCCGCAATCTGTAGCCCGGCGCTCCGACACAAACAGCCCGGCGGTCGGGAAAAAGTGACAGATTTATTCACTTAATCGAGTATTTTATCCCGCAAAAGCAGTATCTTTGCCACATGAACTCAAAGTTGCGACATTTGCTCCTGATATTTTTTTCTTTCTTCACCATCCTGACATGGGGAACAGAGAGTCCATCCTCGCCTGATTCTGTCCGAATCAGCCTGCTGACGTGCGCTCCGGGGGAAGAAATCTATTCGTTATTCGGACATACTGCCATCCGCTATGAAGAACCGGCACGGGGTATCGATAGGGTGTACAACTACGGCCTGTTCAGTTTCAACACCCCTAACTTTACGCTACGTTTTGCACTCGGCAATGCCGACTACCGGTTGGGAGTGGAAGATTACCGTCATTTTGCCGTCGAATATGAATACTTCGGACGCAGTGTATGGCAGCAGACGCTCAATCTGACAGCCGAAGAACAACAACAGTTAATCACCCTTCTGGAAGAAAATTACCGCCCGGAAAACCGGATATACCGCTATAATTTTTTCTACGATAATTGTGCTACCCGACCACGGGACAAAGTGGAAGAGAGCCTGCAAAAAAGTGGCAGCCAACTGCTCTTCAGCAATACATATACCGAAAATAACGAGACTAAATCTTATCGGGATATTGTTCACCAATACACGAAAGGACACCCCTGGGCACAATTCGGAATCGACTTCTGCATCGGCAGCCAGGCCGACCGCCCCATCAGCGAAAGACAAATGATGTTCTCACCATTCTATCTGATGGATGCTTTTGACAAAGCGCGCATCGTTAACGCATCCGAAAACAGACCGTTAGTGACCGCCACTCAAAAAATTATCGACTGCGAACCGGACGTATCCGCACCTGCAGAAAGTGACATCTGGGATACACTTACCCCCATCCGCCTATCTCTTCTGTTTTTTATCGGCATCGGCATAGCTACGGTCTATGGCCTGCGAAAAAAGAAAAGTCTTTGGGGACTGGATATAGCAGTATTCGCCGCAGCAGGTATCGCAGGATGCATTATTGCTTTCCTTGCTCTTTTCTCCGAGCATCCCACGGTGGGGGCGAATTACTTGTTATTTGTCTTTCACCCGGGACATCTGCTCTGCCTCCCTTTCTTCATAAACGATGAACGGAAGCAGCGCAAAAGTAGGTATCATCTGCTGAATTGCATGGTTTTAACACTTTTTATAGCGTTTTTCCCTGTAATACCACAAAATTTCGACTTAGCAGTATTACCTTTGGCACTCAGTTTGCTGATACGTTCTGCAAGCAACCTTATACTGACATACAAAAAAGCTAAATGAAAGGACTATTAACCTCCATACTGACCGTACTTACTTTTACCGGGCTGCAAGCCCAGCCACTTCCCACTACTCCGAAATTAGTGGTGGGACTTACAATCGACCAGTTACGTACGGACTATCTGGAAGCTTTTTCAACTTTGTATGGCGACAAAGGCTTCAGGCGGCTTTGGAAAGAAGGACGCGTATTCCGGAATGCCGAATATACTTTCTGTGGCACAGACCGCGCATCGGCCATCGCAGCCATTTATACAGGCACCACTCCTTCGGTCAACGGAATCATCGGTAAACGCTGGATGGATGTGTCGATCCTGCGCACCGTGAGTTGTGTAGACGATCCTTCATTTATGGGTAATTACACGAATGAAAGTTCTTCTCCTTCACATCTCCTGACCTCAACAATTGCCGACGAACTCAAAATAGCTACCCGCAACGAAGGATTAGTATATGCTATCGCCCCCTTCCGTGACGCTGCCATTCTTGCAGCCGGACATGCCGGAAATGGCGCATTCTGGCTCAACAATACTACCGGAAAATGGTGCGGAACAACTTATTATAGTGAATTTCCATGGTGGGTGAGCCAATATAACGATCGGAATGCCGTAGACTTCCGCATTGCCGATATGACGTGGACTCCTGTCCACCCCATGCAAAATTACACATTCCTACCCGAATGGAGGGACGCAGCCTTTAAATATAAATTTGACGATGACCGCATCAATAAATACAAACGGCTGATTACAAGCCCTTTTATCAACGATGAAGTTAACTTGCTGACCGAGGAGCTTCTGGACAAGAGCACAATGGGAAAAGACAATACTCCCGACATGCTCTCACTCACCTATTACGCCGGCAATTATGCCCACAAGAGTGTACAGGAATGCGCTATGGAGATGCAGGACACCTACGTTCGCCTCGACCGCAGCATTGCTTCTTTGCTGGATATCATCGACAAGAAAGTAGGCTTACAGAACGTTGTCTTCTTTATCACTTCCACCGGATATACCGATACTGAATCGGCAGACCGGGGACTCTACCGGGTTCCGACCGGAGAGTTCCACCTGAACCGTTGTGCGGCCCTGTTGAACATGTATCTGATGGCTACTTACGGTCAGGGACAATACGTGGAAGCCTACTACGACCAGCAAATTTATCTCAACCATAAACTGATAGAAGAAAAACAACTGGATTTGGCAGATATTCAGGAAAAAGCCGCTGAATTCCTGATCCAGTTTAGTGGGGTAAACGAGGTTTATTCGGGTAAACGCCTGTTATTGGGGGCCTGGACACCGGACATCTCAATGATACGGAATGGTTTCCACCGTAAACGCTCGGGCGATCTGTTGATCGACGTATTGCCGGGCTGGACCATCGTCAATGAAAATACATCCGACCATAAAGTGGTCCGGAAAGCACATATTCCGTCTCCGCTTATTTTTCTGGGCAGTGGCGTAAAACCGGCCGTAATCAACACGCCCGTAACCGTCGACCACATAGCTCCTACCGTAGCTCACATCCTGAGAATACGGGCCCCGAACGCATGCACTGCAACTCCGATTACCGACATCCGGTGACACTTTCCACACAAAAAACAGTGTGCAAAGCGCAAATAAATCAGCATTTTAATGTAACTTTGCGCAGTTGAATCAATTTAGTAAATAATAAACATAAATAATAGATAATGGGATTTAATGAATTTTTAAGCTCGATTTTCGGAAACAAATCCACACGAGACATGAAAGAAATTCAACCCTGGGTAGACAAGATCAAAGCCGCTTACCCAGAGGTTGCTAAGCTTGACAATGACGGCCTCCGTGCAAAAACAGAGGAACTTAAAGAATACATCCGCAACTCGGCAAGCAAAGAACGTGCTAAAGCTGACGAACTCAGAGCAGGCATCGAAAGCGTGGAACTGGAAGACCGCGAAGAAGTATTCGCTCAGATCGACAAAATTGAAAAAGAAATATTAGAGATATACGAAAAAGCACTTGACGAAGTATTGCCGGTAGCTTTCTCCATCGTGAAAGAATCTGCCAAACGTTTCTCTGAAAACGAAGAAATAGTAGTTACAGCTACAGATTTCGACCGCACCCTGGCGGCTACCAAAGACTTCGTGCGCATCGAAGGTGACAAAGCCATCTGGCAGAATCATTGGAATGCCGGTGGAAATGACACGGTATGGAACATGGTTCACTACGACGTACAGTTGTTTGGCGGTGTAGTACTGCACAAAGGGAAAATTGCCGAAATGGCGACCGGTGAAGGTAAGACTCTTGTAGCTACGCTTCCCGTATTCCTGAATGCCCTGACCGGAAACGGCGTACATGTAGTAACCGTGAACGACTATCTGGCTAAACGTGACTCCGAATGGATGGGACCGCTTTATATGTTCCACGGACTCAGCGTGGACTGCATCGACCGTCACCAACCCAACTCTGACGCACGCCGCCAGGCTTATTTGGCAGACATCACTTTCGGAACGAACAATGAATTCGGTTTCGACTATCTGCGTGATAATATGGCTATCAGCCCGAAAGACCTTGTACAGCGCCAGCACAACTATGCCATCGTCGACGAGGTGGACTCGGTATTGATTGACGATGCCCGTACTCCGTTGATTATTTCAGGTCCCGTGCCCAAAGGCGAAGACCAACTCTTTGAGCAACTCCGCCCATTGGTAGAACGCCTTGTGGAGAAACAGAAAGAGTTAGCAACTAAATACTTATCGGAGGCTAAGAGACTTATCAACTCGAATGATAAGAAAGAGGTGGAAGAAGGATTTCTCGCTCTGTTCCGCAGCCACAAAGCACTGCCTAAAAATAAGGCATTGATCAAATTCCTCAGTGAACAGGGAATCAAAGCCGGTATGCTGAAAACGGAAGAGATCTACATGGAGCAAAACAACAAACGCATGCATGAAGCAACAGATCCATTGTACTTCGTGATTGACGAAAAGTTGAACAGCGTAGATCTGACAGATAAAGGTGTAGACCTGATCACCGGTAACTCGGAAGATCCGACTTTATTCGTATTGCCGGACATAGCCGCCCAACTTTCGGAATTGGAAAACGAACATGGATTGAGCGACGAACAAAAGCTTGAAAAGAAAGATGCCTTGCTGACCAATTATGCCATCAAGTCAGAACGTGTACACACCATCAACCAGTTACTGAAGGCATACACCATGTTCGAAAAGGATGATGAGTATGTGGTAATCGACGGACAAGTGAAGATCGTTGACGAACAAACAGGACGTATCATGGAAGGCCGCCGTTACTCAGACGGACTGCATCAGGCCATCGAAGCGAAGGAAGGTGTGAAAGTAGAAGCTGCCACACAAACTTTTGCCACCATCACTCTGCAGAACTACTTCCGTATGTATCATAAACTCTCGGGTATGACCGGTACGGCCGAAACAGAAGCCGGTGAGTTGTGGGACATTTACAAACTGGATGTAGTCGTGATTCCGACCAATCGACCGATTGCCCGCAAAGACATGAATGACCGCGTTTATAAAACAAAACGCGAAAAGTATAAAGCCGTAATCGAAGAAATAGAACAACTGGTACAGGCAGGACGCCCGGTATTGGTGGGTACTACTTCGGTAGAAATCTCCGAGATGCTGAGCAAGATGCTGACCATGCGCAAGATCGAACACAACGTATTGAATGCGAAACTTCACCAGAGGGAGGCAGACATCGTTGCTAAAGCAGGTTTGAGCGGTACGGTAACCATTGCTACAAACATGGCCGGTCGTGGTACGGACATCAAGCTGAGTCCTGAAGTAAAAGCAGCAGGCGGTTTGGCAATCATCGGTACCGAACGTCACGAGTCACGTCGTGTAGACCGTCAGTTGCGCGGACGTGCAGGACGTCAGGGTGACCCGGGTTCATCTGTCTTCTTCGTTTCACTCGAGGACGACCTGATGCGCCTCTTCTCTTCCGACCGTATCGCCAGCGTGATGGATAAACTGGGATTCCAGGAAGGTGAAATGATCGAGCACAAGATGATCTCCAACTCCATCGAGCGTGCACAGAAAAAGGTAGAAGAAAACAACTTCGGTATCCGTAAACGTCTGTTGGAGTATGACGATGTAATGAATAAGCAACGTACGGTTGTTTATACCAAACGCCGCCATGCGCTGATGGGTGAACGTATCGGAATGGATATCGTTAATATGATTTGGGACCGTTGTGCCGCCGCTATCGAGAACAATGCAGACTACGAAGAATGTAAGCTGGACTTGCTCCAAACGCTCGCAATGGAGGTTCCTTTCACAGAAGAAGAGTTCCGCAACGAGAAAAAGGATAAACTGGCAGATAAAACATTCGATGTGGCAATGGCTAACTTCAAGCGCAAGACAGAACGTCTGGCACAGATAGCCAATCCGGTGATCAAGCAAGTGTACGAGAACCAAGGACATATGTACGAAAACATCCTGATTCCGATCACGGACGGAAAACGTATGTACAATATCTCTTGCAATCTGAAAGCTGCTTACGAAAGCGAATCGAAAGAAGTAGTGAAATCATTCGAAAAATCGATCTTGCTCCATGTCATCGACGAGTCTTGGAAAGAAAACTTACGTGAACTGGACGAACTGAAACATTCGGTACAGAACGCAAGTTACGAACAGAAAGATCCGCTATTGATCTATAAACTGGAATCGGTGACTTTGTTTGATAATATGGTAAACAAGATCAATAATCAGACTGTATCCATCCTGATGCGTGGTCAGATTCCTGTAGCCGAACCAACTGAAGAACAGCAAGAAGCGGCCAGACGCGTAGAAGTACGCCAGGCAGCTCCGGAACAACGTCAGGACATGAGCAAATATCGGGAACAAAAACAAGATCTGAGTGATCCGAATCAGCAGGCCGCTGCCCAGCAAGATACGCGCGAAGCCGTGAAACGTGAACCCATCCGTGCCGAAAAAACAGTAGGACGCAATGATCCCTGCCCATGTGGAAGCGGAAAAAAATATAAAAATTGTCACGGACGGAACAGTTAAGTATATAAAGAACCCGTAACTCCTTAATAAAAGCCTTGAACGGTTAAAAACTGTTCGAGGCTTTTCTATATTCAATCAAAATCGTATTTTTGTTCTTTCAGAAAAGTAAAAAAACAGGCTATGACAAAATATCCGTATATTCTGTTCGTATTGCTCCTTGTGTCTTTCAGTTCCTGCCAGACTGTTGAGCAACTTTCCATTGATTATATGCTCCCTGCGGAAATCAGTTTTCCTAACGAGTTGAAACGGGTGGCAATCGTAAATAATGTCAGTGCCACACCTGATAATACCTTACCTCCCAAAGAAAATAAAATAAAAGATAAAAATGAACTCAGCCGGGCAGTATCCTATCACGACGGCCAGCCCGTGCTCACTACCGAGGCACTGGCCAAAGCCATAGCTGAGCAGAATTATTTTAACGAAGTCGTTATTTGTGATTCGGCTCTGCGCGCACGGGACTTCAGACCTCGTGAATCAACCCTCAGCCAAGAAGAGGTCCGGACCTTGACACAGACTTTAGGTGTTGATTTCATCATTTCACTTGAAAACTTGCAAATGAAATCAACACGTGTTTTCAGTTATATTCCCGAATGGAACACTTATTATGGTACATTAGATACTAAAATCTATCCTACGGTGAAGATTTATCTTCCGGGACGGAAAAGCCCGATGGTAACGATCAACAGCAACGACAGCATTTTTTGGGAAGAGTACGGAAATACCGAAGCGTTTGTCCGCTCACGTCTCCCGGATGACAAACAAATGATTCGCGAATCCTCTGAGTTTGCCGGTAGCATTCCGGTAAGCAAGATACTGCCGTACTGGAAAACAGCCTATCGTTATTACTTCATCAGTGGCTCGGTAGCAATGCGCGACGCAGCCGTCTATGTGAAAGAAAATGAATGGGACAAAGCATCAAAACTTTGGGAACAAGCTTTCGAAGCAACTAAAAATAACAAAAAGAAAATGCGTGCAGCTTTCAATCTGGCCCTATACCACGAAATGAAAGATAGTGTGGAAGAAGCAGAGAAATGGGCTATCAAAGCACAGGAATTTGCACGTAAAATAGATAAAATCGATTCACTGAAGAGCAGTGATATAGACTTTAGCAGAATTCCCAACTACTACCTGACCAGCCTTTATGTGAACGAATTGAAGGAAAGGGCCGAGGGATTAGGCAAACTTAAAGGCCAAATGAGTAGATTTAATGATGATTTTTAAAGAAATCATGCAAGGGTTCTTATTTTTTTTATACCTTTGAGCTAAATAAAAAGAGCTAAAAGATATGAAACTTAGTCAGCAGTCACAAGCCATTATCGAATCTGCGATTCAAAAAGCAATTAACAAATATACCTGTGGATGCGAACAGACCATCGTCACAGATATCCATATTCAACCGAACCAAAATTCCGGTGAGCTCTTCATCTATGATGATGAAGATGAAGAATTATCCAGTGTAACCATTGATGAATGGACAGCCTACGAGGGAGATGACTTTTACGAAGATGCTGAAAGAATCTTCCGCACCATGCTCTGCCGTATGAAAGAAGGTGGAAGTTTCGATAAGTTGACTATCCTTAAACCTTATTCTTTCGTATTGGTAGACGAAGATAAAGAGACGATCTCCGACCTTTTGCTTGTAGACGATGATACACTGTTAGTAAATGATGAACTTCTGAAAGGGCTGGATAAAGAACTGGACGATTTTCTGAAAAACTTATTGGAAAAATAGTTCCGCCCCCTTCTTGTGATATAACTGAAAGAGGCTATCCGAATAATTCGAATAGCCTCTTTTGGATTGGGTTCATGACGGACATATGGATAATCAATACCTTGTCACCTTGTCCGAATGCGCCTTCAGGTATTCAAAACGATTGATTAGTTCACCCAACTTTTTAGGGTACTTCTCTGCCAGATTCTCCTGCTGACCGATATCCGATTTCAGATTATAGAGTTTATAGCCATAGCCTAAACCGATAAAGTCACCGTCTTCTTTACTATAGGGATTATAATAAGGGGGAATCAGTGCCCAGTCACCCTGACGATAAGCATAATTGAACATCCCTTCGATCACTAACTCTTTACGACCCTTTTTACTCTTACCTAAAAAAGCATCCATCGTATTCTGACTATCCACTTTATCAGGATAACTTTGTCCCAGAAGTGAAGCAAATGAAGCTAATAGATCCATCTGGCAAACAAATACATCTGATACCTGAGGCTTCACCCTGGCCGGCCAGCGAAGCATAAATGGTATACGGGTTCCCCCATCAAACATGCTTGTTTTACCTCCGCGTAAAGGACCGGCTATTTGGTGATCACCCACCAATTCAACAGCATCATCTTTGTAGCCATCATCAAGTACCGGACCGTTGTCACTTGTCAGAATCACGATGGTATTCTCTGCCAATCCCAGTTTATCCAATTCTTTCAGAAATTGATCTACACACCAATCAGCTTCCAGAATCACGTCGCCACGAGGCCCCATACCCGACTTCCCGACAAAACGTTCGTTAGGCACACGAGGTACATGCGGTTGATGAAGTCCATAATAGAGAAAGAAAGGTTTATCCTTGTTTTCATCAACAAATTGTTTGGCTTTATCCAGAAATAATCCTGCCATTTCTTCATCTTTCCACTGTGCCGCCTTACCGCCTTTTTGGAAACCAATACGAGGCACCCCATTCACGATGGAACCTGCATGCCCCACACTGGGATGCATACGCAACAACTCCGGATTGTCTTTACCGGTGGGTTCGCCAGGGAAATTTTTCCGATAATCCACATAAAGAGGGTCATTCGGATCCAGCCCGACCACTTTTCCATTTTCCAGAAAAACACAAGGAACACGATCATTCGTCGCTGCCTGAATGAATGAATAATCGTAACCGATCTCGGCAGCACCGGGATGTACCTCCTTATTCCAATCTACATGCCCGTCTCCCAGACCGATATGCCATTTACCGACAGAACCGGTAGTATACCCTGCCTGCTTCATCAGCTTTGGCAATGTTATCTTCTGTGGATCAATAATCAACGCGGCATTACCCGGCAAAATCTTAGCTTCGACATTGCTCCAGGGATACTTCCCGGTCATGACCGAATAACGGCTCGGAGTGGACGTAGCTGCGGTACAGAATCCCTGTGTAAACCGAATACCTTCATTGGCTATACGGTCCATGCCCGGAGTCTGTATTCGATGGGCACCATAACAACTTAAGTCTCCGTATCCCAAGTCATCGGCAACAATCAGGATAATGTTGGGCTGTTTTTCTGTTTTTTCTTGTGCAGACTGCGGCGCTCCGGCCAAAGCAGTAGCCGGCAAAGATACCCCCGCTACCACCCCTAAGGTACAGTTTAGCAACTTCATTTTTTCGTTTGTCATATTAAATTTGTTCAAGAGTAATTTCTGATGAGGTCAATGGAGCCTGAGTACAAAGATAGGCAAGAATCTTGTTCTGTCATGAAAATAATGAAATTAAATATAAAGCACATCTAAAAAAGATGCCGCCTCAACGATATTATCATTAAGACGGCATCCTGTTTCTGCCAAGAAGTTTTCTAAGGTTTCAGATTCTTCATCCGGACATGCCTTAATATATTCTGTAATTCAAAAACCCGCTCCGGATATAAAGAAGCTTCGTTCTTCCGTTCCGCCACATCATCTGCTACATGATATAATTGGGGGGTACTCAAATTACCGGTTTCTATTTTAGGTCCCCAGGTAATCATGGCAGGTCCGTCATTCGGCTCAATATACTTCCAATCTTTGGTACGGACCGACAAAGTGTGATTTGAAGCCTGCTCTATCACCCATGGACGATCGGACTGATTCTTGCCTAACCAAGTATCCAGAAAGTTAAAACTGTCAGGTGCCGCTCCTTTGGGTAGCCCTGCTCCAACCAATGAAGCCAAAGAAGCAAACCAATCAATTTGTGAAACTAAAGCATTGGAAACCTCGGCTGAAGCAGCTCCCTTCGGCCACCGGACAATAGCGGGAATACGGGTTCCACCTTCAAAAGCACTGTACTTATTACCACGTAACGGTCCTGCGGGACTATGCCCGTTCAGCAACTCCTCTGCCCGATCCTGATAGCCATCATCAACAACCGGCCCGTTATCACTGGACAGGATAATGAGGGTATTTTCTGATAATCCCAGCTTATCAAGCGTATCCATAATCTGACCTACACTCCAGTCAAACTGGACTATTGCATCTCCGCGCAATCCCATCGGATTTTTACCACGGAAGCGATCGTGCGGAAAACGAGGGACATGAACATCGTTCGTCGCAAAATACATAAAGAACGGCTCGTCCTTATGCTCACGAATGAAACCTATGGCATGTGAAGTTATCGAATCAGCAATATTCTCGTCTTTCCACAAGGCCTTGCCTCCCCCTTTCATATATCCGATACGACCAATGCCATTGACAATAGCCATATCATGTCCATGGCTTGACTTCAGATTGAACAACAACTCCGGGTGATCCTTTCCCAATGGTTCTCCTTCAATCGGTTTACGATAACTGACCTCAATCGGAGCAGAGGGATCATAATTGGCCACCTTGCCATTTTCTATAAAAACACACGGAACACGATCAGCGGTTGCAGCCATTATATAGGAATAATCAAAACCGATATCTCCTAAAGCAGTCGGCAACGGAGCATTCCAATCTTGTTCCCCATCCTTATCTCCCAATCCTAAATGCCATTTGCCGATAGCAGCAGTAGCATAACCGGCGTTTTTAAACATGTCAGCCATCGTATAACGCTCGGGGCGGATAATCATCCCTGCATTGCCTGCCGCAATATCCGTGCCCGGACGACGCCAGGCATACTCTCCGGTAAGCATGGAATAACGGGATGGGGTACTTGTAGCTGCTGTAGCATGGGCATTATTAAAGCGGATCCCTTCAGCTGCCAAACGGTTTACATGGGGTGTCTGCACATTCTTTGCACCGTAACATTCCAAATCACCATAGCCGAGGTCATCAGCATAGATAAACACAACATTGGGGAGTTTCCGATCGTTTACTTTTTGTTGGGCTTTCCCTCCCTTCTGACCGGTAGCAGCCATCAGGCATGCTACCGGAGAGAGACAAGCCAATAATACATATTGTCTCATTGCTTAAGCTATTAAATTAGTCGCGTAAATTAGGATTAATATTCTGTTCAGACTGTGGAATCGGCCATGTATAATCTGTCGGATTGCGGAAAGCACGTTTTCCAACATACCAACGGCACTTCCCTGTCGGATCAACCTCCTTGGTCGTTGTTGCATACTGAGTTGAATTTGGATAGGGAGCACCCCATATTTTCTGGGACAACACTTCATGTGCAATCCCCCATCGCATGATATCCCAGTAGCGAATGCCTTCCATAGCCAACTCAATGCGACGTTCGTGACGCACGATCTCACGAAGTTTAGCCGGATTCACTTCGGTAATAACAGGCATCTTCACACTGGCCCGACCTCTCACTGCATTGATTGTCTCGTCCAATGTTCCCTGAGTGATCGTTTGATTATCTTCAACCAGACATTCCAGATATCCCAACAACACTTCGGCATAACGAATAATCGGAGTCAGTCCGTTTGCGCTCTGTACATCGTTTATAGGTGTCGATTCTTCAAAATATTTCCTCATCATAAAGCCGGTTCTGGAAGCCTCGCTCGTATAATCGAGCTTCTCTTTCTTGGCTGCACTATAGTCAGGACTCATCTTATACTCTGTACCCATAAAGATGGCACCATTATAGTAAATTGTATAATCCAGACGCGGATCGCGATCCTTTCCTAAATTAGACGGGTCATATCTCGGATCATCATAGCTGAAAGGAGTTCCATCCTTAAATTCATACGATTCGTATAAATCAGCAGCCGGATTGACCAGGCTCCAGCCCCCGTCTTTGGCAGAAAGTGCATGCTGCGGCAGACCGGTACCCAGATAGTTTTCCAGATACTGGATGTAGAAAATATTCTCCTTGTTCGAAGTTCCGGTAGAAGGATAAAACAGCTCCTGATAGTTGGCGTTTATCGCATTATCTCCCAATTCCATAATATCGTGGAAAGCCTTTGCTCCACTTTTCCAATCTTTCTGCAACATGCAGGTACGTCCGAGAAAAGCAAGGGCCGCCTGTTTACAAGCACGTCCGGCTTCTCCCGCCGGAATGGCGGAGAAACGGGGCAAATCGGCCGCAGCTGCAGTAAATTCGGTTACACACCATTTCAGGATATCGGCCTGTGAAGTCTTTGTCACATTGTTGGCTTCTTCACCCGTCAGCACATTCTCTACCAAAGGAACATCCTTGAAGTAGCTGGCAAGATAAAAATACTGGGTTGCACGTAAAAAGCGGGCCTCAGCAATCATCCGTGTCTTTTTTGCCGATTCGGAACTATTCTGAATGCCAACAAGAAAACGATTGCAGTAACCTATTCTCTTATAAGACGTTTCCCAATATCTTTTAATAAATGCATTATCAGCCGTCAAATTACCACTTGAAATCTTGAAGAAAGGATTATTCTCCCCCCGACGGTCAAAAGCATTATCCGAAAGATGCTCCATCATAATCATTCCGTGATAGGACCACCAATCCGAAGGGTTATACTCTACGCCGTCTGTCAGGCTTCCTCTATAAAGAGAAGTCAATGCCAGTTCCGCATTCGATTCGCTATTCCAAAAAGTCTCTTCAGACAAGTCTGTCAGTGGATAGCGCTCTAAATCACAAGCTTGAAACAGTCCTGCCGCCAATGCCAATGCTACTATATATTTTAAACTCTTCATCTTACATCAAAATTTTAAGGTTAAACCAAATGTATAAGTTGACAGAATAGGATAATAACTACCGTCTGTATTAATTTCCGGATCCCAGCCTTTACGATATCCGCTGATGGAGAATGGATTATCAAGTGATATATAAAAACGAAGGTTGGAGGAACCGAACTTCTGAGTTATATGTTTGGGCAATGTATATCCTAACTGGATATTTCTCACTTTGAGATAAGAGGCATCCAGAATCCAGAAGTCAGAACCCAGCGTATTGTTGCTACCCGCATTCGACATCACCTCGAGACGGGGATATTTAGGATACCGGTTCGACTGATTATTCGTCCAGGTCTCTTCTGCCTGCCATTTCTGGATATTACCTTCCTGGAAGAAAGCATAACCGGCATAATTAGTCAACTGTCCTTTTACTTTGGCCACTCCTTGAAGCAATATATTGAAATCGAATCCTTTGTATTCGGCACCCAATCCTAAACCAAATGTATATTGAGGTATCTTCGATCCCAAATAAGCTTTATCGGCTTCATCCACCTTTCCGTCACCGGAAATATCCACATAACGCAAATCACCCGCTTTGGAGTTAGGAGCAATCTTACTCTGATCATGCCATTCTTTTACTTCTTCATCAGTCAAGAATACGCCATCCGTCTTATAACCGTAAAACATATTCATCGGATAACCCAGGAACAGATTGCTACCATTACCTATCATTCCACTCTTTTGCTCCACATCTCCTACACCCAGACTGATCACTTTATTCTTGATAATGGAAAAGTTTCCGTTAACATGATAACTAAATTCACCAACCTTATTCTGGTGCCCTATTTCAAACTCCCATCCCTTGTTTTCAAGACTTCCCGTGTTGACTTGCGAAAGTGCAAGACCGAAAATAGAAGAATAACTTGCGCTCGGTTTATACAGGATGTCTGTTGTCTTACGATAGAAATAAGCTGCATTAAACGTCAGTTTGTTCTTCCAGAAAGCAGTCTCGATACCGACATCCGTAGTACGGGTCTTTTCCCATTTTAGAGTCGGATCAACATAGGTAGTCACTGCGGCACCCTGAGTATAAACACCCCCGAATACATAGTTCATTGCTTTTCCAAGAGCATAAGTAGACTGATAAGGATAGTTACCAATATTGTTATTACCCAGAATACCGTATGATGCTTTCAGCTTCAGATTATCAATAAAGCTCAGTGACTCTGCTTCTTTGAAAAATTGCTCCTCCGATAAACGCCATCCTGCAGCAACAGATGGAAAGAAACCAAATTTATTATCTGTCGGGAAACGGGAAGAACCATCATAGCGCATCGTGGTTTCAAACAAATAGCGTTGGTCATAATTATAAGTCAAACGTCCGAAAACAGACATAATGGCCCAATCATAGCCTCCACCGGAATTGGTTTGCCCATCAGCTCCTCCGGCGTTCAGGTAGGGGACTTCATCCGATGGGAAATTCAGGCGGCTTCCTCCTACGGTTCTCTGCGATTCATCTTCCCAAGTATAACCGACTAATACAGACAAATCATTCTTGCTGAATTTCACATTGTAATCTGCCAATGCCTGAAACGTTTTATAGACCGTTTTATACATGGTATCCGACAGAGAAGAAGGACCCAACTTTTTACCGCCTGTAATCTCCATAGCCGAACGATAGTGACGAATCTGCTGACCGGTATAATTATATCCTCCGATAGCTTTCAAAGTTAAACCTTTCACCGGTGTAAACGCCAACTCTACATTAGAACGGAATTTATCAAAGTTTTCATCATAAAAAGAACCACTATCCAACCATGCCAACGGTGTACCAAGCACCTTGGGTCCTAAACCGTACGAACCATCTTCCAATTTGGTAGCCCACAATCCTGGGAAACGAAGTGCATTGCTTGAAAAAGCTTTAAATCCTGCAGAATCCATTCCACCCGGAGTAGAAGGCTCGCTTCTTTTTGAAACGACACCGCCTAAACGTGTGGTTAATGTAAGGTTTTTAGCCAATTCTGTCGTCAGATTCACTCTGCCGTTATAACGATCATAGTGATTGTGTTTCATCAGCCCGTTCTGTTTTACATAGCCAAAGGAAACCATATATTGTGTTTTATCATTGCCTCCGTTCACAGTCAGTTCATGTCCGGTTTGCAGCCCTTTGTTACCCAATAATTTGTCCAGATAGTGTTCATTAGGATAATTGTACGGATCGGAACCATCTTTATATTTCTGAATCTCTTCTGCCGTATAAACCTCCTTGCCCATTGCTTTATTGTACAGTTCGGCATACTCCCACGAATCACACATTTCAGGTAATTCAGTAGCCTGATTAAATCCGACATAACCGTTATAACTTACGGTAACCTTACCCTTTTGACCACCCTTGGTTTTCACAAGTACAACACCGTTCGCAGCACGCGAACCGTAAATAGCAGCAGAGGAAGCATCTTTCAAGATTGAAATACTCTCAATATCAGCTGGATTCAAATCATTCAAGCTACCGGGAAGTCCGTCAACCAACACCAAAGGATCGGGGGTTGCTCCAAAAGAACCGACACCACGTACACGAATTGTACCTTGATCTTGTCCGGGATTACCGCTCGATTGTGTAATTGTTACTCCGGATAGTTGT
The DNA here is from genome assembly GCF_019633785.1 of Bacteroides sp. FSHCM14E1. NCBI lineage: Bacteria > Pseudomonadati > Bacteroidota > Bacteroidia > Bacteroidales > Bacteroidaceae > Bacteroides > Bacteroides sp. FSHCM14E1. Next base: position 521,744 of record NZ_JADKYL010000002.1, read on the forward strand.
CCGGTCAGCATATTCGAAACGCTGGGAGCGGTTCTGGATTCAAGTTTCTTACTATCCACCGCAGCAATCGAACCAATCACGTTCACTTTCTTCTGTGAACCATATCCAACCACGACCACCTCTTCCAAAGCCCGGGTATCTTCTTTCATCGTAACACTTAATGGTTTTCCCGAAACAACTTTCAGTTCCTGAGTCTGATATCCGATATAAGAAATCTCAATCACCGCTTTCTCCGAACTCACTGATAAGGAGAACTCTCCCTCTAAATTAGTTATGATACCGTTTGTTGTCCCTTTCTCAACGACACTGGCACCAATCACCGGTTCTCCGTTCACATCCGTCACTCTTCCCGAAACTCTTACCGTTTGTTGTTGCTTCGATGTCATTTCGGTAGATAAAATAATCTTTTTATCCAAAACGGAATACTTCACATTAGTCCCTTCAAAGATTTCATCCAGCACTTTAAATATATCACTCTTGTCAACTGAAACGGAAACCATCCTTTTCAGGTTAACATGTTTGTTATTAAAGAAAAAGCCAAAGCCCGATTGCTTTTCTATTTCTTTCAGAACTTTCTCTACAGTTTGATTATGTATATCAATACTGATCTCCACCTTTTGTGCAAAAACATCTGTGGCATGCACAAAACTCATAGAGCAAATTAGGAATAGAATAAATAGTCGCATAGTTCTTGGTATTTTATTCGAGGTCAGCCAAAGCGAAGACTTTACCACCCGCAATAATTGGATGCTAAAATAATTTTGCATAATTTTGTATTGACTTAAAGTTAAAAAAATAGTTTATCTTAGCTTGTCGCTAAACAAGCTCAAAAGGTTTACTCTTTTACGTATGGAAGGATACGCCAATATCTTTCCGTACGTTTTTAGTAATTCAGGGAGATTTGTTTTTCATAAGCATTTCTTTTAAGGGTTAATTAATAAATTTCAATTTTACTCCGTTCATCCTGAATATCAGGACTCTCCAGGTATCTCCATTGTATCTTGGACGAAATTTTAAAGTATTCCAATATGCGTTCAAGCCGTTGTTCGGTGAATGTACCCGTAAACGCATTTGTTTTTAAACGTGTATTCTTTATAATGAAAGTTACATTAAAACGTTTTTCAAGCATTCTCAACGCTACTTCCAACGGCGTATTACTGAATATGATCTTGCCATCTTTCCAGGCGGTTTCCGACAAGCCAGATGTAGCATATAGCCGCACATCACCGCTTGTCGAACTATAAACAAGCTTTTGTCCGGGTTTCATAACAACTTTCTTAACCCGATAATCTCTATCATTAAAATGAAAACAAACATGTCCTTCTACCAACGTGGTCGAGACGTCCGGTTCATCTTCATAAGCCTCCACATTAAAATGGGTACCCAATACTTCTATCTTTGATGCATGTGGAGTAGAGACGAAAAACTTCTTTTTTAAATCTTTTGCTACCGCAAAATAAGCCTCTCCCCGCAACTCCACATCTCGTGTATCACCTTCAAAAAAAGTTGGATAACGTAAAGAAGATTCCGAATTCAGATAAACGACCGTACTATCTGGTAGTACCACCGAAGTTGTCATTCCCGGATTCGTCTTAATCTCAAGCATCTGACTCAAGACAGGTTTACTATTGTTCATGTATTGCACCACAAAAGCTATAAACAAAGGAATGAATAAAACAGCAGCGGTACGTTGTATCCACTCCCACCAAGTTGTTTTCTTTACAACCATTCTACTCCTAACCTTATCCAAGGCCTTCTCCGTATCCACCTTACGCATTACGTTAACTGTATCTACAGCCAGATAAAGAGTATTCATCTGATCAACCATCTTCCGGTTCTCTTCCGATTCTCCTATCCAGGCTTCCACCTGCCTGCACTCTTCTTCCGTAGCCAGTCCTTCACAATAGCGAGGTAGTAAATGGTCTATATCTTCTTGATTCATATTTATAACTCAACTCTTTTATTAATAAGACAGGTGGGAAAATAGGATTCCTAAACTTAATTCCATTTTTTTTTAGAAAATCTTTGTTTTAATAAGAAAAGACTATCTTTGTATATAAATTAAATTCTTAGATCTATGAAGCCAAACCGGACAAGAGAAGAGATTTTATTGCTTTCCAAACTTCAACAAGGGGATAAAAAGGCTTTTAACGCCTTGTTCAGAAAATACTATCCAACGTTATGTGCATACGCCCACCGGTTTGTGGATTTGGAGGATGCGGAGGAAATTGTACAGGATGTGATGCTTTGGCTATGGGAGAATCGTGAGATATTACTTATTGAATCATCACTAAGCCAATATCTTCTAAAAATGATATATCACCGTGCATTAAACCGCATCGCGCAGAAAGAGGTAAAATATCGCGCAGATACACTATTTTATGAAAAAAATCAGGCAATGATTTACGATGTAGACTTCTATCAGATAGAAGAATTAACAAAACGGATTCACACAGCCATAGCAGCGTTACCGGAATCTTATCGAGAAGCATTTATCATGCACCGCTTCAAGGATATGAGTTACAAAGAAATTGCAGAGCTCCTTAATATATCTACTAAGACCGTAGATTATCGTATACAACAGGCACTGAAATTACTACGCAAGGAACTCAAGGAATTCTTATCATTGGCATTAATTTTTCTGGCAGCGTAGTTCGCACAGACGAAAGATAGACATTATAAAAGGAGGCAGAGTTACCGAATAAAAAGAAGGAGTTGTGTCAAAAGTCTTTTCACCACAAAGGACACAGAGTAGCAGAGATTATTCACATTGATCATCAACGACTTAAAGACACATCTGTGTTATTCTGTGTTCTCTATGGTGAGTTTCGACACCCCCTCCTTTACACATGCACTGTTTATTCTATCGTAATATCAAACTGATCATAAGAATCTGTTCTCCACGATTTATCGCAAGTCAGAGGAGAGAGAGCAAAAAGAGGAGAGAAAGTCTTGATTTTAATCGTTTTTCCATCAGGCATAAATTCCATAATTCTCAGCCACCCGTCTCCACCGTTACCAAACCATTGTCCATCTGCTGTCTGTGCATTGAACATCATTTGAGGAACATTTTTACCGGATGCATTTTTATCAATCCGGAAACTGACATTATCCTTATAATCGGCTATCTCACATTCGTGTCCACAAATCACCATACAAATATTCTTTGAAGGATAAACCAACTTGTCCCAAATAACTTGTCCATAATTGGCAGGTGTCATTTTATAATTCTCTTTTTCAATTATTTTTCCTGTCCATGCCAGATATGAATGCGTCAACAATATCACCTTATGATCCTTATAGCGAGGTGAATCCACCACTTTCTTCGCCCACTCCAAAGCTTCATCACGAGGAGCAAACTCCAGAGAAACAACTAAAATCTTACCCCAGGTATCAGTCACGAATTCATAAGCAGCATTTTCCAGTGTTGGTATGCCCTGATAGTTATTTCCTACAGCAACCAGACTTTCTCTCCAACAAGAATTTCTCTCTGAAGGAAAGTAATCAGGAAAATGACACAAACGATTTTCTGCTTTTTGATATCCATAATCATGATTGCCGGTACAAATCACATAAGGCAGCTTTCCGTCCAAGCGCTCAAATGCACGCGAGGCGGCACGCCATTGTTCTTCACTTGTCTGATTCCCGTTCACTCCATCCGGAATACGGATTTCATTCTGCTCCACCAAATCACCGGTACAAAGCACTCCTTTTATATTCAGAGACTCAATGCTATTAGCCACCCATGCTGTCTGCAACTCAAAAAGAGGTTGGTTGGCATCGAACTTTGTATAGCTCTGTGGATCGGGCAACAGAATCATTGAAAAAGAATTTTTATCGGTAAGTTTTGCACGTACCGGATAAACTTGCGCAGAAACAAATAAAGTCTGCATACAAAGAATAAAAGCTAATAAGTAGTTTTTCCTGTTCATAAGTATTACATTTAAATATTTCAAATAAAATTAAGTAGCAAAGATATAAATACTCACTGGCAATAACCCCTGTATCCTCCTAATTATTTCAGAAGAAAAGTGGCCATTACAGCTTTATGATCCGTCGGCCACACCCCTAACGGGGTTATAAATAAATCTTTGCTTCTCTCCTCTATACGTTTACTGCGGACAATCGATTTTGAAGGTCCTACCACAGATACATCCTTCAATTTCAATTTTTTGTCAGGCCTGAAATAAATAAAATCAATACGGTCCCGTTCATCAGCGTCAGGTGCCCACGACAGCTTTTCTACAGCTATACCTTCATTATCAGACGGAAAAGTAAATCCCGGATGTGTGATCGGATTAGGATATTTTGTCCGGTAGGCATCTTTAAATCCCGCATTTTCAAGGAGAACGGAACAATCCCACCGAACTACCGTCCCGTTATGATCCCACAATTTCTTCGTATTTTCGTTCCAGTCCAAATGTGAAGGTTCATTGAAATCACCGCCTAATAAAACAATATTCCCCTTTTCTTTCCGGGCATCTTCTATCACATGACGAATCGCTTCATCACGCAAAGATTCATTATTGGCTTTCTCAATCACCGCTACATCCAGTACCGGTGCATCCAACTTTTTCCATGTAACGCCACTATATCCTCTTGGCAGATAACAGGCATAATGTGTATAATCCAAATGTGCGGAATATACAACAACATCTCTTCCATTAATGCGTATGCGGGCTTTCAGTACGGAACCGGCATCATCTTCCAAGGGACAATTAGGAGCCTGTTCTTCAATTTTATATTTAGATAAAATACCTACATCCAACTTGCTGTTTTCACCATAATATCTCTTTCCACGTTCTTCCAAAGCCTGTAGTATACGCGAAATAAATTGTTTTCCATGATAGTTTCTCACTTCACTAAACATCACGATATCCGGCTCCAGACGAGCCACCTCGTCAGCTATTGCCTCAAAGCCCCCTTTCACCATGGTACCTTCCTGCCAGATATTCATTTGGAGGACTTTAACTTCGTTTCCCTTGCCATAAGCCATTACAGTAGATAGCCATAAGACTATACTTAATAAACTATATCTCAACATCATATTAATAAATGTATTAAAAACCAGAGGAGGTGCGAACAGAAAGCATTTCTCTCCATTCTGCACACACCTCTTCTAAAACTCTATTTTATTGCAAAATCCACATCAGTTTATTAACGTCATCTACTCCCCCGAATTGACGTTGCAAAGCCTCGTTCTGATGCTCCAGATTATAATCAGACTCTGATTTCGGATACATCCAGCGCATAGGCAGTCTGTCATTCATCGTATTCCGGTTGGTTGCAGGATTAATCGGTAATATCGGATACCCTGTACGACGGTAGTCATAATAAACATCATACGGATGTTGCATGAACGATGCCAGATAACGTTGTGTCAATATCTTCTCAAGGTCTCCCTCTCTCTCACCACTTAACTGTATAGCCGGTGTTTCAAGAAAAGCCGCAATCGCTTCCTGCGTCAACGGATGTCCATGATGATAGATCTCTTCATCCGGAGTATTAGCAGCTATAAACTCCATGTGAGCTCTGATTGCCTTCTTGTAATAAGTAGTTGCATCACCCGAAATCCATCCTCTCACGGCAGCTTCTGCCAGAATGAAATTCTGTTCGGCATATCCCAATCGGACAACCGGTTCTCCGGAAGGATAATCAGTATACCGCGCATTAAATCCAGAATATTGTTCTGTGGCATAAGCCTTCTCTATCTGCTCAAAAGGCAATGACGGATCAGTCCCGATATAAGCATCCCAACTGTCAGCGGTCACTCCTGCATCAAGTTTAGCCTTTGCCGGTTTGGCATAATAGAACATACGGATATCTCCGGTTGCCTTAAACTTATCAATCAGCATAGTAGAAAGCATGGCATAACCGGCGTGTTTAGTATTTGTGTTATGGAAAGGATATACAGTATTCGCTTTATCCGCATATTTCATCTGAAGATTATCATCGTTTGATTCCATTAAGCTACCCGATGCCACGATCCGGGCAAAACGTTCTTTCACATTCAAATCTACATCACTCTCTTTCTTCGAAAGATGCATCAGAACTTTCAACTGAAATGCTGTAGTCGCTTTCTTCCATTTGCTGATACTACCTCCCAGAATCGGATCACCATCAAAATCTTTAGCTGAGGAAAATAATTCGTATGCTCTTTCCAGATCACTCAAAACAAACCCCATCACTTCCTTTTGGGTATTGTATTTAGGGCGCACCAACCCTAATTCACCTTGCAAAGCCTCCTCGTAAGGAAGGTCACCCATTTCCATCGACATATAGAATATTTTGTAGGCCTTTATAAAATGCGCCAGACCATCGTATGCATTCACATTATCATCCGTAACAGATTCGACCATCTTCTGTGCATTAATCAGTGTCGTGTATCCTCCGAAACCGGAACGTCCGAACACATTATACTGGTAATCTTCCATACTTTCGCCCCATGCCATCTGTTTGGCAAGCAGATCGTCATATATAAATGATTTACTGGCACTGGACGATGTAATATCCAAAAGTAATCCGGTCGCCAGCAGTGAAGAGGTAACCTTAGTGGTTGCATCGGGATTTGTGTTGATTTCATCGAACTTATCGCAAGAAGCCAGCAAGGTAGTTACCAATAACAACGATATGTATTTATTAATTCGTTTCATATTATTCTATCTTTTAAAAATCCAATTTTACATTAAAGCCTAAATAACGGGTGGACGGAGAACTTAGGTTATCTGAGTCACTGTCGGGATCGGTAAAGCGGAACTCTTTAGTCCATACAAACAGATTTTGTCCGACAAAAGCCAGTGTCAAACCTTTCATATGCAGTTTGTTGCAAACAGACTTAGGCATCTGATAGCTCAGCGAGAGGTCACGCAGTTTGAAGAACGTCTCGTCAAATACATTCTGACGTGTCACGGTACCTATATACGGGTTAGTACTTTTCATATACGACTCGTAAGATACTTGTACGTCGTTCGGAGCAAATACTCGATCGTCATGGATAATTTTTCCGTTCGAATCGTAATCTACACTCCCGGAAACGACTTTCACTCCGGTACCTACAAAATTGGTCTTCTTATTCACCACTTCATCATATCGCCACTGATTGTCCGAATCAATATGTGCCCCCGAGTTCCACATCGCCTGATTGGTTTTCGAGTGTGCCATACCTCCTACCCGTCCGTCAAGTGTAAAGGAGAGAGTGAAATTCTTGTAAGTTATCGTATTCGTCCAGCCCCATATCCAATCAGGATATTCATAACCGATAACCGACTGGTAATCGCTCTGTTTAGGATAACCATTGTAATTGATAATATTTCCTTGAGGATCGCGTTCCCAATCGTAAATTCCGTACCAATCCCAACGTTTACCGACAGCTACCCAAGGCTTCTGTGTAGAATATACCGGGTCTATTTTGGTATAATACCAACGGTCACGTGACCAGTTGAAAGCCGACTCCCAATTCCAGTCTCTTGTTCTGATAATATCGCCTGACAGGGTCAATTCTACCCCACGACCCACATATTCTTCATCAATGTTGATCAATGTAGACGTAAATCCGGAAGAGTTGCTGATGCCGGCACTACGAGTCAGATTGTAATAGAGCTTATTATAATAAGTAAAGTCTACTTTCAGACGATTTTTAAACATATGGACTGCCGTACCGATTTCATAAGAACGTGTAGCCGAAGGTTTCACCGCAACACCACGGATAGATGTGGGATAATATGCAGCACTCTCACCATTCCACAAATCGGTAGACACACTATAAGTATTGTTAGTATCATATACTCCCAGGTCACTCTTAGTTTGTGTCCATGCACCTCTCACTTTCCAGAAATCAATAAATTTAGGCATTGGGATAAACTGCGAAAGCACAACACTGCTGGCCACAGACGGATAGAAATAAGATCGTGTCTCCGACGGCAAGGAAGATGACCAGTCATTACGTCCCGTTACATCCAGAAATAAAGTACTCTTCCACGAAACAGAAGCTTTTGCATATACACTGGTCACCAGTTTTTTAGTAATACCACTGGTTGTTTTCAACGGGTCTACAGATGATTTCAATGAGTAATATCCCGGAATTTTCAGACCATTTTGTGTTTCAGCCAAAATATTATCACTCTTCCAGTAATAAACGTTTCCACCCACGAAACCATCGACATTGAAATTACCGAATTTATGATCGGCAGACAGTATCAAGTCATTGTTTAAACTATATCCGCCTAAGCGTTGCAGACCATAATAACCCTGTTTATGCCAACCACCCACAGCACTTACAGCATTCCGCCACTCTTTTTTCTGTGAATACGAGTCCAGCCCCGAACGCAGTGATAAGTTCAACCAAGGAGTAAAATCATAATTGGCAGAAAGATATCCGTTAATCAAATCATAATCGCTTGAACGCGTAATTTCGTTCGCAATGAAATATGGATTATCATACCATTTGGTATCCATCCAGTTCTGCTGTTCATCCTGTTTAATCCAGTAATTTTTATAGTCCCGTATATCATACTCAGCCCCTGACCATACCAACAAATTATAAAGGAAACCACTTCCACCATATCCGGCTCCCATATCGTTGGGGTAGAAACGTTTGTTATAAGTCAGACCTCCGTCAAAAGAAAATTTCTTCCATTTCATATCGCCCGATACTGAGTAAGTAATCTTATTCAATTTTTGATTCGGATACTGCCCTTTGTTATATACATGGGTCAATGAAGTACGTACGCTACCATATTTACCTTTCTGGGATACACTTACATTGTTGTTTGTCACCAAACTCAATTCTTGAAAGTTCTTTAAGTTATTTCTACCTTTCGAAACCAAAGGCATATCCACCCATTCGTGAGTATACGGATCATATTGCAATGCTGTACGTCCGATGTCCAGTTTGTCTCCCCATACATATCCTCCGGTGGAATAAGTCCCCTGCGACCCGGAACTATATGAAGTTTGTACCTCCGGCTTTCTCAGATATCCGGCTGCAAACATGGTACTGCTGTTTACAGTCACATTCAATCCTTCTTCCTTACCTTTTTTAGTGGTAATCATCACTGCACCGGCACCTCCACGGGCACCATAGAGTGCCGAAGCCGTAGCTCCTTTCAGGACATCAACCGATTCGATATCATCAGCTGCTATATCATTCAATCCCACATTACCATAAGGTACACCGTCGATAACTAACAGGGGGGCAGATGCACGCAACGAGAGTGAAGGAGCTGTATTGAACTCTGTACTGTTTTTTACATTCAATCCGGCAATCTTGCCCGTTAACGAAGTAGCAACATTCACTGTTTTTACAGCAGCCAGCCGATCTCCGTCCACTTTTTGCACGGCATACCCCAGAGCCTTCTCTTCGCGCTTGATACCTAATGCCGTTACAACAACCTCATCGAGCAGTTTCGTGTTCTCGGCCAACCGAACAGTAAGTGAAGTATTATTACCCACAGGAACTTCTTTGGTGATGTACCCGATATACGAAATGATAATTGAGCTTTTAGTTCCTACAGAAAGACTAAAGTTACCGTTGACATCTGTAATCGTCCCGTTTCCGGAATCCTTTTCTTTAATATTAGCTCCGATAATGGGTAAACCGGCCTCATCAGTAACCAGTCCCTTTATCTTTTTAGTGGTCTGCTGTTGTGCAGCAGTCGTTTCCAAAATCTGTTTAGGAGACAGGATAATACTATTCTCCAATATTTTATAACCGATATCCGTACCGGCAAACAGCTGATTCAAAACTTGGCTGATCTCTTTTTGAGTACTTTTAATAGTCACACTCCGAGAGATATCCACCTGCTTATTATTATAGAAAAAGTGGTATTCCGACTGCTTCTCTATTTCATCCAGCACTTTCTGAAGACTGCTGTTGCTGACATTCAATGTCACACGTACTGACTGGCTATAACCCTTAGCCGCAAATGCCATACTGGCAAAGACAAACAACATGATCGCTGATAGTTTCATACACAAAGGTATTTTTTTCAGAAGCGAAAAGATATTCTGCCTCCCGAAAAATTGGAAGTTTAAGTAAATTGTCATAGATTTGTAGTGATTTTGATTTAAAAAATTCTATTAACCGCACAACTTGTCGCCAAACAAGCGGACGGTGGACTTTCATACAGGAAAATACGCCAATATTTTCCTGTATGTTTTTTTGTTTTAAGGTGGACGTGTTGTCATAGGTATCAGATTTTAAAAGTTTAATATTCAAATGGTCAATATAGCTCTATTTTCATTTTCTGCTGTATTGTCTGCTGTGTGTTATGTTCCAGTTCTATAAATCTATACTGTATGCCCGAAGCAAGCCTGAAGTGTTCAAGAATCAGAGGTAAGTGCTGTTCGCTGAATACTCCGGTAAATGAATTTCCATAAAGAGTAGAATCTTTTACGATAAACTCCACATGAAACCGCTTGGTAAGTATTTTCAAAGCCTCAGACAGCGGGGTATTCCTAAATACCACCTGACCGTCTTTCCAGGCCGTATAAGTTTTCACATAAGGTTTGTCGGTCCTCACTGTACGTGTTTTCGGATTATAGATAAACTCCTCATCAGGCTTCATCACAAAGGTCCGTTGCTTGTCACCCTCACCCAGAAATGACAATTTCACAGAGCCCGATACTAAGGTAGTTCTTACCACACTGTCCGTCCGATAAGCCTCTATATTGAACTCCGTACCCAAAACCTCAGTCTGAATACGGAAAGGCGTATTAACAATAAATCGCTTACTTTTATCTCTATGCACCTCAAAGTAAGCCTCTCCATCAAGTTCTACGTTACGTATATCTCCTGTGAACCTGGTAGGATGTTTAAGTGAAGATCCCGAGTTCAGCCAAACTTTAGTTCCATCCGGCAGATTCGCTTCAGCAACCATACCGGGATTTGTCCGTATCTCCACATACTCCACGGGGGAGTTTTTCAAAATCAGATAAAGGGTGGTGGCAAGCAGCGGCAAAGCTAAACAAGCAGCAATACGCTGCCCCCACACCATCCATGAAACTCTATGTTGATGTTTGTGTATTCGGTCCTTTACCTGATGGAAAGCCCCAACAGAATCTACATGCTTCATGTAGTTCAATGTATCGGCTGCCCGGTAAAGCTGAAAAATATCCCGTGCTGTCTTCGTATTCTCCTCCGAAGTAGCGATCCACTCTTCTACCTCCTTTTGTCTGTCAGCAGGAAGCTCCCCGGCAAAATAGCTTAAAAGAATTGACTCATTTATGTAATAGAATTCATCCATAATTCGTGCTTTTATAGATAAGACGAATGAAATCAGAAATCTCCTAACCTAAAAACGTATTTTTTTTGAAAAAAATATTATTTTTGCCCAAAACGAGGGTTTACATGCACAACAATACATCGCATACAACAAGCGACGAAATTCTTTTTTATCAGATACAACAGGGAAATGAAGACGCATTTGAAGCGCTGTTTCTCCGGCACTATCCCGCCTTGTGCGCTTACGCCAAGCTGTTTGTGGAACCGGACGACGGACAGGAGATTGTATCGGATGTAATGGTCTGGCTTTGGGAAAATAAAGAGATGCAGGCATTTGAAACTTCTTTGAAAAGTTACTTGTTCAAAGCTGTTAAAAATCGTTGCCTGACTCTTATCAATCGGAACGAAGTCAAACAAAGAATCGAAAAGATGATTTTCGACAATCTCCAATCACAGTATGATGATCCCGATTTCTACGTCATGCAAGAATTAACCGAGAAAATAGAAGAAGCTTTGGCACGACTCCCGGAAAATATCCGCGAAGCATTCGAGCTCAATCGTTTCCAGAATCTGACCTACAACGAAATAGCCGAACGCTTAGGAGTATCTCCCAAAACGATAGATTACCGGATTCAGCAGGCACTGAAACAACTGCGCATCGATCTGAAAGATTATCTGCCCGTCCTGCTATCCTTCCTGCTGCGTTAAAACAGCGGAGCATTCAGCAAATACTATACAGAAGTCCGGTAGGGTAAAGTAAACCAAAAAAGAGAGCCTTTACCAACCTCGGAGGTAACCCCGATCTCACCTCCCAGTTTTTCAATAATCATCCGGCTGATAGATAGTCCCAGCCCGGTACCTTGTATAAAAGGATTATATTTGACAAAACGTTCAAACACATGCTCACACTGTTCGGTAGACATGCCACAGCCTGTATCAGACACATAAAAATATAATGTTGCGGCATCTTTCAACCGATATCCCATCCGTATCTCCCCTCCGGAAGTGAACTTAATCGCATTGGTCAACAAATTAATAATGACTTGTGTCAGCCGATTCTTATCAGTATATAAAATACATTGGGGCAATTGTTCGTCAAAAGTTAGAACGAGTTCTTCCGATTTGATACGCAGTTTACCCACTTGTTCTATCTCCGACATCATTTGATTGACATCCGCACGGGTTATATGAAAATCATACATTCCGGACTCGATCTTCGACATGTCCAGAATATCGCTGATCAGTTGAAGCAGAAGATCTGTATTGGTTTCAATGATATCGGCATATTCTTTCATCTCTTCTTTATCTTCTACCTGCGAAAGCAGGTTTGAAAAACCGACAATAGCATTCAGAGGGGTACGTATTTCATGACTCATATTCGCAAGAAAAGCTGATTTTAATTGATTAGCCTCCTCCGCTTTCAGACGTGCCTCTTCCAGGCGTTGATGAGTTTTCTTAAGAATATGAATATAAAAGCCAATGGCACCTGCTACCAGAAGCACAACAAATACCGTTAGTAAAATCTCCTTTTTATACTGCTCAAAGAAACTCATAGGAAGATTGACATATACAGCCCCTTCCGGATAAAGCGAAACAGGGATTTGGTAGGACTGCAAAGCCGGATAACAAAGATAAGCGGCCGGCTCACCCCCTAATGCAGACGGAATTTCGCGGGGTTGCTCTCCTTTCAACACACGTTCAATCAGTTGCAATAATGAATCTCCGAATGACTCCACCGATACATAATACCCTCCCGCAAATGTGTTATTGGATAAATCCTCAGCAGCCAGCAAAAACAGGGGAGAGTGCACAAATCGGGTAATAATCTCTTGAATATGATCAAACAAATAGTTATTGTCGTCTTGGTTATGCGATTCAAACCACGAATAATAAATCAATCCGGTGTTTTTATCATATCCGCTCAAAGTATCGAGCAGCATTTCAGTAGAAATATTTTTGGTTGACAACTGCTCCAGACTCAGCTCCGGGAAGTATCTGCCCACAGCCTGACTGACATCACCACGAACTGCCTCACTGATATATCGGTCATCGGATATAAAAGCAACTCGTTTCATCCCGGGCATCACTTGCCGCATCAGTTCGATAGTCTCTTTTACATAATACGTTTGCCCCAATGTAGTCACATTATATCCTTTGCGCCATTCTTTAGCCGGAACGGTATTGGTATCAGTCAACGGTTCGTGAGACAGCAAAACATCAAGTGTTGCCGGCAAGCGGTCCCGGGCATTAGTAATGATGACCGGCACATCTCTCCATTCATCATCAAAAAGCTCCCGACAGACAATCCATCCCGGGTCACCTATAAAAACAACCAATCGAGGAGGTATATCATGCTTTCGACGTAACTGTTCTACAATTGCAGTTGCCTCTTTACGGCTACAAAGGGCTGGTACAGACAGAGATTCAGCCGTTACGGCAACATCTTCCTTCTGCAATTCCTGATGTACATACCAATATATACTTTTTGCCCAGGGAAGATTAAAGTTAATAGAATTCAGAAACAACACATCTCCACCGGACCTGTCCTTGTGAGCCGATAGCCGACAGTTCATTCCTCCCAACAGAATCAGAAGGAAACAGAAATATCTGAATTGCATTTGTTTCATTTGTAACGGTCGATTGCTAAAATCGGTGACAAAGGTATCATTATTATTCGTATACAGAAAAAGGCACCCTATTATTTTAGAGTGCCCTTTTATATTTATCTTCTAAAAAGATCTTCTTACGCGTTTCTCAGAGATGCAATACTCTCTTTGAGCGATTTAATGATACTTTCGGCATCAGCCTGTTTCTTGCGTTCCATTTCAATAACGGCAGCCGGCGCATTACTCACGAATTTCTCATTGCTGAGTTTCTTCAAAACGCCCTGCAAGAAGCCCTCTTTATGTTTCAGTTCGGCTTCCATACGTGCTATCTCAGCTTCCACATCGATCATATTACCCAAGGGGACTGCAAACTCAGTCGTTCCGATCATGAATGAAGAAGCTCCGTCAGCTTTTACATCCACTACCTGAATAGCAGACAAGTTACACATTTTAAAGATAACAGGGTTCATTTTCTCTACCGGGTTTACTCCTACCACTTGTAACTCAAGCGGTTCTTTCATTGCAATATTCTTTTGCAAACGGATGGCACGCACACTACTGATTATCTCTTTAGCCGTTTCAAATTGTTTCAAAAACTCCTCGTTCACTTCTCCGACTTCTGCCAACGGTTCTACCATCAGACTTGCCCCCGGCTCACGCTCACGCAACTGCTGCCACAATTCTTCCGTAATAAATGGCATGAAAGGATGGAGCATAGCCAACAGACGTTCGAAAGCACTCAAAGTCATTGAATAGATAAATCCGTTTACAGGTTGTCCATAAGCAGGTTTCACGATTTCGAGCAACCATGAAGAAAATTCATCCCAGAACAGTTTATAAATCAGCATCAACGCTTCGCTCAAACGGTACTTGCTGAATAAATCGGCTACCTCAACTGCGGCAGCATCCAGTCTTTGGTCAAACCATTGTACAGCCAGGTGTGCATCCGCCGGAATATCGATTGTTCCCATTCCATTCTCCCAACCTTTCACCAGTCGGAAAGCATTCCATATTTTATTGCAGAAATTACGTCCCTGTTCGCAAAGTGCATCATCAAAAAGAATGTCGTTTCCGGCAGGAGCCGAAAGCATCATCCCCATACGTACACCATCTGCTCCGTATTTCTCTATCAACTCCAACGGATCCGGTGAGTTGCCGAGCGACTTGGACATTTTACGTCCCAATTTGTCGCGGACAATACCCGTAAAATATACATTTTTAAACGGCATTTTACCTTCATACTCATAGCCTGCCATAATCATGCGAGCCACCCAAAAGAAGATAATATCCGGACCGGTCACCAGGTCACTGGTAGGATAGTAATAGTTAATTTCTTCGTTACCCGGATTATTGATGCCATCGAACAAAGAAATAGGCCACAGCCAAGAAGAGAACCAAGTATCCAGACAATCTTCATCCTGACGAAGGTCAGCCATTGTCAGATGATCGTTGCCTGTTTTTTCTTTAGCCAGTTTCAATGCTTCTTCGTCAGTAACGGCTACTACATATCCGCCTTCCGGAAGGAAGTAAGCCGGGATGCGGTGTCCCCACCACAACTGACGACTGATACACCAGTCTTTGATGTTCTCCATCCAATGACGATAAGTATTTTTATATTTGGCAGGATAAAACTTAATCTCATCCTTCATCACCGGCTCAAGGGCAATCTGAGCCAAATGCTCCATCTTAAGGAACCACTGCATAGAGAGTTTAGGCTCTATCACTACATTGGTACGTTCAGAATAGCCGACTTTATTGGTATATGCCTCCGTCTTTTCAAGTAATCCGGCGGCTTCAAGATCTTTCTCAATCTGTTTGCGAACTTCAAAACGGTCCATACCGATATACATACCGGCAGCTTCGCTGATAGTCCCGTTATCATTGAAAATATCAATACTTGGCAAGTTATACTTCTCACCCAGCATATAGTCATTCACGTCATGTGCCGGAGTCACTTTCAGACATCCTGTACCGAATTCGATATCTACATAATCATCCTCAATCACCGGGATGACACGGCCTACCAGCGGAACAATAACCTTCTTACCTTTCAGGTGCTGATTTTTCGGGTCATTCGGATTGATACACATAGCGGTATCGCCCATAATCGTCTCCGGACGAGTAGTCGCAACAACGGCATAACTGTCTTCACCCTCTACCTTATATCTCAGATAATACAGCTTTCCATGCTCCTCTTTGTAAATCACCTCCTCGTCAGACAAAGCTGTCAATGCCTTCGGGTCCCAGTTTACCATACGCACGCCACGGTAAATAAGTCCCTTCTTGTAAAGGTCTACAAATACTTTCAGCACACTTTCGCTACGCTTTTCGTCCATAGTAAAAGCAGTACGGTCCCAGTCACAGGATGCCCCCAACTTACGGAGCTGTTTCAGGATAATCCCACCATGTTCATCTGTCCATGCCCAAGCATGCTTCAGAAACTCGTCACGAGTCAGATCAGTCTTTTTAATACCCTGTGCAGCCAACTTATTCACCACCTTTGCTTCGGTAGCGATAGAGGCATGGTCGGTTCCCGGCACCCAACAAGCATTCTTGCCTTCCATACGTGCACGACGAACGAGGATATCCTGAATGGTATTATTAAGCATGTGTCCCATATGCAGCACACCGGTGACGTTAGGCGGCGGAATAACGATGGTGTAAGGTTCACGTCCATCGGGTTTCGAACTGAATAATTTATGGTCCAGCCAATACTGATACCACTTTCCCTCCACGTCAGCAGGGCTGTACTTACTTGCTAATTCCATGTTGTATATATCTATTTTATTAGTTTATTGCGAAAGATTGGCGCAAAATTAATAAAAATAAGTAGAATATAGGGACAGGAATATGTACTTTTGTTCCTCGAAAGAAAGAAGTAGCAATGAAAAGCAAAAAGCGAGTCATACGGTACTCTGTTTTAGGAACTTTAATTATCCTTGTCTGGGTCACTCAGGCGATCCCGGCAATGGGGGAAGGATATGCACGCTCGGTCTATCCTGTTATCTCGTACGTCCTGTCCGGTTTTTCCAATTTCTTTCCTTTTGCTTTGGGTGACCTGTTCATAGCATTCAGTATTACAGGGATTATTCTTTATCCGGTATACGCACGCATCCGCCAAAAGTTAAGTTGGAAAACAATCCTGAGAAGGGATACGGAATATCTGGCATGGATCTATGTATGGTTTTACCTGGCATGGGGACTCAACTATTCGCAAAGAAACTTCTACGAGCGTACAGGGATACCATATATTACCTATACTCCGGAAAATTTTGACCACTTTGTAAACCAATACATCTATTTACTGAATGAATCATACGTTCCCATAACCCGGATCGACAAGGAAACCATCTGTAAAGAGGCAGTCAGCCAGTACAGTCTGATCAGTGACAGTCTCGGCGTACACCATCCTCCACACTCCATGCCACAGGTCAAAACAATGTTGTTCACTCCACTTATTTCAATGGTAGGAGTAACAGGAAGCATGGGACCGTTTTTCTGTGAGTTCACGCTGAATGGTGACTTGTTACCTCCACAATATCCGGCAACCTATACGCATGAACTGGCCCACTTATTGGGTATAACCAGTGAAGCGGAAGCCAACTTTTACGCCTATCAGGTCTGCACACGTTCTACAAATAGAGAAATCCGCTTTAGCGGTTACTTCTCTATCCTGGGACATGTGCTTGCTAATGCCCGCAGATTGATGACAGAAAATGAATACCGGGAATTATTCAGTCGGATACGTCCGGAAATCATCGAACTCGCCCGGAAGGATCAAGAGTATTGGATGGCTAAATATAGCCCGTTGATAGGTGATATTCAAGATTGGATATATGACTTATATCTGAAAGGAAACAAAATAGAAAGCGGACGGAAAAACTATTCGGAAGTCATCGGTCTGCTGATTTCATACAACGAATGGAAAAAAGAATCAAATAAAGAATAAACATGCATACAAGAGAAGAACAGATGGAAGCCTTCGGGCGCTTCCTGGATATACTCGACGAACTTCGGGTAAAATGTCCCTGGGATCGCAAACAGACCAACGAAAGTCTGCGCCCCAATACTATCGAAGAGACTTACGAATTGTGCGACGCATTGATGCGCGATGACAAAAAAGATATTTGTAAAGAGTTGGGAGATGTATTGCTGCACGTGGCCTTTTATGCAAAAATAGGCTCAGAAACCGGTGATTTCGACATGAAAGATGTTTGTGACAAACTCTGCGAAAAACTGATTTTCCGCCATCCACATGTTTTCGGAGAAGTAAAAGCCGACACAGCCGGACAAGTATCCGAAAACTGGGAACAGCTGAAACTAAAAGAAAAGGACGGAAATAAAACTGTATTAAGCGGAGTCCCTACTGCCCTACCCTCACTTATCAAAGCTTACCGGATGCAGGACAAAGCACGTAATGTAGGATTCGATTGGGAAGAAAAAGAGCAAGTCTGGGAAAAAGTCAAAGAAGAAATTGCAGAATTTCAGGTAGAAATAGCCCATATGGACAAAGATAAGGCGGAAGCCGAATTCGGTGATGTCATGTTCAGCCTCATCAACGCTGCCCGTCTCTACAAGATCAACCCGGACAATGCCTTAGAACGTACAAACCAAAAATTCATCCGCCGATTCAACTATCTGGAAGAACACACCATTAAGGAAGGCAAAAACCTGAAAGAGATGTCTCTCGCAGAAATGGATGCAATCTGGGATGAAGCCAAAAAGAAAGGACTGTAAAAAGTCCTCTCTCCTCTAAAAGGATAATACCAAAATTCCACTGCAAACTAACGGATTGCGCAGAGTATGTAATTGACGGATCAATAAATATCCCCAATTAGTGTTTATCTGTGCAATCCGTTAAGTCTGTGGTAAATTCTCCCGCTCTTGCAGGAAAGCAATTTTTCATTCTATTTTTTCTTTCCTTTGTTATCACGAACCCCTTTCAACAACTCTCGGTGAAAACGCATTTCCGCTCGCTGTATCAGATAAATTTTCTTACACGGAAGTATCTTTTTAAACTTCTCAAAATAAGTTTTATCCAGACGGTCTGAAGCAATACGGGCATCGTATACCCCTTCCAATATTTCTCCATATTGTGCGTCAGTGGTTTTATCATCTTTGCCACTACGAAGCAACTTCCAGGCCTCGTCATTCAGTTGTTTTTTCCGGTCCTGTAATTCAAAGTAAACCGGGAAGAACTTTGCTGCCTCTTCCTTAGTCAAACCGGCTTTTTCTGTTATAAATGCTCGTTGTTTGGCCCTGAATTCTTCGGGTGACAAATGTTGGTTAGGATCTCCCATGGCATTCAGTGCCGGGATACAACTACAAACTATAATCAATAGAATAATCAGTTTCTTCATTTTGCTTTATTAAATCAGTTTAGTTTACTTATTCAGCTGTAGCATCACTGAGATAGACGTACAAAGAGTAATCGTCCAGCATCGAGCGATCCAGTGCTACATCAATATATTCATCCGAAACAACTTCGGTTCCTGCATCATTTGCAGTCAGTTGATCATCCACCGTTGCCGGCTGGTGATTTGAAGAAGCCACACGGATAATCAATGCAGCTCCTATAAACATAGCCGCCATATAGAATAAAGGTTTCACCCTAGTCCACATTGTGGGTTGCTTCACTTCTTCAAAAGCAGGCTTCTCTTTTTCCGGAAGTTTACCCATCACCTCTGAAGTCAAGTTTTCAAAGTATCCCTCAGGTACTTTAAAGGAATTCTCCCTCCCCACTTTCTTCAATATGTTATCTTCTTCTTTCATACGTTCTTCTCCTCTCTTCTTCTTAGACATTATGCATATTAAAAGGTTTAATCAGCCTCCTCCAAAAACTTCTCGATTTTTTTCACGGCATGGTGATAAGAAGCTTTCAGAGCCCCCACCGAAGTGCCGAATATCTCCGACATCTCTTCATATTTCATTTCCTGATAATATTTCAGGTTGAACACCATCCGTTGCTTTTCAGGAAGGGTCAGCAATGCCTTCTGAAGCAATAACTCTGCCCGATCCCCCGAGAAGTAAGGATCGCTCTCCAGTTTCTGAGTCACGTCGGCCTCCGGATCGTCAATGGCAATTGTATTCATAGCCCGTTGTTTATTCAGGAAAGTGATACATTCGTTCAGGGCAATACGGTAAAGCCAGGTAGACAGCTTTGCCTCAGCCCGGAAATAGTCAATGTTTATCCATGCCTTAATGAAAGTATTTTGAAGAAGGTCATTGGCATCGTCATGTGAAAGTACCATCCGCCTGATCTGCCAGTATAATTGTTCGCTATACTGCGAAACGATCTGCTCAAATCCCTGCTTCTGTGTCCTCTCATCCTGAAGGAGTGCCAAAACCTCTCGTTCATTATAAGGGTTCATAGGTTCGTTTGTAATTCGTATATGTTATTTTAGACAATTCTATTCAACAAAGGTTTAATCGATCTCCCGAAATTAAAGACTTATACACAAGTTTTCTTTTGCAAGTATAGTATCCGGAAAGATAGCCGAAGCTTCTTTCAGCAAAACATTTTCATCTTCGTAGCGGGCAGAGAAATGACCGATCACTAATCGCCGTACACCAGCTTCCACAGCTATCCGGCCGGCTTGGGCGGCTGTAGTATGGTACGTTTCTTTAGCACGTGCCAGTTCCGATTCGGCAAATGTAGCCTCATGAAAAAGCAAGTCAACACCTGAGATCTGTTCCGCAATCTCCCGCCGGAAAATCGTATCCGAGCAATAGGCATACCGTCTGGGAGGATCCGAGGGGCGGGTCAAGCGCACATTAGCAATCACTTCTCCTTCCGGAGTTATGTAGTCTGCACCGTTCTTTATCCGATTCAGTTCATAGACCGGTACTTTATAGAAATCGATCATATCACGGATAATATGGTTCGGCCGGGTCTTTTCCGCAAACAAAAAGCCACAACAGGGAATACGGTGCTGGAGCGGGATGGTGGTGACTGTCATCGAACGGTCTTCATAAATCACCGACGCTTGTCTGGTGTCAAATTCATGGAAAATGACTTTATATGCCAACGTATGGCAAAAGAAATTAAGCATAGGAGCCAATAACTCCTCCAATCCTTTTGGAGAATGGATATGTAACTCTGCCGTGCGCCCCAATAACCCGAAAGTGGAAATAAGCCCCATCAATCCGAAGCAATGATCACCATGCAGATGCGAAATGAAGATATGGTTCAGCCGCGAAAATTTCAACCGCGACTTACGCAATTGCATCTGTGCCCCTTCTCCGCAATCGATCATAAAAAGTTTATCACGCAAGTTGACTACCTGCGAAGTGGCAAAATGCCGGGTAGTAGGCAATGCGGACCCACAACCCAATATATGTAATTCAAATTTTTCCATCTTTCAAACTGTATTTGCAAAGATAGACAATTAAAGTTCAGCGCAATGATTCAACATACAAAAAAATGAAGGGTATCCCATTGAATGAGATACCCTTCTATATCAATCTATGAAAGATTTGAATTACTTCTTACCTTCCAGCTGTTCTTTCAAAGCAGCCAAAGCATCGATATCACCCAAAGTAGTAGAAGCAGCCTGATTTTGGATAGCAGGAGTTTCTTCTCTCTTAGAAGATTTCTTTGCGTTAGAAGCAGCTTTCTTCTCAGCTCTTTCTTCCGCCTTGGCAACATCTTCGAAAATGCGGCTATGAGATAGGATGATTCTCTTAGCGTCTTTGTTGAACTCGATTACTTTGAATTCCAGTTTCTCGTCCATCTGAGCCTGTGAACCGTCTTCTTTAACGAGGTGTTTCGGAGTAGCGAAACCTTCAACGCCGTAAGGAAGAGCAACTACAGCACCCTTATCCAACATTTCGATGATTGTACCTTCATGTACAGAACCTACAGTAAATACTGTTTCAAATACATCCCAAGGATTTTCCTCAAGTTGTTTGTGACCAAGGCTCAGACGACGGTTTTCTTTATCGATTTCCAGTACCTGAACTTCAATATCAGCACCAATCTGAGTAAATTCTGACGGGTGTTTAACCTTCTTAGTCCAAGACAGGTCAGAGATGTGGATCAATCCGTCAACACCTTCTTCGATTTCTACGAATACACCGAAGTTAGTGAAGTTACGAACCTTAGCAGTATGTTTAGAACCTACAGGATATTTTTCTTCGATAGTTTCCCAAGGATCTTGTTTCAGTTGTTTGATACCCAAAGACATCTTACGTTCTTCACGATCCAGAGTCAGAACTACAGCTTCTACTTCGTCACCGACTTTCATGAAGTCCTGTGCAGAACGCAGGTGCTGTGACCATGACATTTCTGATACGTGGATCAGACCTTCAACACCCGGAGCGATTTCGATAAATGCACCGTAGTCAGCCATAACCACTACTTTACCTTTCACTTTGTCACCTACCTGGAGGTTCGGATCCAAAGCATCCCATGGGTGCGGAGTCAGTTGTTTCAGACCCAAAGCGATACGTTTCTTCTCGTCATCAAAGTCGAGGATAACTACGTTCAACTTCTGATCCAGCTCAACCACTTCCTTCGGATCGCTTACGCGGCCCCAAGACAGGTCAGTGATGTGGATCAATCCGTCTACGCCACCGAGGTCAATAAATACACCATAAGATGTGATATTCTTAACGGTTCCTTCAAGAACTTGTCCTTTTTCAAGTTTACCGATAATTTCTTTCTTCTGTTGTTCCAGTTCAGCTTCGATAAGAGCTTTGTGAGAAACAACCACGTTTTTGAATTCCTGGTTGATTTTAACAACTTTGAATTCCATTGTTTTGCCAACGAATACATCGTAGTCGCGGATCGGTTTCACGTCGATCTGAGAACCCGGCAAGAATGCTTCGATACCGAATACGTCAACAATCATACCACCCTTAGTGCGGCACTTGATGTAACCCTTGATAATTTCTTCATTTTCCAGAGCAGCATTAACGCGATCCCAAGAACGGGTAGCGCGGGCTTTTCTGTGAGACAGAACCAACTGTCCTTTTTTGTCTTCCTGGTTTTCGATGTATACTTCTACAGTGTCACCTACTTTCAGATCAGGATTGTAGCGGAATTCATTCAAAGGAATGATACCGTCTGATTTGTAACCGATGTTCACAACAACTTCACGTTTGTTCATTGCGATTACAGTTCCGTCAACAACCTCACGGTCATTTACTTTGTTAAGCGTACCGTCGTAAGCTTTTTCAAGTTCTTCGTGGCTGGCACCAGCGAAGCTCTCGCCGTTTTCATACGCATCCCAGTTGAAGTCTTCAATAGGAGCAACGTTCTTTAAGTTTTCCATTAATAATTAATTGTTTAGTAATTCTTTAATTAAATAAGACATTATATTGATTATATAAATCGGGCGCAAAGATAGAACTATTTTCTTGAATTAGAAAAGAATAACAAAAAAAATATCAAAAAGAGCTACAATCGGTATGTCTCACATCAAGCTCTTTAAAGCCGCGATAGAATCGGATACATATCGGTTATCCGGTTCTATGGAACGCCAGTAACACAGATTGCCCAATAAACGCTTCAGATAAACCGGATCGGTGGAGCCAATATGCTCCTGATGACTGGCCAATCCTTTTGTCAGGACGTAATGCACATTCTTACGGATCTCCCTCTTTTTAGTTTTGGGAATTGTCATCTTCGTGCCCGAACTAACTGATACTCCGGTAATTATCTTACGTTTATGCTCAGGAAGAAAACGGGTTTTCTTCACATTCATCGTAAACCCTTCCTCCCTGATAACCTGATCAATCCGTGACAAGACTTTATCCTTCGGCAGAAAATCTCCCGAAAAGGTCAGGTCATCGGCATACCTCGTATAGACCAGCCCGTATTCATCGGCTAACGCCATCATTTTTTTATCCATCGGATAAGCAATAATATTGCTGAGAGCCGGACTTGTAGGCGCACCCTGCGGAAGGCACCTGTTACAACAGCAGAGTTCCGCCAGTACTTTCGCTATAGGACGTGAATATCCCATCTCCCTGAATGTCGCTCTCACTTTGGGCGAACGTATGGAAGGGAAAAAGTCATGAAGATCTACTTTCAATACATTTTTTCGTCCCAAATGAACCCGCGCATTATCGGATACAGATTTACCAGGACAGAATCCGGTAACAGCAGGATGCACATTGGCTAACAATAAAACTCGTTGGTAAATGGTCTGCTGCATAACTCGCAACTGACCTTGGGGAGCTGTAATGATCCGGACTCCTCCGCTTCTCTTCTTTATATAGAACTGGGTGTATTGCCTCGGAACATAATCCAGCACCTCTCTCAACGTGTCTTCTTTGACTCCAAGTAAACTGGCACACCAACTGACAGCTCCGGCATCGAACCGCTTTGAGCCGAAAGCCACGGCTTTCCTACCAAAAATATTCTTCAGGGACGAAACACTTTCCTTCTTCTCTTTAGCATAAGGATTCTCACCGGCATAGTTTCCGGCTTTCCATCTTTTATATCCTTCCTGGCCTTTACTTGAACGAATGATACTAAAAACCAGCCAACCGGTAACGACAATCACAATAGCTAAAAGTAGTTCCATCCTTATACCTTAATTAATATATAGAAGCAAGTAAAAAAGAGGATGAGAGTATTTACTTTTCTTTATTATGAGTATCTTAATAAAGAAATCCAGAAAGACCCTGAATTCACGAGGCGACTGCACCTCTTTTTTGCTAAATCTTTATCTCATCCTCTTACGGGCAAAGATAAAGGTTTTCTCCTCCCCGACAAATAATAACAAGAATAAAATTAGCGGTTGAATAACTCAAACGTAAATTTACAGCCAACCTCGGTATACCTCCAGTTCTCACTTCCTACGAAAACGCCGAAATCGAAAATGTGAGTGCCGATTCCATATCCCAGCTCAATATAAGGCTGAAGATGGGGTACCGATAATATACTTGCATACAACCGTTCGTTTTGCACATAGCGTGTATACTTGATCAGATGCTTTAGAAGTAAAAAAGGAGCTTCATAGGTGAAATGCCCCCGTATGTACTTGCGTGAAGCATTGTACCAACGTCGGTCAAGAAGCTGAAATACTCCGCCAATTTCATCATTCCAACCTTCAGGAAGATTGCTACGGGTGAAATTATTAAAGTCAACAAAATACATTTCTTTCTGGTTAGTAAACATACCGAAACCAAAACGATAATAGATATTACGCATCAGTCCCAAAGGGATATGGTGTTGCAGGTCAAACTCCAGACGTTCATATTGCCCGGTGCTGCCAAACACCCCCTTGATACCCCTCTCCCAGTCTATTGAAAAAGTGGGGTATTTAGAACGCAGGTTGATCTTACGATGGCCGTTCATATAATAGTAAAGGCAAGGGGTCCACTCCAACCGGACCCGGGGAGCAAAGCTTAAATAGGTATTCCTGATTTTTCCCTGAATATCTTCGTTGGGAAGTTCCAGGCTCTTGGTCAATGGAACCAACTTGGAGGGTTTCACGGCTTTTCGTCTATGGGTGGAAAAGCCCACACTCAATTCCAGTCCATTAATAATTTCGATACTGTGCCTGAAGTTAAAGTATAAGTCATAGAAATAATCCAGATGAATCTGGTTGAAATCGAATACACTATCCGGTATGGCCTTCAGGTCATCGAGCACATCACTGCTGTAAATCCGGTTTCCGTTACCAAAGTCCACGTGGAAGGTCCCCATTTTCTCGGGCAGATAATTAAATTCGGAATTGACAGACCAATAAAACTCCTTGCGCGTAAAGTTGTAACCCAACTTAGGCACCACACGCAACAGCCGGTCGTGCTTAAAAAGCCGGTTGTACTTAAACGATTGCCTGTAAGAAAGCCCGTTACTCCCACTGTAACTCAATAAGAAAGGATTGATTATGGGCGAGCACTTCACACTTCCCAAATTGGACAGATTCAATTTATAATCACTGATCAGCACATCTCCTACCTGTCCCCAGAACACCTGGCTCTTACTCTTTGGCTTGATATTGCGCTGAATGGTGTCTTTACGCAGCGCATCTTCCTCGTACAATTTACGCTCACTTTCCGACAAGGGAATAGGCCGTAATGTTTCAAAGTAGGCACTATCCGTATGATAAGAAGCAGTCTCACATTGCAGGTTGTAAGAGTCTGAAAGATCATATTTACTTTTTCCTTTTGTCCTTGCCCTCACTTTTTCTTTCCATTCATTCTGGTTTTCTTCAAGTACGATGTCATGGTAGTTGAGTGATGCCACATAAACCCCGTTGATACGATTACCCAAGAAATTAAACTGTCCCTCGACATTGTAGCTGACAGGCAGAAATTCATCATCTTCTCCAACTCCTCCCATCTTTATCAGACAACTGAACAGCAAAAGCTCCGACCTGCCGGAAAATCGTATCTCGCGGACACTCCATACATCACTGCTCACAATCATATA
The DNA here is from genome assembly GCF_019633785.1 of Bacteroides sp. FSHCM14E1. Classification (NCBI taxonomy): domain Bacteria; kingdom Pseudomonadati; phylum Bacteroidota; class Bacteroidia; order Bacteroidales; family Bacteroidaceae; genus Bacteroides; species Bacteroides sp. FSHCM14E1. Next base: position 547,959 of record NZ_JADKYL010000002.1, read on the forward strand.
CCCCCCCACCAACTGGTCGCTTTTGCTTTTGGGGATAAACCGTATCTTATACTGCCGGTTATCTGTCCCACCCATAATGGAATCAATCAGATACTTATAATACTTCCGTCCATTTTTGGCCAAGGGCGAAAGCAACCGATCATAAAGCAGCGTAGACGAATAGAGGTTGATATTGAAATACTCCAGCATACCCGGCACTCCCCGGCTATTGTGTACCGTACCTACAGAGGCTTTCACTTTTTGGTCATAAATATTAGGAGCCGTAAAATGCAGGTCACTATATGTTTCCACCATATACTGGCGCACTCCTTTCTGAAGACGGAACATGGAAGGCACATACCGGAGAATAAAATTTTTGCGTTTGATGTCCATCGTACCTTTTATATAGAGGTCGGCTCGGTAGTCGGTCACCAACTTTTCATAAAACGGGGCAAAGGTCATCACATTATTTAAAATGGAATCGGCAGAAATCGGACGTTTGGTCTGAGGATCAAGAACAACGTTAGCCACTCCCTTTTGTGAAAAAGAGAGCAAGACAAGCCCAAACACCCATATCCATATCTTGTATCTCAAATAGTAATCTCCTTTATTCAAGGCAAATATAAAAAAAATCCGATTATACGACTAATAAATTAATGATTTATACGAATCCGATCTACCTTCTTAAAACAGGGTGTCATCTTAAAAAAGAGACTAATTATAAAAAATACCCCTATAAAAATAGGGGTTATCTCAGAAAAAACACATAATTTTGCGCCCAACAACCGATAAAAAAGGCACCATTATGTCAAAAATGAGATTTTTCGCATTACAAGAGCTATCTAACAGAAAGCCCTTAGAAGTTACCACTCCCTCAAACAAACTATCCGATTATTATGCCAGCCACGTATTCGACCGCAAGAAGATGCAGGAATATCTTCCCAAGGAAGCATACAAAGCAGTGGTAGACGCTACCGAAAAAGGTACACCCATCAGCCGTGAGATGGCCGATCTGATAGCCAATGGTATGAAAAGCTGGGCTAAATCGCTCAACGTGACACACTATACACACTGGTTTCAGCCACTGACGGACGGAACTGCCGAAAAGCACGATGGCTTTATCGAGTTTGGCGAAGACGGTGAAGTCATCGAACGCTTCTCCGGAAAATTACTGATCCAGCAAGAACCGGATGCTTCTTCCTTCCCCAACGGCGGAATCCGAAATACATTCGAAGCCCGCGGATATACAGCATGGGATGTATCCTCACCGGCTTTTGTGGTAGACACCACTCTTTGTATCCCGACAATCTTTATCTCCTATACGGGCGAAGCGCTCGACTACAAAACTCCGTTACTGAAAGCATTGGCCGCCGTTGACAAAGCTGCCACCGAAGTGTGCCAGCTTTTCGACAAAAACGTAACCCGCGTATTTACCAATCTGGGTTGGGAGCAGGAATATTTCCTGGTCGACACCTCTTTATATAATGCGCGTCCTGACCTCCGACTGACCGGACGTACCCTGATGGGACACTCTTCGGCTAAGGATCAGCAATTGGAAGATCATTACTTCGGCTCCATCCCTCCACGTGTCACAGCCTTTATGAAAGAGCTTGAAATAGAATGCCACAAACTGGGCATACCGGTGAAAACCCGTCACAACGAAGTAGCTCCCAACCAGTTTGAGTTGGCCCCCATTTTCGAAAACTGCAACCTGGCAAATGACCATAACCAGCTGGTGATGGATCTGATGAAGCGCATCGCACGCAAGCATCATTTCGCCGTACTCTTCCACGAAAAGCCATACAGCGGTGTCAATGGTTCGGGTAAACATAACAACTGGTCGCTTTGTACTGACACAGGTGTCAATCTCTTTGCACCGGGCAAGAACCCAAAAGGAAACATGTTGTTCCTCACCTTTCTGGTCAACGTGCTGATGATGGTTCACAAAAATCAGGACCTGTTGCGTGCTTCGATCATGAGCGCCGGAAACAGTCACCGTTTGGGAGCCAATGAAGCCCCTCCAGCCATCTTATCCATCTTCCTGGGTTCGCAACTGTCGGCTACTCTGGACGAAATTGTCCGCCAGGTGACCAATTCCAAAATGACTCCGGAAGAGAAGACTACCCTGAAACTGGGCATCGGACGTATCCCCGAAATCTTGCTCGATACTACCGACCGTAACCGCACCTCTCCATTCGCATTCACCGGAAACCGCTTTGAGTTCCGTGCCGCAGGTTCATCGGCCAACTGTGCCGCCGCCATGATTGCCATCAACGCTGCCATGGCCAACCAGTTGAACGAATTTAAAGCATCGGTAGACAAACTGATGGAAGAAGGCATTAGCAAGGATGAAGCCATCTTCCGCATCCTGAAGGAAAATATCATCGCCTCCGAACCCATCCGTTTCGAAGGGGACGGTTATTCGGAAGAGTGGAAGCAGGAAGCTGCTCGTCGCGGACTGACAAACATCTGCCACGTACCGGAAGCCCTGATGCACTACATGGACAACCAATCGAGAGCCGTACTGATCGGTGAACGCATCTTTAACGAAACCGAACTTGCCTGCCGCCTGGAAGTGGAACTTGAAAAGTACACCATGAAAGTACAGATCGAAAGTCGTGTATTGGGTGACTTGGCCATCAACCACATTGTCCCCATTGCTGTCAGCTATCAGAACCGCTTGCTGGAAAACCTTTGCAGAATGAAAGAGATCTTCCCAGCAGAAGAATACGAAATCATGAGTGCCGACCGGAAAGAGCTTATCAAAGAAATCTCGCACCGTGTGTCTGCCATCAAGGTACTGGTACGCGACATGACAGAGGCCCGCAAAGTGGCAAACCATAAAGAGAACTTTAAGGAAAAAGCATTTGCCTACGAAGAGACCGTACGTCCCTATCTGGAAAGCATACGCGATCATATTGACCACCTGGAAATGGAAATCGACGACGAAATCTGGCCGTTACCGAAGTATAGAGAACTACTATTCACAAAGTAAGCCCTATACTTTATAGAATAGGACTCTGTCAAAAGTCTTTTCACCACAGGTTACACAGATTATCACAGATTATCAATACTGATAATCAATGACTTAAAATTCACTCTGTGTTACTCTGTGGTGAGTTTCGACACACTTTCTTTTTTTATTTATAAATGTTCCACTACAAGCACTAATTCCTTCACCTTAAAACATCCCCATGTTTTACCATAAAACATCCGGATGTTTTACACAACAACATGGGGATGTTATCATCATAAACACCCGGATGTTTTAGATATAGAGATCAAAAGGTATACAAGGAACAGCCAAAGAATGCAATACAAAAGATACAGAGTTCACAGGCTTTTAATCATTTATGAATATATCTTCAAAAATATAGTTTCACTGTGCCCTCTCTACTTCTGTAATGAAAGAAATAAACCCTGCATACATCTGTGGAATCTGCGGTATTGCAATGCCAACATGGCAAACTTTTCCCAAAACTATTCCGTTTTTCATTTTTTCTTTCTACATTTGTGCTTTATAACACAGTTTTGCAGCAGTCATGGTAAAGATGAATTTGTCAGAAATAAACGTTCCCGAACGTATTGCAGAGATGTGGGCTCCTCTAAACGCAGAGCAGAGAGAGTTCCTGGCCAATAATTTCACTCTTCAGAATTACAAAAAGAACGAAACAATCTATTGCGAAGGCGAATCGCCTGCCTATCTGATGTGTCTCCTTAGCGGAAAAGTTAAAATCTACAAAGACGGTGTAGGAGGCAGAAGTCAGATTATCCGCATGATAAAACCTACGGAATATTTCGGTTACCGGGCTTATTTTGCCAAAGAAGACTATGTGACTGCCGCTTCCGCATTCGAACCTTCAACTATCTGCCTGATTCCCATGAGTGCCATCATGACACTGCTCGGCCAAAACAACGACCTGGCCATGTTTTTCATTCGCCAGTTGTCTGTTGACCTCGGTATCGCCGACGAAAGAACTGTGAACCTGACCCAGAAACATATCCGCGGACGCCTGGCCGAATCGCTACTCTTCCTTAAAGAGAGTTACGGACTGGAGGAAGACGGCTCTACCCTGAGCATCTATCTGTCCCGTGAAGACCTGGCCAACCTGTCGAATATGACAACTTCCAATGCCATACGCACGTTGTCCAACTTCGCAACCGAACGCCTGATCACCATCGACGGAAGAAAAATCAAGATCATTGACGAAGAAAAGCTTAAGAAGATCAGCAAAATCGGTTAAGACGCTTCGTCACTATTTAATAACTTAACACATATTTATCAGACCATGAAAAAAGGAATTACTCTTCTTCTTTTGTCTCTACTTTTCATCGCCCCCGGATGTAAACAGTCAAAAGAAGCCATCGTGAACGAGTACAATATCGTTCCGTTGCCCAACCAAATGATTCCCCAACAGGGACGATTTGAAATAAGTAAAAAAGTAAGAGTCATCACTACTGCTTGCACACCGGAAGTACAGACCATTGCCGACAGCCTTATCAACCGATTGAAGTTGACGTCCGGAATCACAATGAAACAGACTTTCGAAAACATAACGGACGAGCCCGTCATCCGCTTTGTCCCCCAGGACGGAATGCCCGAAGAAGGATATAAACTCTCGGTCACACCGCAGAATATCACTCTCAGCGCCTCCACCCCCAAGGGATTTTTCTATGCATTACAGACCCTTTACCAGTTGCTTCCTCCCGCCGTATATGGCACAGAGAAAGTAAAAAACGCAGAATGGTCAGTGCCGGCTGTCGAGATAGAAGACGCCCCGCGCTTTGCATACCGCGGTATGATGCTGGACGTATGCCGCCACTTCTCTCCAGTGGAATATGTATATAAGTTCATTGACATGCTGGCCATGCATAAAATGAATACCTTCCACTGGCACCTGACCGATGATCAGGGATGGAGAATTGAAATCAAGAAATACCCGAAACTGACCGAGATAGGCTCCAAACGCAAAGAGACACTGATAGACTATTATTATGTGAACTATCCGCAAATATTCGACGGCAAAGAGCATGGCGGATACTATACACAGGAACAGATCAAGGACATTGTAGACTATGCTGCCAGTAAATTCATCACTGTAATCCCTGAGATCGAAATGCCGGGACATGCAATAGCTGCCATCGCTTCTTATCCGGAGCTTTCGTGTACACCGGACAGTACATGCGATGTGACGGGAACCTGGGGCGTATTCGAAGAGGTATTCTGCCCTTCGGATACCACTTTCGAGTTCCTTGAAGGAGTGATGGACGAAGTAATGGATCTCTTCCCAAGCAAATATATCCACATAGGCGGTGACGAATGTCCGAAAACGGCCTGGATCAAAAGTGAATATTGCCAGTCACTGATTAAACAACTGGGACTGAAAAACGATGTCACTCCCAACGTTATTGACGGGAAGAAGCATACCAAAGAAGAAAAATTACAGAGTTACTTCATTACCCGCATGGAGAAATACCTGAACAGCAAAGGACGCAACATCATCGGGTGGGACGAAATCCTGGAGGGCGGGTTGGCCCCGAATGCTACCGTCATGTCCTGGCGGGGAGTAGAAGGCGGAATGAATGCAGCCAAAGCGGGTCACAACGCTATTATGACTCCGAATCCATATGCTTATCTGGATCAATATCAGGAAGAACCGGAGATAGCCCCCGTTACTATCGGCGGATATAATACACTTAAAAAGACCTACAGTTATAACCCGGTACCGGACGATGCAGACGACCTGGTAAAAAAACACATCATCGGAGTACAAGGCAACATTTGGACCGAATACATGCCGAGCGACAATAACCGCGACTATCAAGCCTTCCCGCGCGCAATAGCTATTGCCGAAACCGGTTGGACACTGAACGCAAACAAAAACTGGAATGACTTCTGCCAGCGCATGGTTGAAGATTTCCGGCGAATGGACGTGAAGAATGTAAAAGCCTGCCGTAATTTCTTCGATGTGAACATAAATACTCATGTAGACGAGAGTGATACGCTAAAAGTGATACTGGAAAGCTTTTATCCCAATGCGGAAATTCATTATACAACAGATGGAAGTACTCCAACCGTAGAATCGGCCCTCTACAATCGCCCTTTCACCCTCTCGGGCGAAATTGAAGTGAAAGCAGCCGCTTTCAAAGACGGACAGATGCTGGGCAAGGTCACCGGAAAGAAACTGTACGGCAACCTGATCAGCGGAAAGAGCTTCACAGTCACTCCGGCCATTGGAGGTGCCAAAGGCGACATCTTTGGTGAAAATGACGTTCTCGGCACGGACATAAGTACCTTCGGGCTTACCAACGGTAAACGCGGGAACACCGCCTCTATGACTCCGTGGAGCGGATTCCGGATGGATGATAACTGCAAAGAGATGGTATTCATCGTCGAATTCGATGAGCCCACTACTGTCAGCAAAGTAGTCTTCGGTTCGCTATACAACCCTGCGTCAGTTATCCTCCCTCCGAGTGTTGCCACCATCGAAACCTCTTCCGACGGACAAAAATACAGCAAAGTCGCAGAAGCTTCCTTCAAACGCAACTATCCGGAAAGAGGCAGAAAGGCATTTACAGACACCTTAGCCTTCGAACCGAGAGAAGTAACTTATCTCAAAGTCACCCTTCAGAATGGCGGTACTTTGCGAAACGGCATCGACTTCGTAAAAGACCCGGGCAGCAAAGAGGTGGTTCAGGCAAACCTGTATCTGGACGAAATTGAAGTATACTAATTTGTTTTTCCATCGATTGACGATTACATAAAAATAAATAATCCCAATTATCTTCTTCTCAATGTAATCTGTTAATCGGTGGTGAAATGAAAACTACCGGAAAAAGAACTTCATCTATCCGGATAAGTGATAGATATAAAACAGAATCAAGCCTGAGATGACTCTGATACAACATATAGAATTGAACAAGACGAATTTGTAGGGTGCCATAGGGGCTTGATCTCGCAAAATCAATAAAGAAATAAGAAGTTATAAAAAAACTACCGGACGCAACCAGCTCTCTCTTATTAAGCATGGTTGCGTCCGGTATATTAATAAACAATATCTTACGACTATCAGATCAATCCCTTCTCCGACAGATAACGCTCAGCCTCAATGGCAGCCTTACAGCCGCTTCCTGCAGCAGTAATAGCCTGGCGATAGTGTGAATCGGCTACATCGCCAGCCGCAAACACTCCGGGAACCTTGGTACGGGGACTATCACCGTCAGTGATGATATATCCCACCTCATCGGTATCCAGGTAAGGTTTGAAAATGTCCGAATTAGGCTTATGACCGATGGCAAGGAAAAATCCGTCGATAGGCAGCGAATAACGTTCTTCATCCGGTTCTTCCCAACGTTTTACGAGATTCATACCTTCTACACCGTTATCTCCAAAGAGTCCGACTACATTATGCTCGAAAAGGACTTCAATCTTATCGTGCTTCATCACACGCTCTTGCATGATCTTTGAAGCACGAAGATAGGGCTTGCGTACAACCAAATAGACTTTAGAAGCGAGTCCGGCCAGATAGATGGCTTCTTCGCAAGCGGTATCGCCACCACCCACAACAGCAACTACCTTTTTGCGATAAAAAAATCCGTCACAAGTAGCACAAGCACTGACCCCCATACCGGCATATCTCTTTTCATCATCCAAACCTAAGTATTTGGCTGTGGCACCGGTAGCGATAATCAATGAATCGGCTTCAATTACTTTTTCACCATCAATCGTGATTTTGTAGGGAGCTTGGCCAAGGTCGGAAGCAGTAGCGATTCCAAAACGGATATCGGCACCGAATCGTTCGGCCTGTGTACGAAGATCTTCCATCAATTGCGGTCCGCTGATTCCCTGAGGATAGCCCGGGAAATTTTCTACATCGGTAGTCGTGGTCAACTGTCCACCCGGTTGTATTCCTTCGTAAAGCACCGGTGACAAATTTGCACGTCCTGCATAAATAGCGGCTGTATAGCCGGCTGGTCCTGAACCTATAATAAGGCATTTAATTCTTTCTGTTTCCATATTCCTATTTTACATTCTACGATTTATAATAAACGATCGAAGTTACTCCTCTTGACCTATCGGAGATCGATCACCTCGGCATGAGGATAGAGCTTCTTATCAAACACAAACATACTGTCGGCATATTTCAATCCTGCCTGATAGCTGGTCACCGTGATTTCGCTACGGCTCTTATCACGTTGTTCCATCAGAATGAAGAGTGGCTGGTAAGTGTCTTTACTGACATAAAGCACAATTCGTGATAAATCCCGTTTCTTGTCGGTAGCAGTCAGCACCATTTCATAAATCGATTTGCCACCAAAATTCTTCAGTGTTCCAAGCTTATAGCTGAAACCATGGCGATAAATCTGCAAAAGTGCGTACGGATTAAGACTTTGCAGTTCGACTCCGGTTGGATTGCTGATATTGACCTCGTCACTACCTGCCAGATAACTCCATTGGGTCTTGCCATCAAACCACGTGGTACCATCGTCCGTTTTCAGCACGAACTTCTCTCCCCTGAGTTCAATGACTCCGGCAGATTGTCCCGCCATCCGGCCTTTATTGAACACCGTCACGTTGAATCCCGCACGAATACCCCCTGCTTTCTCAAATGTGGCTGCCGTTTTATCAAGCACAACCTTTGCCTGCATTTGTTGTTGCGCAAACACAGGCAAAGTCAGTAAAGCTATCCAAATGCTAATTATAATCTGCTTCATTGTATACACTCATTTAACGTTTGATTATTGAATATTGTTCAAACGCATTTCAAGGTCGTTCTCGTCAACACAAAGTACGTCGCGCGCCTTGCTTCCTTGCGAAGGACCCACAATGCCAGCCTTTTCAAGCTGATCCATCAAGCGTCCGGCACGGTTATAGCCAATGGAGAATTTACGCTGTATCAACGAAGTTGACCCTTGCTGATGAATTACGATCAGGCGGGCAGCATCTTCAAACAAAGGATCGAGGCGCCCCATATCGACATCTCCCAGATCGCTTCCGCTGTCTTCGCTCACATATTCGGGCAGGAAGAAAGCGGTAGGATATCCTTGTTGGCGTGAAATATATTTGGTAATTTCTTCCACTTCCGGCGTATCGATAAAAGCACACTGCACACGCACCGGATCGGCCCCTTGCAAGAAAAGCATATCACCACGCCCAATCAGTTGATTGGCTCCCGGACGGTCAAGGATGGTACGTGAGTCCATCATGGCCGACACACGGAACGCAATACGCGCCGGGAAGTTGGCTTTGATAGTACCGGTAATGATATTTGTAGTCGGACGCTGGGTTGCAATAATCATGTGGATACCTACGGCACGTGCCAACTGCGCAATACGGGCAATCGGCAACTCGATCTCCTTGCCGGCAGTCATGATCAAGTCTCCGAACTCATCGATGACTACCACAATATAAGGCATAAATTTATGCCCTTTCTCCGGATTCAGGCGGCGGTTGATGAATTTCTCATTGTACTCTTTGATATTGCGTACATGTGCCATTTTCAACAGATCGTAACGACTGTCCATCTCTACACAGACTGAGTTGAGGGTCTGCACCACCTTGGTCACATCGGTGATGATAGCATCCTCACCATCGGGAAGCTTCGCGAGAAAATGATGCTCAATAACAGAATAAATACTGAACTCTACCTTTTTAGGATCCACCAGAACGAACTTCAGTTCGGCAGGATGCTTCTTGTAGAGCAATGAAGTGATGATGGCATTCAAACCGACAGATTTACCCTGTCCGGTAGCACCTGCCACCAGCACATGAGGCATTTTGCAAAGATCTACCATGAATACCTCGTTCGTAATGGTCTTACCAAGCGCAATGGGCAAATCGTATGTCGATTCCTGAAACTTCTTACTGCCGATGATGGACTGCCCCGAAACAATCTTAGGATTTGAATTAGGTACCTCGATACCGATTGTACCTTTTCCCGGTATAGGAGCTATAATACGGATACCCAAGGCAGAAAGGCTTAAAGCGATATCATCTTCCAACCCACGAATCTTTGAGATGCGCACTCCCTGTTCCGGAGTGATTTCGTAAAGAGTCACCGTAGGACCTACCGTAGCTTTAATCGTACTGATTTCAATACCAAAACTACGCAATGTATTAATGATACGGTCTTTATTTGCGTTCTGTTCCTCCATATTGATGGTAGGCTCACTATTTTCATAGTGCTTCATCAAATCGATAGTAGGGAAATGATAGTTTTCCAGATCCAATTTTGGATTATAGGGTTCGGTTTCCGTTCCCTGATAACTTTCGTCATCGGCAGCAGCCTCTATTTCAAACTCAGGCCCGTTATCTGCCGACTCTGCCCGAAAAGGGGGCACAGGATCAGGAGTTGTCTGTTCGAAAGTCATGGTGACATCACCATCGGTTGCCGTATTTCTGCTTTCCGTAACTATTGGAGACTCAGAAGGAGACTCGACAAGCAGATCGGATACGGTAGGAGTTTCCACCTTCTTCACCGGTACCTCCTGACGGAAAGTGCGATTAACATCGAATTCCACTTCCTGAGGTTTCGGATTATCATATTCACGGGGATCGGAATCCTGCTTCACCTCTGAATGTTCTTCTTTTTGTTTACGTTTCAGGAAACTAAGAGTGAAAAGCTTACGCAACCAGATGACTGTGCGGGCACTCATATATATAAGAAAACAAATGCCTGTCACCAAAAGAATAAGCCAAACACCGGGAATACCGACCTGCGAAATAAGCCAGTTACTGATATTATATCCATGCAATCCACCCAGATAAATGAATGAATCCTGATAATGATCCATAAAAATAAAGCCCAGGAAAACGGAAAACCAAATGAGCAACAGCGTACATCCGATGAACCACTTCCAAAGACGCACCACACGCACACGCATCAGCTTCAATCCGGCTACAGCCAGATAAACCAAAATAAAGAAAGAGGAGACACCAAAACAGTCATTGATCAGATAACTTGCCAGCTGAGCTCCCCGGGAACCTGCATAGTTTTTTACATGATTATTTACAGCAGCAAGATCCTGGGCATTCCCGCTATCAATGATACTCTGGTCGGCTGCTCCGGTGAAAAAGAAGGAGGTAAAAGCCAGCAACAGATAGACTGAAAAGATGACCAATACCAATCCGATCACAAAGTGGATTGTTTCGTTTCTGAAGAAAGCCAAGTACTTATTAGTGGAAGCCGGCTTCTGTTCTGCTTCCTTATCTGATTTCTTTTTTGCCATGTGGATGAAGAATCTTAAGCTATATGATTAATGATGCAAAAGTAGTAAAAAAAAGAATTTCATTGGACTACCCACAACTTTTTCTTACCTTTGCGTTTCAATTCAAGCTGATATGAAAAAAGAAAGCCAAGTAATATTTGATAAGAATGTGGTAGAATTCGTTACGGTAGCTGCCGAGTTCTGCGCTTTTCTGGAACGTGCCGAAGGCATGAAACGTAGTATGTTTGTTGACACCACCCTGAAAATTCTTCCTTTACTTTATCTAAAAGCGTCCATGCTTCCAAAATGCGAAATGATAGGCGACGAAGCACCGGAAACATATGTGACGGAAGAAATATACGAAGTGTTGCGCATCAACCTGGCATCCGTATTGGCGGAAAAGGACGACTATCTGGAAGTATTCCTACCCGACATGGCTTACAGCGATGAACCCATCAAAAAGAATATTTCGGAAGACCTGGCCGATATCTATCAGGATATTAAAGATTTTATCTTTGTATTTCAACTGGGATTGAACGAGACGATGAATGACTCCCTTGCCATTTGCCAGGAAAACTTCGGACTCTTGTGGGGACAAAAACTGGTAAATACCATGCGTGCCCTGCATGACGTGAAATATAGTCCGAAGGCCCGGGGAGAAGACGAAGAGGAGGATGAATACGAACCCGAAAACAATGAAGACTGTCACTGTGAAGATGACGACTGCCATTGTCACGATCATGGCTGTCATTGCCACGACGATGAATAAACGAATATGATTTTAAAAAGAACCATAAGCAAAGAAGAGGTGAAGGAGATGCCCAAAGCGGCATTCCCCGGACGGATTCATGTAATACAAACTGAAAGTGAAGCGGAAAAAGCAGTGGCTTATCTGCAATCCCAGGCAATTCTGGGCATCGACAGCGAAACCCGTCCCTCATTCACCAAAGGACATTCCCATAAAGTAGCATTGCTCCAGATTTCATCTGACGAATGTTGCTTCCTGTTCCGCCTGAACATGACCGGGCTGACCCAACCCATCATAGAGTTGCTTGAAAATCCGGAAGTGATCAAAGTAGGACTCTCGTTGAAAGACGACTTTATGATGTTGCATAAACGGGCTCCTTTCAACCAGCAGGCATGCATCGAGTTGCAAGAGTATGTCCGTCCGTTCGGCATTCAGGATAAAAGCCTGCAAAAGATATACGGTATCTTATTCAGGGAAAAAATCTCAAAATCACAACGTCTTTCCAATTGGGAAGCAGATGTACTGACGGATGCCCAAAAGCAATATGCAGCTACAGACGCATGGGCTTGCCTCAACATATACCACCTACTGCAAGACCTAAAGCGTACGGGTAATTACGAACTGGCCCCGGAAGAAGAAACCGTAGAGACGGTGAAAGCAGGTTCGGATCAATGATAAAAATAAAAACAACATAATAAATTTATGCATAAAGTATATCTTAAACCCGGCAAAGAAGACTCACTGAAACGGTTCCATCCCTGGATTTTCTCCGGGGCCATTGCTCACTTCGACGGCGAACCCGAAGAAGGAGAAGTAGTGGAAGTGTATACCTCAAAAAAAGAATTCATAGCTAAAGGGCATTTCCAAATCGGAAGCATTGCCATACGTGTTCTTTCCTTTAAACAAGAAGAGATCGACCATGACTTCTGGAAACGCAAGTTGGAAGTGGCTTATGACATGCGACGCAGCATCGGCATCGCTACCAACCCGACTAACAACACTTACCGCCTGGTACACGGAGAAGGCGATAACCTGCCAGGACTTGTTATCGATGTTTATGCCCGGACCGCCGTAATGCAGGCACACTCTGCCGGCATGCACGTAGACCGCATGGCCATTGCCGAAGCATTGTCCGAAGTAATGGGCAACCAGATTGAAAACATCTACTATAAATCGGAAACGACTTTGCCATTCAAAGCGGACCTTCTTCCGGAAAACGGTTTCCTCAAAGGAGGAAGTAACGACAACATCGCTCAGGAATATGGATTAAAGTTCCATGTAGACTGGCTGAAAGGACAAAAAACGGGATTCTTCGTAGACCAACGCGAAAACCGTGCTTTGTTGGAACGTTATGCCAAAGACCGTTCGGTATTAAACATGTTCTGCTACACCGGCGGATTCTCCTTTTACGCCATGCGTGGAGGTGCCAAACAGGTACATTCGGTAGACAGTTCTGCCAAGGCCATTGATTTGACTAATAAAAATGTAGAATTAAATTTCCCGGGTGATACCCGTCATGCGGCTTTTGCAGAAGATGCTTTCAAATATCTCGACCGCATGGGCGACCAATACGATTTGATCATTCTCGATCCGCCGGCATTCGCCAAGCACAAAGACGCATTGCGCAACGCCCTCCAAGGTTATCGCAAACTTAATGCCAAAGCATTTGAGAAAATCAAACCGGGCGGTATCCTGTTCACCTTCTCTTGTTCACAGGTGGTGACCAAAGATAATTTCCGTACTGCTGTATTCACAGCAGCAGCCATGTCCGGTAGAAGTGTACGCATACTGCATCAGTTGACTCAACCAGCAGATCATCCGGTAAATATCTATCATCCGGAAGGCGAATATCTCAAAGGATTGGTACTGTATGTCGAATAATCGCCTTAATAGCATAAAAGCAGAAGCTACAAAGTTAATATGAGTTAACAAACAGAAGATTTTCACCAAATCGTTATGTTCTATAACATAAAACCCTTTATCTTTGCAATGTGTTTTTCATGGTATTAGATTTAAGGTTAATAAAGATTGGCTGTCTGGGATAGATAGCCTTCTTTTTTTATATACCCTTTCCTTCTTTGCATTTCCAATTTTCTTTTGCTATTTTTCCCTTTCTTCCTCCCTTTTATCCCGTGCTTTTTCCACTCTGTCAACTAAAAATATTATATTTGCAGCTGATCTGCCATATATTGGCACGACGGGAAACACATCAATAAAGTTATGAATATAAAAAATCGTTTGATTATTATGAACTTCCTGCAATTCTTTGTATGGGGGTCGTGGTTAATTTCATTAGGTGGCTATATGGAAAGAGGCCTCCATTTCGAAGGTGGACAAATCGGAGCTATCTTCGCTACAATGGGAATCGCATCTATCATCATGCCGGGAATAACCGGTATTATTGCCGATAAATGGTTCAACGCCGAACGTCTTTATGGTATTTGTCATTTATTAGGAGCCGGCTGTTTGTTTTACGCATCCACCGCTACCGACTATAATCAAATGTATTGGGCCATGTTACTCAACCTGATGGTTTACATGCCTACCCTTTCCCTTGCCAATACAGTTTCATATAACGCACTTGAACAATATAAATGTGATTTAGTAAAGGATTTCCCGCCTATCCGCGTATGGGGAACCATCGGTTTCATCTGTGCCATGTGGGCAGTAGACCTTACAGGATTCAAGAACTCCAGTGCACAACTTTATGTAGGAGCAAGTTCAGCCTTACTTTTGGGGATATATTCTTTCACGCTGCCTCCCTGTCCACCGGCGAAGAATGAAAATAAAACTTTATTATCTTCTTTCGGACTTGATGCCCTCAGCCTGTTCAAAAGAAAAAAGATGGCTATTTTCTTCTTTTTCTCTATGCTATTGGGTGCGGCATTGCAAATTACAAATACCTATGGTGATGCATTCCTGGGTAGTTTCGCCAAAATACCCGAATTTGCAGATTCCTTTGGTGTCAAACACTCGGTAATTCTACTATCTATCTCACAAATGTCCGAGACCCTGTTTATCCTGGCCATCCCCTTCTTCTTGAGACACTTCGGAATCAAGCGTGTCATGCTGATCAGTATGTTCGCCTGGGTATTCCGATTCGGGCTGTTTGGATTCGGTGATCCGGGTACGGGCATCTGGATGCTGATTTTATCCATGATAGTATATGGTATGGCATTTGACTTCTTCAACATTTCCGGTTCTTTATTTGTTGAATTGGAAACAAAACCTGAGACAAGGGCCAGCGCACAAGGCTTGTTCTTCATTATGACAAACGGACTTGGAGCCGTCATCGGAGGATATGCCAGCGGTGCTGTAGTGGACGCATTCTCCGTATACGAAAACGGAATGTTGGTAAGCCGAGATTGGCCGACCATCTGGTTTATATTTGCAGCATACGCACTGGCCATCGGCATTTTATTTGCCGTTGTCTTCAGATACAAACATCAACCGGGAGAACTTAAGAAAGTGAATAATTAACAATGGATAAGAAAGTAGAACTACAGGTATTGAACATTTCTAACAGCCAGGCGCAGGTGGGTGCCTATGCAATGGTACTGGGAGAAGTAGATGGCGAACGGCAGTTACCTATCATAATAGGACCAGCCGAAGCGCAAGCCACAGCCATTTGCCTGAAAGGAATAAAAGCCCCTCGCCCGCTGACACACGATTTATTTTACTCGTGTTTGAATGTTCTGGGAGCATCTTTGCTCCGGGTACTGATTTATAAAGCAAAAGAAGGTGTCTTTTATTCGTATATCTACTTTAAAAGAGACGAAGAGATTATCCGGATAGACGCACGTACTTCGGATGCGGTAGCATTGGCCGTGAGGGCAGATTGCCCCATATTTATATATGAATCTATCCTTGAACGCGAATGCATTCGGATGACAGACGGTGCTGAACGTCCTGATTCACCAGAAGAAGATGATAACTCACGTACGGAGGCAGTCAGCATCATTTCCCTTGAAGAAGCCTTAAGCAAGGCCATTCAAGAAGAGAATTATGAACTTGCCGCCCGACTGCGTGATGAGATAAACCGACATAAATAAAAGATATGCACGTATTTTATACCCCTGATATACAAACCAATGCTGAGCTTCCGGAAGAGGAGGCGCAGCATTGCGTGCGTGTGCTCCGTCTGACAGCCGGAGACGAAATCACCCTGACCGACGGTAAAGGAAACTTCTATCGGGCAGAGATCAGTGCAGCAACCAATAAACGTTGCCTGGTGAATATTAAAGAAACTATTCATCAAGAGCCTTTATGGCAGGGCCATCTGCATATTGCCATGGCACCGACCAAGAATATGGACCGTAATGAATGGCTCGCTGAAAAAGCGACAGAAATAGGTTTCGATGAATTGACGTTTCTGAACTGCCGCTTTTCCGAACGAAAAGTGATCAAGACGGAACGTATCGAAAAGATATTGGTATCGGCCATCAAACAATCATTAAAGGCACGCTTGCCCCGGTTGAACGAAATGACTGACTTCAATTCGTTCATTGAAAAAGACTTCTCAGGACAAAAATTCATAGCCCACTGTTATGAAGGAGAGAAACCTCTCCTGAAGGATGTACTGAAAAAAGGAGAAGATACATTAGTATTGATCGGGCCGGAGGGCGACTTCAGCGAAGAGGAAGTGAAAAAAGCCATCGAAAAGGGATTCATCCCGATCAGTTTAGGCAAATCACGACTACGAACAGAAACGGCGGCATTAGTGGCTTGCCATACAATGAATATGTAATTTACAGAACTAAATATATAGTAATTATGGTAAAACGAATGATTTCCCGACTTTCGGTACTGGGAGTACTGATTGTTTTCATGGCAGCCTGCTCAAAGAAAGCGGAATATATCCATGTGATTCCTGCTGACGCTTCGGCTGTTGCCTCCGTCAATCTGAACACGCTTGCCGACAAAGCCGGCCTGAATGATAAAGAAAACGAAGGAATGAAACAAAAAATGATGGAAGCCCTGAAAAGCGGAATGAATGCGGCCGCCTTCCAGCAATTGGAAAAGATAATGAAGAATCCTTCCCAATCGGGTATCGATATCAAGGCCCCCGTCTTTGTGTTTACTTCCAAAACGTTCATTACCCCCGCTATGGTTGCCAAGGTTAGCAATATCGACGACTTGCGTGCTTCTCTTGACTTAATGGCCAAAGAGGGAATCTGCCAGCCGATAGCAGAAGAAGACGGATATAGTTTCACTACTCTGCAAAAAAACAGCCTGTTGGTTTTTAATGAAAACGCAGCAGTCTTGACAGAAGCCTACGGAACTTCACAAATGGATGTTGCCAAACAAACCATCTCTACTTTATTAAAACAGACGGAAGAGAACAGTATCATGAAGAACAGCGGTTTCAAAAAGATGCAAAATCAAAAAGGGGACATTAACTTCTTTGCTTCAATGGATGCTGTTCCTAAGATATACTCGCAACAAATCAGTATGGGGCTTTCTTCACAACTCGATCTAAGCGAAGTAATGGCCGTAGGCAATCTCAACTTTGAGAAAGGAAAGATAGCTCTGCAGATTGAAACTTATTCGGATAACGCCGAAACAGACGCACTGCTAAAGAAGCAGGCTCAAGCTGTGAAAAAGCTAAATACAACTTTCCTCCAGAATTTCCCGGAATCGACTCTTGCCTTTCTAAACATAGGAGTCAACGGGGCAGCATTCTATGACCTATTGCTCAACAACGAAGAATTCCGCAGAAACGTTTCACTTGCAAAAGCCGAGGAGGTGAAAAGTTTATTCGCATCTTTCGATGGTGATATCTCTATCGGTCTGATTAACGTAACCATGAACAGTGCACCCACTTTCGCTGCTTATGCCGACGCAAAGAACGGAAATGCCTTGAAAGCATTGTACGATAAAAAGAAAGAATTGAAATTAGGTAGAAATGAAGACATCATCCAACTGGGCGAAAATGAATACGTTTATAAGTCGAACACCAATAATGTGTTCTTTGGCATCCGTAACAAACAAATGTATGCCACCAATGACGAGCTCCTCTACAAGAATATCAGTAAGCCGGTAGACAAATCAATCAAAGATGCCGGATATGTATCGGATATGAAGGGCAAAAATGTGTTCTTTGTTATCAACATGGATGCCATTTTAGATCTTCCTGTCGTGAAAATGATAACCGGTTTCGGTGGCGAAGAATACCAGACTTACTATAAACTTGCTTCACAGATTTCTTATATTGAAGCATTCAGTGACAGCGAAGGTAAGACTGAAACAGCCATTCTCCTGAAAAACAAAGATGTCAACGCTTTAAAACAGATAGTAGACTTTGCCAAACAATTTGCCGGCATGTAACCTTCAGCGTATGAACAGCATTCACTTACAGCAAACACTTCCCCAAGTGTTTGCTGACCGTAACTCGGTCATTTCGGATGTATGGCATCAGGACCTCTTTTTCCATAAAGGAAAATCTTACCTGATCGAAGCAGCATCCGGTACCGGAAAATCATCGCTATGCAGCTATATCTATGGCTACCGAAACGACTATCAAGGAATTATCAATTTCGATGAAACCAATATAAAAGCATACTCGGTGAAGCAATGGGTTGAACTCAGGAAGCATTCACTGAGTATGCTATTTCAGGATTTGCGCATTTTCACAGAGCTGACTGCCATCGAAAATATCCGGTTAAAGAATAACCTAACCGGATATAAAACCCGGAAAGAGGTATTGGCATTGTTCGAAGCACTGGGACTTTCGGACAAGTTGAATGTAAAAGCAGGAAAACTATCTTTCGGACAACAACAAAGAGTGGCGTTCATCCGGTCACTTTGTCAACCCTTCGACTTTATTTTCCTGGATGAACCCATCAGCCATCTTGACGATGACAACGCACATATCATGGAAGAGTTAGTGACGGGAGAAGCCAAGAAACAAGGGGCGGGTATCATCGTGACGTCCATCGGAAAGCATATCGAGTTAAAGTATGACAGAATATTAAAATTATGAACAACTTAGTCTGGAAGCTGCTCCGTCAGCATATCAGCATCGGTCAGTTGACCGGTTTCTTTTTTGCCAACCTTTTCGGGATGGTCATTGTGTTGCTCAGCGCACAATTCTACAAAGATGTACTTCCCATCTTTACCGAAGGGGATAGTTTCATGAAGAAAGATTATATTATTGCTACCAAGAAAATCAGTACATTAGGGACTTTCGCAGGTAAGAATAACACCTTCTCCCCCGAAGAAATCGAGGAACTGAAACAACAGTCATTCACCCTAACAGTAGGCGCTTTCACCCCTTCGCAATTTAAAGTATCCGCCGGTCTGGGAATGCAGGAAGCAGGAGTACACCTTTCTACGGAAATGTTTTTCGAAGCCGTCCCTGACGAATTCGTAGACGTCAACCTCGACAAATGGTACTTCGATGAAAATACCCATACCCTCCCCATCATCATTCCACGCAATTATCTGAACCTGTATAACTTTGGTTTTGCCCAAAGCCGAAACCTGCCTAAACTCTCGGAAGGCCTGATGAGTCTGATCCAGATGGACATCCTGATGAAGGGGAATGGACGGGTAGAGCAATACAAGGGGAATATCGTCGGCTTTTCCAACCGGTTGAACACCATTCTGGTTCCACAATCGTTCATGGATTGGGCTAACAAGAACTTCGCACCGGATCGTCAGGCAGATCCTTCACGACTGATTGTTGAAGTAAACAACCCGGCTGACGCCTCTATCGCAAAATATTTTCAGCAGAAAGGTTATGAAACGGAAGACGGGAAACTGGATGCCGGTAAAACGACTTATTTCCTGAGACTGATTGTGGGTATCGTTCTGGCTGTGGGACTATTCATCAGCTTGCTCTCTTTCTATATATTGATGCTCAGCATTTTCTTGTTACTGCAAAAAAACACCACCAAGCTGGAAAGCCTGCTTCTGATAGGATACAGCCCTTCGAAAGTGGCACTCCCCTATCAGACCCTGACAGTAGGACTTAATATTGTAGTGATGTTATTATCCATAGGAATTGTTTCGTGGACACGTGCATCTTATCTCGAAACACTAAACTCACTTTTCCCACAGATACCCTCCGGATCACTTTGGCCCACATTCACTATCGGCATATTGCTGTTCTTACTGGTATCATTCATCAATATCATTGTTTTGAAAAAGAAGATGTTATCTATATGGATGCACAACGCATAAGAGAGATTAGGACATAAAAAAAGGAGCAACGCCTTGCTCCAACCTTTGTTAACCTTAAATCTAATACTATGAAAAACACATTGCAAAGATACGCACTCTTTGGTTATCTGCAAATAATACAAGAAAAAAAGCATGTTTTATAACACCATTTAAGAGTTTAACATCTGCTTTTCACTTCCTTTTTCATATCTTTGTCCAATCATTAATAAAGTTATGACCATGCCGGACTATGATCTGATTGCCATACTTGGCCCCACCGCTTCAGGTAAAACCCCTTTTGCTGCCGCATTAGCTGCAGACTTAGATACTGAAATCATCAGTGCCGATTCACGCCAGATTTACCGGGGAATGGACCTCGGAACAGGCAAAGATCTGGAAGATTACACCATCAACGGGCAGCAAATTCCCTATCACTTGATCGATATTGCCGACCCGGGTTATAAATACAATGTTTTTGAGTATCAACGTGATTTCCTGACAGCTTACGAGACTATTAAACAAAAAGGGCGCCTTCCCGTTCTATGTGGAGGTACGGGACTGTATCTGGAATCGGTACTGAAAGGATATCGCCTGATTCCCGTCCCCGAAAATCAAGAATTGCGCACACGTCTGGCGGAAAAATCATTGGAAGAACTGACCGGCATATTAAGCCAGTATAAGACACTTCATAACTCGACAGATGTAGATACCGTTAAACGGGCAATCCGCGCCATCGAAATTGAAGAATATTACGCAAAGACGCCGATAGAAGAAAGAGAGTTTCCACAACTGAACAGCCTGATTATCGGAGTGGACATCGACCGGGAGTTACGACGGGAAAAAATCACCCGCCGGCTGAAGCAAAGGCTGGATGACGGCATGATAGAAGAGGTACGCCGCTTATTGGCACAAGGAATCCATCCGGATGACCTGATTTATTATGGGTTGGAATACAAATACCTGACTCTGCATGTTATTGGGAAAATGACGTATAAGGAAATGTTCACGGGCTTGGAAACTGCCATTCATCAGTTTGCCAAACGGCAAATGACCTGGTTTAGGGGAATGGAGCGAAGGGGCTTTACCATTCATTGGGTAAATGCTTCACTTCCGATGGAGGAAAAGATTAACTTTGTAAAGCAGAAACTCAAAGAGTTTTAGTAACTTTGGCGAAGTTCTTAACAGCCTTTGCTTTGTTCATCAACTCGTCCCGCCTGCCTGGGCTCATTAGCCCGCGTACGCGGGCTAATGAGCCCAGGCAGGCGGGACGATGAGCCCGCGTATGCGGGACGAGCTAAAGGACGAGGGAAAAGCTAATAAATAACCAATGTCAGACGGTTAAAGTACGGTAAGTCCGTTGTTAATAAACGAATGATCTACCGCTTAAGCAAGAAACCGGTTCGCTGACAGAGAGATTGAATTAGAAGTACGAAATAATAAATGTAAAATCCATGAGCGTAGAACCTGGGAAATGGGGTGTAATCTACAATCCCAAAGCAGGCACACGAAAAGTGCAGAAACGATGGAAAGAAATTAAAGAGTACATGGACTCTAAAGGAGTGTCATACGACTATGTGCAGTCCGAAGGTTTCGGTTCAGTAGAACGACTTGCCGGAATTTTGGCCAACAATGGTTACCGAACCATCGTAGTTGTGGGGGGAGACGGTGCACTGAATGACGCCATCAACGGCATTATGAGCTCGAATGCAGAAAAAAAAGACGAAATAGCCATTGGTATCATCCCTAACGGAATTGGAAACGACTTTGCCAGATATTGGGAACTGAACCTGGAATATAAGCAGGCAGTGGACTGGATCATTAACAACCGCCGAAAGAAAATAGATGTAGGTTACTGCAATTTTTACGATGGCGAGAAGCACCGGCGACGTTATTTCCTGAATGCCGTTAACATAGGGTTAGGGGCACGTATCGTAAAAATCACCGATCAAACCAAACGTTTCTGGGGCGTAAAGTTCCTCTCCTACCTGGCAGCTCTTTTCCTGTTGATATTCGAACGTAAGCTATATCGCTCACATCTCAAGATTAACGACGAACATATACGCGGCCGGATCATGACAGTCTGTGTAGGAAGCGCTACCGGATACGGACAAACTCCAAGCGCTGTTCCTTATAATGGCTGGTTAGATGTATCAGTCATCTACCGTCCTGAGTTCCTGCAAATAATATCCGGACTTTGGATGCTTATCCAGGGACGTATCCTGAATCATAAAGTCGTGAAGTCTTATCGCACCCGGAAAGTAAAGGTATTGCGTGCACAAAATGCCGCAGTCGACCTTGACGGACGTCTCCTGCCACGTCATTTTCCCATCGAAATAGGAATTATTCCGGAAGCAACCACATTGATTATACCCAATTGATAAAATATAAATGTTATGATAGAACAACTGAAAAACAATAAGACGGGAAACTTCTTCCTATTGGCCGGACCATGTGTTATCGAAGGTGAAGAGATGGCCATGCGAATTGCCGAAAGAATAGTAAACATCACCGATAAACTGGGAATTCCTTATGTATTCAAAGGTTCATATCGCAAAGCTAACCGCTCACGCATGGATTCATTCATGGGAATTGGTGATGAAAAGGCATTAAAGGTTCTCGAAAAAGTGCACAAAACCTTCGGAATACCTACCGTAACAGATATTCACGCTGCCGACGAAGCGGCCATGGCGGCCAGTTATGTAGATATTCTGCAAATCCCGGCCTTCTTGTGCCGACAGACGGACTTGCTGGTGGCGGCAGCTAAAACCGGAAAAACGATTAACATCAAAAAAGGACAGTTTCTCTCCCCACTCGCCATGCAATTTGCAGCCGACAAAGTGATAGAAGCCGGAAACAAGAACGTGATGCTGACTGAACGTGGAACAACATTTGGTTATCAGGACTTGGTGATTGATTACAGGGGTATACCGGAAATGCAATCTTTTGGTTATCCGGTCATTCTGGATGTAACCCACTCATTGCAACAACCTAATCAGACAAATGGAGTAACGGGAGGAATGCCGCAATTGATTGAGACGGTGGCCAAAGCCGGTATCGCTGTCGGTGTCGACGGACTTTTCATTGAAACGCACGAAAATCCCACAGTAGCCAAAAGTGACGGTGCCAATATGCTGAAGCTTGACCTATTGGAAGGATTATTGACTAAACTGGTGAAAATTAGAGAAGCGATTATGTGATTTACTTCCCGGCAATGCGACTGATAGAAAAAACAGAAACAAGATTATTCACCACAGAACGCACTGAAAGCACAGAATCTTGTATATAAAAACATCAAAAACGAGAGTGTGATCAGTGTATGCTGCGGTAGATAGAATTCAAAAACAGTATAGCAATGAAACATTTATTCCGTGGTTTACTTTTCGTTGCAGTCATCCTGTGCTGCAACTTCCAGCAGGCCTTTGCACAGCAAATGCCGCCCATCCCTATTGACAAGAATGTACGTATCGGAAAGTTAGACAATGGTCTGACTTACTACATCCGTAAGAACAATCTGCCCGCCAACCGTGCCGACTTCTACATTGCCCAGAAAGTGGGTTCTATCCAAGAAGAAGAAAACCAACGTGGATTGGCACACTTTCTGGAACATATGTGTTTCAATGGGACCACTCACTTCCCGGGTGATGCGCTGAAACAGTATCTGGAACGTATCGGAGTAAAGTTCGGTGAGAATCTGAATGCATATACTTCCATCGACGAAACGGTTTACAACATCTCCAATGTACCGGTCAACACCCCCGGAGCAGTAGATTCTTGTTTACTGATCCTCCACGACTGGAGCAATGACCTGACCCTCGATCCGAAGGAAATTGATAAAGAACGAGGTGTCATCAATGAGGAATGGCGTACCCGTATGAGTGCCATGATGCGTATGCAAGAGAAACTTCTACCGATGATGTATCCGGGCGATAAATATGCCAACAGTTTCCCCATTGGAACCATGGACGTAGTGATGAACTTCAAGCCACAAACACTGAGAGACTACTATGAAAAGTGGTACCGTCCGGACCTACAGGGAATCGTCATTGTCGGTGATATCGACGTAGATGCCGTAGAAGCCAAGATCAAAACAATGTTCGCCGATATTCCGGCACAGCCGAATGCCGCCGAACGCATCTATTATCCGGTTGCCGATAATAAAGAACCGATCATCTGTATCCTGAAAGATAAGGAACAACCTCATGTACAGGTTCTTCTTTTCAATAAGCACGAAGCAATTCCTGACAATCAGAAAGGCAATGTGGACTACCTGATACAGCAGTATGCCAAGGATCTGATCAGCAGTATGCTGAACGCACGTTTAAATGAATTGGCACAAACGGCTAACCCGCCTTATATCTATGCCGGAACGCAAGACGGCAACTTTTTCGTATCCAAAACCAAGGATGCCTTTCTCGGAGTTGTGGTCTGCAAAGAAGACAGCATAGATAATGGTATCGCCACCCTGCTGCGCGAAATAGAACGTGCCCGCCAGTTCGGCTTTACCGAAACGGAATACAACCGTGCCCGTGCAGAATACTTACGCCAATTGGAGTCGGCTTACAACGAACGGGATAAACAGAAAAATAATAAATATGTGGACGAATATGTCCGTCACTTCCTTGATAACGAACCAATACCGGGTATTGAAAACGAATATACTTTTATCAATCAGATAGCTCCAAATATTCCGGTGGCAGCAATCAACCAATTGATGAAAGGGCTTATTACGGATAATAATCAGGTAGTAGCTCTTTTCGCTCCTGAAAAAGAAGGTCTGAAACTGCCTTCCGAAGCGACCATAAACAAACTGCTGAAAGATGCAAAAGCGGAGAAACTGACTGCTTATGTAGACAAGGTATCAGACGAACCTTTGATGGCCGAAGCTCCGAAAGGGGGGAAAATTGTTTCCGAAACGAAAGATGATATCTTTGGAACAACTACTCTGACTCTATCTAACGGGGTAAAGGTAATTATAAAAAAGACCGATTTCAAAGCAGACGAAATCCGTATGAAAGGTGTCAGTCTGGGAGGCAGTTCTTTATTCCCCGATTCGGAAATCATTAATATAAGTGGTCTGGATGCTGTCGGCGCCGGTGGTTTAGGTAACTTCAGTGCAGTAGATCTTGAGAAAGTGCTTGCCGGAAAAAAAGCATCGGTCAATTACAACATCTCACTCACGACCGAAAACGTTTCAGGAAGTTGCTCTCCCAAGGATTTTGAAACGATGATGCAGCTCACTTACCTCACATTCACCGCCCCGCGCAGAGACAACGATGCATTTGCATCTTATAAAAGTCGTAGTAAAGCAGCGTTAAAAAATCAGGAACTGAACCCGAATGTGGCATTCAACGACTCTATCCAGGCCGGTGTTTATATGAATCATCCGAGAGCCAGACGCATAAAAGCCGATATGGTGGATCAGATGGATTACAATAAGATTCTGTCTATGTATCAGGATCGTTTTAAAGATGCAAGCGACTTCACATTCATCTTTGTCGGTAACGTAGATGTAGAAAAGATGAAACCGGTCATTGCAGAATATCTGGGTGCACTCCCTGCCATCAATCGTCAGGAGACTTTTAAAGATAACAAAATAGAAGTGCGTCAGGGTGTTTACAAGAACGAATTCACCAAGAAACAGGAAACGCCCAAAGCTTCGGTATTCGTGTTTTATAGCGGAGACTGCAAATATGATCTGAGAAACAACCTTCTGCTCGGCATGACAAGCCAGATACTTGATCTGGTTTACACAGAAAAAGTACGTGAAGACGAGGGAGGTACCTATGGAGTATACGTAGGTGGAAGGTTACAAAAATATCCCAAAGAAAAAATATTTTTGCAGATTATCTTCGATACAGCCCCCGACAAGAAAGAGAAATTGATGAAAATCATCTTTGACGAGATAACCGACATAGCGAAAACCGGTCCGTCAGAAACCAACTTGAATAAGGTGAAAGAGTACATGCTGAAAAAGCATACCGAGGACCTGAAAGAGAATAGCTACTGGTTGGGAAGTATCGACGAATACCTGTATACCGGCGTTAACCGTGTGAATGACTACGAAAAGATAGTCAACAGCATTACGGTAAATGATATTCGGAAATTCGCAGACGACCTGTTCAAACAAAAGAACGAGGTGGAAGTGACAATGGTCAGTGCGGAAAATAAATAATCAATCCTAAAAGCAAAGAGCATCAAAAAATCTTTTCCACCACAGATTTCACAGATTAGAATCACAGTCATTCAAAATCCGAGAATGAAACTCAGACAATGAAAACCGGTGTAATCTGTGGTGGTTTTGCTCTCCCCCCTCCCTTAAACTATAACAAACTATGCTATTCAACGAATTGCGTCGACACGGCAAACTTGCTGCCAAACGGCATCCGATGTACGAAAAGAATAAAATCGGCAAATACATCATGTATGCCTCCTTTATTTTCTGGGGTGCTTACTTTATATTTATTGGCATCGGTCTGGCAAAAGCCATCAGCACAGAAGTTCCCAATATGGAAGCCTATCATATTTTGAACAGTGGACTGATATTTGCGCTTGCCCTGGACTTTGTAATACGTTTCCCCTTCCAAAAAACTCCTACACAAGAAGTAAAACCTTACCTGCTACTTCCGGTAAAACGAAGCCGTATACTCGACTTTCTGCTTCTCCGCCACGGGCTCAGCTCTTTCAATCTTATCTGGCTGTTCCTGTTCGTGCCGTTCGCAGCACTCACAGTCTTTCCTTTTTATGGAATATCAGGAGTTCTCACTTACAGCATCGGCATTTGGTTACTGATGGTTTTCAACGGATATTGGTATCTGCTTTGCCGTACGCTGATTAACGAACATATTTGGTGGGTGTTACTTCCCATCGTTGTCTACAGTGGAATTGCCATCGCTATTTTTATTCCCAAAACGGAATTTATAAGTGACTTTTTCATGAACTTGGGAGAAGGTTATATCGAAGGAAATCTACTTGCTTACCTGGGTACATTGGCAGCCACTGTTCTGATATGGTGTATCAACCGTAAAGTGATGACCGGTTTAATATACAACGAAATCAATAAAGTAGAAGACACAAAAGTAAAAACCGTATCCGAATACCGTTTCCTGGAACGTTACGGAGAGGTGGGCGAATACATGCGCCTGGAGTTGAAAATGCTCCTACGAAACAAACGCTGTAAGGCCTCACTCCGATCGGTAGCAATGCTCGTAATCATCTTCTCCATCATACTGAGTTTCAGCAGTACGTATGACCACATGAAGAGTTTTGTCCTGGTATACTCTTTCCTTGGATTCGGTATGGTGATTCTGATACAACTTATGGGATTTGAAGGAAACTATATCGACGGACTGATGACTCGCAAAGAATCTATCAAAAGCCTGTTGACAGCCAAATATTATATCTATAGCTTGGCGGAAATCATTCCGCTGATCCTGCTGATACCGGCTTTTGTGATGGGAAAAGCCAGCCTGCTGGGTGCTGTCGCACTAATCTTTCTGACAACAGGTCCCGTCTATTGCATCTTGTTCCAACTGGCGGTATACAACCATAAAACCGTACCACTCAATGAAAGCATCACAGGCAAACAAAGCACGAATAGCGGAATGCAGATGCTAATCAGTCTTGGAGTTTTCATCGTACCAACCACACTCTATGGTACGCTCCCCATGCTGCTGGGACAAACATGGGCCTACATTGTTATATTAATCATCGGATTAGGCTTCACCCTGACCTCCCCTATGTGGATAAACAATGTATATGTCCGTTTCATGCAACGCCGCTACGAAAATATGGAAGGATTCAGAGATAGTAAATAACGATTCAATATTTATCAAACAAAAAAGAATATGATTACCATACATAACCTCCAAAAAAATTTCGGTACCCAAACAGCTATCGATATCGATAGCTACACAATCAATCAAGGAGAAATGATTGGCCTGGTAGGTAACAATGGAGCCGGAAAAACAACTTTATTCCGTTTAATGTTAGATTTGCTGAAAGCTGACTCCGGAGAGGTCATTATTAATGACATCCATGTGAATCAAAGTGAAGACTGGAAAAGTTTCACCGGTGCATTTATCGATGATGGTTTTCTGATCGGCTACCTGACTCCGGAGGAGTATTTCTATTTCATCGGCAAAATGTATGGACTGAAAAAAGAGGAGGTGGATGAACGTTTGACCGCTTTCGAACGTTTTATGAACGGAGAAGTACTGGGGCAAAAGAAGTTTATCCGTAATTTTTCCGCGGGAAATAAGCAAAAAATAGGAATCATATCGGCCATGTTGCATTATCCCAAATTGATAATTTTGGATGAACCATTCAACTTTCTCGATCCGAGTTCGCAATCCGTAATCAAGCACCTGCTGAAAAAGTATAATGAAGAACATAATGCCACAGTCATCATTTCGAGCCATAATCTGAACCACACGGTGGATGTTTGTCCCCGCATCGCAGTACTTGAACACGGAATTATCATCCGTGACATTGTGAACGAGAATAATTCGGCTGAAAAAGAACTGGAAGATTACTTTAATGTAGAAGAATAAAAACGTATGAAGAGACATCTTTTTAATCTGTTGCTCCTTACTGCTTTGGTTGTCAGCTTGAGTGCTTGCCGTACTTCTGTCCCCAGACTTGATTATAAGGCACTCGCCCGCGCTTCTGTACGCCTGGGTGTGGACATCGGAATGGAAGATAATCACAAACTTTATCTGGAGGCGGCCCAGTGGATAGGTACCCCTTACCGGGGAGGTGGGGAGACGAAACGTGGTACTGACTGCTCGGGAATGACTTGCCAGATTTATAAAAAGGTGTATCACATCAAACTGCAACGAAGTACAGACGGCCAGAAGAAAGAGAGCAGCAAAGTTGCCCGGCGGAATCTTCGGGAAGGCGATCTGGTATTTTTCAGCAGCCGGAAATCGCGCAGAAAAGTGGCCCACGTGGGCATCTATCTCAAGGATGGAAAGTTTGTTCATGCCAGCACCAGCCAAGGGGTAATTGTCAGCAGCCTCA
The DNA here is from genome assembly GCF_019633785.1 of Bacteroides sp. FSHCM14E1. Lineage (NCBI taxonomy): Bacteria > Pseudomonadati > Bacteroidota > Bacteroidia > Bacteroidales > Bacteroidaceae > Bacteroides > Bacteroides sp. FSHCM14E1. The sequence continues at coordinate 577,075 of NZ_JADKYL010000002.1, forward strand.
ACGAGCCCTATTACCGTACCCATTGGATATCGGGAGGCAGAGTGCGCAAATAAGCTTTATTGAAATAAAAAAATCACTATCTTTGCCGAAAATTCCGCAAATGAAATACACGGTTTATTTATTCGACTTTGACTATACGTTAGCAGACTCTTCACGCGGTATCGTAACCTGCTTCAGAAGCGTGCTCGAGAGACACGGCTACACCGGTGTCACCGATGATACCATTAAACGTACCATTGGGAAAACGCTTGAAGAATCATTCAGCATCCTTACAGGAATTACTGACGCCAGTCAACTGGAAGCATTCAGACAAGAGTATGCCAAAGAGGCAGATGTATATATGAATGCAAACACCATCCTTTTCCCGGATACTCTCCCCACGCTTACGTACCTGAAAAAACAAGGGGCCCGTATCGGAATCATTTCAACCAAATACCGGTTCCGGATACTGAGTTTCCTGAAAAATCACATGCCGGATGATTGGTTTGACATTATTATCGGAGGTGAAGATGTGACACATCATAAACCCGATCCTGAAGGTTTGTTACTTGCCATTGACCGATTGAAGGCATGCCCCGAAGAAGTATTATACATCGGCGACAGTACAGTGGATGCAGGAACGGCCGCCGCTGCCGGAGTTTCTTTTGCCGGTGTTACCAGCGGTATGACCACTGCCGAAGAGTTTCAGGCTTATCCCTACGACAGAATCATCAGTTCCCTTGGTCAGCTAATTTCCGTTCCGGACGACAAAGCCGACTGTTCGCTCTGAGCAATCAACCGGATGTTATCCATTCGCCGAATAACGGTGCAAAAAGAAAGCAAACATCCGTTTTTTATAACAGAGCCCTTGTCCGTTTCCAATGTTCGGAGAGAAGAAGAAAGCCAAACGAAGGCTTTTGGAGCCGGAGAGCCGGGCTTCCGAGATTGGAGAGCCGGGCTTTTTGCGAAAAGAAGCAGGCATTTTAGCAGAAAGAAGTAAGCATTTACCCGGAAAGAAGTAAGCATTTACCAAAAATGTCCTTGTGTTTTGAAAATATCTCCTATTGTTTTCTCCAATATCTCCTATTGTTATTCAAAATCCGGCTTGAAAGGAACACTCCATCTTCCGGTTGGCACCCGCAGGCAGAGCTTTCTGGAATGACAGAATAACCGGGATACGATCCCATCCGCAACACTTTCACCGCCGTCAAGACATCTTTTCTTTCCTCATGCATACAATCAATCAAAAATCCAAAGAAATATGTCATCAGGGAAAAACTGTAGAATGCGTTTTTTCATTCGGGCAAGCGTCCCCGTCCGAAATAAACGATTCTGAGGAGTTCCGATTATCAAAGTGACAGAATGAATAAAGTCATATTCCATTTAGTAATCAACCTTCTAACTGCCCCTGCCTGAAAGAAGAAAAAGAGTAAAATAACATACTGCACAACAAAAAAGAAAAAGAAAAACTTGTCCGAAACAAATAAAAGCAGTAATTTTGTGCCCTGATTATTCCGCACCGGGTTTGAGCAAGTGTTTTTTAAGTGATTAAAGACCACCCGACGGAGCTAACTTACATTTATTTATATAAGATGTACGCAATTGTAGAAATCAACGGTCAGCAATTTAAAGCTGAAGCTGGCCAGAAATTGTTCGTTCACCACATTCAGAATGCAGAGAATGGTGCAACTGTAGAATTTGACAAAGTTCTTTTGGTAGACAAAGACGGAAACGTTACTGTAGGTGCTCCTACTGTAGACGGTGCAAAAGTAGTCTGCCAGATTGTTTCAAGCCTGGTTAAAGGTGACAAAGTACTTGTTTTCCACAAGAAAAGAAGAAAAGGTCACAGAAAGTTGAACGGTCACCGTCAGCAGTTCACAGAGTTAACAATTACAGAAGTAGTAGCTTAATCAATTTTTAAAAGTAAGAAGAAATGGCACATAAGAAAGGTGTCGGTAGTTCTAAGAACGGCCGCGAATCACAGAGCAAAAGATTAGGCGTTAAGATATTTGGTGGCGAAGCTTGCAAAGCAGGTAACATCATCGTTCGTCAAAGAGGTACTGAATTCCACCCGGGTGAAAACATCGGTATGGGTAAGGACCACACTCTTTTCGCTTTAGTAGACGGAACTGTAAGTTTCAAAGTAGGTAGAGAAGACAGAAGATATGTTTCTATCATCCCTGCTGAAGCAACAGAAGCATAAATTTCCGGAGTTTAAAGGAAATTGTAAGAAATTGAAGAAAGAGATGCAATCGGTTGATTGCGTCTCTTTTCTTTTTTATACAAGACGTATCCTCTTATCTTATTTTTATATATCTTTGTAAACTCAAAGAAGAAAGTTCATAAATAAAGTATAGATATGCTTACCATTAAACAAATTACAGAAAACACAGATGCGGTAATCCGCGGTCTGGAAAAGAAACACTTCAAAGGGGCCAAAGAAACAATTGCCCAAGTGATTGAAGTGAATGACAAAAGACGTAATACACAAAACCAATTAGATAAAAACCTGGCAGAGGTAAATTCGCTCTCGAAAACCATCGGCCAGCTAATGAAAGAAGGAAAAAAGGAAGAAGCCGAAGCTACGAAAACCCGTGTAGCCGAAATAAAGGAGACCAACAAAACACTACAGGCTGACATGGATCAGGCGGCCAACGACATGCTGAATCTGCTGTATACTATTCCCAATATTCCTTATGACAGCGTACCCGAGGGTGTTGGCGCCGAGGATAATGTTGTAGAAAAAATGGGAGGCATGGAAACTCAACTCCCAACAGATGCACTTCCTCACTGGGAGCTGGCTAAGAAATACGACCTGATCGATTTCGACCTGGGTGTAAAAATCACCGGTGCAGGTTTTCCGGTATACAAAGGTAAAGGTGCTCAATTGCAGCGTGCACTGATTAACTTTTTCCTGGATGAAGCACGTAAATCGGGATATACTGAAATCATGCCCCCAACGGTTGTCAATGCAGCTTCCGGTTACGGAACGGGACAACTTCCGGACAAAGAAGGACAAATGTACCACTGCGAAGTAGACGATCTTTATTTGATCCCGACAGCCGAAGTTCCGGTAACCAACATCTACCGTGACGTGATTCTGGATGAAAAACAACTTCCTATTAAAAACTGTGCTTACACACAGTGCTTCCGCCGTGAAGCCGGTTCCTACGGTAAAGATGTACGCGGCCTGAACCGTCTCCACGAATTTTCTAAAGTAGAATTGGTACGTATAGATAAGCCTGAGCACTCCCGCCAGTCACATCAGGAAATGCTGGATCACGTTGAAGGTTTGCTCCAGAAGTTAGAACTTCCTTACCGCATTCTCCGTCTTTGTGGCGGTGATATGAGTTTTACCGCCGCTCTCTGCTTTGATTTCGAAGTATACTCCGAAGCACAGAAACGCTGGCTGGAAGTCAGCTCCGTATCCAACTTCGATACTTACCAGGCTAACCGGTTGAAATGCCGTTATCGCAGCGGAGAAAAAAAGACCGAGCTTTGCCATACACTGAACGGATCAGCGCTGGCGTTACCCCGTATCGTAGCAGCCCTGCTGGAAAATCATCAGACCCCGGAGGGCATTCGGATCCCGAAAGCATTGGTTCCTTACTGCGGATTTGACATTATCGACTAAAAACAAAACAAGATAAAAGAGCAACTCCGATACAGGGGTTGCTCTTTTTTTACCTTAAAACACATTTTTACTAACCTCAAAACTCCTATTTTATGAGCTCTACTCAAAAAAACTTTGCTCTGCCGTTAGCATTTATCGGCATCATGTTCTTTGCCATCGGATTCGCATTAGGAATTAACTCCGTTCTGATTCCGGTTTTACAAGGTTCTTTAGGCATCACTTCCGCTGAATCTTATCTTATTATCGCAGCTACTTTCGTACCTTTTCTTATTTTTGGTTATCCGGCTTCGATGACTATCAAAGCTATCGGGTACAAACGTACCATGGCACTCTCATTCGCCATGTTTGCCATTGCTTTCGGTTTGTACATTCCGTCTGCCAGTCAGGAAAGTTTCGCACTTTTCCTGGTAGCATCTTTCGTTAGCGGTACGGCAAATGCATTTTTACAAGCATCTGTCAATCCGTATATCACTATCCTCGGTCCATTGGACAGTGCCGCCAAACGTATCAGCATCATGGGCATCTGCAACAAGTTAGCATGGCCGATTCCTCCATTGTTCCTGGCCTTCCTGATCGGTAAGGAAGTCAGCGACATTACCGTATCAGACTTATTTACTCCGTTTTATGTAATCATCGCCGCCTTCATCTTATTAGGAATCATCTCGCTGATGGCTCCACTACCGGAAGTAAAAGCAGCCGGCGAAGACGACAGCGAAGGTGGTGCAGAGGCTTGTCCGTATGCAGCCGGCAAAACGTCTGTATGGCAATTCCCGCATCTGCTGTTGGGATGTCTTGCACTCTTCCTCTACGTAGGTGTAGAAACGGTTTCATTGGGTACTCTTGTTGACTACGCCAACAGCCTGCATCTGGAAAACGCAGCAGCTTATGCCTGGATTGCTCCAATCGGAATTGTAATCGGATATATCTGCGGCATCATTTTCATACCTAAATACCTCAATCAGGCTACAGCATTGAAAATCTGTTCCATTCTTGCCATTGCAGGTTCTATCCTGGTAGTATTGACTCCGGCTGATATCTCGATCTACTTCATAGCATTCATAGCATTGGGATGTTCACTGATGTGGCCTGCACTTTGGCCGCTCGCCATGGCAGACTTAGGCAAATTCACCAAGGCCGGTTCTTCTTTGTTGATAATGGCTATGGCCGGCGGTGCTGTCATTCCTACCCTGTTCGGATATATCAAAGATATAGCAGGAGCACAAAATGCTTACTGGATCTGCCTCCCCTGCTTCCTCTTTATCCTCTATTATGGAATGGCGGGGTATAAAATCAGAACAAAATAAACAAATATACTCACCTTGAGGACAAAGCCATCCCTTCAAAAGGATGGCTTTTCTTTTGTTATTTACAAATTAGCAGTATCTTTGCACACTAAGAACATTCTGATAGCAATTACGTAATAAATCCAACAAATTAATTAGATAATGAACAAAATCATTAGCAAAGAACATTTCTCGGAGAAAGTATTCAAACTTGTAATTGAAGCTCCGTTGATAGCAAAATCACGCAAGGCTGGTCATTTCGTGATTGTGCGTGTCGGTGAAAAGGGAGAACGTATGCCACTGACCATTGCAGCCGCCGACCCGAAGGCAGGAACCATCACACTGGTTGTTCAGGAGGTAGGACTCTCTTCTACCCGCCTTTGCGAACTAAACGAAGGAGACTATATCACTGACGTAGTGGGCCCGCTGGGACAGGCTACGCACATTGAAAACTTCGGAACCGTTGTATGTGCCGGAGGAGGTGTGGGAGTTGCTCCGATGCTACCGATCGTACAAGCGCTTAAAGCAGCCGGCAACCGTGTGATCACTGTATTGGCCGGACGCAGCAAAGAACTGATTATTCTTGAAAAAGAGATGCGCGAAAGTTCGGATGAAGTGATCATAATGACCGATGACGGATCATATGGCCGCAAAGGTCTGGTTACAGAAGGAGTAGAGGAAGTGATCAAGCGGGAGAAAGTGGACAAATGTTTTGCTATCGGCCCGGCTATCATGATGAAATTTGTTTGTTTGCTGACAAAAAAATACGGAATTCCGACCGAAGTATCGTTGAACACAATTATGGTGGACGGTACCGGAATGTGTGGTGCTTGCCGAATCACCATCGGAGGAAAAACCAAATTCGTATGTGTAGACGGTCCGGAGTTTGACGGTCATCAGGTGGATTTCGACGAAATGTTGAAACGCATGGGCGCTTTTAAAGCCATTGAACGTGAAGAACTGCACAAACTCGACGAATGTGAAGCAACTAAAACCATAGACGAAAACGGACGTACCGCTCCTTGGCGCGAAGAACTCCGTAAAGCAATAAAAGCAAAAGACCGTGCAAACATCGAACGCTGCAAAATGAATGAACTCGATCCGGAGTATCGTTCACACAGCCGCAAAGAGGAAGTTAACCAGGGATTAACTAAAGAACAGGCAGTCACAGAAGCACAACGTTGTCTGGATTGTGCCAATCCAGGTTGTATGACCGGTTGTCCGGTAGGTATCGATATTCCCCGTTTCATCAAGAACATCGAACGTGGAGAAATTCTTGAAGCGGCTAAGACACTGAAAGAAACCAGTGCCCTGCCTGCCGTATGTGGCCGTGTATGTCCACAAGAAAAACAATGTGAGTCAAAGTGCATCCATTTGAAAATGGGTAAAGAAGCTGTAGCCATCGGTCATCTCGAACGGTTTGCCGCCGACTACGAACGCGAAAGCGGACAAATCTCTGTTCCGGAAATTGGTGAGAAGAACGGTATCAAAGTAGCTGTCATCGGCTCAGGTCCTGCCGGACTGTCATTTGCCGGGGATATGGCCAAATACGGATATGATGTAACTGTATTCGAAGCGCTGCACGAAATCGGCGGTGTACTTAAATACGGTATTCCTGAATTCCGTCTGCCCAACAAGATTGTAGACGTTGAAATAGAGAATCTTGCCAAAATGGGGGTTACTTTCATCAAGGATTGCATCGTAGGAAAAACAATCGGCGTGGAACAATTGGAGGAAGAAGGCTTCAAAGGCATTTTTGTAGCTTCCGGTGCCGGACTCCCTAACTTCATGAATATACCGGGAGAAAATTCTATCAATATTATGTCTTCCAATGAATATCTGACTCGCGTAAACCTGATGGATGCGGCCAGTCCCGATTCCGATACTCCGGTAGCTTTCGGTAAGAACGTTGCTGTAATTGGGGGTGGCAACACCGCTATGGACTCTGTCCGTACAGCCAAACGCCTGGGAGCAGAACGTGCCATGATTATCTACCGTCGTTCGGAAGAAGAAATGCCGGCACGTCTGGAAGAGGTGAAGCATGCTAAAGAAGAAGGGATAGAATTCCTGACCCTGCACAACCCGATCGAATATCTGGCTGATGAGCAAGGACGTGTGAAACAAGTGGTTTTACAGAAAATGGAACTGGGTGAACCGGATGCTTCAGGGCGACGCAGTCCGGTGCCCATTCAAGGAGCGACAGAAACCATCGACATCGATCTTGCCATTGTCAGCGTAGGCGTGTCACCCAATCCCATTGTTCCCAGCTCTATCAAAGGTCTGGAATTGGGACGTAAAGGTACGATTACCGTTAATGACCAGATGCAATCGTCTATCCCTACCATTTATGCAGGAGGAGACATTGTACGCGGAGGAGCTACCGTAATCCTTGCCATGGGAGACGGACGCCGTGCTGCAGCAGCGATGAACGAACAGTTAAGCTCTAAATAAAGAATCGGAAATCTGCGTTGGTAAGTAATCTACGGTTCGTGATCTCACAACCAATTGCTTACCGACCGCAAATAGACTCTTTGGGCAGAAAGTAACATCAACACGGATCTACCCAATAAAACAATCCCTGCTAATATTCTGATATTAGCAGGGATTGTTTATATTCTTCGGTTGAACGGTTTCTTACTTCACCACACTGTTTGTAGTTGGATCCGGAAAAATCACCGTTGGTTTAAATGTCTTTGCTTCCTCAAAATCCATCAACGCATACGACATAATAATCACAATGTCATCCGGTTGTACTTTCCGGGCAGCAGCACCATTCAAGCAGATTTTACCTGATCCGCGTTCACCTTTGATAATGTAGGTCTCAAAACGCTCACCGTTATTATTATCAGCGATGTATACTTTCTCACCGGCAATCATATTGGCTGCATCCAGCAAATCCTCATCAATCGTGATACTACCCATATAATTCAGATTGGCTTCCGTAACACGGGCACAATGAATTTTCGACTTCAACACTTCAATCATCATAAGGACTTCGTCTTTTTTAGTTTAAGATTCTTTGTATTTAATATTATCAATCAGTCTGACATCTCCACAGAATACTGTAATACAGCCTACTGCATAGGATGTTTGGTCCCAATTCCCAACCTTCTGCAAAGTGTTTCCATCTACTATCTCAAAATATTCCAGGCGTAATCCCGGTGCAGCAGCAATAGCATCTTCCACAAACTTTTGCGTTTCGCTCACTGTGTGAGTAGCTGCAAAGGTACGACTTTTAAATAAGGTCTGAGATATTTTTAATGCATTTTCACGTTCTTCTGCCGACAGTCGCGCATTCCGGCTGCTCAAAGCCAGCCCATCCTCTTCACGGACAATGGGACAACCTACAATTTCAAGATCGAACTGCATCTGGCGAACCATCTCATGGATGATGGCCAACTGCTGAAAATCTTTTTCACCAAAATATGCGCGATGTGGTTTTACTGCTTCAAACAGTTTACTTACGATCTGGCATACCCCATTAAAGTGGCCCGGACGGAAAGCACCCTCCATCACAGTATCCAGAGGAGCATAACTGAATTGGCGAGTATCCGGTTCCGGATACATTTCTTCCACCGAAGGAGCAAAAGTATAAGTCGCTCCGCAAGCCTCGAGTAATTTGCAATCGGCATCCAACGTACGGGGATACTTTACAAGGTCATTTTTATCATTAAACTGGGTAGGGTTCACAAAAACACTCACCACCGTTACTTCATTCTCGTTTACACTACGTTTTACAAGAGATGCGTGCCCTGCATGCAAAGCACCCATAGTAGGTACCAAACCTACCTTTTTACCCTGGGCTTTCAAAACCGACAGTTCAGCCTGCAAGTCCTTGATCGTATGTATTACTTTCATTTTAATTGGTTTATGATTCTTAGTCGTTTGAAAAACGGTGCAAAATAAACCATAATTTACCATATAAAGAAGAAATATCGTAAATTAATGCAAAAGATACCGAAGTAGGAACCTCAACAACCAGACGGTTTACAACTGAAAAACAAGCACTTAACAATTCATAAGGAATTATACCGCCTGAGAACTTGCTTTAATGCCCGTTTTTTTTTATATCTTTGCAGAATATTTACGAGAACGATTGTTATTATGACAAAGGCTAACAAGGTTTTATTTATTACACAAGAGATTACTCCTTACGTTTCAGAATCCGAGATGGCCAATATAGGCAGACATCTACCACAAGCTATCCAGGAAAAAGGCAGAGAAATCAGAACATTCATGCCCAAATGGGGAAATATCAACGAACGCAGAAATCAATTGCACGAAGTGATACGACTCTCCGGTATGAACCTGATTATCGATGACACCGACCATCCTCTTATCATCAAAGTAGCTTCCATCCAGTCAGCACGTATGCAGGTTTATTTTATCGACAACGATGATTACTTCCAGAACCGGCTACAAACAGCAGACGAAAACGGAGTAGAATACGATGATAACGACAGCCGGGCTATTTTTTATGCAAGAGGAGTGTTGGAAACGGTAAAGAAACTACGTTGGTGTCCGGATGTGATTCACTGTCACGGCTGGATGACTGCTCTGGCTCCTTTATATATCAAAAAAGCGTATAAAGACGAACCTTCGTTCCGTGATGCGAAAGTGGTATTCTCCGTATACGAGGATGATTTCAAAGGTACGTTCAACCCTGATTTCGCAACTAAACTGATGCTGAAAGGCATTAATAAAAAGGATGTGGCTACTTTGAAAGATCCGGTAGATTACGCTACACTTTGCAAATTGGCTGTTGATTACTCAGACGGAGTAGTACAGAATAGCGAACATGTAAATGAAGAAGTCATGAACTATGCCCGTCAATCGGGTAAATTGGTTCTTGACTATCAGGCTCCCGACGCTCTTGCAGACGCTTGCAACAGCTTCTACGATCAGGTGTGGGAAACTGAACAAAAATAATAAGAACCAAGATACGACGATCATGAAAGCAAAATATGTATGGGTAGCACTGCTTGCCTTGACTTTCTTCGGGTGTGATGATAATACAGGTACTCTCGGATTGGGAATGCTTCCGGAAAGCGACCAAAATATCAATGGAAGATACACCACTTACGAGTTGACTACAAATTCCGATTTATCAGGTCCTGTTTTTGCCAAAACCAGCGTAGGTTATGTCGGTAAATTCACCGATAAGGAGTTCGGAGATTACGAAGCCAGTTTCCTCGCACAATTGAATAGTCCGGACGGGATTTCCTTTCCCTCGGTTTACGATCCGGAAACCAATCCCAAAGGTGTTATGGCAGGAGACTCTATCCACACTGCTGAATTGATATTGTACTATCAAAACTATTTTGGCGATTCTATAAGCCCGTGCCGTATGGCTGTGTACGAACTGGACAAAAACCTAACCCAGAATTATTATACAGACATAAACCCATTGGAATATTATAATCCGAACAACTTACTTGCGCGGAAAGCCTACACTGCGGTCGATCAATCACTCAGTGATTCCATCAGAAAAACTGAGAATTTTTATCCCAATGTCCGTCTGACTTCTGAGGAGATTACTAATTTAGGTAAAAAGATTTATCGATTAAACAGAGATCATCCTGAATATTTCAAAAGTTCGGAAGCTTTTATCAACAATGTGTTCAAAGGTATTTATGCAAAAAATGATTATGGTAACGGAACAGTTCTTTATGTTGATCAAATCAACCTGAACGTTGTAATCAGATGCCATGAAAAAGACAGTTTAGGAAATAACCTGAAGAAAAAAGACGGTACTGATTCTCTGTACTACACAACCCGTACTTTCGCTACAACAAAAGAGGTTATTCAAGCCAACAAGTTTACGAACTCCGCTAAGTTAGAGGAAATAGCCAAAAAGACCGATTGTACTTATCTGAAATCTCCGGCAGGTATCTTCACTCAAGCTACACTGCCCATCAACAAGATTTATGAGGAATTAAGCAACGACACCATTAATGCAGTGAAGTTGACTTTCAACAACTATAACCAAGTAGATAATGGGCAATTCAGCATGCAAGCACCTACATATGTGTTGTTATTGCGTGAAAAAGAACGGCAAAGTTTCTTTGAGGAGAATAAACTTACAGATAATATCACTTCTTATCTGGCGGTACACAATGCAACAATTAACAGTAAACCTACAACCAATCAGTATGTGTTTACCAATTTGACTCGTCTGATCAACACTTGTGTCAACGAAAAACTGGAAGCCAAGAAAAAAGCTGGGGCCAGTTGGAATGAAGCTGCTTGGGAAGCCGAAAACCCGGATTGGAACAAAGTAGTACTCATTCCGGTACTTGTACAGTATGACAGTTCTTCCAACAAGAACATGATCAGTATTCAGCACGATTTACAACCGGGATATGTAAAACTGGAAGGTGGCCAGAATGGTCCAAAACTGAAGTTAGAAGTGACATACACCAACTTCAACGGTAAATAATAACAAAAGATTTTCATTATATAATCAGGGCGGTGTGAATAGTTTCCCTTTACACCGCCCTGATTGTTTTCTATACGCCCCCTTCCTTTTCATTAATTCTGAGATGAGACAAAAATCTAATCATCAAATGCCCCTTCTATACTAAAAGAGGGTGGAGAATGTAAATCCTCCGCCCTCTCTATTTGAAAAGCTTTCGCTAAAGCAAACTTGCACTATATTCAGTCTTCTTTCTTTGCAGCTGTCTTCTTTGTTGCAGGTTTCTTTGCTGCTGCCTTTTTAGGAGCAGTAGCTTTGGGTTCCGCTTTTGCTTTGGTAGCTTTTGCTGCCTTTGCTTCCAGTTTATCAACCTCCTTATGCAACTCGGCAATTTCTTCTCCCTGATTCTTGATCGTTGTCAACAATGAATTCAACTCTTCATTGTCAATATCTTCAGGATAGAGAGAATTTACACGCTTAATGAAATCACCCAAAATATTCATATAGTTGGTAAACGCATCATAAGGAGAATCATAAATACCACGATTCAACCCTACACCGGTATTCTTGGTAGTCATAAAGCGGAAGTTGTTGCTGGCCTGCAGATAATCCCAATCTTGCTTGATACGGCGATCATCACAGAGATGTACACGCTCGGCCACACTATATAACTTATTGAAAGCTTCACGCTGCAGGACATTACCCAACCAGCTGCTGGTATCTCTTTCTTCATCCACCCATGACATCGGATATGGTACGTCCAATTGAGAAACTGATTTCAATTTTGAAACAATCTCCGATGGGGTAGAGAAAGTAATTCCTTTTTCTTTTGCACAATACGGAAGAGCTTTCAGGAATTCCAAGATATTGGATGATAACGGCTGAGCCAGCCCCAGTGCTTTCAGTTCCATAAAGATATTGATAACTTGTTCTTCTTGCGGCAAAGCATCGATCCAACCAATATATTTATCAGCGAATAACGGATACTCGCTCCAATCGGAATTAGAGAAGCGCAGGCTGATATCATCGGACAACTTAAAATCTCTCAACAGCAGTTTCAGGCTGGGAGCCTGATTGCAATGGTATACATAATGCGGGCTCTTCCAACCCAATATGTGTTTAGCGCCTTCAGTCAGCATACCTTTGAAACCCATGCTTGCTACCGTAGCTCCTATTTCATCCGAATAGATCAGACTGGAATTGCGGAACACTTTCGGTGCTTTACCAAACATCTGTTTCATCTTGTCGCTCTGACGCATCACTTCTTCACGGAAACACTCTTCATTGGCCAATGATGATAATCCATGGGAATATGGCTCGGCCAAAAATTCGCAGCAGCCTGTATCGTTTAATACATGTAACAAGTCAATTACAGCAGGTGCATGAATTTCAAGTTGTTCCAATGCTACTCCCGAAATAGAAAGAGCTACTTTAAAGGCCCCCCCGGAATTCTTCACCATTTCAATCAATGCATTGAGAGCCGGAATATAAGAACGTTCGGCAACCTCATTTATACCTGTCTCATTGGCATAATCATCATAATAGTAATGATCGGCACCAATGTCGAAGAAGCGGTAACGTTTCAGATGAATAATTTGATGTATCTCAAAATAAAGACAGATTGTTCTCATATCTATATTGTTTTATTGTTTTCCATAATTTTTTATAACCTCGTCGTAGATGCCGCGAACTTTGTAGCCTACATTCTCCCACTTAATTTCATCCACCTCTTTCTTACCTTCATCACGGAGATACTCGTACATAGCCGGATAGGTACAGATAGAATAGATAGCATCCGCCATAGCATGTATGTCCCAGTAATCGGTCTTAATACACTTTTCCAGAATCTCGGCACAACCGGATTGTTTGGAAATGATGCTTGGCACACTACACTGCATGGCCTCTAACGGAGAGATACCAAAAGGTTCGGATACCGAAGGCATAATGTATACATCACTGGCTTTTAGTACCTCGTATACTTGTTTTCCTTTCATAAATCCCGGGAAATGGAAACGGTCCGCAATCCCCCTTTCAGCAGCCAGACGAATCATCTGATCCATCATATCACCGCTACCGGCCATCACAAAACGTACATTCCGCGTACGCTTCAACACCATTGCAGCTGCCTCCACAAAATATTCCGGTCCTTTCTGCATCGTGATACGTCCCAGAAAAGTGACAACCTTTTCTTTCAGATTCTTATTGGGTACGATATCCTGTATCTCTTGTGATAAAGGAGAGACTGCATTGTGCACTGTCGACACTTTCTTCGGGTCTTGGAAGTATTTATGAATCACTGTCTGACGAGTCAGTTCACTCACACACATGATATGATCGGCGTGATCCATACCATTTTTTTCGATGGCATATACAGTTGGATTCACATTGCCACGGCTACGGTCGAAATCGGTAGCATGTACATGAATCACCAATGGTTTACCCGATACCTGTTTTGCATGTATTCCTGCCGGATAAGTTAACCAGTCATGTGAGTGGATGATTTCAAACTCCTGCTGGCGTGCTATTACTCCTGCCACAATCGAGTAGTTATTGATTTCTTCGTGCAGGTTATCCGGATAACGCCCAGAGAACTCAATACATCCCAGATCGTTTGCATTCAGATAATTGAAATCAGCATAAATATGATCGCGCAGGTCAAAATATAACTGGGGATCCATGTACGAACCGACACGTCCTTTCACATAATCCCAGTCTACATTCCTCCACACAATCGGTGTACTATTCATACCGATTATTCTCAGGAAACTTTGGTCTTCATCCCCCCAAGGTTTGGGAATACAGAACGTAATCTCCATATCCTCTTGTTGAGACATCCCTTTCGTCAAACCATAGCTGGCAGTTCCTAAACCTCCTAAGATATGCGGGGGGAACTCCCATCCAAACATTAAAACTTTCATCTTCGTCCCTCCTCCTATAAATTATATTTAGACAACAGCTTCAAGATACGCAAAATCTCTGCCACATTCATTGCAAACGATACCGCTCCTCTACCTTTGAAAGGCGGGTTTCCATCAAACAACTCGGGCAGTGAACCAACGCAATGGCTGGTCATCTCGTCTTCAAAGCCGATTAACTGGCGTTCTACAAACGAGATACCGCTCATCTTATAGATTCGCAGATAAGCCTCCATGTAGAACCCCATCAACCACGGCCAAGCCGTACCTTGATGATAAGCATAGTCTCTCTGGATCTGAGGACCCACATAATTCGGATTATATCCGCCGCTCTTCGGACTCAATGTTCGAAGTCCCTTCGGAGTAAGCAATTCCTTCGTCACAGTATCGAGTACCTGTTTTTTCTGTACCCGGTCAAGAGGAGAATAATCGAAGGCAACCGTAAATATCATGTTGGGACGTACGCTCCAGTCCATCATATTTCCGTCTACATAATCCAACAGATAACCATATTCATTACGGAATACTTCCACAAACGATTTTCCGGTTATTTCAGCCTGTGCATCCAGCGAGTCGGCCAACAATCCGTTACCACCCTCGCGAACTAAATCGGCTATAAACCGCAAAGCATTATACCACAAAGCATTTATCTCTACAATATAACCCGTGCGTGGAATAACCGGACGCCCGTTAACCGTGGAATTCATCCATGTGATCGCCCTATCTGCACCATTGGCATAAAGCAACCCGTTTTCGTGCAGGAACAGATTATCATGTTTACGCTGACGAATAAAATCAATGATTTCTTCTAACAAAGAACCATATTTGGCACGACATTGTTCACGACTTGTCTCCTTTGCATATTGCTGCAAGGCCCATACAGCCCACAACAATACATCCGGATCATCCATCTCGTATATCTTACAGCCAATCGGTTCACCTTTAATATAGTTACCAATCGCTTTGCGGGCTGTCTCCATCACATCTTCAAATTCATCTGTCTCGTCCACAGCAAGCGTCAATCCCGGCAAAGCCACGAACATATCGCGGGCACGGCATTTAAACCAGGGATATCCGGCCAGAATATAATGGTCATCTTCCTGCTTATTATGGAATTGATGGGCAGAATTCTTCAGGCAGTGATAGAAGCTATCACGCGGCGTACGGTCGGCCACTTCCGCATCAAAAGTTTGCTTTAGCCGACGTGGAGAAATTTCTGAAATACCGGCAGAGAAAATAATACTCTCTCCTTTCTTTATATCAACTTCAAAATATCCGGGAACATAAAGGTCTTCATTGAAGTCATATCCTCTCTCTTGTTCTTTCGGATATTCAATTCCTCTATACCAATTCGGATCAAAGTGGAATTCATTCTTCTTATTCAATTGCATGAACAGTTCCGGATATCCGGGATACATACAAGTTTTAATGCCGTTCTCTACCAATTGATAGTCACGGCTCGCCTGCGAATTCTCGTGTGTATATTCTCGTACACTACGGAAAGCGAGGAACGGGCGGAAGCGAAGAGTGGTAGCAGAGTGTGCATCGACCAAGGTGTAACGGATCAGGATCCGATTCTCATGATGTACAAAGATTTTTTCTTTACGAAGTATGACTCCTCCCACACGGTAAGTTGTTGCCGGAATATGTTCGCAGTCAAACTCACGGATATACTTATGTCCATTCGGACTAAAGTGATTTCCTTGATACTTATGCAATCCCAGGTTAAACTCCGCACCGTGTTGAATTACCGTTTCATCCAAAGAAGACAGCAGCACATGATTTTCATCGTCCAGATTGGGTACGGGAATCACCAGCAATCCATGATATTTGCGTGTGTTACAATCTACAATCGTTGTACAATGATAAGCTCCTGATTTATTCGTCCGGAGAATCTCCCTTGGTAAAGATTCCTCAAGATTTATCATCAGAGTCTTGTCAAAATGTAAATAACTCATAGTTGTGCATTATTTAAAGGTTAATTATTTCGGTTATCATAGTATATAATATAAGTATGATGCCCAAAAATACGAATTAAAGGTAAAAAACAAAATAAAAAGGAACTTTATTTTTTATTTTCAAGGCAAATATTCGTAGCATTGTATAAAATTTAAAGAAATATGCCAATATGAAGTCAGATGTTCGACGAATCCTGATAGCGATGGTGCTTCCTATGTTCCTAATTTTTATCCTTTATACAATAAAAGTTTTAGAGGTGGGCATGGGCTGGGACTTTACCAGATTAGGAGTATACCCATTGTCAAAAAAAGGGATGTTTGGTATTTTCGCGCATCCTCTTATACACAGTGGCTTCAAACATTTACTGGCCAACACTTTACCTCTATTCTTCCTTTCATGGTGTCTTTTTTACTTTTACAGGAGCATTGCACCTCTGATTTTTTTTATCATCTGGATAGGATGCGGAACCATCACGTTCCTTATCGGTAAGCCCGGTTGGCATGTCGGGGCCAGCGGCATTATTTACGGTTTGGCTTTTTTTCTTTTCTTCAGCGGACTCTTACGAAAATATGTCCCCTTGATCGCGATCTCTCTTTTAGTAACCTTCCTCTATGGTGGACTGGTGTGGAATATGCTTCCTTATTTCGCACCATCGGGAACTTCGTGGGAGGGACATCTGAGTGGAGCTGTCACCGGTACCATCTGTGCCCTTGCTTTTATGAATCATGGTCCACAAAAGCCTGAACCATTCGCAAATGAAGAGGAAGAGGAGGAGGTTGCCAATGAAGCAAATGAAACCGATAACGACGAAATCAATAGCGACGAAACGGACCAAAAAGACACAGAGTGTGAAAAAGAATAGTTTTTCACCCCGGTTTCTACAACAGATTAATGGGGATACCTATTACTTCTGTAATGCAGCAATCAATAATGTGATATTGGCGGTAAACAATCTGACAGAAATAGCCAACAGAATGATACCAAAGAATTTACGAATAATATAGATGCCTCCCTTGCCCAAAAAGCGTTCCACACGTCCTGTCATACTGACAACGAAATACACCCACAACATATTCAGGATCAAAGCGATCACAATATTGATACTGGCATATTCGGCCCGCAAAGAAAGCAATGTAGTAAATGCACCGGCACCTGCCAGCAGAGGGAATACCAAAGGTACAAGCGTAGCCTCTTTTATCGGTCCCTGGTTCTTAAAGATTTCCACATCCAGAATCATCTCCAAAGACATCAGGAAGATAACAAATGCTCCCGCCACGGCAAAGGACTCAATATCAACATGGAACAGTTTCAGCATAAAGTCACCGGCATAAAAAAAGCCAATCATTAATGCAAACGAAATAACGGTCGCTTTCGTGGCATTCACATCTTTTCCCTTCTCCTTCAGATTGATGATAATAGGAATAGAACCAATAATATCAATCACAGCAAAAAGCACGATAAACGCACTGACCATCTGTTGAAAATTAAAGTTTGCAAACATGACTTCCTCCTTTTTCCCGCAAATATACTTCATTTTTATGCATCTCGCAAGAGATTGTTTTAGGTAATCACTACCATCTTTAAGAAATAATAAAAAAAACAAAAAGAAGGGGAAGATGGTTTCAGTCAACCCCTATTATCGTTACATTTGCCTTCAAATTAGAAGATTACGATATATGGAAACCATGTTCGACACCTTGTTACAACTCCCCCTGTTTCAGGGACTTTGTCATGAGGATTTCACAAATATATTAGAAAAAGTAAAACTTCATTTCACCCGTCATAAAGCAGGAGAACCGTTGATAAAAAGTGGTGAAGTATGTGACCAGTTACTTTTTTTGCTAAAAGGTAAGCTCTCTTCCGTCACCGTATCGGAAGACGAGACACTGACTGTCATAGAGTATTTCGAAGCTCCTGCCGTATTGGAACCTTACTCCATGTTTGGAATGAACACCCGGTATATATCTACCTACATTCCTCATAATGAAGAAGCACAAATGGTAAGCATCAGCAAATCATTCGTTATGGGTGAACTGTTCAAATACGATATTTTCCGCCTCAACTATATGAATATTGTCAGCAATCGTGCACAGAACCTTTACACTCGTTTGTGGGATAGAGCTCCCAAGGACATTGAAGATAAAATAATATGTTTCATATTGGCCCATATCGAAAGAATGACAGGTGAAAAACTGTTTAAAGTGAAAATGGATGATCTGGCACGCATACTGGATGATACTCGCCTGAACGTATCAAAAGCCCTCAACGGATTACAGGAATTAAATCTGCTGGAACTCCACCGGAAAGAAATCCGCATACCCGACTTAGCACTCCTGACAGAGTGGAACGAAAAACGATAAAGAGCCGGTGCTAATCCCTCTATCAGTCGTTTGGCCCCACCTTTGTCATTATCCTCACACTATCCTTGCGAACAGTTGCTCTACAGGCATTGTGCTCCGACAAACGGTAAACCACGATTTGCCTGTCGAGTCTCTGAAAAACGAGTCCCGATCCTTCTAAAACCTTCTCCATCACTCTTTGGATAGGTTCTTCCGAAACACAAATACTTATTTCCTTATGAATCTCGGTGTCTATATCGCAAGCCCACGCAAAGACAAAATCACTCTTTTGCTCGATTTCATCAAAAACCCGGATGATCGGCACACGTTTCAGATTAAAAGAAAATTTCCAGTCCGGCATCTTAACATCCTCTGACGATAAAGCTGCCCCATTACAGCACATAATGAAAATAAAGCCAAACAATACTCTATATTTTATTCTCTGTTTATCAATGTTTTCAGTTCTTACTATACGTTCTCTTTTCATGCTTTGTTCCAGTTGTTATAATACTAATTTCAGGCCATTGCATCCCTTCCCGGAGGGCATAACCATGCTTCCCGGCTCTGATATGTAGTCGTGTGTGTAAGTTAGAGGAAGGATATCACTCTATCCTTTTTGTGGGGGTTGTGTGTGTGCGTGTGTCATAGTGTTCAGTGTCATTCCATAGGCTCTACCATTTTATGGGTTCTCAGATATAAAAATAGTCCGCTCTTCTTTCCTGTAATCAGTAGAATACAGCAATGATATAGTCGTCAATACATTATCAATATTATCGGATAAATAGATCTTTCCCGAACATCTCTTACCGGTCAGTTGCTTCTTGTCACCGAAGTTAAACGACAGATTATAATATCGTCCTATCCGATTCAGTACATCCACCATATTGGCATCATCCAATTCCAGATAACCTTCCTTCCAACAGGTATATCTGGAGGCACTAACTTTTCTTTTTTCACATTGCTTCCCATCGTAGAGCACTTTTTCATTTGCTTTCATGCGTATCTCAGGACCGGACTCCGGCCGAAATCCAACTATGCCGTCCACAAGTACACACGAAGGAACCGCCTCGTCTTCATAAGCCGATACATTAAATCGGGTGCCATATACCTGCACATCGAAATGTGCCGTATGCACTATGAAAGGCTTCTTGCTATCTGCGGCTACTTCGGCATACATTTCGCCTTTCAGGCTCACTTCCCTTTTCTCTCCCGAGAAATGGGTAGGAAACTTAAGAACAGAACCGGAATTCAACCAGATTTCTGTTCCGTCCTCCAGCTTCACCTTCGACCGTTTACCGTAAGGAACCACCAACTCATTGACCTCATTCTGTTCCATCCTGATCTTTTCTTGCCCGCTGTTGGGGTGGTAGACCATGGCTGATCCATCCTTACTCAAGAGCAGGTGTACATTTTGCCGGAACGAAGTTATACTGTCGCCACTTACCAGACGAATATCTTCTGATTTCAAAGGTTGCCATACAATCTCCGCTTTTTGTTCAGCAACAGGCGCTACCGGTTCCACCCTCTCATAACGATTCAAATAAGAAATGATTCCTAATGCAATAACGATGCACACGGATATACCATAATAAGCGCCCCTCCTGATGGTTCGTTTTCGTCGAAACATACGCAGAGAAGCATGGATCCGCTGACGAAGACGCTCATGATCATCTTTCGAGAGGCGCTCCCTGTTCATCCGAACGCTCTTGAATTTTAACCACTGGAAGAATTTCTCTTCATCTTTCAAAGGATCAATATGTCTGCTATCCCGCTTCGTTTTTTCCATTCAGAATAGGTGCTTAAAGAGTTTAATAACACTATTGTCTGCATAGAACACGAACGGGCACAGGTTTCATACCCACTTTTCCCGAATAAAATTTAAATTGGTGCCTTATTTAACCAACATTAATAGAAAGCAAGAGATAGAAGAGCACTAACGTATTATTGTGCTTCAGTTTAAGTAAGGTCCGATAGAGCAGTTTACGACAAGCAGGAACACTGATTTGCATGATCTCCGCAATTTCCTCATAGGAACATTCCTGCATATAGCGTAAATAAATAATCTCGCGTTGGCGTTCGGTCAGCACACTCAGAATTTCATCGACTTTCTGTGACACTTCCGCCTGTTCTTCCGCCGCGATCATTTCATCCTCCACGGTGATTTTGATTCTGTATGGAAGTTCATCGGTAATCTCACCGGTAAGAACCTCCGAATAGTTCCGTTTAAGTTTATAGGTGTCAATCAATTGGTTTCGCAGGGCACGCAACAAGTAAAATTTAGGATTCTGTATCTCCTGAACATCCTTCTCACGAATACATACCCTGCAAAACACGTCATGAATGGCATCCATCGCTGCCTGTTTATCAAACCCGAATCCTAAAGCATACGAAAACAAGTCGTCGACATAGTCCTTATACAGACTATCAACCGTATGTTTCGTTCTCTCTTTTTCTTCCAGGTTTTCTTTTTTTGGCAGCATTGTATAAAGTTTGTAAATGATAAATTTAGCTTTTCAGAGCCTGTATGATATCTTCCAGCAGGTCATCAGTCCGTTCCAGCCCCACCGAAAGGCGAATGGTTTTCTGACTGATGTCCATATCCCGGCGCTGCTCCTCGGTAAATGAACCGTAGATTGTGCTTGCCGGATGGATAGCTAACGTTTTATTATCAAATAAGTTCGTGGCCCTACGTATGATTCTCAACCGATTTATGAAACGAAAACATATTTCACGCGATGGAAGGTCGAACGTCAACATCGCGCCCGGAAGAGAACCAAACTGCCGGGTACTTAATTCATAAAACGGATTGGTCTCCAAACCGGTATAATTCACCGACTCAACCTCCGGCAGTTCTTGCAAACACCGTGCCAGTTTCAAACATGTTTCCGCCTGCCGGGCAAACCGGACTTCCATTGTTTCAAGCCCGAGTGTCTGCATATAAGCTACCTGGGGAGTCATGTATGCTCCGAGATTACGATGAATCTCCCTACGGAGTTTGGCGGTAAAAGCCTCCTTCCCGGTATCTGTACTCAAAGCTGCCAACTTACCGGAATGCCCCCAATCAAAGGTGCCATAGTCAATTATCAGTCCTCCAATGCAGGTAGCACCTCCCGAAATATATTTCGTACTGGACACAATCTCAATATCGACTCCGAAATCCGCCGCACGAAACACATGGAAAGGAACCGCCGTTGTATCTGCCAGCAATGGTACTCCGGCACTATGGACAATACCGGCAAGGGCTTTCAAATCGGCCACTTCCAGCTGCGGATTGGTAATAACCTCCAGAAAAAGCGCACAAGTATTTTCATCGATCTGCCTCTCCACTTCTTCAAGGCATGTCAGGTCACAGAAACGTACTTCTACTCCAAAAGCTCCTAACGTACTTTTCAGGAATGAATAGGTATTGCCGAATAAATGCGCCGAAGTCACGATATTAGCTCCTGCACTTGCCAAAGTGATCAGAGCATTGCTGATGGCAGCCATTCCGGAATTCAACGCCGTCACGCTCAGCGCACCGGTCACAGCCTGTACACGTTGCTCGAAGTACTGCACCGTAGGGTTTGTAATTCGTGAATAAGCATGTCCGGCTGTCCGTCCACAGAAAGCAGCTTCCATCTCTTCAGCAGTTTCAAATTCATAAGCAGCAGTATGATATACCGGCATGGAAAGAGAATGATATGCATCCTCTTTCTCAAAAGGAGTATGCAGTATTTGTGTCTCGAAACTATTTTTTTTCATCCTGAAAGTCTTTTTATATAAATTCCACAAATTATGCTATTGTGTCATGCTTCTTCCCGTATGCCTGCTTTATCTGATCCAGTGCCTGCTTCAGCACACTTCGCGGACAAGCCACGTTAAGACGCATAAATCCTTCTCCCTCTTTACCAAACATTGCACCATCGTTCAGTGCCAGATGTGCATCATCAACAAAGAAACTTACTAATTCTTTCTGCGACAGTCTCAGTTCGCGACAGTCCAGGAAAATCAAGTAAGAAGCCTGGGGACGAATCATCCGTATTGCAGGGATATTCGCTTTCAGATACTCGTCCGTAAAATCAATATTTCCCTGAATGTATTCCAACACCTGATCCAACCACTCCGTTCCATTACTATAAGCAGCGGCCACTCCAAGATAAGCAAACAAATGTCCTTCACTGAACTCACTGGCCTCCATATACGTCTGGAAACGACGACGAATGTCTTCATCCTCTATGATACAGTACGAACTGGCAAGTCCAGGCATATTGAAAGCTTTACTGGGCGACATAAACACGAGTGAATTCCGACGGGCTTTCTCCGATACCAACGCAAAAGTGGGATGCGTATATCCGGGCAATGTCAGGTCGGCATGGATTTCGTCCGAAATGACCAAAACCTGATTATCATAACAGATTTCCGCAATCTCAGCCAACTCTTCCCGGGTCCATACACGTCCTCCCGGATTATGCGGATTACTAAGGATCAGTATTTTGCATCCTTTCACATCGGTACGGAAACGTTCGAAATCGATCTGATACTGTCCATCTTCCAAGACCAACGGGCTATAGACCACTTCCCGATGATTATGTTCCGTTACCAGAAAAAACGGATGGTAGACAGGAGGCATCACCATCACCCGATCGCCCGGAGCAGTGAAACATTGCAAAGCAAAAGCCAGTCCACGCACAATTCCCGGAGTAAATGTCAGCATCTCCCGGGTAATATTCCACCCATGGCGTTCTTTCTGCCAATTGATAATGGATGTATACCAGGCTTCGCAGGCAAAAGTGTATCCCAACACTTCATGATCCAACCGGCGACGGATAGCTTCTATCACAAAAGGTGGAGTACGGAAATCCATGTCGGCCACCCACATCGGAAGCAGGTCATTTCTTCCCCAACGTTCCAGCACTGCGTCATACTTCACCGAGTCTGTCCCCCGGCGTTCTATCACTTCATCAAAGTTATACTTCATAAGGGTTCTCTTTTTAAGTTCAGCCTGCAAATGTACAATTCATCTGTTTCATAATGAAACCAAATGAGCTATTTTAGCAGACAGCAGTTAAAATTTACCATCATTGTGCTATTCAGTTACTCTATATCAGGCTTTTTCAGTACATTTGTGCTCCATTAAAGAAAAGACGTATGATAAAAGCCCTGTTTTTTGATATAGACGGGACGTTGGTTAGTTTCAACACGCACGAAATTCCTTCGTCTGCCCTCTCGGCCATAACCGAAGCCAAAGCTAAAGGAATTAAGATTTTCATTGCTACCGGACGTCCGAAAGCGATTATTAACAACCTGTCGGCCCTCCAGAAACAAAGTTTGATAGACGGTTACATCACCATGAACGGAGGATACTGCTTTGTAGGAGATGAAGTGATTTACAAACATTCCATCCCGGCAGAAGATGTCAAGACACTTGCTGCCCTTTCGGACGAGAAAGGTTTTCCCTGCATCTTTGTCGCCGAACATACCGTAGCCGTCTGCAACCCCAACGAACTGGTAAACCAAATTTTCCACGAGTTCCTGCATGTAGACATCCTGCCCGTTCAGACTACTGCCGAAGCTACCCAAACCGAGATTTTCCAGATGACCCCGTTCATCACCACCGAAGACGAAAAAAACATATTGCCTTTACTCCCGCACTGTGAGTCCGGACGCTGGTTTCCGGCATTCACAGATGTTGTGGCAAAAGGTATCCGTAAGCAAAAAGGGATAGACGAAATCATCCGCCATTTCGGCATCCGCCTGGAAGAGACAATGGCATTCGGCGACGGAGGCAACGACATCAGCATGCTGCGCCATGCAGCCATCGGAGTGGCCATGGGCAATGCAAACGACGAAGTCAAAGAGGCAGCCGATTATGTGACTGCATCGGTGGACGAAGACGGCATACAAAAAGCATTAAAACATTTCGGTATCATCTGACGTGGAATTTACTATAGACACCGGCAATAAAGAATTTCAGGATGCACTGAACCTGATTCAGTACACCCGGCAATCGGTTTTCCTCACCGGAAAAGCGGGGACGGGTAAATCGACTTTCCTGAAGTATATCTGCAAGAACACCAAGAAAAAGCATATCGTACTGGCCCCCACCGGCATCGCCGCCATTAATGCCGGTGGCAGTACTTTACACAGTTTCTTCAAGCTCCCCTTCCATCCATTGCTGCCCGACGACCCCAACCTAAGCCTGCAACGGGGACGTATCCACGAATTCTTCAAGTATACCAAGCCCCATCGGAAGCTGTTGGAACAGGTAGAGTTGGTCATTATCGACGAGATATCGATGGTGCGGGCAGATATGATTGATGCCGTAGACCGCATCCTGCGAGTATACAGCCGCAACCTGCGTGACCCATTCGGCGGGAAACAGGTTTTACTGGTGGGCGATGTATTCCAGCTGGAACCGGTGATCAAAGGAGACGAACGAGAAATTATCAACCGCTTCTATCCCACTCCTTACTTTTTTTCGGCACGGGTTTTCAACGAAATAGAGTTGGTATCCATCGAATTGCAAAAGGTATACCGGCAGTCGGACGCGGTTTTTGTCAGCGTACTCGATCACATTCGCAGCGGAGCTGCCGGAGCCGCCGACCTTCAGTTGCTCAATACCCGTTATGGCGCTCCCATCGATGCCTCGGAAGAGGATATGTACATCACCCTTGCCACCCGTCGCGATACGGTGGAAACCATCAATGACCGACGGCTTGCCGAACTCCCCGGAGATCCGGTAGTATTCGAAGGCGAAATCAACGGAGATTTTCCCGAAAGCAGCCTGCCGACATCCAAGGACCTGACTTTGAAACCCGGAGCACAGATCATCTTTATCAAGAACGATTTTGAACGCCGCTGGGTGAACGGGACCATCGGTGTAGTAAGCGGAATCGATAACGACGGTATCATCTATGTCATCACCGATGACGGTAAAGAGTGCGATGTCCACCGTGAATCATGGCGAAACATTCGCTATAAGTACAATGAAGAAAAGAAAGAGATCGAAGAAGAAGAGTTAGGCACCTTCACTCAATATCCCATTCGGCTGGCATGGGCCATCACCGTACACAAAAGTCAGGGATTGACCTTCAGTCGCGTAGTTATCGACTTCACCGGCGGAGTGTTCGCCGGAGGACAGGCATACGTAGCTCTCAGCCGTTGTACCTCGCTCGAGGGCATTCAATTAAAAAAGCCTGTCAGCCGTGCCGACATCTTTGTCCGTCCCGAAATCGTAAGTTTTTCCGGAAGGTTCAATAACCGGCAAGCTATCGACAAAGCTCTGAAACAGGCACAAGCCGATGTGCAATATGCCGCAGCTGCCCGTGCTTTCGACAAAGGAGATTTCGAATCGTGTCTTGAACAGTTTTTCTTGGCCATCCACTCCCGTTACGACATAGAGAAGCCTACCGCCCGGAGACTGATCCGCCGGAAACTGGGTGTCATCAACCTGTTGCGTGAACAGAAAAGGAAGTTACAGGAACAAATGGCCGCACAGCAAAAAAGTCTGCAAAAGTATGCGCGGGAATATCTGCTGATGGGCAACGAATGCATCACCCAGGCACATGATACCCGGGCTGCACTGGCCAATTACGACAAAGCAATCGAACTGTATCCCGAATACACCGATGCATGGATACGGAAAGGAATCACACTTTTCAACGAGAAAGAGTTCTTTGATGCCGAGAGTTGCCTGAACCGGGCAGTAAGTCTTCGTCCGACAGATTTCAAGGCACTCTACAACCGGGGCAAACTCCGTCTGAAAACAGAGAATACGGAAGGCGCCTTGGCCGATCTCGACAAAGCAACCACCTTGAAACCGGAACATCCGGGTGCACACGAACTTTTTGGAGATGCACTGCTGAAAGTGGGGAAAGAGACAGAAGCGGCCATACAATGGCGAATCGCAGAGGAATTACGAAAAAAGAAGAAATAAGATAAGTTCATTTCTTCAATGGTCTTGAAGTCGATTCACCACAGAGTAACACGGAACTTCACAGAGTTTTAATCTTTTATTATAGGTACTTAAATTTTCTGTGAGACTCCGTGTTACTCTGTGGTAAGCTTAACTTGCTCCTATCCAAACATAATCCATCATCACCTTGGACTTCTCGTCTTTTATTATTAACTTTGTTACCACTATCAACCTAACAACCAGTGCAATCATGAAAAAAGGACTCAAAATTACAGCAATCGTCATCGGTGTCATCCTGATACTGATGTTTCTCCTTCCTTTTGCCTTCCGCGGCAAAATTGAAGGTATCGTAAAAACCGAAGGAAACAAAATGCTGAACGCCCGGTTCGATTTCAGCAGCCTCGACATCAGCCTGTTCCGTAATTTCCCGAAAGCTTCCGTTACCCTAAACGATTTTTGGCTGAAAGGAACAGGAGCGTTTGAAAACGACACGCTGGTGAAAGCCGGTGAAGTTACTGCCGCCATTAACCTGTTTTCGCTCTTCGGAGACAGCGGATACGACGTTTCCAAAGTATCTGTCACAGATACCTGGCTACATGCCATCGTACTTCCTGACGGCAAAGTCAACTGGGATATCATGAAACCCGATTCAGCCGCCGTCAGCGAGACATCGGAAAGCAGCGAATCTTCTCCCTTCCGGATTAAACTTCAGCGTTTTGTTATCAAGAACATGAATGTGGTGTATGACGACCGACAGTCCGCCATATATGCCGACATACACAATTTCAACGCGCTTTGCTCGGGCGACCTGGGCAGCGACCAGACTTTGCTCAATTTAGAAGCAGAGACCGAAGCCCTGACTTATAAGATGAATGGTATTCCCTTCCTCTCACAAGCCAACATCTATGCCAAAATGGATGTGGACGCTGACCTCGTACATCACAAATTCACACTGAAAAAGAATGAATTTCGCCTCAACGCCATTAAGGCAGGCATCGACGGATGGGTAGAACTGAAAGATCCTGTCATCGACATGGACCTGAAGCTCAATACCAGCGAAGTGGGCTTTAAGGAAATTCTGTCCCTGATACCAGCCATCTACTCCAAAGAATTCAAGAATCTGAAAACAGACGGAACCGCTACCCTCGAAGCCACGGCAAAAGGAGTATTGCAAGGTGATACCGTCCCCCGGTTCGATGTGCGGTTATCAGTAAAGAATGCCATGTTCCGTTATCCGTCCCTGCCGGCAGGAGTCGACCAGATCAACATTGACGCACAAGTACGTAACCCGGGAGGTAATATCGACCTGACAGAAATCAACATTCGTCCTTTCAGCTTCCGTCTGGCAAACAACCCGTTTAGCCTGACTGCCGATATAAAGACACCGGTCAGCGATCCGGACTTTACAGCCGAAGCAAAGGGAGTGCTTAATTTAGGAATGATCAAGCAAGTATACCCGTTGGACGACATGGAACTGAATGGCACCATTCGTGCGGATATGAAGATGGGCGGACGCCTTTCGTACATCGAAAAAGAGCAATATGACCGTTTCTCCGCATCGGGTACCATCGCCCTTAGCGACATGAAACTAAAAATGAAAGAGATACCTGATGTAGAAGTCAGACAATCACTGTTCACTTTCACTCCGAAATATCTGCAACTCAGCGAGACCACAGTAGTTATTGGCAAGAACGACCTTAGCGCCGACAGCCGGTTCGAAAATTACATGGGTTATGCTCTGAAAGGCACTACATTGAAAGGTACATTGAATGTCCGGTCGAACCATCTCAACCTGAACGACTTTATGACAGCCTCAACCGATACTACCACCCAAACGGCACAGGCAGTTTCGCCCGATGAAGCAGCCAGCCTGATAGAGGTTCCACGCAATATCGATTTCCAGATGGATGCCAACCTGAAAGAGGTATTGTTCGACAAGATGGCCTTTACGAATATGAATGGAAAACTGGTTGTAAAAGACGGAAAAGTGGATATGAAAAACCTGTCGATGAACACCATGGGAGGCAAGGTTATTATGAACGGATATTATTCTACCGCCGACTTAAAAAAACCGGAGATGAATGCAGGGTTCCGCCTGGAGGGACTCAGCTTTGCACAAGCCTACAAAGAATTGAATATGGTACAGCAAATGGCTCCTATTTTCGAGAATCTGAAAGGAAACTTCTCCGGCAACATGCATGTGCAGACTTTGCTCGACAACCGGATGGAGCCCGTCATGGATACGATGCAAGGCAATGGCAGCCTTTCGACCAAAGACCTTAGCCTCAGCGGTGTAAAGGTCATCGACCAGATAGCCGATGCCGTGAAGAAGCCTGAACTCAAAGAAATGAAAGTGAAGGACATGACGCTGGACTTCACCATCAAGGAGGGAAGAGTGTCTACCGAACCGTTCGACATTAAGTTAGGAGACTATGTGATGAACCTTTCAGGAAGTACGGGACTTGACCAGACCATCGACTACTCGGGAAAAATCAAGCTACCGGCATCAGCGGGTGATATTGCCAAACTGACTACACTCGACCTGAAAATAGGGGGCACTTTCTCTTCGCCCAAAGTTTCACTGGATACGAAAAGCATGACCAACCAGGCAGTGGAAGCAGTCACAGATAAGGCAATCAGCGAAATAGGGAAAAAACTGGGACTAGATTCGGCAACTACGGCCAATAAAGATTCCGTGAAGGAAAAAGTAAAGGAAAAAGCCGTAGAAAAAGCACTTGATTTCTTAAAAAAGAAGATTAAATAACGAACAATTATGATACTCAAACTTTACGAGAAAAACAATAATCCCCAGGACCTGCAACGGATTGTGGACCTGCTGAATGACGGGGGACTGATTATCTATCCCACAGATACCATGTATGCCATCGGTTGCCACGGCCTGAAGGAACGTGCCATCGAACGCATCTGCCGGATTAAGGAAATAGACCCAAAGAAAAACAATCTCTCTATCATCTGCTACGACCTGAGCAGTATCAGCGAATATGCCAAGGTAGACAATAATATCTTCAAACTGATGAAACGCAACCTGCCCGGTCCCTTCACCTTTATTCTGAACGGAACGAACCGGTTGCCTAAAATCTTCCGTAACCGGAAGGAAGTGGGTATCCGTATGCCGGACAGCCACATCATCCGGGAGATCGCGCGTCTGCTGGATGCTCCGATCATGACCACTACCCTGCCCCATGACGAACATGAAGACATAGAGTATATCACTGACCCGGAGCTGATAGACGAGAAGTTCGGTGACCAGGTAGATCTTGTGATCGACGGAGGAATCGGCGGAATCGAACCTTCGACCATCGTAAACTGTACTGACGGAGAGGTAACCATCGTCCGGCAAGGCAAAGGGGAACTGGAAGAATCCTGACCCGGGCAAACAATTTTCAAATACACGGTGTTAATATATAAAACCTAAACAATAGTATTTGATTATGAAGAAAGTATTATTCCTTGCATTAGTACTGGCCATTGCCACCGCATGCAGCCAAACAAAGGAGTCGTATCTGGACGGCTTCAAGCTTTTTGTCGAAAACGTACAGAAAAACGCCCAGGACTATACAAAAGCCGACTGGGAAAAAGCTGACGAGCAATTTACGAAGCTAAAAGACAGTTATAACAAATTCAGTGAGCAAATGACCTCGAACGAAAAGGACGAGATAGTAAAACTGGAATCCACTTATGCCGCCCTGAAGCTGAAGAAAATAGGCAATGACTTGAAAGAGGGTGCCAAAGACGCTTTTGAGAAAGCCAAAGACACAGCGAAGGATGCAGCAAAAGATGTGAAAGAAGGTACCCAAAAAGCTGTGAAGAAAGGCGAGAAAGCAATGGAAGGGATCAAAGACGGTCTGAAAGATTAGCCCCGCCCAACCGGGCTTCATGTATCAGACCGATAAAAAGAAGAGGATAGGCCGAAAAAACGATTGACCTATCCTCTTCTTTATTTTTATGCTTATGTATTACTTCAGCAACGATTGCGGATCGAGATGATCTGCTTCGATGTCCTTGAAGTAACGGTAAGTACCTACTTTCAGTTCGGCAGTAGCAGCATCGTCACAAACGATGATACCCTTCTCGTGCATCTGTAACGCACTGATAGTCCACATCTGAGTAATAGCACCTTCTACGGCATGATACAATGCACGTGCTTTGTTGTGACCGTTTACGATAATCATCACCTCACGGGCAGAAAGCACAGTACCTACTCCGACTGTCAACGAAGTTTTGGGAACCTTGTTGATATCATTATCGAAGAAGCGGGAGTTAGCGATAATCGTATCCGTAGTCAGTGTCTTCTGACGAGTGCGAGAACTCAGTGAAGAACCCGGCTCGTTGAAAGCGATATGACCGTCGGGACCGATACCTCCCATAAACAGGTCGATACCACCATACGATTTGATCTTCTCTTCATAACGTGCACATTCAGCATCCAGATCGGCAGCATTCCCATTCAGAATGTTCGTGTTCTCCGGTTTGATGTCGATATGGCTGAAGAAGTTGTTCCACATAAAAGAATAGTAGCTTTCCGGATGTTCCTTCGGCAGTCCCACATATTCGTCCATGTTGAAAGTAACAACATTCTGGAACGATACGATTCCTTTTTTATTCAGGTCGATCAGTGCCTTATACATACCCAGAGGAGATGATCCGGTGGGGCAACCCAATACGAAAGGTTTTTCCGGAGTAGGATTGGCAGCTTTGATCTTAGCAGCAACATAATGTGCTGCCCATTGAGAAACGGACTGATAGTCCGGCTGAATGATTAGTCTCATGTTCGATTGTTTTTATCAGGTTAATAAATTAGGGGTAACTTATACTCTGTCTTTTTTTAAACGGTCGGCCATGGCACGCGCCAGATTCTCACACTGTTGATAGGTGATATCATTCATGGCCTGTTTCATCTCTACAGGGTCGCCGACCAGTTCGAATTTACTTTTTTCGGCAAACTCGGCCATGCGTTTCACGGCGGCACCGGCCCATGTGAACGAACCGAAATAGCCCAGATAACGTCCTTTCAACTCACGTACCAGTATTTTGGACAAAAGCGACTCTATTTCCGGGAAAATCTGGTTGCTGTAAGTCGGGCTACCGACAATCAATCCTTTGTAACGGAAGATATCGGCAAGGATATAAGAAGGATTGCTCTTGCTGACGTTGTGCATCACGATGTTTTTAATGCCCTGGGCCGACAGTTCGGCAGCTATGGCCTCCGCCATCTGTTCGGTATTGCCATACATGCTTCCGTAAGCAATCACCACACCTTCGTCTGCATCGTAGCGGCTCAGTTTATCGTAAATGCCTACCACCTTAGTGATATTTTCGGTCCATACCGGACCGTGTGTAGAGCAAATGGTCGAAATGGGAAGTCCTCCCAGTTTTTGCAAAGCTTTCTGTACGGGCGAACCGTATTTTCCGACGATATTGGAGTAATAACGTACCATTTCGCCCCAATAGTGATCGATATTCATGCGTGTATCCACAAATCCGCCATCCAGCGTACCGAAACAGCCGAACCCATCACCGGAGAAGAGTACACCATCCGTTTCGTCGAATGTCATCATCGTTTCCGGCCAATGCACCATCGGAGTAAGGTAAAAACGCAGTTTATGACGTCCGAGAGCAAGGAAATCACCATCTTTTATCAGATATTGCTCGCCTGTCACACCATAGAAACCTTCGATCATTCCAAAAGTCTGCTTATTGCCAACGATTACAATATCAGGATAGTGCTGTTTAATCAATCGGATAGAACCTGAATGGTCCGGTTCCATGTGATTTATAATCAAATAGTTGATAGGACGGTCGCCTATGATACTTCTGATTTTACGAAGATATACTTCGAAATAGCAAATATCCACTGTATCGATCAGTGCCACCATTTCATCATCAATCAGATAAGAGTTATACGAAACTCCATAGGGCAAAGGCCACATTCCCTCAAAGAGGTGCTTGTTACGGTCGTTAACTCCCACATAATGAACGTTTCCTTTAATTCTTGTTTTCTGTTCCATTCTTTATTTTAGTTTAATTAATTACGGGGCACGAGTAACAACGCCCAACGGCACTCTAAACTTGCAACTCGTAACTCGCAACTCATTCGCTTCGCAAAAATAGTTCTTTTTTTCTAAACCGAGTATGCCTTTCCCTGATAAGCACCTCTTTCTTTCATTCTTTTTTGCACGCGGGCTGTAAATTCATAATTCTTCAATCCCCAGTCGGGTGCAATCAAGAGTTCTTTAGGTGATTGTGAAACAAAACGTTCGAGTATCAAGTCGGGACGCAGATGTTCCACATAATCGATTACCAGATCGATATACTCGTCGACACTAAAGAGATGAAAATCTTCGGGATGGAGTTCAAACTCACGTGCCATTTTCGTGCCACGTATCAGCTGCAACTGATGCATCTTGAGAGTAGTCAGGGGCAAACGTGACAACTCTGCCGCCTGAACAATGATCTCTTCGCGGCTCTCTCCCGGAAGACCGAGAATGACGTGTCCCCCGGTTAAAATACCACACGCTGCGGTCCGGTGGACAGCTTCTACCGTATCGGCATAGGTATGCCCCCGGTTAATGCGTTTGAGTGTAGCATCCCGGGTGGTTTCAATGCCATACTCCACCAAAAGGAAAGAGTGTTTATTCAGCTCTTCCAGATAATGCAGCAGAGGATCCGGCATGCAATCGGGACGTGTACCGATGACCAATCCCACTACACCATCTACGCTCAGAGCTTCTTCGTATTTCCGTTTCAGTCCTTCAAGTTCGGCATAAGTATTGGTATAAGCCTGAAAATAAGCCAAATATTTCATATCCGGATATTTATGGGCAAAGAACTGCTTCCCCTCTTCAAGTTGCCGGGTGACGGATTTCTCCGTTTTGCAGTATTCGGGATTGAATGTCTGGTTATTACAATATGTACAGCCTCCCAGCCCCTTCGTTCCGTCCCGGTTGGGACATGTAAAACCCGCATTGAGAGATATCTTCTGCACCTTGTAAGGAAAATATTTTTTCAGAAAGAAAGTAAACTCGTTGTATAAAGGCATCGGAGCCGATTCAGTCATAGAATATTATATTTTTGCAATTAGTGCAAATATAATAAATCTATTCCGGCTACCGGTCCTTTCTCCATAAGATTTTTATGAAAGGGTGTAGCCATCCGGGGGAAAGGGTGTAGCCCCGGGCACAAAAGGGTGTAGCCATCCGCTTCGTATGGCTACACCCTTCCGTTTATTCCCAGATAGGAGTTATTATAGCTCCAGCCGCTCTTTCAGCAGCTTATATCCGGAGTTACTCACTTTCAGCTTGACCCCATTTTTCAGTAAGAGTTGATAGTTCTCTTTCCCGAAGAGTTCCACCCGTGATATTTGTGTCACGTTTACTATCGTAGAGCGATGTACGCGCACAAATCCGGCCGACGGCAGATGGGCATCGAAGTACTTCATCGTCTGCTCTTTGACATATTGTCCCGAAGGGGTCACTAATGTGACGTAATCGCCACATGCCTGTATGTACAGCAATTCGTCGGTACAGATCAGATGAATATGCGTACCGTCTTTCACCGTGATGCGGTCAATGCATTCCGCCTCTTCCGGCGACGCTTTCTCTTCGCGGCATCCGGCCTGCTTCAGTTCTTCACGAAGGGCTTCTTCTCTTGAAACAGCCTCTTCTAATATCTCCTCCTGAACAGTGCTCAACGACTGCAAACGATACCACAACATCATCACTCCCCAAGCCAATGCTCCGAACAGTATGCGGAAAGGGAGCGTCTCTCCGAAAGACGCATAGACTTGTCCCAGGTTCTGTTCCATCACATATTGCACGGCAAATCCTCCCGCCAGCCAAAAAAGCAGCGCCAGGGCGGCTATCAGCAGATCTGTTTGCAATATGGAGACGAGGCCGATGACATACCATGCCAGATAGGCCAGGAGGCAAAGCAAACCGACGGATAAAAAGCCGTCTATTGCAGCCGGAAGCGTATCAGCTCCGGCATAGCCCCAAAGTAATGCTGTTTGTATCCCTGCTGCGGCAACGGCCAATATCAATGCCGTCATCCACCGTCGGGAAGATTCTTGTATAGGATGTATATCCATGTTTTATTTTCAACTTTTTATTTCAATACCTCCGAATGTCAAGTCGCCCCGGATGACCAATATCCGGTTCTGGTCGATCACACCTCCACCAAAACGTTTGTCTTGACATCCGCCCAGGCAGGTGTTACACCGAAACACTACTTTCCAATCGGAAGGCACATAAATTTCTATTCCACCAAATGTACAATCAATATCGAGAAACGTTTCACCTTCGGGAAGGGTCGTACGCCGCAGGTCAATAATCGTCCCGCCAAACGAGTTCTGTATCGTCCCGCCTTTAAAGAATTCATCGAGCACCACTTGCCTGATACCGCTAAAAGTATTCTCCGAGTGAAGCACTCCATCCGTAGAGTTATATTGGCTGCTGGCAAAGTTTCCCCTCCGCATCCGTTCGTGCCGGGCACGTTTCGGCCTGAATAAAAAAGCGAGTCCAATAACAATCAATATAATCGGGAAAAGAGTGATATGGACTCCCGCCGGAAACCATCCCAGATGCGGACTTATTAAATAAGCCCCGATGCCAACCAGAATCAATCCCCGCAGAATCTGACGGCGCAGCATCAGGTATACTCCCAAGAGAATCAGAAGCATTTGCCAGGACACCAATAGGTCAAACAGGGCATAAGTAATCCATCCCAGATTACGGGCCAGTAGAAGCACTCCTGCCGTTATAAAAATAAAGGCAATAAAAAACTTACCGTATCTCCGAGCGGGAGATGAAAACTCTTTCTTTTCCATATATCATTTCATTGTTAATTATTTCATCTAATCTTCGTCCACAAAGATAGGTCATTTGCCACCACCCGGAAAGGCTTTTTCGTCAATAACGGTAGCAAAACCGATGAAAGGGGGATAACTCCCGACAAATCCGGAATCATTTCTCACCGATTGCGCACGATCTGAACTGATATATTCATATATCTTTTTTTGTTAGTATTTATTATATGGCCCACCAATCGATTTCAGTCAGTTTTTCGAACACGCTCAAACACCCATGAATAAAGGGATACAGCACTGTTTGAGAGGTGGCTCGGAGGCTGGCCCACTTTCCGTGTCTCCAACGTCCGGGACAGAGCCTCCGTTTCTGCTCTCCGGAGGCTCTGTCTGTACCCGGAAGAGCCTCTGCCCGGAGCCAACAGAGGCTCTGTTTTTTTCGTTTCCGAACGCTATTTCACAGATATTTTAACCCTCTCGTTTTGAAGGCTCACCGTTTATCCTTACCTTTGCCGGCACTATAGAAACAACCTAAAAATCATCTAAAGCCAATGAAAAGAAAATTCATTTTTCTGTTTTTCTGTCTGTGCTGCCTTGCCGGCTTCGCACAAGGAGGCAAAGCGCTCGACCTGAAAGAGATCAACTCAGGCAAGTTCAGTCCCGAAAACATCTATGGTGTGGTTCCCATGCCAGACGGCGAACATTACACACAAAGAAATGCCGAAGGCACACAAATCGTGAAATATTCCTTCCGCACGGGTGAACCGGTGGAAGTGGTATTCGATGTGGCCAAAGCTCGCGAATGTCCTTTCAAGAAATTCGACAGCTATCAGTTTTCACCGGACGGATCAAAAATTCTGATTGCAACGGAAACAACCCCTATCTACCGTCACTCTTATACGGCAGTCCACTATCTGTATCCGGTGAAACGGAACGATAAAGGGGTTACTACCAACAATATCGTAGAAAAACTCTCGGACGGCGGCCCGCAGCAAGCTCCGGTATTCTCACCGGACGGCAATCTGGTGGCATTTGTCCGCGACAATAACATCTTCCTGGTGAAGCTCCTGTATGGCAACAGCGAATCGCAGGTGACGGAAGACGGCAAACTGAACAGCGTGCTGAACGGTATTCCCGATTGGGTATATGAAGAAGAGTTCGGTTTCAACCGTGCCCTGGAGTTCAATGCCGACAATACCATGCTGGCTTATGTCCGCTTCGACGAGTCGGAAGTGCCATCATACACCTTCCCGCTGTTTGCCGGCGAGGCTCCACGCAACAATGCGTTGCAGGACTACCCGGGCGAGTATACGTACAAATATCCCAAGGCAGGTTATCCCAACTCTAAGGTATCGGTACATACGTTCGACATCAAATCAAAAGTGACCCGTCAGGTAAAACTGCCGATAGACGCCGATGGTTATATCCCACGCATCCGTTTCACACAAGATCCGAACAAACTGGCCATTATGACGCTGAACCGTCATCAAAACCGCTTCGACATGTATTTTGCCGATCCCCGCAGTACAGTATGCAAGCTGGCTTTACGTGATGAATCTCCTTATTACATCAACGAGAACGTATTCGACAACATCCGGTTCTATCCGGACAATTTCAGTTTTGTAAGCGACAAGAGCGGATATCCGCACCTGTACTGGTATAGCATGAACGGCAACCTGATTAAGCAGGTGACCAGCGGCAATTATGAAGTAAAAAGCTTCATCGGATGGAATCCGGATACCAACGAGTTCTATTACACCAGCAACGAAGAGAGTCCGATGCGCCAGGCTGTATACAAGATAGACCGTAAAGGCAAGAAGGTGAAACTAAGCAATCAGCAAGGAACCAACAGCCCGATCTTCAGCAGTTCGATGAAATATTTTATGAACAAGTTTACCAGCCTCGATACTCCGATGCTGATTACACTGAATGACAATACGGGTAAAGTATTGAAAACTCTGGTGACCAATGATAAACTGAAAGAAAAGTTAGCCGGATATGCCATACCGCAAAAGGAATTCTTCACTTTCAAGACCACAGAGGGAGTAGACCTGAACGGATGGATGATGAAACCTGTGAACTTCGATCCCTCAAAACGCTATCCGGTACTGATGTTCCAGTATAGCGGTCCGGGTTCGCAACAGGTTCTGGACAAATGGGGAATCAGCTGGGAAACATACATGGCAAGTCTTGGCTACGTAGTGGCTTGTGTGGACGGTCGCGGCACAGGAGGCCGTGGAAGCGAATTCCAGAAGTGCACCTATCTGAATCTGGGCGTAAAAGAGGCAAAAGACCAAGTGGAAGCTGCCAAATATCTGGGTGGCCTGCCTTATGTGGACAAAGGACGCATCGGCATCTGGGGATGGAGCTTCGGCGGATACATGACCATCATGAGTATGAGCGAAGGTACACCGGTATTTAAAGCCGGAGTCGCTGTTGCCGCACCTACAGACTGGAAATATTACGATACTGTATATACCGAACGCTTCATGCGTACTCCGAAAGAAAATGCCGAAGGCTACAAAGCTGCCTCAGCATTCAGCCGTGCAGACAACTTGCATGGAAACCTGCTTTTGGTACACGGTATGGCAGATGACAACGTTCACTTCCAGAACTGTACCGAATATGCCGAACACCTGGTACAGCTTGGAAAACAGTTCGACATGCAGGTATATACCAACCGGAATCACGGCATTTATGGCGGAAATACCCGGAACCATCTGTATACGAGGTTAACGAACTTTTTCCTGAACAATTTATAAGAAATCGTTCGAAGAGATGTCAGAGTTCACCACAGATTACACAGATTAACACAGATTATTCATGTTGATAATCAACGATTTGAAAACTAATACTGTGTTAATCTGTGTAATCTGTGGTGAATATAACTTTTGAGACAGCCTCTCTATCATTAAACAAAACAGTACTATCATATGGGAAACGATCAACGGGTACGCAAACCCGAATGGCTTAAGATCAGTATCGGAGCCAACGAACGCTATACGGAAACCAAACGTATTGTCGAATCGCACTGCCTGCACACCATTTGCAGCAGCGGGCGCTGCCCCAACATGGGCGAGTGCTGGGGAAAAGGTACGGCCACGTTCATGATTGCCGGTGACATCTGTACCCGCAGTTGCAAATTCTGTAATACCCGGACCGGGCGTCCTTTGCCTCTGGACCCTGACGAACCGTTGCACGTTGCGGAATCGGTTGCCTTGATGAAGCTCTCACATGCAGTCATCACATCGGTGGACCGCGATGATTTACCCGACCTGGGCGCCGCCCATTGGTCGCAAACAATTCGTGAAATCAAACGCCTGAATCCGGAAACGACCACCGAAGTACTGATCCCCGACTTCCAGGGGCGCAAGGAACTGGTTTCCCAAGTGATAGAAGCCGGTCCGGAAATCATTTCCCACAATATGGAAACCGTAAAACGTATCAGCCCACAAGTGCGTAGTGCGGCCAATTATCACACCAGCCTGGAGGTGATCCGTCAGATAGCCGAGAGTGGTACAACAGCCAAATCGGGTATTATGGTCGGTTTGGGCGAAACTCCTGCCGAAGTGGAGGAGTTAATGGACGACTTGATTGCCGTCGGTTGCAAAATCCTTACCATCGGACAATACCTGCAACCGACCCATAAACACTATCCGGTTGTGGCATACATTACCCCGGAACAATTCGCCATCTATAAAGAAACAGGGCTCAAAAAGGGATTCGAACAAGTAGAAAGCGCACCATTAGTACGTTCATCATATCATGCGGAAAAACATATCCGATTTAATAAGAAGTAGTAAGAACATAACAGGCTCCTTGTTTGTTTTACAAGTAAACGGCAAAATAATACAATAAAAAACATATGGGTAACAAAGGAGTACTTTCTTCCGCATTTAATATGTCATTGGGCTTTATCCCTGTTATTGTTTCCATCCTTTTATGCGAATTTATAACACAGGACATATCAATCTATATCGGTACAGGTATCGGACTTATCTTTTCATACAGGTCCCTGTCCCGTAACGGGGCGCGTATACCCAATTTTATCCTTTATATCTCTACGGGAATTTTGACACTATTGGCTCTGGCAAGTCTCATTCCCGGAGATTTTGTCCCGGTAGGAGCTTTGCCCCTGACACTTGAAGTCAGTATACTGATTCCAATGGTTATTCTTTTCTTACACAGGAGAAGGTTCATTAACCACTACCTGCGCCAGAGTGCCCAGTGCAACCGCCGACTGTTTGCCCAGGGAGCGGAATCGGCTGTCGTATCGGCACGGGTTGTTTTGATTCTGGGTATTCTGCACTTTGCCGTTATCAGTCTGACTATCCTGATAGCACACCCTCTCACTCCGACTTCCACGCTGGTGCTTTACCACATATTGCCGCCTGCCATATTTATCCTCAGCATTCTGTTCAACCAGATAGGCATCCGTTATTTTAATCATGTAATGGCCCATACAGAATATGTGCCCATCGTCAACACCCGTGGCGACGTCATTGGAAAAAGCCTGGCCGTAGAAGCCATCAACTACAAGAATGCTTATATCAACCCGGTAATACGCATTGCCGTCTCTACCCATGGCATGCTGTTCCTTTGCAATCGTCCGCAAAGCTGTATTCTCGACAAGTTCAAAGTGGATATACCGATGGAATGTTATCTCCGGTACGGAGAGACGTTGACCGAAGGTGCCAACCGCTTATTGAGTAATGCTTTCCCAAAAGCATCGGATCTGAAACCTACATTTACCATCTCCTATCATTTCGAAAATGCACAGACCAACCGTCTGATTTATCTGTTTATTGTCGAAATGGAAGATGATTCTATCCTCTGCGATCCACGGTTCAAAGGAGGAAAACTGTGGACTTTCCAACAGATAGAACACAACTTAGGCACTCACTTCTTCAGCGAATGCTTTGAGTTGGAATATGAACACCTGAAACAGGTTATTGGTATAAGAGAAAAATACAAGGTATCTTAGTCAGGTCGGGCACTTTTCCCTGCCACTCTTTGATGGTCTTGGTGCGGATGTACTCACCCTCACAGGTGATATTCGCTGCAATGCAAAGACGTGTTTGCGGACGGCAGTTATGCAAAATATCCTCCACCATCTTATTATTCCGATAGGGCGTTTCTATAAACAGCTGTGTCTGATGTTCGGCATATACCCGTTGTTCAAGAGCTTTAAGCTTTTTGGCACGCTCAGCCGGCTCTATAGGCAGATATCCGTGAAAGGCAAAGCTTTGTCCGTTAAATCCCGATCCCATCACAGAAAGAATGATAGACGAAGGGCCCACCAACGGCACTACCTTCAGGTTCTTACGTTGCGCAATAGCCACGACATCGGCTCCCGGATCGGCAACGGCCGGACAACCGGCTTCCGAAATCACTCCCATAGACAATCCACCGATCAACGGTTTCAGGTAACCGGAAATATCTTCAGGAGAAGTGTGCTTGTTTAAGGGATAAAAGGTGAGCGAATCGATGTCAATCTCACGATCCACCTTTTTCAGGAAACGGCGGGCCGAACGGACATCTTCGACAATAAAATGCTTGATTCCCAGAATAATTTCTTTATTGTAGGGTGGTAATACAGACTCGATGGGAGTGTCGCCCAATGTAACGGGCAAAAGATAGAGAGCGGTATCCATGAACAAGGGATTTTTATAATAAGAATTTTACGGATTAAAACGAGATTCGGTGAACATACGTTCGTAATCGTTCATTTCGAGCAATTGCCGTAAGGTTGTTTTTTTATGATGTTTCATATACGAAGTGATGATTTTTGTACCAATCCAGGTACCCACCATCGAAGGCGCATTCTCGCCCAGAGTATTAGTGAAAGGAGCCGGACGGGTATATTGGCGTACCACCATCGGATCTGTTGCATGCAGATGATCTTTTTCAAGAATATATCTCCACATCTGCTGCTGGTTCTCTTTGCACCATTCTCTCTCTACATCCGAATAGCCCAATGCTTCTTCCGAAGAGGAATAATCCAACAGGTGCTGCACCACATAATTAATTTTACCGAAGTGCATCATCACATCGAGCAGTGTACGGGAGTAATCCATCGGGAAAGGATACTGGCTCATCAGATAGTACACCAGACAATCGGGTACAATCCGGTCGGGACGCATGGTGCGTCGCTGATAGCCATAATAGAAACGCTTGTAAAGCGGATAATCTTCACCCATATACTTGTCAAGGCTGATGCCCAGTACGCTGTCGGACAGAACGATGGATTCATTGAATGCCGAAATTTGTGTGTATATCATGGGGATCATGATATCCGGCACTTCCTTTTGCAGTTTCCCGAAGCCTTTGGTCAACTCTTTCTCGACAGATCCCAATTCGGGATATCTGGTTTCCACATCCTCTATCAGACGAATCAGAGTGGTGTCCGAATAGAATGTTTTCAGTCGCTGGAATATATGGTCGTCACTTACCTGCCCGATGGCCAGTACATCTTCAATCAGCAGTTTAGTAGGCAGAGAATATTCCAGATTCATTTTTTGTAAAGCAGAAAAGCTGTTGAAACGAACGTATTCGTCCAACAGCTTATCATATCTGACTACGGAAATCCCCTCTTCCTCCATTGGGTCTGCGACAGGCTCTGCCTTCCCCACCCGGCAGGATGCGAAAAGCAGACTTAGCAAAACAAGGAGAATATAGTTCTTCCGTATTTTCATTGCCTTAACCGTAAATGATATTACCGTTTTCGTCTTTATATTCGTCCAGACCCTTTTCGTAAGTAGCCATCGCCCGAAGACTCATACCAACACTCGAGAAACCACCATCGTGGAACAGGTTCTGCATGGTCACCTTACGGGTAAGATCAGAGAACATTACGATGCAATAATCTGCACACTCGTCGGCAGAAGCATTGCCCAACGGAGACATGCGGTTGGCAAAATCGTACAGTTTGTCCATCCCCTTCACACCGGAACCGGCTGTGGTAAAGGTAGGCGACTGAGAAATCGTATTTACACGTACATTGTGCTCACGACCATAAATGTAACCAAAGCTGCGGGCAATAGATTCAAGCAATGCCTTAGCGTCAGCCATATCGTTGTATCCATAGAAAGTACGCTGTGCAGCTACATAACTCAATGCCACGATAGAACCGTATTCGGCAATTGCGTTTTGTTTCTTGGCAGCCTGGATCATTTTATGGAATGAAACAGCTGAAACATCCAGGGTAGTATTCAACATATTATAGTCGAGATCATCGTAAGTACGTTTCTTACGAACGTTCGGTGACATACCGATAGAGTGCAATACAAAATCAATCTGACCACCGAGAACTTCCATCGAGCGTTTAAATACGTTCTCCAAATCTTCTACGTTAGTGGCATCTGCAGCAATCACTTCGCAATTCAACTTCTCAGACAAAGCAGAAACCTGTCCCATGCGGACAGCAACAGGAGTATTTGATAATGTAATAACAGCACCTTCTTCAACGGCTCTTTCGGCTACTTTCCAGGCAATAGACTGCTCGTTTAATGCACCGAAAATAATACCTCTTTTTCCTTTCAACAAATTGTAACTCATACCTTTTAATGTTAAATTAGGTTGCAAAGATATAGATTTTCTGCATAAAAGCATGAAAAGTGTGCAAAGAAAAGACCGAAACCACAAAAAATACACTGAAATAGGGTCTTTATTACATATAACAGCCACTCCTGTCACTACAAAGGCCGGATTATTAAAGCAACCGTCTGTCGCCTTAAATGACGGCAGCATTCGTCGTTAATGCCGGTTGCATTTACAGAGTCTCCTGCCCTGTCCATATCAGTAGTCCATAAGAGCAGATATATTATTCACAATTGTTTATCGGGATTGAAGATCAAAGAGATCGGTCGTGGAAACAAAGAAAGAGAAGTAATTCAAGAAAAATAAAAAAATAGCAAAGTTCTGATGGTACTTTACTATAACTGCTTTTCGCCATCAATGGGTTTTCTAATATTAAGTTAATAAACCCATTTTATTCGTAACAAATAGCTACCAACGGGACAAAGATAATAATATATTTTAATAAATCACAAACAACGCTTCTATTTTTTCAAATATATCATAAAAAAACATTTCGTCCAAGATATAATAACTCACTTATTAAAAAAAACAGGTAGACCTTTGGTAATTTAATAAATTAAAGTTATAAGGACTATTACAGGCAACCGACATTCACTATAATCAACTAATATACAACAGATAGCAGTTTTAGCGTTCAACACTTATCCGCACTCCTTTTACAGTATTTCTGTTTGTCATAATCAATTAAGTACCATCAGAACTTAATAGAAACTTGAAATTAGAAACAATTGTAAATATATGTCATAAATCACAATCAATACAACAACCCTAATAAAGAAGCTTATGAAATAAAACAGAGAAAAGACTTTAGCACAGATTCCGAAGGAACCGATTCCCCGGAAAATTTAAGAAACAAACTATTCAAAATGATGTTTAACCGAACAATTTAGTGTATGACAGAAAAAACTAACCTGTTTCCGAGCCTAATCCGGCTTCGAGAAACAAATCGCCTGAAAATGGCAATCGCTGCTTCTATCATGCTATGGTGCGCAACACCGCAGCAAGCAGCAGCCAATACTTACGAAGAACACGGAATTGAAACTGTACAGCAGGCCAACACCAAAGTGAAAGGTACAGTAGTGGACGAAACCGGAGAACCGATGATCGGTGTATCCGTTAAAGTCCTGGCAAATAACACAGGTACGATTACGAACCTGCAAGGGCAATTCTCTATCGATGCCCCCAAAGGAAGCAACATCGAAATCTCGTTCATCGGCTACAAAACCGTTACAGTAAAAGTAACCGGCGCTCCTA
Source organism: Bacteroides sp. FSHCM14E1 (assembly GCF_019633785.1). NCBI lineage: Bacteria > Pseudomonadati > Bacteroidota > Bacteroidia > Bacteroidales > Bacteroidaceae > Bacteroides > Bacteroides sp. FSHCM14E1. The sequence goes on from NZ_JADKYL010000002.1 coordinate 621,167, forward strand.
TTAACGTTACCATGAAAGAAGACTCGCAACAACTGGATGAAGTGGTCGTTGTAGGTTATGGCTCACAGAAAAAAGTCAACGTGACAGGTGCCGTAGGTATGGTCAATTCCGAAGTGCTTGAGGCACGTCCGGTACAAAATGTATCACAAGCCCTGCAAGGTGTGGTACCGGGTTTGAACCTCTCGGTCAACAACGGTGGGGGTGCACTGGATAGTGAAATGAACATTAATATTCGTGGTACAGGTACTATCGGTGACGGTTCCGGTTCATCTCCATTAATATTAATCGACGGTATCGAAGGTAGCCTGAACACGGTAAACCCCAATGACATTGAATCTGTATCAGTGCTGAAAGATGCCGCATCAGCCTCTATCTATGGTGCACGTGCGGCATTCGGCGTGGTACTGGTAAAAACAAAAAGCGGACAGTCGGGAAAAGCAAGAGTTACCTATTCCGGTAATGTACGTTTCTCGGATGCAACCAATCTGCCTGAAATGCTGGACTCTTATACTTTTGCACAATATTTCAACCGTGCGGCATTAAATCACAATGGTGGAGCAGTTTTCAGTAAAGAGCAGCTGGAACGTATCAAGGCGTACCAGGATGGTACCCTTAAATCATCAGCGACCTTTGACGAACAGTCACGTAACTGGAACTACTATACAGGTTCAAATGCCAATACAGACTGGTTTAAGGAAGTATACGAAGACTGGGTTCCTTCCATGGATCATAACATCAGCATCAGTGGTGGTACGGATAAAACCCAATATATCGTCAGTGGAAGTTTTCTCGACCAAAAAGGCCTGATACGCCATGGGAAAGATACTTTCCAACGCTATACCCTGAATGGTAGAATAACAAGCAACATCACAGACTGGTTTACATTGGGATATTCAACCAAATGGACACGCGAAGATTTTGAACGTCCAAGTTATCTGACAGGACTGTTCTTCCACAATGTGGCACGCCGCTGGCCAACTGTACCCGTATATGATGACAACGGGTACCTGACCGGACCTTCTGAATTGATTCAACTGGAAGACGGAGGTAGGCAAATTAATCAAAAAGATCTTTTCACCCAACAATTGCAACTGACCTTCGAACCAATCAAGAATTGGAAAATTTATGTAGAAGGAAGTTTGCGTGTGACTGCCAATAACCAACATTGGGAAGTACTTCCCGTCTATCAACACAATGTAGATGGCGAACCGGTAGGTATGACTTGGGATGCAGGTGTGGGCAGTTATCCGATCGGCGGTTCAAAGGTATCTGAATACGCATATAAAGAAAATTATTACTCTACTAATATCTATTCGGATTACTTCAAGCAATTGGATAATGGGCACTACTTCAAAGCAATGGTAGGTTTCAACGCCGAATTGTACAAAGACCGTAGCGTGAATGCAGACAAATCGACCTTGATTACCCCTTCTGTACCGACTATCAACACGGCAGTAGGTGAACCCAGCGTAGCAGGCGGATACAGACACACTTCAGTAGCCGGCTTCTTCGCCCGCTTGAACTGGAACTACAAAGACCGTTATATGCTGGAAGCTAACGGACGTTATGACGGTTCTTCACGCTTCATAGGTGACAAACGCTGGGGCTTCTTCCCTTCTTTCTCCGGTGGATGGAATATCGCCCGCGAAGCATTCTTCGAAGAGGCTGCCAACAAGTTGAATATCGGAACCTTAAAACTAAGAGCATCGTGGGGACAGTTGGGTAATACCAATACCAATGATGCCTGGTATCCTTTCTACCAGACTTTACCCCAGGGACAGAATTACGGTTGGTTAGTGAACGGCACACGCCAGAACTATGCCAGCAATCCGGGTATCGTGAGCAGCGAAAAAACTTGGGAAACCATCGAGACGTGGGATGTGGGTTTAGACTGGGGATTACTCAATAACCGCCTGACAGGGTCATTCGATTATTTCGTACGTTATACTTACGACATGATTGCGACTGCTCCGGAACTTCCATCAATTTTAGGTACAGGTGTTCCTAAAATCAACAATGCCGACATGAAATCGTACGGCTTTGAGTTAGAAGTAGGATGGAGAGACAGAATCAAAAACTTCTCTTACGGAGTAAAATTCGTACTCTCGGATGCACAACAGAAGATACTGAAATATAATAATCCGGATAAAAGCCTCAGCAATCCCTACTATGAAGGACAAAAATTAGGAGAGATCTGGGGATATAAAACGATCGGCATTGCACAAAGTGATGAAGAAATGAACCAGCACCTTGCCAACGCTAAACAACCGATGGGCCAAAAATGGGCAGCAGGTGACATCATGTATGCCGACCTCGACAACAGCGGTTCGGTAGACCAAGGCAACTACAAAGTGGGAGACTCGGGCGACTGGCAGATAATCGGTAATAACACACCTCGTTTCAACTACGGTATCACAATAGATGCCGCTTGGAAAGGTTTGGATTTCCGTGCTTTTGTGCAAGGTATCGGTAAACGTGACTACTGGCTGAATGGCCCGTACTTCTGGGGATTCTCCGGAGGCGGCGAATGGGCTTCTGCCGGATTCAAAGAGCACTGGGACTTCTGGCGTCCGGAAGGCGATCCTTTAGGAGCCAACACCAACGCTTATTTTCCACGTGTCATCCGTAATACATCAAAGAACCAACAACGTCAGACACGCTACTTACAGGATGCTTCGTATTGGCGCCTGAAAAATATCCAGATCGGATATACATTGCCCAAAGTATGGACAAAGAAAGCGGGAATGGAATCAGTACGCGTCTATGTATCAGGCGATAATTTACTGACTGTATCTGATATCACCGGAGTATTCGATCCGGAAAATCTCGGAACACAATGGACTGACCCGGGTAAAGTATATCCGTTACAGAAAGTGATTGCAATTGGTTTAACCGTAAATTTCTAAAAAACGAATCATTATGAAACTAAAAAACAGAATCATACAACTATGCGTACTGACAGGGGGAGTATTACTTTTCCCTTCGTGTAATGACTTTCTGGACAGAGAACCGCTGGATCAGGTTACGCCAGAATCTTATTTTCAGAATGCAGACCACCTGGCAGCCTACAGTATCTCACAATACCAAAGCTTGTTCTCAACACATGGCGGGTTCAATGCAGGTACCGTGAATAACGACGGAGCTACCGATAACATGGTTTCAGGTGAAAGTAGCGGAAGCGGAGTCCAGAACTACTATACCAAGGATGTATGGAAAACAGAAGCAGCCAATGGCAACTGGGATTTCTCTTTCTTCCGTTATTGCAACTATTTCTTTGAGAAAGTACTTCCCAAATATGAAGCAGGCGAAATATCGGGTAACGCCGATGACGTGAAACATTACATCGGTGAAATGTATTTTATCCGTGCATGGAAATATTTCCAGAAGCTAAGATTGTACGGAGACTATCCCATTATCACTGAAGTATTGCCGGACAACGCAGAAATACTGATAGAAAAAGGAGTGCGCCAACCACGTAATAAGGTGGCACGCTTTATTCTTGAAGATCTCGACAAAGCCGCCGAATATATGCATGACCACGGCTTTGCAGGCAATAACCGCCTGAATAAGCAGTGTGCATTGTTAATCAAATCGCGTGTAGCTCTCTATGAAGCCACTTTTGAGAAGTATCATCAAGGGACAGGACGTGTACCGGGTGATGCTAACTGGCCCGGCAAACGGGTTCATCCTGACTATAAATATGATGCTAACACAGAAATAAACTTCTTTCTGGATGAAGCCATGGCAGCTGCCGAACAAGTGGCTGATGTCGTCAAACTGACCGCTAACAGCGGTGTATTCAATCCGGCAAACGATAATGATATTTCCGGCTGGAATGATTATTTCGATATGTTCTCCGCCGAAGACATGAGCGGATTCGAAGAAGTACTCTTCTGGCGCGACTACTTCTCCGGCGATTTTACCATTGCGCACGGTGCTACAGCCTATATAGCTTCAGGAGGAAATAATGGAATGCTACGTAATTATGTTCAGTCTTTCTTAATGAAAGACGGCATGCCTTGGTATGCAGCTACTGCCGCATGCCCCTTCAAAGGTGACCAACGGGTAATGGACGAAAAAGCAAACCGAGACGAACGCCTGCAGCTCTTCCTGTTCGGCGAAGAAGATATGATACCAGCTGTATCGAATGCTACAACCAATGCAATGAAGACATATCAAGAATCGGATTATCCCAGGATAATTATAGCAGAATCAGAAGTTAGAGATTTGACTGGATACCGCATTCGTAAATGTCTCTCCTACGACCAGAAACAATACGTTTCAGGACAAGCACAATCAACAACCGGTTGCGTTATCTTCCGTGCAGTTGAAGCATACTTGAATTATTTGGAAGCCTATTGTCTGAAAAATAATGGAAATATTGCAGGCAAAGCTGCCGAATACTGGAGAGCCGTACGCATTCGTGCAGGGGTTGATCCGGATTTCAATAAAACCATTGCTGCAACAGATCTGAGCAAGGAAAACGACCTGGCTAAATATAAAGGTGAAAACGAAATGATCGATGCAACACTTTACAATATCCGCCGCGAACGCCGTTGTGAGTTTATTGGTGAAGGTATGCGTATGGACGACCTGATCCGTTGGAGATCATTGGACAGATTATTAGTTGAAAGATTCATTCCCGAAGGATTCAACTTCTGGGGAAGCGACGCTTACAAACGTTATGAAGGAGAAGATGCTAAATTTGAATACATCGAAGGTCCGGATAATGCAATGGCTAATGTTTCGTCCAGAAAGTTATCCAATTATTTACGTCCATATTCGGTTGTAAAAAAGAACAACGAAATATATGACGGCTATAGTTGGGCTAAAGCACATTATCTCTACCCGGTACCTATCCGGCAAATAGAGTTGTTATCCCCGTCAGGTGATATATCTTCGTCAGTTATCTATCAGAACCCATATTGGCCTGAAGAGAGAAATGCACAAGCTGTAGAGTAGATATATCTATTAAAAAAGTATTGATTTTTAGTATAATAATAAGATGTTGCGGTAAGAGATTTATAGCAACTACATAAGGTTTAAAAAAGGAAAAAGGGAAGGGAGGTCCGTGAGGATGTCCCTTTTCTGTTAAATCATAATCGCATTGTACATACATTTAAAAAAGAAAGCCGCCCGAATTTCTCCGAACGGCTGTCTTTTATATATACCATCTTCAAACGGCTTATTCCCATTCAATCGTTGCAGGTGGTTTTGAACTGATATCGTAGGTTACACGGTTTACACCTTTTACCTTATTTATAATATCATTTGACACTTTACCGAGGAATTCATAAGGCAAATGCGCCCAGTCGGCTGTCATGGCATCTGTTGAAGTCACAGCACGCAAAGCTACTGCACGCTCGTATGTACGTTCGTCTCCCATTACTCCTACAGACTGAACCGGAAGCAAGATAACACCTGCCTGCCATACCTGATCGTATAATCCCCAGTCGCGTAAACCTTGAATGAAAATATCGTCAGCATCCTGTAAGATACGCACCTTTTCGGGAGTAATATCACCTAAAATACGAACCGCAAGTCCCGGCCCCGGGAAAGGATGACGGGTAATCAAGTGCTCGGGCATACCTAACTCACGGCCTACACGACGAACTTCATCCTTGAACAGCAAACGAAGCGGTTCACAAAGTTTCAGGTTCATCTTTTCAGGAAGTCCCCCCACATTGTGGTGACTCTTGATAACAGTACCGGTGATGGAAAGAGACTCGATACAATCCGGATAGATGGTACCCTGAGCCAACCATTTCACATCTTTCAGTTTATGTGCCTCTTCATCGAATACATCGATAAAGCCTTTACCTATAATTTTACGTTTGCGTTCGGGCTCGGTTACACCTTCCAGTTCTGAGAAGAACTTACGGCTGGCATCTACACCGATCACATTCAGTCCGAGGCATTCGTAATCATGCATTACATTCTTGAATTCGTCTTTGCGGAGCATACCGTGGTCAACGAAAATACAAGTCAGATTCTTACCGATGGCCTTGTTGAGCAGCACAGCGGCTACTGAAGAATCAACTCCTCCGCTTAAGCCTAATACTACTTTGTCATTGCCCAACTGAGCCTTCAATTCGGCAACAGTACTTTCGATGAACGATGCCGGGCTCCAGTCCTGCTTGCATCCACATACATCGACAACGAAATTACGAAGCATCTGTGTACCGTCCTCACTGTGGAAAACTTCCGGATGGAACTGTACGCCCCACACTTGTTCACCTTCCACCTGATAAGCGGCAATAGCCACTTTGTCTGTAGACGCAATCGTTTTAAAATTCTCAGGAACAGCAGTAATGGTATCACCGTGGCTCATCCATACCTGCGTACCCTCTCTCACACCTTTGAACAACACATTGTCCTTGCAGAAAGAAGTCAGGTGAGCACGTCCATACTCACGGGTACCTGCCGGTTCTACTTTGCCACCATTGGTATACGCCATAAACTGTGCACCATAGCAGATGCCCAGAATGGGGTATTTACCTCTGATTTCGCTCAAATCAACCTTGAACGCACTCTCGTCATACACGGAGAAGGGGCTTCCCGACAGAATCACTCCCTTGACAGTTTCGTCGTCTTTGGGGAACTTGTTATAGGGGACAATCTCGCAATACGTATCCAACTCGCGCACCCGGCGACCGATAAGCTGCGTGGTCTGTGAACCGAAATCAAGTATTATAATTTTCTCTTGCATATATAGATATGTTATGAATTTGGCGCAAAATTACTGCTTTTCTTTCAATAAATCACGTATTTCAGTCAACAATATCTCTTCTTTTGTAGGTGCGGGCGGTGCAGCAGGAGCAGCAGGCGCCTCAGCTTTCTTCTGGGTCAGCTTTGTAATCAGTTTAATAAATAAGAATATAGAAAAAGCGATAATAAGAAAATCGAAAGTTGCTTGCAGAAAGTTACCATAATTCAAGGTAACAGCAGCCGCAGTTTCTTTCCCATCGGCTCCGTACTGCGCAGCTTTCATTACCCATTTCAAGTCCGTAAAGTTCACTCCCCCAATGAGTAACCCCAGGGGAGGCATAATGATATCGGCTACAACCGACGAAACGATTTTGCCAAAGGCACCACCAATAATCACACCGACAGCCATATCCACCACATTCCCTTTCATGGCGAAAGCTTTAAAGTCTTGTAAAAAAGTACTTTTTCCCATCTTTTTTTATATTTAATATGAATTTAATATGCGAATATAAAAACATTTTCTTACTTTTGCACCGCATTCTAATGAAACAAATGCGAATTTAGAAAAGTATTTGAACAAATATTATAAAACCCTTAAAAGTTTAAACAAAATGATTAAAGTAGGTATTAACGGTTTTGGCCGTATCGGACGTATGGTATTCCGTGCAGCAGTTAAGAACTTTGGTAACGACATTCAGATCGTAGGTATTAACGACTTGTTGGATGCTGAATACTTGGCATACATGCTGAAATATGATTCAGTACACGGTCGTTTTGAAGGCGAAGTTGCTGTAGAAGACGGTGCTCTGATTGTAAACGGAAACAAAATCCGTCTGACTGCAGAGATGGATCCTGCTAACTTGAAATGGAACGAAGTTGATGCTGACGTTGTAGTTGAATCAACTGGTTTCTTCCTGACTGACGAAACAGCTCGCAAACATATCCAGGCTGGTGCTAAGAAAGTTATCATGTCTGCTCCTTCTAAAGACTCTACTCCTATGTTCGTATATGGTGTAAACCACACTTCATACGCTGGACAGGACATTATCTCTAACGCTTCTTGTACTACTAACTGCTTGGCTCCTATCGCTAAAGTATTGAACGACAAGTTCGGTATCGTTAAAGGTTTGATGACTACAGTTCACGCTGCTACTGCTACTCAGAAAACAGTAGACGGTCCTTCTAAGAAAGACTGGAGAGGTGGCCGTGGTATCCTGGAAAACATCATCCCGTCTTCTACAGGTGCTGCTAAAGCTGTAGGTAAAGTATTGCCGGTATTGAACGGTAAACTGACTGGTATGGCATTCCGCGTTCCGACTTCTGACGTTTCTGTAGTTGACCTGACAGTTGTTTTGGAAAAAGCTGCTACAATGGAAGAAATCAACGCTGCTATGAAGGAAGCTTCTGAAGGCGAATTGAAGGGTATCCTGGGCTACACTGAAGATGCAGTTGTTTCAACTGACTTCCGTGGTTGCGCTAACACTTCAATCTACGACTCTAAAGCAGGTATCTCTTTGGATTCTAACTTCGCTAAAGTTGTTTCTTGGTATGACAACGAATGGGGTTACTCAAACAAAGTTTGTGAAATGGCTCGCGTTATCGCTGCTAAATAATCAAGCTAAGATACAATATATGGAAAGCTGTTTCGGGAAACCGGAACAGCTTTTTTATTTTACAGCTCACCCTAAAAAACGTACGAAGACACGGAATGCTTATTTTACAGTTCTGCTCTTCTCTCCGTCTCCCATAGCAAAAACTACAGTGAAACACGTTAAATAAGAAGAAAACTATACGGAAGTCTGTGATACTCTGTGGTGAAATTTGTAATTTTGTAAATGTAACATTGATATTACTTGATATGACAAATATAGCAAATGCACAAAATCCATTCTTCGAGAAATATACAACTCCGCATGGAACCGTTCCTTTTGATAAAATAAAAACAGAACATTATGAACCGGCCATTCGCGAAGGTATCAGCCGTCAGGCAGCAGAAATAGATACCATCGTCAACAATCCGGAAACTCCTACATTTGCTAACACCATTCTGGCCTACGAACAGTCCGGAGAATTACTCGACCGGGTAACAACCGTATTCGGCAATTTACGCAGTGCCGAAACTAATGATGACTTGCAGCAGATTGCCCAGGAAATGGTGCCGCTGCTAAGTGAGCACAGTAATAACATCAGCCTGAACGAGGCACTGTTTGAACGCATCAAAGCTGTATACCTGCAGAAAGATTCTTTAGGACTGACTCCGGAACAAATGAAACTTCTGGAAAATGCCTATGACGGATTCATACGTCGCGGAGCCAACCTACAAGGCGAAGCCAAAGAAAAATACCGTGAATTAACCAGAGAGCTGAGCAAACTAACGTTGGACTTCAGCGAAAACAACCTGAAAGAGACCAATAACTATCAGCTGGCACTGACAGACAAGAGCCAACTGGACGGTCTGCCTGAAAGTGCTATAGAAGCCGCAGCCGAAACAGCACGGGAAAAAGGAGTGAATGGATGGGTATTCACACTGCATGCCCCCAGTTACATCCCCTTTATGACGTATGCCGATAACCGCGATTTACGCCGCGAACTCTATATGGCCTACAATACGAAGTGCACGCACAATAATGAATATAACAACCTGGAAATTGTAAAAAGGATAGTCAATATCCATATGGAAATCGCACAATTACTGGGTTATGACAATTATGCAGAGTATACACTGAAGAAACGCATGGCCGAAACCAGCGATGCTGTATATACCCTTCTCAACCAACTGCTGGATGCTTATACTCCCACAGCACGCAAAGAATATGAAGCAGTACAGGAGTTAGCCCGCAAAGAGCAGGGAGACGATTTTGAGATAATGCCCTGGGATTGGAGCTACTACTCCAACAAGCTGAAGGATCAGCAATTCAACATCAACGAAGAGATGCTTCGTCCCTACTTCGAACTGAACAAAGTGAAAGCGGGAGTCTTCGGATTAGCCACTCGATTATACGGAATCACATTCCACAAGAACCCCGATATTCCGGTATATCATAAGGATGTGGATGCTTATGAAGTAATGGACAAAGACGGTAATTTCCTTGCTGTGCTCTATACGGATTTTCACCCGCGTGAAGGTAAACGCTCCGGTGCCTGGATGACAGAATTCAAAGGCCAATGGATAGAAAGCACAGGCGAGAACAGTCGCCCGCACGTATCGGTAGTGATGAACTTCACCAAGCCGACAGAAAGCAAACCGGCTTTGTTGACTTATGACGAAGTAGAAACTTTCCTCCACGAGTTCGGACATGCTTTGCATGGAATGTTTGCCAACTCAACTTACCAGAGCCTGAGCGGGACGAATGTCTATTGGGATTTCGTAGAACTCCCCTCACAGATTATGGAAAACTTCGGCATCGAGAAAGAGTTTCTTCATACCTTTGCCAGCCATTATCAGACAGGAGAGCCTTTGCCCGACGAATTAATCCGGAGACTGGTAGATGCCTCTAACTTTAATGTAGCGTATGCCTGCCTCCGCCAAGTCAGCTTCGGTCTGCTGGACATGGCATGGTATACCCGCAACACTCCATTCGACGGAGACGTAAAAGAGTACGAACGCCAGGCATGGTCCAAAACACAGATACTGCCTATGGTACCGGAAACTTGTATGAGCACTCAGTTCTCACACATATTTGCCGGAGGATATTCGGCCGGATACTATAGCTACAAATGGGCGGAGGTTTTGGATGCGGATGCGTTCTCTCTGTTCAAGCAAAAAGGAATCTTCAACAAAGACGTAGCTGACTCCTTCCGAAGTAACATCTTGTCGAAAGGAGGAACAGAGCACCCGATGGTACTATATAAACGTTTCCGGGGACAAGAGCCTACCATCGATGCATTACTTATCAGAAACGGAATAAAAAAATAGAAAGATATGAAATATAAATACTTATTATTACTACTTTTGATGCTCCCTTTTGTATGCGGATGCAATGATTCGGACGATGTGAATGGTATCTTTACCGGAAAAGTATGGAAACTGACGTACATAACTAAAAAGAATGATCATAAACCTTATGATTTCTGGGGTGACAAAGATAAATACGAGCAGTCCATCAAGAATTATATCAATAAGGAGGGTGCATACACCATCAAGTTTGAGGGAGAAAACATAGACAATGTCATCAGCGGAAAATTTAACGGAACGCTTCTGACACATACCTATACAGGAACCTGGAGCGCCAACGGTGAAAGCAATGCCTTCTCCGCCTCAGTAAAAGGTTCTGAGAGTGATCCGTTAGGATTCAGCAACAAGTTTGTCGAAGGACTCAACAGAGCTACTTCGTATAAAGGAAATTACGACAACCTTTTCATCTATTACAAGGATGAGGGAGGCAGGGACTTATGTCTTGTATTTCATGTTGATAAATAATATAGCAGCGAATGGACACAGCAAACAGAAAACAATCAGATTTAGACAAACGTTATATCCGAATGGCTGCCATCTGGTCAGAAAATTCTTATTGTCAGCGCCGTAAGGTAGGAGCGCTGATTGTCAAAGATAAGATGATTATCTCGGACGGATACAATGGGACGCCATCGGGCTTTGAGAATATTTGTGAAGATGATAACAATGTGACTAAACCCTATGTCCTGCACGCCGAGGCCAATGCCATCACCAAAATAGCACGCTCCAACAACAGCAGTGACGGAGCCACGATGTATGTTACAGCTTCGCCTTGCATCGAATGTGCTAAACTCATTATACAGGCAGGCATCAAACGAGTGGTATACTCCGAGCACTACCGCCTGGAAGACGGAATAGAATTGCTGAAACGTGCAGGTATCGAAGTCGTTTTCGTCGATACAAGTGAAAAATGAAACAACATACATAAATAACTGACTACAACACAGCTCTACCCTGCAGTTTGTCGTCTGTAGCCAATAATGATTAAAGATATGAGTACAAAGAACTCTTCACGATTTACCCCTGTCATCATTGCTATCAGTGTGGTAATCGGAATTCTGATAGGTACATTTTATGCCAAGCACTTTGCCGGTAACCGGCTCGGCATTATCAACGGATCTTCAAACAAGTTGAATGCCCTGCTACGCATTGTCGACGACCAGTACGTGGACACTGTCAACATGACCGACCTCGTGGAGAAGGCAATGCCACAGATTCTGGCAGAGTTGGATCCCCACTCCACCTACATCCCGGCACAAAATCTGGAAGAAGTGACATCGGAACTGGAAGGCAGCTTCAGCGGTATCGGTATCCAGTTCACCATCCAGGACGACACCATACACGTGAACAGCGTTATTCAGGGAGGTCCTTCGGAAAAAGTAGGACTGATGGCAGGTGACCGCATCGTAATGGTGGACGACAGTTTATTCGTAGGGAAGAAAGTGACCAATGAACGTGCCATGCGCACTCTGAAAGGCCCGAAGGGTACTCAAGTGAAACTGGGCGTGAAGCGCGCTACGGAGAAAGAACTTCTGAACTTCACCATCACACGTGGTGATATTCCGCAAAACACCATCGACGCAGCTTATATGTTGACAGATGACTTCGGCTATATACAGGTCAGTAAATTCGGTCGTACCACACATGTGGAACTACTGAACGCCATTGCTCTCCTGAATCATAAGAACTGCAAAGGGCTGATTATCGACTTACGTGGCAACACAGGAGGATACATGGAAGCCGCAGTGCGCATGGTCAACGAATTCTTACCCGAAGGTAAACTGATCGTATACACAGAAGGACGCAAATATCCTCGTGCCGACGAGTTTGCCAACGGAACAGGCAGCTGCCAGAAGATGCCTATCATCGTACTGATCGACGAAGGTTCGGCTTCAGCCAGCGAAATCTTTACCGGTGCTATCCAGGATAACGACCGCGGTATGGTTGTAGGACGCCGTTCGTTCGGCAAAGGTCTGGTACAGCAACCCATCGATTTCAGCGACGGTTCAGCTATCCGCCTGACCATTGCCCGCTACTATACTCCATCCGGACGCTGTATCCAACGTCCTTACCAGAATGGCAAAGACCGCAACTACGAAATGGATTGGCTGACGCGTTATGAACATGGAGAATACTTCTCGAAAGACAGTATCAAGCTCGACGAAAATCTGCGCTACTCTACAGCTCTGGGACGTCCGGTATACGGTGGTGGCGGTATCATGCCGGATGTATTCGTTCCACAAGATACAACGGGTGTTACTTCATATCTGACCGAGGTACTGAGTAAGGGACTTACCATTCAGTTCACGTTCCACTATACGGATAACAACCGCGATAAACTGAAGAAATATGAAGATGAAGAATCATTGTTGAACTACCTGCGCCGCCAGGGACTGGTCGAACAGTTCATACGCTATGCTGACAGCAAAGGAGTCAAACGGAGAAATATTCTGATTCAGAAATCATATAAGTTACTGGAAAAGAGCATTTACGGTAATATCATCTACAATATGCTGGGAAAAGAAGCCTATATTCAATATCTCAACCAAAGCGATCAGACTGTGAAAAAGGCCGTCGAACTACTTGAGAGCGGAGAAGCATTCCCCAAGGCTCCCGTCAGCGTAGAACCTCAAAAGGAGGAAAAGAAAGATGGAAAGAAAAAAACAACTGCGCAAGTGGATAGCACAGGAGAAGAAGAAATACTCCGACTCTACGCTTAAGGCATTGTCGGAGAAGGTGCTAACCACCCTTGAAGCATACCCTGAATTCCAAAAAGGGCATACCATACTGCTCTATCACTCAATGAAGGACGAAGTACAGACTCACGCCTTCATTGAGAAATGGAGCCGGTCAAAGAAAATTATACTTCCCGTAGTGATAGGTGACGAATTGGAACTACGTGTCTACACAGGACCTCAGGATCTTGCCATAAGTTCGTATGGCATTGCCGAACCGACAGGAACACGATTCACCGATTACCGGGCGATCGATCTGGCAGTCATTCCGGGTGTCGCTTTTGATCGGCACGGACATCGTTTAGGGCGCGGCAAAGGTTATTATGACCGTTTACTCCCTCAGATCGCGGCACCCAAAGCCGGAATTTGTTTCCCGTTTCAATTGATTGAAGAAGTTCCTGCAGAAGAATTTGACTTCCGCATGGATACCGTCATAGCACAATGAAAACGAATTATCATACACATACCACTCGCTGTATGCATGCCGTAGGAAACGACGAAGACTATGTGCGCAGCGCTATCAAAGGTGGTTTTCAGGAACTGGGCTTCTCTGACCATAGTCCGTGGAAGTATCATACGGACTTTGTATCAGATATACGTATGCTGCCAGAGGAATTACCGGAATACGTAGAAAGTATCCGCGCCTTGAAAGAAAAATACCGCAACCGGATCAGTATCAGAATCGGATTGGAATGCGAATATTTTCCCGAATACACCCATTGGCTGAAAGAAATCATTAGAGAGTACCGGTTGGACTACATCCTTTTTGGGAACCATCATTACCACACCGACGAAAAGTTTCCATACTTCGGACACCACACTACCAACCGGGACATGCTCGACCTCTATGAGGAAAGCTCTATTGAAGGAATGGAGAGCGGACTATTCGCCTATCTGGCCCACCCCGACCTCTTTATGCGCTCCTATCCGGAATTCGATACACATTGCACCAGCATTAGCCGCCACATCTGCCGGGCTGCGGCACGACTGAACATCCCGTTGGAATACAATGTCGGTTATATGGCCACCAATGAGGCCCGGGGAATAATGACCTATCCCTGTCCACAGTTTTGGCACATTGCGGCCAATGAAGGATGTACGGCCATCATCGGACTGGATGCACACAACAATCTCGATTTAGAAAATCCGGTCTATTACGACCGGGCCTGCAAAGAGCTGAAAGAGTTGAAAATGCCGGTCATAGATACCATTCCATTCCTGGAATATTAAGCAAACAACGTTTCACTGAAACAGAGGCTTTATCCACTCCGGACAGAAGCTCTGTTAACCCAAAACGAAGGCTCTGTTTGATACAAACAGAGCCTTCGTTCTTGGTAGAGATAACGGCTGTCAGCGAAAAATAATATTAGTAATCACCGTAGCACCGACTTTCTGGTTAAGATTACGAACCAGCAGTTCCCTTCCCATCATCAACTCCTGACGAAGGGCAGCAGAAGTCAAATGCACATATAATACTTGATTACGAATATATAAATCTCTTGTATACGACATTATGGTAGGTCCCAACACTGTTTCCCAAGAATCCAGCAAACGCTGTTCGTTCAGTGGAGATTCCAGACTCTCTTGACGTAGATATTTCTGAATCAGTTTGCCAATAGGCTCCGCATCATTCCGTTTCATTGGTCTTTTTCCTCCATTTCATTAATTGCCCCGTTTTCTACACGGAACATTTTATAATCACTGCCTACCTTATATAATATACGATCCAAATGCTCACGATTTGTATCCGTTATAAAAATCTGCCCGAAATTGTCACCCGCTACCAACTTCACGATTTGTTCTACGCGCGAAGCATCCAGCTTGTCGAAAATATCATCCAACAGCAACAAAGGCACCGTGCTTCCCGTACGTTTCAGAAAATCAAACTGGGCAAGCTTCAACGCTACCAGATAAGTCTTGTTCTGCCCCTGTGAACCTTCCCTTTTAATGGGAAAGTCACCCAGTAACATATTCAACTCGTCCTTATGTATCCCCCGGAGTGAATATCCCATAATCTTATCCCGTACCCGACTCTCCTTCAAGACTTCAAGCAGAGCCCCCCCCCTTGCATGTGACTCGTAAGTCAGCCCTACCTGCTCCTTATCCTGCGAGATATACGAATAGAATGACTGGAATATAGGGATAAACTCACTGATGAATGCCTCCCGCTTCCGGAACACCACCTCACCGGCCTGTGCCATCATTTCCTCCCAAACCAAAAACAATTCTTCTTCCACCGGCTGTTCACTCTTCAGCAGCGTATTTCGTTGCACCAATGCTTTATTGTAACGGATCAAAGCATCCAGATACTCTTTGTCATACTGTGAAATAACCACATCCATAAACCGGCGCCGCTCGTCACTACCACCGGCTATCAATTCCGAATCGGCCGGCGAAACCATTACCAAGGGAATAAATCCGATGTGATCCGACAAACGGGAATATTCTTTCTTATTGCGTTTGAATTGTTTTTTCGACCTGCGCTTCATTCCACAATAAATCTCCTCAGGCGTTCCGTCCATCGCCTCGTAGAACCCCTGAATCACAAAAAAGTCCTGTTCGTGACAAATATTCTGCGAATCAATCGGATTTCCGGCACTTTTACAAAAAGACAGAAAGTAGACAGCATCGAGCAGGTTGGTTTTTCCCATCCCGTTCTGTCCGAAAAAGCAGTTCAACTTAGCCGAGAAATTCAGTTCCACCTGCTCCAGATTCTTATAATTCAGTATAGATATACGCTTCAGTATCATGTATGCACATTGAGTTTGGTTACAAAAGTAGAAAGATTTTCGGGGTTTTAGGCCGTAAAACAAAAAAAGATGCCTCTAAATTTCGTTTATATATATAAAAAAACTACTTTTGCTGACCAAAATATCCAGTTGAAAAAATAACAAAAAGAATCATATAAAAATGGCAGAACAAAAGAACCACAACAACGAACTGAATGTGGAAGATGCACTGACACAGTCGGAAGCATTTCTTGTTAAAAACAAAAAAGCAATCATTGGCGCCGTTGTAGCCGTAATCGTAATCGTAGCAGGCGTGATCCTCTACAAGAATTTCTATGCAGAACCCCGTGAAGAAAAAGCGCAGGCTGCTCTTTTCAAAAGCGAACAGTACTTTGAACAAAGCGCATACGAGCAGGCACTGAACGGTGATAGTATCGGTTCTATCGGTTTCCTGAAAGTAGCCGATCAATTCAGCGGAACCAAAGCAGCCAACCTGGCAAAAGCTTACGCCGGCATCTGCTACCAGAATTTAGGTAAATATGACGAAGCAATCAAAGCACTCGACGGCTTCAGCGGAGACGACCAGATGGTGGCTCCTGCCATTCAGGGTGCCATTGGCAACTGCTACGCTCAGTTAGGCCAACTCGACAAAGCAGCTTCAACCCTTCTGAAAGCAGCAGACAATGCTGATAACAGCACTCTGAGCCCCATCTTCCTACTGCAAGCCGGAGAAATCCTGATGAAGCAAGGCAAAAACGATGATGCTGTAAAAGCCTTCACCAAGATCAAAGACAAATACTTCCAGTCTTATCAGGCTATGGACATCGATAAGTACATCGAGCAAGCCAAACTGCTGAAAAAATAATAACGGGGTATATACCTTATTATATAGAAAGCTACCCAAACGAACCTGGGTAGCTTTTTTTAAACCAACCAAAAACATATATATTATGGCAACAGCATATCATAACTTATCTGATTACGATTTTAATTCGGTTCCGAATGCAGAAGAAATGAAATTCGGTATCGTTGTTTCCGAATGGAACGCCCATATCACCGGCGCCCTGCTGGACGGAGCTGTGAAAACTTTAAAGAAACACGGAGCAAAGCAAGAAAATATTCTGGTGAAAACAGTACCGGGAAGTTTCGAACTAACTTTCGGCGCCAATCAAATGATGGAAAATTGCGATGTAGATGCAATTATTATCATTGGTTGCATAATTAAAGGAGATACTCCACATTTTGATTATGTTTGCATGGGAGTGACACAAGGCGTAGCACAACTGAACGCAACTGGCGATATACCAGTTATTTACGGATTAATTACTACTAATACCATGGAGCAGGCTGAAGATAGAGCCGGCGGCAAACTGGGTAATAAAGGAGACGAATGTGCAATTACTGCAATAAAAATGATCGATTTTGTTTGGAGTTTAAATAAATAGTTGTATCTTTGCATCGCAATTGAGAAACAAACCTACTTAAGAGAAAGCAAAGGGACTCAAAAGCGAACAAAAGGGCAAATACCAGAGTGGCCAAATGGGGCAGACTGTAAATCTGCTGTCTTTCGACTTCGGTGGTTCGAATCCATCTTTGCCCACAAAAATTGCGGAAGTAGCTCAGTTGATAGAGCATTAGCCTTCCAAGCTGAGGGTCGCGGGTTTGAGCCCCGTCTTCCGCTCTAAAGAGAATCTGAGAAATTAGATTCTCTTTTTTTATATATAACCCTAACATCCTAACCACATATGAGAACTCCTTCACAAACACATGTGCTCGGACTGGCACATCCTCCCATCCCCATTGTGCGCCTTGCTTTCATTGGGCTTGGCAATAGAGGTGTATTGACTTTACAGCGTTATCTGCAAATCGAAGGAATCGAGATTAAAGCACTATGCGAAATCAGGGAAGGTAACCTGACTAAAGCGCAGAAAATTCTCTGGGAAGCAGGCTATCCCCAGCCGGATGGTTATACCGGGGCGGATGGATGGAAACAAATGTGTGAACGGAATGATATTGACCTGGTGTTTATCTGTACCGATTGGCTGACACATACTCCCATGGCAGTTTATGCTATGGAACACGGTAAACACGTAGCCATCGAAGTTCCGGCAGCCATGACCGTAGAAGAATGCTGGAAGCTGGTAGATACAGCCGAGAAGACAAGGCAACACTGTATGATGCTTGAAAACTGTTGCTACGATCCATTTGCATTGACCACACTGAATATGGCACAACAGGGTGTATTCGGAGAGATAACGCACGTAGAGGGAGCATACATACATGATCTGCGCTCTATCTACTTCGCCGACGAAAGTAAAGGAGGATTTCACAATCATTGGGGGAGGAAATATAGCATAGAGCATACCGGTAACCCCTATCCTACTCACGGCTTAGGCCCCATTTGCCAGGTACTGAATATTCATCGGGGAGACCGCATGAATTATCTCGTTTCATTATCGAGTCTGCAAGCCGGCATGACGTCGTACGCCCGTAAGACATTCGGAGAAAATTCTCCCGAAGCCCGTCAAAAGTATCGGTTGGGAGATATGAACACCACCTTGATTCACACAATGAAAGGCAAGAGTATCATGGTTCAGTATAATGTCGTCACTCCACGCCCGTACAGCCGCCTCCATACAATCTGTGGTACAGAAGGCTTTGCCCAGAAGTATCCCGTTCCCTGTATCGCCCTTGAACCCGATGCAAGTGCTCCTCTCGAAGGAAAAGCGCTTGAAGATATTATGGAACGCTACAAACACCCTTTTACAGCTACTTACGGTGCAGAAGCCCATCGGAGAAATCTGCCCAATGAAATGAATTATGTCATGGATTGCCGTTTGATTCATTGCCTGCGCAACGGGCTCCCATTGGATATGGATGTATACGATGCCGCCGAATGGTCATGCATCACAGAACTAAGCGAGCAATCGGTATTAAACGGTAGTATTCCTGTAGAAATACCGGATTTTACAAGAGGAGCATGGGAAAATAATTAAAACTATATAAAAACAAGAAAAGGGACCGGTTTTAAAACCGATCCCTTTTTTTCAACCTTTAATTAAGAGATATCTGTGTTAAATTAATATCCCGGGTTCTGATCATTTTCCAATAATGGATTAAGAGTAATGGCAGTCTGAGGGATCGGTTTCAGACGCATACGTGAACTCCATTTCATAGTTATCACGGTTTCACCATCAGGCATAGAGATAGGCACATTATTCATCTCACTTTCCCAATAAGAATCTTCATAACGAGTCATATCGTCTCCACGGAAACCTTCACCCGCCAATTCTACACGACGTTCACGACGAATCAAGTTAAGAGCTTCATCCTTAGTTAATGTAGCAGGTACATCCGGCATACCGCAACGATCACGCAAATCATTCAAGGCATCACGCACACTCTGATCATAACCTGTTGTTTGTGTATGAGCTTCAGCATAAATCAACAGAATCTCAGCATAACGAATACACGGATAGTCACCCGTAGCATTAGCATTATCTTTTGAGTCTGTAGTTAATGCAACCATCTTACGATAGTTAAAACCGGTCTTCGATTCATTGTTACCACCCTTAATCCATTCATAAGCATATCCGGCACCATAGTTTGTTTCATGCCATGTTTTGAATGGAAACAGAATAGACGCATACATACGACTATCGCGATTACGATACTCTTTCATATAGTCATATTTTGTCAATGTTCCATCAGCAGTCTTCTTAGCTACAAATGTCAGGAAAGGAGTAGAACCTTCTTCTGCTGTTTCTTTTTTTACATCGGCAACTATCTTATCATAAGCCGCAGCACGTGCCTCAATAGAAGGAGCGGCAGGAACAGTATGACCATCGGCACTCCAATAAGCATCTACCAGATTCTGTGTCGGAGTTACAGATGACCAACCTCCCAACTGATTAGGACGCATTGCTGTATAACGCACCCAATCTTCCTGATCAGGATCAACATACTGGCGAGCCAAGATATACTCAGGATTATCTACTGTAGCATTTTCAGTGAACCATAAAGATTCGTAATTAAACATGCCCTTCACAAACTTCTCTTTCGCAGCTTCATCTGCAAAATCTACATAAATAGACATCTCTTCACCTTCCTTCTTCTGAGCATCTGTTAGACTGGAAATTCTCCACAAAGAATATCCGCCATTATCCATCACATCTTTAGCAGCAGCTTCAGCAACATCATACTGACCGAAATAAAGAGCTGCTCTTGCTTTAATTGATAAAGCAGCGTATTTAGTGATACGTCCTTTTTCATTAAACTCACCACCTCCGCTGTAAGACTCAGGAAGATCTGCTGCAGCTTCTGTCAGTTCTTTAAGAATGAATTCACGAACTTTACTCACTTCATCACGCGGCACATTCGGAGTATCATAAGCAGGTACATCTGTAATGATAGGTACTTTTCCGAACGTCATAGTCATAGCTAAGTACTGTAATGCCCGCATCGTACGCACTTCAGCTTTGGTACGTGTTTTAAGTGCCGCATCCATGTCGCAATTATCTACTTCATTCAAGTACACATTACATTTGCGGATCGCTTCAAAATTCCATCCTTCATCATTCAATGCACTAAATCCATCCTGCTGGAAAATAGCTCCTGCAGACTCCCAAGAGTATTGGCAATAGCCATCAGTAGTATAAGTTTCACCATATACCCCGACTCCAGATATTGTATTGGCATATACAGCATTCAAATTGTACCAGGCATCTTTTGAAGTCTTCCAATAGGTTTCAGCTGCAATGTTAGAAGGTGGATTTACATCCAGATCGCAACTTGTAACCGTTGCACCGATCAGAGTGCAAAGCGTTAAATATTTTATTGTTTTACCAAATTGTCTCATAATAATCTTTCTTTTTAGAATGTAACGTTAACACCAAGTGATATAGTTCTCGTTCCACGAACCATACTACCACGACCGGTAGCAGATTCCGGATCAAAATCTTTCATGCGATGATCACCACGGATAGTAAACGGATTTTCAGCTGCTACATATACTTTCAATGCATCCAGACTGATGTTGCTTAACATCGCTTTTGGGAATGTATAACCGAAAGTAATATTCTTGATTCTGAAATAGTCTGAATTAAATAACCAGAAATCAGATAAGCGGTTATTGAAAGTAGAGTGTGAGCTGGTACGAGAATAAATTCTAGGATAAGCAGCATTCGGATTCGGATTCTCGGTAGTCCATCTCTGTAAGTGCCATTTACGGGGGCTGGCATAGTCAGAGAATGCCCAAGCCTGTTCTTGCCAGAAATACACTTTGGTACCTTGAACTCCCTGCCCAAACATACTCAACTCAAAGCCTTTATATTGCAGATTCAAGTTCACACCATATGTGAATTTAGGAACATCACAACCGATAAAGTCTTTGTCACCGGCATCCAGCTTTCCATTATCATTCAAATCGACATATTTAATATCACCCGCATTAGGCTTAATACCATCAGTAATATAGTTACCACTGTCAATATCCTCTTGAGTCAACAGACCGTTTGTACGGAAACCATAAAATGTTCCGATAGGTTGTCCTACTGCTTCAATCCATGTAGAGCTACCATCATACAAATCATCTACCCCACCCAAATTAGTTACTTTGTTCCAATTACGAGTGAAGTTTGCTCCTACAGAGTAAGTAAACTCACCAATTGTATTATTATGTGTAATACCTATTTCCAGACCTTTGTTACTTACACTACCGATATTCTGTGAAGGCCAGTAATCTTTTTTAATACCGACTTCCATTGGAACTCTATAACCCAACAGGATATCATCCGTCACTTTATTATACCAGTCCGCTGTAAAACGCAGTTTACCATTCAGTACATCAAAATCAAGGCCGATATCTGTGATAGTAACGGTTTCCCATCCTAAATTCTTATTAGCGGGTTTAGCTTCAATGATACCGTTTCCTACTACATCATTAAAGTTATAGTTATCACCCTGGATATAAGAAGAGAAGTAGTCATAATCACCTACGTTGTTAATATTACCTAACTGTCCCCAAGACCCGCGGATCTTCAAATTATCAATCCATTCGATATCTTTCATAAATCCTTCCTCACTTACACGCCATCCGGCTGAGAATGAAGGGAAGTATCCCCAACGATTGTCTTTATGGAAACGTGAAGAAGCATCAGCACGCATATTTACCTCTAACAAGTAACGGTCCATCAATGTGTAATTCACACGTCCGAAGTAAGACATCAATTTATTTTCATTGCTGCCACCTTCTGTATGAGTATCACTTGATGCACTTGAACCACCGTTCATATCCGTCATATTGTTAGTCGGAAAATTCTTACGTGAAGATTTCTGTTTCTGGAACTGATAATGTTCATAAGATACACCCAGTAATGCATTGATGTTATGAATGTCTTTACTCCAAGTATAATTAGCCAGTCCATTGTATATCAAGCGGGTAGACTCTTGCCAATCATATTCCATCTTAGAGTTCTCAACAGCAACCTGTGTACCGTTCAGTTCCTGACCGGTAAGGAAATCTTTGATCTTCGAACGACTTGCAGTATATGTTTTAGCTTTGTAATCCCAAATACGGTAAGACATTTCACCCGTAACAGTCAAACCTTTTACAGGCTTCAAATCTAAAGCAAAATCCATTAAAGTATTTTGCGTTCTGCTATTCGACCAGTCGCCTGACTCAATACGCCGTAATGGATTACGTTGCATACTTACTTGTGAAGCTGGTTTACCGGCTTCATAACTACCATATTCACCATTACTTTGACGAGCCACATAAGTAGAAGGAACAGTCAACATTTCTACATAACTGACTCCACCTTTTGAATTATCGTTATAGGTTTGGTTATAGTTGATATTTGCACGGAATGCCAACCACTCCTTAACATCAGCCGAGATATTAGTAGTCATATTATAACGATCAGTAGTAGCTCCAGGAGTGAACTTGTCATTATACAAATATCCTAAAGATGTATAATATTTCACCTTATTACCTCCACTGATACTTACAGTATGCTTTGTTATTGTAGCATTATCTTTCAATACAAGATCATACCAGTTTGTATTCGGATACAAATCAGGATCAGTTCCATCGCGGAATTTGGCAATTTCTTCGTCTGTATAAGGTAGTTTGGCATTAGGATTATCATTTAATGCGGCTTCGTTGGATAAACGAGCATACCATTCAGAACTCAATACGTCAGGAGTGTAAAGAGCCGATTTAAAACCTACATATCCGTCATAAGTCACCTTCAAATCACCTTCTTTACCACCTTTTGTTTTTACCAATACAACACCATAAGCAGCACGCGAACCGTAAATTGCAGAAGATGCTGCATCTTTCAAGAACGAAATGCTTTCAATAGAGTTCGGGTCAAGGCTTGAAAAGAAATTTGCATCAGCAATTGCACCGTCAATTACATACAGAGGTGATGAAGTTCCCAAGTTACCGCGACCACGGAAGTTAATACTTGTAGAACCATCCGGACGGGCAATAACCGTGACACCCGGAACCTGTCCCTGTACTGATGCTAATACGTCTGTATTTACACGACTTTTTAACTCTTCAGTACCAACAGAAGATACTGCACCTGTCAGGTTGACCTTTTTCTGAGTACCATAACCAACAACTACAACTTCATCCAAAGTTTTTGTATCTTCCTTCATTATGACATTGTAATTGTTAACTCCCGGTTTAAGTACGATGGTCTGAGGTACGTAACCGATATAAGTAATCTGAAGTTCCTTACCGACAGTATTCAAGGTAAATTCACCTTCAATGTTAGTGATAGTACCATTAGAGGTAGTACCTTTTTCTACTACAGATGCTCCGATGATGGCTTCACCCATTGCGTCTTTCACGACTCCGGTAATTTTTCTCTGCTTCTGCTGTTGAACAGCCTGCACATCCTTGGCAGCTGCAGTCACAGTAGATACTACGATCTGATTATCCACGATCTTATAAGTGTATCCCGAATTCTTGAATACTTCGTTCAGTACAGTTTCGATCGGAGCATCCGACACGTTGATGGATACTTTCTTGTTCAGCTTTACCTGATTGTCATTGTAGAAGAAAGTATACTCGCTTTGTTTTTCAAGTTCACGCAGTACACTCTCGATGGATACGTTTGTCTTCGTCATTGAAATCTTTA
>NZ_JADKYL010000020.1:0-49512 GCF_019633785.1 Bacteroides sp. FSHCM14E1
AACAGAGAAGTTAAGCCTGATCACGCCGATGGTACTGCGTAACAGTGGGAGAGTAGGTAGTCGCCGTTTTTTTCAGAGAGTTCATCCCCTCGGGTCAGAAGACACGAGGGGATGACTTGTTTTTGGGGTATAGGCTAAGAGGGACATGCGCTTGGAGAAGCGGGGATCACTTATTTGCATTATACCTTTTTTACTTTGATTAATCTTTTATATAAAAGAAAGAATCTTTTAGTTAAAACAAAAACCGGCTGTGAGTGTTTTAATGGTAGAGTTCGATTTTTAGTAATTAAAAGATGTGAAATATGGTGACACTATACAATAAGTTACTATTTTTGCCACGAAAATCGAAAAGAGAGTTTATCCATAAAAATAGAACGATGAAAACTTCTGTAAAATTCATATTGATGTTTGTTCTACTGATGCTATCATTTAGCATAAGTGGCAATGCATTGAATATTATGGAATGCTCTCATAACCCGGTTACTTCTTGCCAGGTTTCATCCTCTTCTTTGGATGCTAATTACTCTTATCGGTGTGGTAGCGATTTTGCCGGTTTTGATAAATCGCAAACTTTGTCTGTCTCCGATGTTGAACTAGGTTTCAAACCCGTTTCTGAAACATATTCTTCTACTAATAATCTTCGTCTTCGTCGAATTCTTGAGGATTCTGACCTTTTTAATGACACAATGCGTAAATTGTGCCTGTTGAGAGAGAATTTGTTGGTATTAGACCAAAGTAAATCTTATTATTCGGATAAGGATCCACATTATGCGTCCATAAGCTGTCACTACTACATCTTTGCTTTAAGACGTATCCTTATTTAATTCCCAATCTTATATACTCGCTGTGTTTGACAATGCAGCCTCATTTTTAGCATGAGGGCTGTAGGGGTCGGACTGCGGTGTGTCTAATCGTATTTACTTTAATTCTTAATAACAAATTCTTTAACAAAAAAAACTTTATTATGGAAACTACTCAAAAAAAGTCGACTAAGATTGTAGGTATCAAGAATGCCGGATTGGTTATTATCTGCTGTTTCATTATAGCAGTGTGTATCTATCATTTCATTTTGGGAAATCCCACGAACTTTATGAACAACGATCCTAACAACCACCCACTTCCGGGAAACTTTATGGGGACTATTTACAAAGGTGGAGTGATTGTGCCTGTTATTCAAACTTTATTGCTGACTGTATTGGCATTGAGCATTGAACGTTATTTTGCTCTTCGCTCTGCTTTCGGTAGAGGTTCTTTGGTTAAATTCGTTTCTAACATCAAGGATGCCTTATCGGCAGGAGATCTTCGTAAGGCGCAGGAAGTTTGTGACAAACAGCGTGGTTCTGTAGCAAACGTCGTTACTTCTACATTGCGGAAGTACGAAGAAATGGAGAATGATTCTTCTCTTTCGAAAGATCAGAAACTGCTTGCTATCCAAAAAGAACTAGAAGAAGCTACTGCGCTTGAACTTCCGATGATGGAACAGAATCTTCCGATTATCGGTACGATCACCACATTGGGTACTTTGATGGGATTGCTTGGTACGGTTATTGGTATGATCCGTTCGTTTGCCGCTTTGGCTGCCGGTGGTTCTGCCGACTCAATGGCTCTTTCACAAGGTATCTCTGAAGCTTTGATTAATACAGCTTTCGGTATCCTTACCGGTGCGTTGGCAGTTATCTCTTATAACTACTATACAAACAAAATCGATAAGTTGACTTACAGCCTTGACGAGGTAGGCTTCTCTATTGTGCAGACTTTTGCAGCTACTCATAAATAATCTGGAATCCACTAAATTCTGACAATAATGGGCAGAGCGAAAATTAAAAAGAAAAGTACGTTCATCGACATGACGGCGATGAGTGACGTTACGGTACTGTTGCTTACCTTCTTTATGTTAACTTCTACATTTGTGAAGAAAGAGCCGGTACAAGTGACTACACCCGCCTCAGTTTCGGAAATTAAGATTCCGGAAAAGAATATCCTTCAGATATTGGTCGATCCGAACGGAAAGATATTTATGAGTATGGACAAGCAGTCCGACTTGAAAGCGGTATTGGAGAGCATGGGACAGGAATATGGCGTCACATTCACTCCGGAACAGGAAAAGAAATTCATGTTGGCATCCACTTTCGGAGTGCCGATGAAAAACATGAAAACTTATCTTGACTTGCCGACTGACAAGCAGGATGCAGTACTGAAGAACGAAGGTATTCCTTGCGATAGTCTTGATAATCAGTTTAAGTCATGGGTGCGTAATGCACGTGCTGTGAATTCTGATTTGCGTATTGCGATCAAGGCTGATGCGGATACTCCTTATTCTGTGATTAAAAATGTTATGAATTCACTTCAGGACCTCAGGGAGAATCGGTATAACCTGATTACTTCTCTGAAAACGACTTCTGAAAACTAAAAACGAACAACTATGAGTGCTGAAGTACAAGAAAGCGGTAAAAAGAAGGGGAATAGCAAACAGAAGAAGATGACGGTTCGCGTAGACTTTACGCCTATGGTGGATATGAATATGTTGTTGATCACTTTCTTTATGCTTTGTACCTCGTTGAGCAAACCTCAGACGATGGAGATAAGCATGCCGAGCAATGATAAAAACATCACTGAAGAACAGCAAAGCAAGGTGAAAGCTTCACAGGCAATCACGCTCTTGTTGGGACCCGATGACAAACTATATTATTATGAAGGAGAACCCAACTACAAGGATTATACTTCTCTGAAAGAGACGTCGTATAAACCGGATGGATTACGGGCAATACTTCTGAAGAAGAATGCTGCTGCTGTCAGACAGGTAAATGATCTGAAACAGAAGAAGCTGGAACTTAAGATATCAGACGATGAATTTACAAAGCAACTTTCCGAAATAAAGAGTGGAAAGGATACGCCTACAGTCATCATCAAGGCGATGGATAATGCATCGTATGCAAATCTGATTGACGCTCTCGATGAAATGCAGATATGTAATATTGGTAAGTATGTGATAACGGATATTGCCGAGGCTGACGAATTTCTGGTGAAGAATTTTGAAAGTAAGGGTGAGCTTTCACAGAATATTGCCGAATAAAATGTAACACCAAAAAATAGAAAATTAAAATGGCAAAAATAGATTTAACTTCTTTTGAATGGTGTGAGCTGATTTTTAAAGGCAAAAATAAAGCTTATGGTGCGTATAAAATGCGTGCTGATTCACCCAAACGTCACAATGTGGCAATGGTTATTGTGTTGATAATCGCCTTAGTGGGCTTTAGTCTTCCGACTTTAATCAAGATGGCCACTCCGAAGCAAAAAGAGGTAATGACGGAAGTCACCACCTTGTCGCAATTGGAGGAGCCTGAAATAAAGCAGGAAGAGATGAAGAGAGTAGAACCGGTGGCACCACCCCCACCTGCTTTGAAGAGTTCTATCAAGTTTACCGCTCCAGTCATTAAAAAAGATGAGGAGGTACATGAGGATGATGAGATTAAAAGCCAGGAAGAACTCACACAAACCAAAGTCGCTATATCCATTGCCGACGTGAAGGGTAACGATGAAGCAAACGGTAAGGATATTGCCGATTTGAAACAAGTGGTTACTCAGGCAGAGCCGGCCGAAGAAAAAGTTTTCGATATGGTAGAACAGATGCCTACATTCCCCGGTGGAACCACAGAATTGATGAGGTATATCGGTGAACATCTGAAATACCCTACCATTGCTGCCGAGAATGGTACACAAGGAAAGGTGATCTGTCGTTTTGTGGTTGGTAAGGATGGACAGGTGCGGGATGTAACTATCGCACGTTCATTGGATCCATATTGCGACAAGGAAGCCATACGTGTTATCAAATCGATGCCTAAATGGATTCCCGGAAAACAGAACGGTAAGGCCGTGGCAGTAAATTTCACAGTTCCTATTGTCTTTAAACTACAGTAATTATGACTAAGAAACAATTCTGGCTAATCAGTGCCTGGTCTTTGATTGTATTATCTGCTTGTAATTCAAAACCCAAGGACGGACTGACGGATACTTATACGTCGGGAGTAATAGCTATTACCGCTGACGAAAGTTTTCAACCCATTGTTCAAGAGGAAATCGATGTATTCGAGGGATTATTTCCTTTGGCCGGAATTGTTCCCCGTTATACTACTGAGGTAGACGCTATCAATCAGCTTCTGAAGGATAGTGTGCGTCTGGCTATTACCACTCGTACATTGACTCCCGAAGAGATGAATTCTTTCCACAGCCGGAAATTCTTCCCTCGGGAAATAAAGCTGGCTACTGATGGATTAGCCCTGATTGTCAACAGGCAAAATACAGATACCCTGATTTCGGTGCGTGATATCCGGCGTATTCTGACAGGAAGGGTACATGCATGGAAAGAGCTTTATCCTACCTCAAAGCTGGGTGATATCCAACTCGTATTTGATAATAAGAACTCAAGCACGGTACGTTTTGCAGTTGACTCCATCTGCAAAGGAGCTCCTTTATCCGATAAAGATGTAAAGGCTCTGAGGACAAATCAGCAAGTGATTGATTACGTAGCACGTACACCCGATGCTATCGGAGTGATTGGCGTCAATTGGCTTGGAAACCGGAGTGATACCACAAACTTGTCTTTCCGTGATGAGATTAGAGTGATGTCAGTAAGTGCAGACGATATGGCTACCCCGCAGAACAGTTACAAGCCCTATCAAGCTTATCTGTATTACGGAAACTATCCGTTAGCACGCCCTATTTATGTGTTACTGAACGATCCCCGTAATGCACTGCCCTGGGGATTCGCTTCTTTTCTCACTTCTGATAGAGGGCAGCGGATTATATTAAAGTCCGGACTCGTTCCGGCTACCCAGCCGGTTCGTATTGTGGACGTGAAAGACGAATAATAACTAAAATTGAATTACAATGAAACGATTTCAACTGTTTTTAGTAGGAGCATTTGTAGCAGCCGGTCCGCTTTTTGCGCAATCGGCGGATGCTGATTGGCACAGCGAGGTTGCCAAAGTAAAAGAATTGATTCAGACCAACCCGGCGCAGGCTTCCGAAGAAGCCGCACAGTTGCTGAAAGGGAAAAATAAAAAAAATACCGATCTCCTGACTGCTATTGGTCAGGCATATCTGGAAGCTGGTAAAATTAGTGAAGCGGAAACTTATGCCGCTCTTGGACAAAAGGCTGACAGCAAATCGGCTGCGGTATCGGTGCTGCAAGGCGATATAGCCGTAGCTAAGAAAGATGCCGGAAAAGCTTGTCAGCTTTACGAACAGGCTATCTATTTCGATCCTAATTATAAAGAGGCCTATTTGAAATTCGCTGATGTGTATAAGGCTGCCAGTCCACAACTTGCCATAGAGAAACTGGAACAGCTGAAGAGCATTGATCCTTCGAGTGTTGCTGCCGACAAGAAACTGGCTGAAATTTATTATTTGAATAATAAGTTTGATAAAGCGGCTGAAGCTTATGCCCGATTCATCAATACTCCGGAAGCAACGGAAGATGATTTGACGAAGTACTCTTTTGCGCTCTTCTTGAACCATGATTTTGAGAAGTCGCTACAGATAGCTCTGATGGGATTGCAGAAGAATCCGCGTGATGCCGCGTTCAACCGTTTGGCTATGTATAACTATACCGACTTGAAACGCTATGATGAAGCTATGAAAGCAGCAGATGCTTTCTTTAAAGAGTCTGATAAGGCCGATTTTTCTTATCTTGACTATATGTATTTCGGTCATTTGCTTAATGCTGTAAAAAAGTATGATCAAGCGGTGGATGCTTATATGCAGGCAATCACACTCGATCCGAGTAAAACAGATTTGTGGCGTGAAGTTTCTTCTTCTTATGAATTGAATAATGAATTTACAAAGGCGATAGAAGCCTATAAAAAATATAGCGAATCGTTGAGTGCCGATAAGCGTACCCCTGACGTACAGTTCCAGATTGGAAAGCTTTATTACGAAAAGGGTACGCAATCGGATACATTGACGGTTCCTTTAGATGAGCGGAGGGCTGCTCTTCTCTCTGCCGATTCTATTTTTACTGAAATTGCTACAGTGGCTCCGGATAGTTATTTGGGTAACTTCTGGAGGGCACGCACCAATTCTGCGTTAGACCCGGAAACCACTCAGGGATTGGCTAAACCTTATTATGAAGAGGTAGCCACATTCCTGGTTGACAAAAACGATCCGAGATATAACTCTGCACTGATTGAGTGTTACAGTTATCTGGGATATTATTATCTGGTGGCTAACAAACTTCCTGAATCTAAGGAGTATTGGAATAAAATTCTGGCTATAGACCCCGCTAATGCTACTGCTAAACGTGCATTGGATGGCATCAAATAGTAATAATTTTAGTTGTTTGTCGTGTGGGAGGAGTGGAGAGTGATTCTTAGCTCCTCCTTTTTTATAGTGCTTTCCGCTACCTTTGCTTAATTATAAGTCTGCTTGTTTTTCACCTTATTATATTTAGTGAGACATATGCTTCTCAGTTTTTGCGTTGATCTTATTCTCTTCTTTGTATATATAAAATGTGTTCCTTTATAGTGTTGATTATAAGAATTGCATAAGAAAGTTTGAAAAAATATTGCTGAATTTGTTGTAGTATTCATATATTTGTCTACTTTTGCAGTGTACTATTATACTAATACACATAAACTCATAAATAAATGAAGATGATTACAGCAGAAAATCTTTCTTTTTTCTATCGTAAATCGAAGCGTGCCGTATTGCATGACTTTTCTCTGTCACTTGAGAAGGGTAGAGTTTACGGATTGCTCGGCAAAAATGGTGCAGGTAAATCTACACTACTCTATCTCATGAGTGGCCTACTCACACCCAAAAGTGGCCGTGTGCTTTATCGCGGTACTGATGTGCGCCGTCGCCTGCCGGTTACATTGCAGGATATGTTCCTGGTTCCTGAAGAGTTTGACCTTCCCCCTGTTTCGCTAATTAGCTATGTAGAGTTAAACAGTCCGTTTTACCCTCGTTTCAGTAAAGAGGATATGGTGAAATATCTGCACTATTTTGAGATGGATATCAATATTGATCTGGGGGCGCTTTCTATGGGGCAGAAGAAGAAAGTGTTCATGAGCTTTGCGCTTGCTACAAATACGTCTTTACTATTGATGGATGAGCCGACCAATGGACTGGACATTCCGGGTAAGAGCCAGTTCCGGAAGTTTATAGCTTCGGGTATGACAGATGATAAAACGATCTTGATTTCTACACATCAGGTGCGTGACATTGATAAGGTGTTGGACCATGTGCTGATTATGGACAATAGCCGGGTGCTACTGAACGAATCTGTAATGGGCATTTGTGATAAACTGCTTTTTACTGAGAGTGACGACCGGACATTGCTTCAATCTTCTTTATATTCCGCTCCGTCTATTCAAGGTAATTTCTTGCTTCTGCCTAATGAATCGGGTGAGGATTCGGAGATCAATCTTGAGTTACTTTTTAACGCTACCTTGGCAGTTCCCGAAAGGATATCTGCATTGTTCCACACTAAACAAACAGAATTATGATAAGAGATACTTTTTTCAGCCAAACACGTTTTATGAATCTCTGCCGTAAAGAGATGATCGAAAACTGGAAGTCAAATCTGCTCCGTGTCGCGTTGATGTATGGTGCCATGGCGGTGATAATGATATGGAATGGATATTTGAGTTATCGGGCCAGTCAGGATAGCGATATAACCTGGAGTTTTAATCTGATGATTTTTATATGGGGGCTTTGGGTGTTTGGTTGCCTGAGTGCTTCGTTCACGATGGAAAGGATGAAATCGAAAACAGGGCGGCTCTCTGTACTTATGACTCCTGCCACTTCGTTTGAAAAATTCTTTTCCCGCTGGCTGGTATTTACGGTTGTTTTCTTAATCGTTTTTCTGATTACCTATAAGCTGGCGGATTATACAAAGGTATTGGTGTATTCGTTAGCTTATCCGGAGAATGATGCGATTGCGGTTACTCCGTTGTCTCATTTGTTTGGTGATAATACAGGTTATTATACGGTATTCAGGCATACCTATACGTTTGTATTGATGATAGCAGGCTATTTTTTCTTTCAGTCTTGTTTTGTATTAGGGAGTACTGTCTGGCCTAAGAATTCTTTTGTCAAAACATTTTCTGTAGGAATGATTGTTTTTATTGCCTATGTGTTAATTGTTGGCGGATTTGCTAAATTGATATGGTCGGATCACATAAACTTCAATCCGGATATTAGTGAGGAAGCAGCTTTTGGTTGTCTTTCAGCAATAGCAATACTCTTTACACTGGTCAATTGGACACTTTCGTATTTCCGTTTCAAGGAATCTGAGATTATTAATCGAATGTAACAAACTCTTACGTTTATGAATTTTAAAGAGAGTAAAGCCATTTATCTGCAAATAGCAGATCGAATCTGTGATGAGATACTTCTCGGGCAGTATCAGGAGGAGGAACGTATTCCTTCCGTAAGGGAGTATGCAGCTATAGTAGAGGTAAATGCCAATACGGCCATGCGCTCGTTCGACTATCTTCAGTCGCAGAATATCATTTACAATAAACGAGGTATCGGTTATTTTGTTTCTGCCGGTGCCAAAGATCTGATTCTTTCACTTCGCCGGGAGACCTTCTTGAAGGATGAACTTGAGCACGTATTTCGTCAACTCTACACACTGGGAGTTTCGGATGAAGAGCTGCTGGTTATGTATCGTAACTTTATGATGAAACAAAAATAAAA
This sequence comes from Bacteroides sp. FSHCM14E1, assembly GCF_019633785.1. Classification (NCBI taxonomy): domain Bacteria; kingdom Pseudomonadati; phylum Bacteroidota; class Bacteroidia; order Bacteroidales; family Bacteroidaceae; genus Bacteroides; species Bacteroides sp. FSHCM14E1. The sequence goes on from NZ_JADKYL010000020.1 coordinate 8,701, forward strand.
AATAGAATCTTATGAAACGTACTACATATATATTTATTGGCATACTTGCTTCGGTACTCGTGATACTAATGGCAGGTGTCGTTTATATTTCTTTCCAAAAGTCTGATAGAGACTCATACATACTCACTTTTTCGGATAAGTTGCTTCAAACAGAGTTTTCCGGTGTTCGTGCCGTAAAAGTTTATGCAAGTGATACACGTCATGCATGGCTGGAACAGGCTTGCGTGAATGTAGTGCCATCTACTGATGGGAAAACAAGATTATTTAGTCCGGAATCTGAATATCTGAAAATCAGTCAGGATGCGGATACTTTGGTGATTTGCCTGGATTTGACTAATTATGATCTTCCTGAACAGAAAAAGAAATGTCTTATTCCGGGGTTGCAGGCTAAAGGATTACAGCTTACTATAGAAGCGGATGCTAATCTGGCTTTTCTGACCAATACCATTCGTGGATTGCGTACGAATATAAACGGGATAAAAACAGACTCTTTGGCTACGCATATCCAAAGTGGGGAAGTACGTTTAGATTCTTGTGAGATTCGCGCTCTCTATGTTGATGGTGATGGCGTGACATTTAATGCTCACCAATCGATAATTCCCTATCTTTATTTGGATCTGGATGGCGTCAGAAACTGGGGTGTCCATGAATGTACAATTGGTACTGAACACTTGACAGGTAGTGAGACTTATCATCGTAATGAGCTCCAGAAAGGGGAATGCAAGAAGATGATTTGGACTCCTAAGAAGGAGGATGCCGTGCTGCATGTGACGATGAAGGAAAAAGGGTGTTTAGTACTTCAGGACGAATAAAAAAGGCATTGCTTCTCGGGCTTTGAGAAGTTTGAGTGGATAGATTGTATATCAGGAAGAAAAGGATGTAGCAAAAGAACTGTTTAGTTTATTGTTGCATCTTTTTTTGTTATCAGAAGTGGAAAGCTATACTTTCTGTTACATACTTACCATTTATGCAGTAGACTATTATGGGGCTAAATGCGATAGTAATGGCGTGTTTTTGGAGTGGTAAGGCATTGGAGTATTTTGCCGTTTTGGAGAGATTTAATGAAACGAATGAAATGATCTTGTCCGATAGATGAGAAGAATGATTATATTTGCAATATTTGTTTTTGTTAATCTAAAAAATATCCTATATGACACGACATAAAAACTTATTGATATTGTTTTTTTGTAGCATGTGTATTTCTGTTGCAGGTCAGCCATGTGCAGTAAAAAGCCTTGTGTCCGATACTCCATCTAAAGCTCCGGATTACTTTTGTACGTGGAATTTGCAAGGCTATGTGGTCAGCTATAAAAGTACTGAACTAACCAGAGCCGCCATGACTGAAGACTATTTATTTGGAGATGGACCCTATCAGAATTGGGTAGATTGTTATCCTGCTATCCGGAAAGATCTTTATTTTGTAATGGACGATTCATGGGATATACCGAAAGGCGTTAATGATTCACCAAATCCTTATTTAGGAACTGTAGAACTTAGTCCGGATCGCTTCCCGTCTTTTGGTGGAGATGACGTGGAACGTTTAAGGCAGCTATCCTTAAAAATCAAAGGCAAAGGCTGGAAAGGTGTTGGTGGATGGATTTGTGCCCAGAAGGCAGAAAAGTATGCCGATATTCCTGAGGAAGAATATTGGAAACGGAGGATAAAGGTAGCTAATGAAGCAGGTTTTGATTATTGGAAAGTGGATTGGGGGAAAGAGGATAGGAATGGAGAATGGAGGAGAAGATTAACTTCTATGGGCAAACGGTATGCTCCTCATTTATATATAGAACATGCTTTGCGAAATGAGTTTATTGAATTCAGCGATGTCTTTCGGACGTATGATGTAGAAAACATTATGGCGCAGCCGATTACTATTCAGCGTATTTGTGATCTATTACCTTATAAGACCGTTAATGGGGCAAAAGGAATTATCAACTGTGAAGATGAACCTTATATTGCAGTTGGGCTGGGTTGTGCTATTGGTGTGATGCGTCATTCGTTTGCAGGAACTTTGCCGGATGGGACACAGGATTTTGTATTTCCACCGACCGGGCGTGATATAAAGCGACGTTTGGATGAAGTAGTACGTGGAGTCAGATGGCATCGGATAGCAGTACCTTTCTCAGTAGGAAATACAGCTTATGCTATTGATAGTGTGAAGCTTACTGATCATTGGACGCTATGGGAGAACGAAACCTGGAATAAAGGACGTAAGGTTGGTACGGACGTGATAGCTGAAGCACCGGCACGGGTCGCCCGGGGAATGGGATTGCCGGAAGTTTCCGGGGCTCCTCTGGAAGTTCGTCCATTTGTGCTGGCGTCCCGTTATCCCAATGGTGCTGTAGCTGTTGTTACAATAGGGCGTAATTTGGGGCGTGAATATGTAACAGAAGAAGTTGCAGTGACCGTATCTATTGATCGTTGGGATGTGCCTGTCGGTTTACTGGGGTATTTCAAAGAGGTGACGATGGTATTTCCTTCCTCAATAGAAAAGGAGAATCGTACGGTATATGCACAGGATTTGGCAGGAGAAACTCCGGTGGATATTACTTCCAAAATTGTAATTAAGGGGAATCGTTTGACAATACCGGGGGATGTAATCCGACAAATAGGACTCATGAATGCTTCTGAGGGAGATTGTTCTGATCCGGGGATGGTACTAAGAATAATGTAGCTATTGGTGACTGTCTTAAAGTTGGTACTTAATGATAAAACGGTAATCCATGATCCCTTTGGTTCTGATATAAAATCAAGAAAGGCTGATAATTTATTAATTATCAGCCTTTCTCTTCTATTTAGTTGCGGAGGCCTGACTCGAACAGACGACCTTTGGGTTATGAGCCCAACGAGCTACCAACTGCTCCACTCCGCGATGTTTCTGTTTTGTGAGTGCAAAGGTACGGCTTTTATTTGAACTACCAAATATTTCGATATTTATTTTTCGATAAAAATGTCGTTTTTATGCTATGTTCTTGAAAATCAGAGATGATCTGTTTTGCTTTTTTTTATAGTGTTTTCAGGTACAATTGTTAATAATTTATTTATTTTCTTGTGTGGACGAAAGAAAAGAATTACTTTTGCACAAATAATTCAGCAATGTGCAATTAACCTATGACCGTATCAAAAACAAAAGCCAAGTTAGTAGACGTTGCCCGTCAGCTTTTCGCCAAGATGGGCGTGGAGAATACTACAATGAATGATATCGCTCTTGCTTCTAAAAAGGGTAGGCGTACGCTCTATACCTATTTTAAAAGTAAGGATGAAATCTATTTGGCTGTTGTAGAGTCTGAACTGGATATTCTGTCGGATATGATGAAGCGTGTGGCAGATAAAGATATCTCTCCTGATAAAAAAATTATAGAGATGATCTACACGCGACTGGATGCAGTAAAAGAGGTGGTTTATCGTAACGGAACACTCCGTGCCAACTTCTTCAGAGATATTTGGCGGGTGGAGAAAGTCCGCAAAAGGTTTGATGCAAAAGAAATGCAACTTTTCAAAAGTGTGCTGAAGGAAGGACAAGACAAAGGGGTATTCCATATAGACGATGTGGAAATGACCGCTGCGTTGGTACATTACTGCGTAAAAGGCATCGAGGTGCCATATATTCGAGGACATATCGGGGCGAACCTGGATATGGAAACCCGAAAAAGATATGTTGCCAACATCGTGTTTGGTGCACTACATAGAACAAAAATTAATCAATAATTTAAATTTAGTATGGGATTATTAGATGGAAAAACAGCCATTGTGACCGGTGCGGCTCGTGGTATTGGTAAAGCTATTGCTTTGAAGTTCGCTTCTGAAGGAGCAAATATCGCATTTACAGATCTTGTTATCGACGAAAATGCACAGAACACAGCGAGAGAAATCGAGGCAATGGGTGTAAAAGCTAAAGGATATGCTTCGAATGCTGCCAATTTTGAAGATACTGCAAAGGTGGTAGAAGAGATTCATAAAGATTTTGGACGTATTGATATTCTGGTTAACAATGCAGGCATTACTCGTGACGGATTGATGATGCGTATGAGTGAACAGCAGTGGGATATGGTTATCAACGTAAACCTGAAATCTGCTTTCAACTTTGTTCATGCTTGTACACCGATTATGATGCGTCAGAAAGCAGGAAGCATTATTAACATGGCGTCAGTGGTAGGAGTTCATGGTAATGCGGGACAGTCTAACTATTCAGCTTCAAAAGCCGGTATGATTGGTTTGGCCAAATCTATCGCACAGGAGCTTGGCTCTCGTGGTATTCGTGCCAATGCCATTGCTCCCGGATTTATAATCACTGATATGACAGCCGGCCTTTCGGAAGAAGTGAAAACTGAATGGGCTAAGAAAATTCCATTGCGCCGTGGCGGTACTCCTGAAGATGTGGCCAATGTGGCTACTTTCCTTGCTTCTGATATGTCTTCTTATGTATCAGGACAGGTGATCCAGGTTGATGGTGGTATGAATATGTAATATTCGGTATGACCGTTGTATACGAAGACAATCATATTATAGTAGTTAACAAGACCGCTTCCGAAATCGTTCAGGGAGACAAAACGGGGGATACTCCTCTTTCAGAAACAGTTAAGCAATATCTGAAAGATAAATATCAGAAGCCCGGAAATGTCTTTATCGGTGTAACCCATCGGCTGGACCGCCCCGTGAGCGGTCTTGTTATTTTTGCGAAAACCAGTAAGGCCTTATCCCGGCTGAATGAGATGTTCAAGAACAGTGAGGTCAGAAAGACCTATTGGGCTGTTGTGAAAAATTGCCCGAAGCAACCTGAAGGTGAACTGATACATTATCTGGTACGTAACGAAAAACAGAATAAGAGCTATGCTTATGATAAGGAGGTTCCCAATAGTAAGAAAGCAATTCTGAGCTATAAGCTTATCGGCCGTTCGGATAATTACTTCCTGCTTGAGGTTGACCTTAAGACTGGACGTCATCATCAGATCCGTTGCCAACTGGCAAAGATGGGATGCCCTATTAAAGGTGATTTGAAGTATGGCTCTCCACGTTCCAATCCGGATGGTAGTATCTGTCTGCATGCCAGGTATGTGCGTTTTGTTCATCCGGTATCCAAAGAATTGATAGAACTCGATGCTCCTGTGCCGGATAGTAATTTGTGGCATGGGTTTGAAATAGATATATAGCAAAAAAGCCATTCCCTGAATAGACGAAGTAGGAATGGCTTTTTTGTTGTAGTGTGCTTACTATTATTCGGCAAACTGTGCAAATGCTCCTGGTGCTGCGACCGTTGTAGCAGTTGTATCAGCTACTTCTTTTTTAGGTTCGGTTTTCACAGTGTCTTTGACCTCTTTCTTTTGATCTTTTTTCACCGGATCCTGTGCCATGGCAAAGAATGATCCACAAGCAAACATAAACATAGCTACTACTAAAACTAACTTTTTCATAATTATTGCTTTTTAAAAGTTTTGATTGTCTGTTTTTTAATTTCATGTTAAGGTCTAGGTTAAAAACCATCACAAACAAACATAAACATTGCTACTACTATAAAACTAACTCCTTAGTTTTATTTTCATTTGGTTAAACACTTGTACAGAGTATTTTTCAAATGCTGTGCCAGAAAGGAAGGCCTGATGTAACCGGTTGATTTGCAGTATGCTAAAAGAAAGATAAAGATGAAGGATAGTGTAGAACACTGTGGAAAGTGTGGAATGGGGTGTGGAAATATTCCACACCTTGCTGTTCGTTAAAGATCGATTCCGTATAGTTTCAATTTATTATATAATGTTTTGCGGTCAATGTCAAGTAATTGCGCGGCGCGACTTTTATTGTTGCCTGTCTGTCGCAACGCCTCCATTATATGCTCTTTTTCGGTATCTTCATCCCGCAATGCCATTTTGGGAGTTGAGGGTTGCGTCTCCTGTATCTCATTTCCCAGTTCTGTGAGACCAATAAAACTACCTTGTGCGAGCAGTGTGGCACGTTTGATTATATTCTTCATCTGTCTCAGGTTGCCGGGCCAGTGATATTCAAGAAGTGCTTTTGAAGCGTTGGCATCGAAGCCGATAAGTTGCTTGTCAAGTTCTTTATTAGCTTGGTCGAGGAAGAAGTTGGCAAAAAGAAGGATATCTTCTCCACGTTCTTTCAGCGTAGGCATTCGCAAAGTGAATTCATTAATCCGATGATATAGATCTTCACGGAATGTTCCTTTTTCGATAGCTTGTTCCAAATTCTCATTGGTTGCAGATACCAGACGGATATCGACTGTTATTTCTGTATTTGAACCAACAGGACGTATTTTACGTTCCTGTAATGCACGAAGAAGTTGAATTTGTATTTCGTAGCTGAGGTTACCTATTTCATCAAGAAAGATGGTACCTCCGTTTGCTGCTACAAATGCACCGGTTTTGTCAGAGAGTGCTCCGGTAAAAGAGCCTTTGATGTGTCCGAAAAACTCAGAAGCAGCCAATTCCTTGGGGATGGAGCCACAATCGATAGCGATAAACGGTTTGTCGCAACGTTTGCTTAACTGATGAATACGGTGAGCTACATATTCCTTACCGGTTCCGCTGGCACCGTTGATCAGGACTGACATGTTAGTGGGAGCTACCAGGCTGACATAATTATAAAGTTGTTTGGCTGCATCGCTTTCTCCCTCCAGATAGGAATGGGATTCCTGTTTGGTTTTGGGACTTTTACCATGTGGGGCTACCTGTGGAAGAGGGGATTCTTTAACTTGAAGGGCTTCAGTTATTTTTTTGAGTAGCTCTTCAGGATTAACCGGTTTGGCAATATAATCTTGCGCGCCCAATTTCATGGCTTGTACTGCTGATTGGATGTCTGCATATCCTGTCATGATAATCAATGGGATATGAAGTTCTTTCTCACCCATCCATTTCAATAGATGGATGCCATCGTGGTCGGGAAGTCGTAAGTCGGAAAGAATCAGATCTGTCGGTTGTGCATCGATGTGCTTTTGCGCACGTGCAATGTTACTTACCGATGATACATTAAACCCTTTTTTGCCTAACCAGGTTTTTAGCATCATTCCGAACGTAATATCATCTTCAACTATCAGTATGGATCTCATGATGTTAGCTTTTGCCTCTTTTTGTGAGCTACAAAGGTAAGAGGTTTTGAGGTAAAGTCGTATATTTGCAGACTTAAATTAAATAAAAGCGTTATGAGAAAGAATTTTTGGATATTATTAATTATACTGGTTTGCGGTGCAGTAGCTTGTAAACCGGGACAAAAGAAAAATGGAAACATGGAAAAAGAAACTGTATTGAAAATTGAGACCTCTTTAGGAGATATCAAAGTGAAATTGTATAATGAGACTCCAAAACACAGAGATAATTTTATTAAATTGGCTGAAGACGGAACATATAATGGGACGCTGTTTCATCGCGTAATAAAAGACTTTATGGTGCAAGCCGGTGATCCGGAATCGAAAAATGCTCCGAAGGGTAAGATGTTAGGTTCGGGTGATGTCGGCTATACAGTTCCGGCAGAGTTTGTATATCCTAAATATTTCCATAAGAAAGGTGCCTTGTCTGCTGCTCGTCAGGGCGATGAGGTAAATCCTAATAAGGAGTCATCCGGCTGTCAGTTCTATATTGTTACCGGAAAAGTGTTCAGTGATTCGACTCTTCTGAATATGGAACAGCAGAAGAATCAGAATAAAGTGACTGAGGCTTTTAATGCTTTGGCACAGAAACATATGAAGGAAATCTATAAAATGCGTAAGGCTAACGATCAGGATGGACTTTTCGCTTTACAAGATACTTTGTTTATACAGGCTGAGGCTGAAGCTGCCAAACAACCGGATTTTCATTTTACTCCTGAGCAGATAAAAGCTTATACTACCGTCGGAGGTACTCCGCATTTGGATGGTGAATATACAGTTTTTGGAGAAGTTATAGAAGGTATGGATGTTGTTGATAAAATTCAGCAGGTAAAAACGGACCGCAGTGACCGTCCGGAAGAAGATGTGAAGATTATCAACGTTTCTGTTATCGAATAAATATGCTGCAGATCAACAGGCATATTCTGAGCAATGGCTTGAGGCTGGTTCACTCACAGGATGCCAGCACGCAGATGGTTGCACTCAACGTTCTTTATAATGTGGGAGCCAGGGATGAAAACCCGGAACATACCGGGTTTGCTCACCTTTTTGAGCATCTGATGTTTGGGGGCTCGGTGAATATACCCGATTATGATGCACCGCTTCAATTAGCGGGAGGAGAAAATAATGCCTGGACCAATAATGATATTACCAACTATTATCTCACTGTACCCCGGCAGAATGTAGAAACTGGATTTTGGCTTGAATCTGATAGGATGCTGAGTCTTGATTTTAGTGAGCGCAGCCTGGAAGTGCAACGTGGAGTGGTAATGGAAGAGTTCAAGCAACGCTGTCTCAATCAGCCATATGGTGATGTCGGGCATTTGTTGCGCCCTTTGGCATATCGGGTTCATCCCTATCAGTGGCCTACCATTGGTAAAGAATTGTCCCACATAGCCAATGCAACATTGGAAGAGGTCAAAGATTTCTTTTTTCGTTTTTATGCGCCCAATAATGCTGTGCTTGCTGTCACCGGAAATATATCATTTGAAGAGGCCGTAAGTCTTACGGAAAAGTGGTTCGGCCCCATTCCCCGTCGGGAGGTTCCTTTACGACAGTTGCCCAAGGAGCCTGTCCAGACAGGAGAGCGCCGCCAGGTAGTCGAGCGAAATGTACCGCTTGATTCGCTTTTTATGGCTTATCACATGTGTGACCGTTTGAATGCCGATTATTATGCATTTGATATTTTATCGGATATTTTAAGTAACGGACGTTCCAGTCGCCTGAATCAGCATCTTGTACAAGAAAAACAATTGTTTTCGAGTATTGATGCCTATATATCAGGAACGATTGATGCCGGTTTGTTTCATATCAGTGGTAAACCGGCTGCCGGTGTATCATTGGAAGAGGCCGAGGCAGCCGTACGTGAAGAGTTGAACGAGTTGCAAACTGCTTTGGTACAGGAACATGAACTTGAGAAAGTGAAGAATAAATTTGAGTCTACCCAGATATTTGGAAATATCAATTATCTGAATGTAGCGACGAATCTTGCATGGTTTGAGTTGAACGGACAAGCAGAAGATATGGAGAAGGAAGTAGAACGTTATCGTGCTGTAACTGCCGACCGTCTGAAAGCAGTGGCACAAACCGCATTCCGTGAAGAAAATGGAGTGGTACTTTACTATAAGAGTAGCAAGGGAGAGCAGGAATGAGACTTATATATAAGAATCATTATAAAGCACTATTTTTTCTTGGCCTTCCTATTGTCATCGGGCAGGTGGGAGTGATTGTACTTGGTTTTGCCGATACCTTGATGATTGGGCATCACAGTACCAATGAACTGGGGGCGGCTTCCTTCGTCAATAATATGTTTACGTTGGCTATCATCTTCAGCACCGGATTCTCGTATGGGCTTACACCCATTGTTGGCGGTTTTTATGGTGTGCGTAAATTTGCTGCTGCAGGACAAGCTTTGCGTTGTAGTTTGCTTGCCAATCTTTTGGTGGGCATTTTGCTAACCGGAATTATGGCGATTCTTTATCTGAATGTGGAAAGGTTAGGGCAGCCGGAAGAATTGCTTTCTCTGATCAAACCCTACTATCTGATATTGCTTGCTTCATTAATTTTTGTGCTGTTATTTAACGGATTCAAACAGTTTACTGACGGAATAACCGATACCAAGACAGCTATGTGGATACTTCTGGGTGGTAATGTGCTGAATATTGTAGGAAATTATATACTGATTAATGGTAAACTGGGATTTCCTGAGTTGGGACTATTGGGAGCCGGAATCAGCACATTGTTTTCGCGCATTGTCATGGTGTTGGTTTTTGTATTGGTCTTTTTTAGTAGCCGTCGTTTTTTGCGTTATAAACTGGGATTTATCCGTTTAGGATGGTCGCGCGCGTTGTTTCGGCAGTTAAATGCTTTGGGGTGGCCTGTCGCTTTTCAGATGGGGATGGAGACTGCTTCATTTAGTTTGAGTACGGTGATGGTAGGATGGTTGGGCACTATTGCTCTGGCTTCCCATCAGGTGATGCTCACTATCTCACAGTTTACTTTTATGATGTTCTATGGGATGGGAGCGGCAGTGGCTGTACGGGTCAGCAATTTCAAAGGTCAAAACGATATCGTTAATGTGCGACGTACGGCTTATGCCGGCGCACATATCATATTGGCTATGGGAATCGTATTGTTATCCATTGTTTTCTTTTTCCGATATCAGGTGGGAGGATGGTTTACTGACAATACGGAAGTGTCAGCGATGGTAGTCGTTCTGATGGTGCCTTTTCTGGCTTATCAGTTTGGAGACGGAATGCAAATCAACTTTGCCAATGCACTGCGTGGCATTTCGGATGTAAAGCCTATGATGCTGATTGCTTTCATTGCCTATTTTATTATTTCTCTCCCGGCCGGGTATTTCTTTGGTTTTGTCATGGGGTGGGGATTGTTCGGAGTCTGGATGGCTTTCCCTTTCGGACTAAGTAGTGCGGCAATCATGTTATGGTTACGTTTCAGGTATAAAACAAGATAAGTTATGGCTATTCCTTCCCGTTTCACAAAAGTAAAGATCGCGGCGGGGTATACTTTGTTGCTGGTCGTGTTATTGTTCTCTCTGTTGTTCGTACATAGGGAGATGGAGAAATTGTCTGATACGGATGATGTACAAAGTTTACAGACGGACAGTTTACTTCTTCTGTTGAAAGAAAAGGATGAAAATACCATCCGGATGCTTCAGATCATCAATGAAGCGAATGAAAGCATGATTACTCCGGTTGAGTTGGATTCCATTATTGCCGAGCAGGATACGATGATCACCCAGCAGCGTGTGCAGCACCGTATCATTACCAAACGCGATTCTGTTATTACCAAGCGAAAAAAGAAGGGTTTTTTTAGGAGGCTTGGTGAGGTTTTTGTGCCTTCAAAGGAAGATACTGCTGTATTGGTCAATACAGCAGTAGAGTTTGCCACGGACACTATTCTTGAATCTTATAACCCGATTGACTCGTTACATCAGCGTATACGTACGGTAACCAAGCGGAAGGCAAAGCCGGCAGTACGCCCTAATTATAATGCCCGCCTCCGCCGGATGAACAGGGAACTGACCACTCGCATAGACAGTATGATTACAACTTATGAACAGGTAGTCACCCGGCGTGCTGTGGATAATGCGTCCGAACAGCAAGAGCTTCGCAATAGATCCACTCGAACTATCGGAGGAATTGCCGTTGCTGCTGTATTGTTGTCTGCTTGTTTCTTGATTATGATCTGGCGGGATATTACCCGTAGCAATCGTTACCGTAGAGAATTGGAAGAGGCCAATAAACGTGCAGAAGCGTTACTTGAGGCCCGCGAAAAGTTAATGCTTGCCATTACTCATGACTTTAAAGCTCCTCTGGGTTCTATTATCGGATATACGGATTTGCTTTCAGGGTTGACAACGGACGAAAGGCAACGATTCTATCTGGACAATATGAAAAGTTCTTCGCAACATTTGCTTAAACTGGTAAGTGATTTGCTTGATTTCCATCGGTTGGATCTGAATAAAGCAGAAGTCAACCGGGTTACATTCAATCCGGCACAACTGTTCGAAGAGATTCGTGTAAGTTTCAAACCACTGACCGATGCCAAACACTTAGCTTTGGACTACAGTATAGATTCTGAGTTGGATGGACGTTTTATCAGCGATCCTTTACGCATCCGGCAAATCGTGAATAATTTGCTTTCGAATGCTGTGAAATTTACAGTAAAGGGCAATATCGCATTGAATGTCACCTACCATTCATCCAGTGTCCGCATTGAGGTTGCGGATACGGGTAAAGGAATGGCGCCCGGCGATCGTGAGAAGATTTTTCAGGAGTTTACCCGATTACCCGGAGCACAGGGGGAGGAAGGATTTGGGTTGGGACTTTCTATCGTTCACAAACTTGTGACGTTACTTGAAGGCTCGATTAGCGTGCAAAGTACGCTGGGGGAAGGAAGCCGTTTTATTGTCATTTTGCCACTGTATCCGGTAGGGCCTGTTGTCGGGGAGAAGCAGGAGGGGGTAGTTGTTTCAACCTCAGCTTCAGACCAGGCTGGTGATAGAGAAGAAATATCCTCCCAAAAGCTAAATCATGTTTTATTGATTGATGATGACTGGATTCAATTGGCACTGACCGCGGCTATGCTTGAGCAACAGAATATTCGAGCTACTTGCTGTCAGCAGCCGGACGAGTTGATAGAACAACTTCGTACTTCTTCATTTGACGTATTGCTGACTGACGTTCAGATGCCTGCCATTAACGGGTTCGATTTGCTGAAGTTATTGCGTGCATCCAATATTCCTCAGGCACGTGCTATCCCGGTTATTGCTGTTACTGCACGTAGTGAGATGGGCGAACAGGATTTCCGGGAATATGGGTTTGCGGGATGTCTGCACAAACCTTTTACGGTGAAGGAACTGTTAGCGATAATAACGGGTGAAGTCCTTGAAAATTCGTCAATCAGGCCGACGGAGACCTCTCTTGATTTTCGGGCGTTGACGGCTTTTTCCGAGGATGACTCGGAAGCAGCTTCAGCTATTATTCAAACTTTTATTGAAGAAACGGAGAAAAACCGGAGTCGGATGGAAGAATCTGTCCGGACCATGGATGTGGATGGGATAGCAGGGATGGCACATAAGCTGTTGCCTCTGTTTACTTTACTTGGGGCTTCAGGAGTACTTCCCTTACTTTCGTGGTTGGAGCAGCGCCGTGGAGAAGCTATTTCGGACGAAATTGTACGAAAAGCAAAAGAAGCCCTTCAGCAAGTAGATATCGTGCTGACAGAAGCGCGCCGGTTTGCGTCAGAGGATCAGTCCCGGTGATTGTTGTGAGTCTACTCATATATAAAATCATCGTCACTTTAATCTTTTTCCGGATAATTTTGTTTTCTTTGTATCACTTTTTACATTGAGACACAAGCTTCATGAAACGAAAATGGATCAAATGGGTAAGCTGGATTTTGCTTACTCCTGTCATACTCTTTGTGATACTGATGGTATTACTCTATATTCCTCCCGTACAGAATTTTCTGAGAAAGGAGGCTGCTGCTTATGCTTCCGAAGCGACTGGTATGCAGATTAATGTCCGGCGTATCGATTTGCGGTTTCCTTTAAATTTGCTGGTAAGAGGGGTTGAGGTCATTCAGACTCCCGATACATTATTATCACTTGAAAGCTTCAATGTGCATGTGCAGGCACTTCCGCTTTTTCGTGGAAAAGTAGAAGTGGATGATATCACTCTTCGTCAGGTGACTGTTAACTCTGTTGACCTGATAGATGGTATGCGTCTGAAAGGTGTCTTAGGCAGCTTTAAACTCGAAAGCCATGGGGTGGATTTACCCAATGAAGTAGCTGTTATTAATCGGGCCGAATTATCCGATACCCATGTTCAGTTACTTCTGAATGATACTACTGCTACACCGAAAGATACTGCTCAGAGTGAGATTCGTTGGAAAGTTGATTTACGCCATTTGAAATTAAAGAATGTTTCCTTCAGCATGCAGTTACCGGCAGACAGTATGCGTTTGGCAGCCCATGTGGGAGACGCACAAATCAATGAGGCCGAAGCCGATTTGAAGAATCTGCGTTACGGGCTTCGCAGCTTTTTGTTGTCGGGTACTTCTGTGAATTATGATGTGGGTTCGATGGAACCAGCCGAAGGCTTTGATCCGTCACATATTGCTTTGCGTGATATACGTATCGGGCTCGATTCGATGTATTATCGCGGGCGTAATATGAATGCTGTCATCCGTGAGTTTTCGATGAACGACCGGTCCGGGTTAAGTGTCACTTCACTTACCGGGCGTGTGTTTGCCAATGATACTGTCATCCGGGTGCCGGACTTGAAACTGTTGACACCCCATTCTGAAATAAATTTTACGGCACAGACCTATTGGGAGTTGGTGAATATTCCTACGACCGGACGGCTGACCGCACGCTTTAATGCGATGATTGGGAAGCAGGATGTTCTGCTTCTTGCCGGTGGGTTGCCTGATAGCTTCAAGGAGGCCTATCCTTTCCGCCCTTTGGTGATACGTGCCGGTACGGAGGGCAATCTGAAAGAGATGCAGATCACTCGTTTCAGCGCTGAGCTACCCGGAGCTTTCTCACTTTCGGGAGGTGGGGAGTTGCTGAACCTGACTGATAGCGTGGAGCGGTCGGCTGTTATCGACCTGAGAATGCAGACCCAGAATCTTAATTTCCTGACAACTCTGGGTGGAACAAGGGCGGACAGTTCTCTTGTCATTCCCAATCAGATGTCGCTTGTCGCAAAAGCCCGGATGAAAGGTCCGCAATATATGGCGCAACTCTTGCTGAAAGAGGGTGAGGGATCACTGAATGTAGATGCGGCTTACAATGGAAGTACCGAGGCTTATCGGGCCGATCTGAAGGTGGAAGCCTTGCAGCTCCATCATTTCCTGCCTAAAGACTCGATTTATGAACTGACTACATCGGTAGCAGCAGTAGGCAGGGGAACGGACTTTACTTCTTATCGTACGGTTGCTTCACTGAAAGCCTCGTTGGAGTCACTCCATTACGGACGTTACCGTATTTCGGGAATTGAAGTGACCGGTGATGTTAAGAATGCACTTGCCACAGCCCATGTGGTTAGTGACAACCGGTTGTTGAAGATGAACGCCAATGCCGAATATCATCTTGCCAAACCCTACATGGACGGAAAGGCTGATTTGGATGTTACCCAACTCGACTTGTACGAACTGGGTATTGCTCCCAAACCCTTGAAGCATCCTTTAGCTTTTAATTTTACAGCAGAGGCCCGTCGTGACCGTATTTTCACCCATCTTACGGCTGGTGATATGAAACTTAACCTTTCGGCACGTTCCAGTCTGGACAAGTTGATTGAACAATCTATTCACTTTGCCGATGTGCTGATTGAGCAGATTGATAAAAAAGAGCTTGATCATGGAGAATTGCGTAAGGCGTTGCCTACTGCCATTTTTTCGATGTCTGCCGGTAAAGAAAATCCTCTGGCATATTATCTGGCAACAAAAGATATTGCTTTTCATGATATGGGTGTGAAGTTTGGCACCGCTCCCGATTGGGGTATCAACGGAAAAGCTGCTATTCACGCATTGAAGATGGATACCCTGCAATTGGATACGATTTACTTTACTGTCAAGCAAGATACGACTCGCATGAGTTTGCATGGAGGAGTCATCAACGGGCCCAAGAATCCGCAGATTGTATTTAAATCGAGTATTGCCGGAGAAATACGCAACGATGATGCCGAACTCACGTTGCGCTATGAAAATGATAAAGGAGAAACCGGTGTACTTTTCGGTGTGAATGTCCGTCCATTGGTTGAGGGAAGTGGAAAAGGGGAGGGACTTGCTTTCACGCTGATGCCGGAGAACCCCATTATCGCTTTTCGGAAGTTCCACTTCGTAGACCGGCACAACTGGATATATCTTCATAAAAACATGCGTCTGTATGCCAATGTCGATATGGTAGATGATGAAGATATGGGATTCCGAATGAAATCAAACCAGAGTGACACCGTGTCATTGCAGAATATTGACGTGGAGTTGCAACGCATCCGGTTGGCTGAGATCAGTAAGGTACTTCCTTACCTTCCTGATTTGTCCGGTCTCTTCTCGGCTGAGGCCAATTATGTGCAGACAGCTACTTCTTTGCAGGTATCTGCCGAGGCCAGTATCGATGAACTGACTTATGAGCGCCAACGTATCGGAGACGTTGGACTTGGGGTAACGTGGCTTCCGGGTGAAAGAGGGAAACATTACATCAGTACTTATCTGACCTATGAGGGTGAGGAAATTCTGATGGCCGACGGTTCGCTTCATCCCTCGGTAACCGGTAAGGACAGTATCGAGGTAAATGCCACAATGGAGCATTTCCCGCTAAAGATAGCCAATGCTTTTGTACCGGATCAGGTTGTTAACCTTTCGGGTGATATGGATGGTGGACTGCACATAACCGGAGATACGGATCAGCCATTGGTCAATGGTGACCTGATTCTGGACAGCGTGTCGGTCTTCGCCCGTCAGGCGGGAGCAAGGTTTACGTTCGACAACCGTCCCGTACAGATTAAGAACAGTCGTTTGATGTTCGACAAATTTGCTATTTTTACCACCAGTAAGAATCCTTTCACGATTGATGGTACAGTCGATTTTCGCGATTTGAGCAGTCCTAAAGTGAATCTGTCGATGTTGGCGGAAAACTACATGCTGCTCAACGCTCCCCGTACTAAAGAGAGTCTGGTATATGGAAAAGTGTTTGTGGACTTTAATGCAACTTTGCGTGGTCCGGTGGATGCGTTGGTGATGCGTGGCAATATGAACCTGCTGGGCAATACGGATGTCACCTATGTCTTGATGGATTCGCCGCTCACTGTGCAAGACCGGTTGGGGGACCTGGTTACTTTTACTTCTTTCAGTGATACGACCACCGTACAGAAAGAAGAAGCTCCTGTCGTGTCACTTGGCGGACTCGATATGATTATGACTGTGCAGATTGATCCCGGAGTCCGGTTGAAAGCGGATTTGAGTGCTGACCGCAGCAGCCGGGTCGAATTGCAGGGAGGAGGTAATCTGAGCATGCAATATACTCCACAAGGAGACTTATCTCTTTCAGGACGATATACCCTTACGGGGGGAATGATGAAATATGCCCTTCCTGTGATTCCGTTGAAAGAATTCAATATAAACAATGGCAGCTATGTAGAATGGACGGGAAACCCGATGGACCCGATGCTAAACCTGAAAGCCACCGAGCGCCTTCGTGCTTCGGTAGGCAGCGAAAGCGGACAGTCGCGTATGGTTAACTTTGACGTGTCGATTGTCGTGAAGAATCGTTTGGATAACCTTTCGCTGGCTTTTGAAATTGATGCACCCGATGATGCAGAAGTGCAGAATCAGTTGGCTTCTATGAGTGCTGACGAACGTGGGAAGCAAGCCATTGCCATGCTGGCTACCGGACTCTATCTTGCAAATTCCGGAAGTTCCGGAGGTGGCGGACTGAATATGGGATCGGCACTAAACAGTATACTTTCCAGTCAGATCAACGCATTGGCGGGTAATTTGAAGAATGCCAGTTTCTCGATGGGGGTAGAAGACCATGATGCTGCCGATGCAGGCGGAAAGCGTACCGACTATAGTTTCCGTTATTCACAGCGTTTCTTCAACGATCGTTTCCAGATAGTGCTTGGCGGCAAGGTATCTACCGGTGCACAAGCTACAAATGATGTTGAATCGTTTATCGATAATATTTCTTTGGAATATCGTCTCGATACATCCGGAACCCGTTACATCCGTCTTTTCCATAATAAGAATTATGAAAGTGTGCTTGAAGGAGAAATTACGGAGACCGGTATCGGTCTGGTACTGCGTAAGCGTATCGACAGATTAAGTGAGTTGTTTATTTTCCGTAAAAAGAAGAAGACGTCTCCTGATACACAGAAGGCTTCATCAACCGGTGAAGCACATCAGTAATTGATTAATAAAAGAGATTAAAATAGGATGATACGTAAAAAGATATTTCATATATTTCTTGGCACCATACAAGCCGGTTTGGTAATGCTGCTTTTGGGAGCTTGTTCTACGACCAAACATTTGCCCGAAGGAGAAGTGCTTTATACCGGATCGAAAACTATTATTGAAAACCGTCCGCAGGCACCTTTGACGGACGATGCCCTGACAGAACTGGATGCTGCGCTCGAAAAGGCTCCCAGTACAAAGGTGTTGGGATTCATTCCTATCCCTTTTAAAATGTGGGCTTACAACAGTCTGGTTCATTATAAGAAAGGATTCGGGCGCTGGCTCTTTAATCGGTTTGCCGCCAATCCTCCCGTATTCATTTCTACTGTTAATCCGGAGATACGTGCCAAGGTGGGTACTAATTTGCTGCACGATTATGGATACTTTAATGGTACGGTCCGTTATCAGACTCTGCCGGACAAGAAAGACAGCCTGAAAGCAAGCATACGTTATACGGTTGACATGAAAGACCCTTATTATATTGATACGGTTTATTACACTCGTTTCAATCCGCGTACGTTGAGAATCATGGAGAGAGGGCGACGAGGTTCGCTGTTGACACCGGGCGAACAGTTCAATGTCAGTGATCTTGACGAAGAACGTAGCCGTATCAGCGCTTTGCTGCGTAACCGGGGATATTTCTATTTTCGTCCGGATTACATGAAATATCAGGCGGATACTCTGTTGAATCCCGGACATGTCAGTCTCCGGCTGATACCTGTACCCGGGCTTCCGGAAGCAGCCCAACGCCCATACTATGTAGGGAAGACATCAGTTTATCTGTATGGAAAGGGTGGAGAAGTGCCTAACAGCACACTTGAATACCGTGGACTTGACATTCATTATTATAAGAAAATGCAGGTGCGTCCGAATATGCTTTACCGTTGGCTGAATTATCAGGCATATGTCCGCAATGATTCTTTACGTAACTCCGCCCATAGCCGCTTGTATAGCCAATACCGGCAGACACGTATTCAGGAACGTCTTTCACAATTGAGTATTTTCCGTTATCTTGATCTGCAATATATACCTCAGGACTCTACGGCAACATGTGACACACTGAACGTACGTTTACAGGCTACATTTGATAAACCGTATGATGCCGAACTGGAATTTAACCTGACGACCAAGAGTAATAACCAGACCGGGCCGGGGGCATCTTTCGGGCTGACTCGTTACAATGTATTCGGTGGGGGAGAAACGTGGAATGTAAAATTGAAAGGTTCTTATGAATGGCAGACCGGGCAGAATAAAGGAAGTTCATTGATGAATAGCTGGGAGATGGGAGTGTCTACGGCTTTGACTTTCCCCCGGGTGGTATTTCCTTCTTTCGGAGGACGTGAATATGACTTCCCGGCAACAACTACTTTCCGTTTGTATATCGACCAGCTGAACCGTGCCAAATATTATAAACTATTGGCGTTCGGGGGGAATGCCACTTATGATTTTCAGCCGACTCGTACCAGCCGTCACAGCCTGACACCCCTCCGGGTGACTTTCAATGTGCTGCAACATACAACAAAAGCTTTTGAAGAGATAGCCGAACAAAATAAGGCATTGTACCGCAGTTTACAGAATCAGTTTATTCCGGCCATGGAATATACTTATACGTTTGATAACGCAGCTTTGCGCGGGGTGCGTAATCCTATTTGGTGGCAGAC
Organism: Bacteroides sp. FSHCM14E1; assembly: GCF_019633785.1. Classification (NCBI taxonomy): domain Bacteria; kingdom Pseudomonadati; phylum Bacteroidota; class Bacteroidia; order Bacteroidales; family Bacteroidaceae; genus Bacteroides; species Bacteroides sp. FSHCM14E1. The sequence continues at coordinate 27,928 of NZ_JADKYL010000020.1, forward strand.
TACGTTTACTTCTGCCGGAAATATCACTTCCGGCATTTACCGTATTTTCGGACGGAAGTTTAGCCAGAAAGACAAAAAGTTGTTTGGTGTTCCTTTTGCTCAATTTTTAAAGGTGAACAGTGATTTCCGTTATACTTGGAAGATCGACAAGAATCAGTCCATAGCCAGTCGTGTTGCAGGAGGAATTATCTGGGCTTATGGCAATACTAATACGGCCCCTTACAGCGAGCAGTTCTATATCGGAGGTGCCAATAGTGTACGTGCTTTTACTGCACGGAGCATTGGTCCGGGTGGATTTCGTCCCACGAAAACATCCAAGGGGCTTTATCTGGACCAGACCGGGGACATCCGTATGGAGGCTAATGTAGAATATCGTTTCCGCATTTATGGTGACTTGCATGGTGCTGTCTTTTTGGATGCAGGTAACGTCTGGATGTTGCGTAAAGATGATGAGGCGCCGGAGAAGCAATTGCGCTGGAAGACTTTCGGTAAACAGATTGCTTTGGGAACGGGTACCGGTTTGCGCTATGATCTCGATTTCCTTATTTTGCGTTTAGATTGTGGCGTACCTTTGCATGACCCATACGATACGGGAAAGAAGGGATATTACAATGTGACCGGTTCTTTCTGGAAAGGGCTGGGGGTACACTTTGCTGTAGGTTATCCGTTCTAAAATAGTCGATGGCGATGAACGGAGTAAGAAAATTCTTCATACTTCGTTCTTCATTCTTCATTCTATTTTGTACTTTTGCAACGATATCTGATGAGACACATCACTAACCTTTTAATATTCACAGTTATGAAACCAACATTATTTGTGCTTGCTGCCGGCATGGGCAGTCGTTACGGAGGATTGAAACAATTGGACGGACTGGGTCCTAACGGCGAAACTATCATGGATTACTCTATCTACGACGCTATTCGTGGTGGATTTGGTAAAGTTGTATTCGTTATCCGTAAAGATTTTGAGCAGGATTTCCGTGATAAGATTCTGAGCAAATACGAAAATCATATTCCGGTGGAACTTGTGTTCCAGGCATTGGATAACCTGCCCGAAGGCTTCACTTGTCCTGCCGACCGTGTAAAACCCTGGGGTACTAACCATGCTGTCCTGATGGGTAAAGATGTTATCAAGGAACCATTTGCCGTTATCAATGCCGATGACTTCTACGGACGTGACAGCTTTGCTGTATTGGGTGCCGAACTGTCTAAGATGGACGGTAAAAAGAACGACTACTGCATGGTAGGTTACCGTGTAGGAAATACGCTTTCAGAAAGCGGATCTGTAGCCCGTGGCGTTTGCGAGACAAATCCGGAAGGTTATCTGACTACTGTGGTAGAGCGTACTGCCATCGAACGTATCGACGGTAAAGTATCATTTAAGGACGAAAACGGTGAAATGCAGACAATCGGTGATAACACTCCGGTTTCAATGAATATGTGGGGATTCACTCCCGACTATTTTGCTTATTCGGAAGAGTACTTCAAAGAATTCCTGAAAGAAAACGAAGGAAACCTGAAATCAGAATATTTCATTCCGTTGATGGTAAACAAGTTGGTGAACGAAGGCACTGCTCGTGTGAAAGTTCTGGATACTACAAGCAAATGGTTCGGCGTGACTTATGCAGCCGATCGTCAAGGTGTAGTAGATAAGATCCAGGCATTGGTAGATGCAGGTGAATATCCTAACAAACTGTTCTAAAGCTAATTTGCTCATTTCTATAATGTAGATTTTGAAAGGGACGTCTTTGTGAAGATGTCCCTTTTTAATATCAAGCCGGATCACACCTCTTCTGTGTGATTCCTTCCGATGAACTTTAAATCACCATTCGGGTTATGATGGTAAAGATTGTCAATTTGTCAAAGTGTCAAATTGATAATATGATTTCTCTATATCTCGTTTTTTCGGACCGCAATCCGATAAGGTTCATAAAAACGGCTTACAGGCAAATATCCGTTTGCGCTTTTGATTTTGTTTCATTCATAATGGCGGTAAATGGAAAGGAAGTATGACCTTCCTGTTTCTAAATCTTTTCTTCGAGGAGTTTTGCCTACTCTTTTGATACTTTGTAAAGGGCGACCGAAGAAAGGCAAGCAGGAAAAAATCAGTTGCTCTCGCCACCCGATTATCGTTACAATATATGTAATCTGCCAAAACATATAGAGATATTCAGAAAAGAAGTAAGCATTTTCCGAAAATGCTTACTTCTTTTCACCCGAATGCTTACTTCTTTTGGGGTAAATGCTTCCTTCTTTCCGAGAAAACAAAGGCGCAATCGGCTAAAAAGCCCGGCTTTTCTGCAAAAAAAATCTTTTACTGGGCTCTGTTTCTTCTGCTTTGACCCGGAAACAAAAAGGGCTTGTAAGTGAAACCTGCAATTCGGTGTCTTTTTGATGTCTGTGTTTGCAAATGGGTGTCGATTCTTTATAAGGAAATAAAGTGTATGAAGCTCCGGAACGAATGAAAAAGGATGAATATTCAGGATGTGCCACATATTTGCACTCTTTTCGTTGCTTATTTCAAAATATGTGTTTATATTTGAAATATTCCTTGATACTTAATCCTGATTATGTATGAAAGAACTCCTTATTCTGATTGCCCTTTTTTTCTCTTTTATTCGGCTGTCTGCCCAGTCCGATTCTATCTGGCCTCATGAGAAACTTTATGTCCATACGGACCGTGCCAATTATGAGCGCGGCGACACGGTGCGGTTCCGTGCTTACCTGATGGATACCCGCCTCGAGGCAACAGCTTACAGCCGTTACGTTTATGCCGAACTGTTGGCTGACAGTCAGGTCATCTCCCGTGAGATGGTGAAGGATGATCACGGTGTCTTTTCCGGTTACATCTCTTTGGGTGATACGCTTCGTTCCGGCAATTATACGCTTCGTTTCTATACCCGTCATCTTTCCTCTTTGCCCGATCTCCGTTATTTCTATCGTCAGATTATTGTCGGCGGTCGTCCCTTTCAGGATTACCGCAAGGAGAGTGTGACTCGTATGGCGGCTTCCTATCACGTCTCTTTCTTTCCCGAAGGCGGACATCTTCCCTCGGGTTGTGTCAGTCGTGTCGCTTTCAAGGCTTTGAGTTCTGACGGTTTGGGGACAGATGTTCAAGGCTTTGTGCTCAATCAGCGTGGAGATACCGTCACCACACTGAGTTCGGTTCATCGGGGTATGGGCTTTTTCAATCTTGAACCGATTCCCGATGATAGTTATACAGCGGTATGTCGTAATCGTGAGGGTAAAGAGTTACGTTTCGCCCTTCCGAAGGTTGAACCGGCTTCTGCGGTAGCCCTCCGTGTCGATATTCGTAAGGATGACTTTTGGGTGCGTCTGAATTCAGGTACTGTCGTGTCTTCGGGTTATTCCCTTCGTGTCGAATATCGGGATAGTGTTCTTTTACATGCGGCTTTTTCCGGCTCCACCCCATTGCGTGTACCTCGCTCTCCGCTGCCTCCGGGTGTACTCCGTTTTGTTTTGTTGGATGGTTCGGGCGTCCCCTTAAGCGGCCGTACCGCTTTCAATTGGAACCCTTCCGTGCGTGCTGATGTTGATTTCTCCGCTTGCCTGAAAGAGGATAAAGGACGTTCATTTTGGGATATTACTATGGGGCTTCGTGATACTTCCGGTGAGCCGTTGAGCGGTACACTCTCTGTTTCAGTTACCGACGACCGTTATGCTCTTCAAGATACCACGGTCAATATTCTTTCCTCTTTTCTTCTGAGTTCCGATCTTCAGGGATATGTTGAGGATCCCTCTTTCTATTTTTCCAGTGATGACTCCCGTACCTCGTATCTGTTGGACTTGTTGATGCTGACTCAGGGTTGGGTGAAATACAGCCTTGTTCCGTCCCGCAGTACCTTTTTGGTAGAGAGTAGTCAGTGCATTAGTGGCAAGGTGGTCTCCGAATATTCCGAGAAGAAGTGCATCCCTGATGCGGTTGTCACTTTATTCTCTTTCGATAAAACGGTTATGCTTCAGACGAGGAGTGACGCTTCGGGCTGTTTCCGTTTCGACAGTCTTTCTTTTCCTCAAGGTACGCATTTCATTCTTCAGGCGCGTAAGGAAAAAGGGGGTACGGGTGTGGCGCTGTTAGTCGACCGGGATTCCATTCCGCCTGTGCATTCTTCTCTTTCCATTTATGCGGATTGGTTTCGTGCGGAGATGGACGAGCCGATTGTTGCCGAGCAATCCGGTGATGATCCTTCTCCGGCAAGCGTGGATATGTTTCAGCGGTCTTCTACCGATCCTTTTTCTATGGAGCAATATTTAGACGAAGTTGTTGTTTCCACCCAGAAGATTGAGAAAAAGAAACGGTATGCAATCGAGTCTTTAATGGCTCACTCCGATTGGAATAAAACTTATCATGTGGACGAAATGACTCTTTCACCTTATTCATCTATCAAAGATTTATTGATTAATACTCCCGGAGTGGGGCGGGCAGTCGATTCACAGGCAGGAGATTTCTTTTATATAACACGGTTATGCATGGGGATGAATTCTACTCCTCCTCCGGCTCTATTGATGGTAGATGGACTGGAAACTTCTTATTCCGAACTTGTTGCTATTCCTGTATCCATTGTCGAATCCGTCGAGTTGGTAAAAGATGCTGCCCAAATGGCATATATTGGATCTAAGGCATCGAATGGCGCTATTCTGATTAGTACAAAATCGGGTTTAGGTACTATTGGTAAGAAAGCATCTAATTTTAGGATGATTCGTCCCATGGGGTATCAGCTGAAACGTGAATTTTATTCGCCTTTCTACCCTATCGTGCAGAAGTCGGCAAATAACAGTGAAAATAATTGCAAAACGATATATTGGCTTCCTGCTCTTCCGTTAAATAAAACCGGCTCCCAGTTGGAATTCAGTGATCCGGGACAAAGCCGGTTAACTTTTGTTGTTCAGGGTATCGCTTCAAATGGTCAGTTGGTCAGTTTGATACGTTCTTTAAAAAAAGAATAGTGGTGCGGTAGCATTATTTCTTTGGGTAATGTCCGGAAGAATCGATTGAACTGTCATTCCGGATATTTATTGCTGTTTCCGAAGATGCATATTTATATAGATTCTTTTTCGCAGTCTGCATAATTGAGTATCTTTGTTGCCTCAATTCCCTTATTTATAGAAAGAAGTGATTTCAGTAGAAGGATTAACAGTAGAATTTAACGCTACACCATTGTTTGAGGACGTTAGTTATGTCATCAATAAGAAAGACCGCATAGCCCTGGTGGGTAAAAACGGTGCAGGAAAATCAACGATGTTAAAGATCCTGGCCGGACTGCAAAGTCCGACACGGGGTGTTATAGCTATTCCGCGTGATGTAACGATCGGCTATCTGCCGCAGGTGATGATTCTCGCCGATAACCACACTGTGATGGAAGAGGCAGAACTGGCATTTGAACATATTTTCGAGCTTCAAGCCGATTTGGAGAGGATGAATCAGGAGTTAGCCGACCGCACTGACTATGATTCTGAAGAGTATCATAAACTTATTGACCGTTTTACGCACGAGAACGACCGTTTTCTAATGATGGGAGGGACTAACTTTCATGCAGAGATAGAACGTACCCTCTTAGGATTGGGCTTCAGTCGGGATGATTTTAATCGTCCTACCAGTGAATTCTCCGGTGGATGGCGTATGCGGATCGAGTTGGCAAAACTTTTGCTCCGCAAACCGGATGTACTGCTGCTCGATGAACCTACCAATCATTTGGATATTGAGAGTATCCAATGGCTGGAGAATTTTTTATCTACCCGTGCCAATGCGGTAGTACTGGTCAGCCACGACCGGGCTTTCCTGAATAATGTAACTACCCGTACCATCGAAATAACCTGCGGACAGATATATGATTACAAGGTGAAGTACGATGAGTTTATTGTTCTGCGTCAGGAGCGTCGTGAACAGCAGCTGCGCGCTTACGAGAATCAGCAGAAGCAGATTGAAGATACAGAGGCTTTCATTGAGCGTTTCCGATATAAAGCAACTAAGGCCGTACAGGTTCAGAGTCGTATGAAGCAGCTGGAAAAGATAGAGCGGATCGAAGTGGACGAAGTGGATAACTCAGCGTTGAGGCTTAAGTTTGTCTGCTCCAGCCGTAGTGGCAACTATCCTGTGATCTGCGAAGATGTGAAGAAAACTTACGGATCGCATGTTGTCTTCCATGATGTCAATCTGACCATCAATCGTGGCGAGAAGGTTGCTTTTGTGGGAAAGAACGGTGAAGGTAAGTCTACCCTTGTGAAATGTATCATGAGCGAGATTGATTATGAAGGCAAGCTTACCTTGGGACATAATGTACAGATAGGTTATTTTGCACAGAATCAGGCACAGATGCTTGACGAGAACCTGACTGTTTTCGATACGATCGACCGGGTGGCAGTGGGAGATATCCGTCTCAAAATACGCGATATCCTGGGAGCCTTTATGTTTGGTGGCGAAGCCTCGGATAAGAAGGTAAAAGTACTTTCGGGGGGGGAGCGCACCCGGCTGGCAATGATAAAATTATTGTTGGAACCTGTGAACTTCCTGATACTCGACGAGCCTACCAATCATTTAGATATGCGTTCGAAGGATGTATTGAAAGAGGCCATACGCGAATTTGACGGTACAGTAATTATTGTCAGTCATGACCGTGATTTCCTGGACGGACTTGCGACTAAAGTATATGAGTTCGGTGGTGGTGTAGTGAAAGAGCACTTGGGAGGTATCTATGATTTCCTTCAAAAGAAAAAAATAGAGAACCTGAACGAACTTCAGAAAAACAATCCTTTGTCTGCCTCACCTACAGGCGGTAAGAAAGAGGAAGGAGCTGAAGAGGGGGTGTCCGAAAATAAACTGTCCTACGAAGCACAGAAAGAATTTAATAAGAAGATAAAGAAACTGGAGCGCCAGGTGGCAGACTGTGAAGCTGCCATCGAACAAACAGAATCGGCTATAGCTATCCTTGAAGAGAAGATGGCTACACCCGATGGTGCTTCGGATATGTCACTTTACGAACAACACCAGAAGTTGAAACAACAACTTGACCACACGGTGGAAGAGTGGGAACGTGTTTCAATGGAGCTGGAGGAGATGAATGAAAAATAATAGTTTTTTAAGTGTATGAAAGTAATTAAGTATTTACCAATCCTTGCAATCTGTTGTATGGCAACAGGATGCAACAGTAAGAAAGAGGCCGTACTTACGTCCGGCATTGACCTTGCCAACCTTGACACAACTGCCCTGCCGGGCACCAGTTTCTATCAGTACGCTTGTGGCGGATGGATGAAAAACCATCCTCTGACAGACGAATATTCGCGTTTCGGTTCGTTTGATATGCTTGCCGAGAACAATCGCCGGCAATTGCGCGGGCTGATTGAAGGTTTGGCAGCAGGCAAACACGAAGCGGGCAGCATTGCACAGAAAGTAGGTGAACTTTATAATATTGCTATGGACAGCGTAAAGCTGAATAAGGAAGGCGTTGCTCCCATTAAACCCGAACTGGATAAAATAGGTGCTATCAAAAGTAAAACTGAGATTTATCCGTTGATCGTGGAAATGCAAAAGAATGGCATGTATCCCTATTTTATTTTTTATGTCAGCGCTGATGACATGAATAGCAATGAAAACATGGTACACACCATGCAGGGAGGCCTGGGTATGGGCGAACGGGATTATTATCTGGAGAATGATGCACAGACAAAAGAGATCCGTGATAAATATCAGCAGCATGTAGGTAAGATGTTCCGATTGGCAGGATATGATGAGACTACTGCCGGAAAAGCAGTGAAAGCTGTGATGAACATTGAAACCCGCCTGGCCCGGTCGGCACGTTCACAAGTAGAATTACGCGATCCGCATGCCAACTATAACAAGAAGACTTTGGAAACATTGCAAAAAGAATATCCCTCTTTCGCATGGGATGTATTTTTCTCGACTGCCGGACTGAATAACTTGAAAGAGATTAATATCGGGCAGCCTGATGCAATGAAAGAAGTGAATGCCATTATCGATACAGTACCGCTTGAGGACCAGATTCTGTACTTGCAGTGGAATCTGATCAATTCGGCCGCCAATTACCTGAGTGATGACTTCGTGGCTCAGAATTTTGACTTCTATGGTCGTACCATGTCGGGTAAGAAAGAAATGCAACCTCGTTGGAAGCGTGCTGTCAGCACAGTTGACAGTTCATTGGGCGAAGCTGTCGGACAGATGTATGTGGAGAAGTACTTCCCTGCTGCGGCCAAAGAAAGAATGGTGGCTCTGGTCAAGAATCTGCAAGAATCTCTGGGCGAACGTATCAGGGAACTGAGCTGGATGGGAGAAGAGACTAAAGAAAAGGCCATGGAAAAACTGGCAACTTTCCATGTAAAGATCGGATATCCGGATAAATGGAAAGACTACTCTTCACTTGAGATAAAGGATGATTCGTATTGGGCTAATATTGAGCGCGCCAGTCAGTGGGGCTACAATGAAATGATTGCCAAATACGGTAAGCCGGTAGATAAAGAGGAGTGGCACATGACTCCGCAGACAGTAAATGCATATTACAATCCGACGACGAATGAAATCTGTTTCCCGGCCGGAATACTTCAATATCCTTTCTTTGATATGAATGCGGACGATGCTTTCAATTATGGAGCGATTGGTGTAGTTATCGGACATGAGATGACTCATGGATTTGATGATCAGGGCCGTCAGTATGATAAGGATGGTAACTTGAAAGACTGGTGGACGGCAGAGGATGCCAAGAACTTTGAAGCACGTGCAGCAGTGATGGTTAACTTCTTCGACAGCATTGAAGTAGCTCCCGGGGTTCATGCCAACGGAGAGTTTACTTTGGGTGAAAATATTGCCGATCACGGTGGACTTCAAGTGTCTTACCAGGCATTCAAGAAAGCAACGGCGGCCGCACCTTTGAAAAATGAAAATGGATTTACACCCGAACAACGTTTCTTCCTGTCTTACGCAAATGTGTGGGCTGGCAATATCCGTCCGGAAGAAATCCTGAAACTTACGAAGATTGATCCGCACTCATTAGGTAAATGGCGTGTAGATGGCGCACTACCTCAGATTGGTGCATGGTACGAGGCTTTCAATATTACTGAAAAAGATCCGATGTACTTGCCAGTGGATAAACGGGTATCTATTTGGTAATAGATTGTTGCAAATAAACTGATAATAAGAAAGGCGCTGACTCATTTAATTGTGAGTCAGCGCTTTTTTATTATTAATTCACACCTTATTTATAACGTGTGATAAACAATATTTTGTAACTTTGCGCACCAAATACTTAATAAGCAAATCAATGTCTGAGTCTAAAAGAATAAAAACCGCACTGGTATCGGTTTATCACAAAGAAGGTTTGGATGAAATCATTACCAAACTGCACGAAGAAGGAGTGGAGTTCTTATCAACGGGAGGAACTCGTCAGTTTATCGAATCACTGGGCTATCCCTGTAAGGCTGTCGAAGATTTGACTTCGTACCCTTCGATTTTGGGTGGCAGAGTGAAGACGCTGCATCCGAAGATTTTCGGAGGTATTCTTTGCCGTCGCGGACTGGAACAAGACATCCAGCAGATTGAAAAATATGAAATTCCTGAAATAGATCTTGTCATTGTAGATCTTTATCCATTTGAGGCTACGGTTGCTTCAGGTGCCGATGAAGCTGCTATTATCGAGAAAATTGATATAGGCGGAATCTCTTTGATTCGTGCCGCTGCTAAAAATTACAACGATGTGATTATTGTTGCTTCTCAGGCCCAGTATAAACCATTGCTCGATATGTTGATGGAGCATGGAGCTACTTCTTCCCTTGAAGAACGCCGCTGGATGGCAAAAGAGGCATTTGCAGTTTCATCACATTATGATTCGGCTATTTTCAATTACTTTGATGCCGAGGAGGGATCTGCTTTCCGTTGTTCTGCAAACAGCCAGAAGGCGCTGCGTTATGGTGAAAATCCGCATCAGAAAGGATATTTCTATGGAAACCTGGACGAGATGTTCGACCAGATTCATGGAAAAGAAATTTCTTACAACAATCTGCTCGACATTAATGCTGCTGTAGACTTGATTGATGAATTTGATGACGTTACATTTGCTATTCTGAAGCATAACAATGCTTGCGGACTGGCTTCCCGCCCGACTGTGCTTGAGGCATGGAAAGATGCTTTGGCCGGTGATCCGGTTTCTGCGTTTGGCGGCGTATTGATCACGAATGCCGTTATTGATAAAGAGACTGCGGAAGAGATTAATAAAATCTTCTTTGAAGTAGTGATTGCTCCTGATTATGATGTAGATGCACTTGAAATTCTTGGGCAGAAAAAGAACCGTATTATTTTGGTTCGTAAAGAAGCCAAATTGCCGAGAAAGCAATTCCGTTCTTTGCTCAATGGTGTACTGGTTCAGGATAGAGACTTGAATATTGAAACAACGGTAGACCTTAAAACGGTAACTGATAAAATTCCTACTCCCGAAGAGGTCGAAGATCTGTTGTTTGCTAATAAGATAGTGAAAAACAGTAAATCGAATGCCATCGTACTGGCAAAAGGTAAACAATTGCTGGCAAGCGGTGTAGGACAGACTTCGCGTGTGGATGCATTGAAGCAGGCTATCGAGAAGGCTAAGTCATTTGGATTTGACCTGCAGGGTGCAGTGATGGCGTCGGATGCTTTCTTCCCTTTCCCCGACTGTGTGGAAATTGCGGATAAAGAAGGTGTGACAGCTGTTATTCAGCCGGGAGGTTCGGTGAAAGACCAGTTGACATTTGACTATTGCAACGAACATGGCATGGCAATGGTGACAACGGGTATCCGCCACTTTAAGCACTAATTAAAAACTTGTTGTATGCCGGACAACCCGTTAGGGCACACTGGCATATCGACGCATTAGAAATTTATTCATTATGGGATTATTCTCTTTTACACAAGAAATAGCAATGGACCTCGGTACGGCCAATACTATCATAATTACCGGTGGTAAGATTGTAGTAGATGAGCCTTCGGTGGTGGCCCTTGACCGTCGGACAGACAAGATGATTGCTGTGGGGGAAAAGGCAAAACTGATGCACGAAAAGACCCACGAGAATATTCGTACCATCCGTCCGCTACGTGACGGAGTGATTGCCGACTTCTATGCTTGCGAGCAGATGATGCGCGGATTAATCAAACAGGTAAATACTCGCAACCGTCTTTTTTCTCCGTCGCTTCGTATGGTGATCGGAGTGCCTTCGGGTAGTACGGAAGTTGAACTTCGTGCCGTTCGTGACTCTGCCGAACATGCCGGTGGACGTGATGTTTATCTGGTATTTGAACCTATGGCCGCAGCTATTGGCATTGGTATCGATGTAGAGGCACCGGAAGGAAATATGATTGTCGATATAGGTGGTGGTTCTACCGAGATTGCCGTAATTTCATTGGGAGGTATTGTTTCGAATAACTCCATCCGCATTGCAGGTGACGATCTGACAGCAGATATTCAGGAATATATGAGCCGCCAACATAACGTTAAAGTCAGTGAACGTATGGCCGAGCGTATTAAAATCAATGTAGGTGCTGCTTTGACCGAACTGGGTGAGGATGCTCCGGAAGATTATATTGTTCACGGACCGAACCGTATTACTGCGCTTCCGATGGAAGTGCCGGTATGTTATCAGGAAGTAGCACACTGCCTTGAGAAATCAATTTCAAAAATTGAAACGGCTATTTTGAGCGCGTTGGAGAATACGCCTCCTGAACTGTATGCTGATATTGTACACAATGGAATCTATCTGGCCGGTGGTGGAGCGCTGCTTCGTGGCTTGGACAAACGTCTGACTGATAAGATTAATATTCCTTTCCACATTGCGGAAGATCCGTTGCATGCAGTGGCTAAAGGTACAGGTGTTGCATTGAAGAATGTAGACCGTTTCTCATTCTTGATGAGATAAATAATTAACTACGAATTACGAGCTATAAGTTACTGGCAGTGCATAAATGTAGCTGCATATACTTGTAGCTCGTAGTTCGTAGCTTGTAACTTATATGTCTTTATGCGGAATTTACTGAACTTTCTCTTGAAATATAATCACTGGTTCCTCTTCATTTTATTGGAGGTGATCAGTTTTGTTTTGTTATTTCGCTTTAATCACTATCAACACAGTGTTTATTTCAGTTCGGCTAATGCGGTTGCCGGCAAAGTGTATGAAGTATCCGGAGGGATTACTTCTTATTTCCATTTAAAATCGGTCAATGAAGATTTGCTGGATCGCATTATGGAACTGGAACAACAGAATCACAATCTGGAGGATGCTCTGGGAAGGCATTTATCAGACTCTACCGAATTAAATAGTATCCGCAATTTAACTAATACGGATTACCAGGTTTTTAAGGCGCGGGTCATCAATAACAGTCTCAATCTGGTAGATAATTACATCACTTTAAATCGTGGATCGAAAGATGGGATCCGCCCGGAAATGGGAGTTGTCGACGGAAACGGAGTCGTTGGTATCGTATACGATACTTCTTCTCATTATTCCCGGGTCATTTCGGTGCTGAACAGCAAGTCCAGTATTAGTTGTAAAATTGTGGGTAGTGAATATTTTGGTTATCTGAAATGGGAGTATGGAGATTCCCGATATGCTTATTTGAAAGATTTACCCCGTCATGCAGAGTTCAACTTAGGGGATACAGTGGTAACCAGTGGTTATTCTACCGTTTTTCCTGAAGGGATCATGATTGGTACTGTAGATGATATGGCCGATTCGAATGACGGGCTCTCTTATTTGTTGAAAGTAAAGCTGGCAACGGATTTTGGTAAAGTGAGTGAAGTGCGTGTGATTGCAAGGACCGGCCAGCATGAACAAAAAGAATTGGAACAAAAGAGTTTGGCGCAATGATTATCAACTATATACATAGAATAGGATGGTTTGTCGGTCTGATCTTGCTTCAGGTACTGATCCTGAATAATGTGCATATTGCCGGTGTGGCTACTCCTTTTTTATATGTCTACTTTATTTTAAAGTTTAATTCCGGTACTTCCCGAAACGAATTGATGTTATGGGGCTTTTGCATAGGTCTTGCCATTGATATCTTTTCTAACACACCGGGTATGAATGCGGCAGCGACAGTGTTACTGGCTTTTCTACGTCCGTTGTTTCTCCGTTTGTTTACTCCCCGCGATACTTTGGACAGCATTGTACCTTCGTTGAAAAGTATGGGGATTGCTTCTTTTCTCAAATATCTGGTGGTGAGTGTCTTTGTACATCATCTTATGTTGCTTACTCTTGAGTTCTTCTCATTTACCAGCATACCGTTATTGCTGTTAAGGGTGGTGTCGAGCACCATTTTGACTATAACTTGTATTATGGCTGTTGAAGGAGTGAGGAGATAGATATGGCAAAAGATTATGTGCTGGAGAAACGAAAATATGTGATCGGTGGAGTAGCGCTGGCTATTGTCCTGATCTACTTAGTGCGTTTATTTTCACTCCAGATAGCTACGGATGACTATAAGAAGAATGCCGACAGTAATGCTTTCTTAAATAAAATTCAGTATCCGTCACGTGGGGCGATGTACGATCGGAATGATAAATTGTTGGTGTTTAATCAGCCTGCTTATGATATTACAATGGTTCCAAAGGAAGTTGAGAACCTTGATACACTTGATTTGTGTCAGACGCTGAATATCACCCGTGCGCAGTTCCTGAGAATTATGAGTGATATGAAAGACCGCCGTAGAAATCCGGGATATTCACGTTATACTAATCAGGTATTTATGTCTCAGCTTTCGGCAGAAGAGTGTGGGGTGTTTCAGGAGAAACTATTTAAATTCCGGGGATTCTATATACAGCGTCGCACCATTCGACAATATAGTTATAACTCTGCTGCCCATGTGCTTGGTGATATCGGTGAGGTATCAATGAAAGACATAGAAAATGATGATTACTACATCCGTGGCGACTATATCGGTAAGCAAGGCATTGAAAAATCGTATGAATCTTTTTTGCGTGGTGAAAAGGGAGTGGAAGTATTGTTGCGTGATGCTCATGGGCGCATACAGGGGCATTATATGGATGGGAAGTATGATAAACGTCCGGTACCCGGGAAGAATCTGAAACTCGGAATTGATATTGATCTCCAGATGTTGGGAGAGCGTTTATTGAAAAACAAAATCGGTAGTATTGTAGCTATTGAGCCGGAAACGGGGGAAATACTTTGTATGGTTTCCTCGCCTGATTTTGATCCGAGACTGATGATTGGGCGTCAGCGTGGAAAGAATCACCTCATGCTTCAGAGAGATCCGATGAAACCTTTGCTAAACCGTTCGATTATGGGGGTATATCCTCCGGGATCAACGTTTAAGACAGCACAAGCACTGACTTTCTTACAGGAAGGAATTATTCAGACCAATACGCCGGCCTTTCCTTGTGCTCATGGATTCAATTACGGAAGCCTGCATGTAGGTTGCCATGCTCATGGTTCACCGCTGCCATTGATACCGGCCATTGCTACTTCATGTAACTCTTATTTTTGCTGGGGATTGTTCCGGATGTTTGGTGACCGGAAGTATGGCTCCTCGCAAAATGCCATTACTGTTTGGAAAGATCACATGGTTTCTCAAGGTTTTGGTTATAAACTTGGAGTAGACTTGCCGGGGGAGAAGCGCGGATTGATCCCTAATGCTCAGTTTTATGATAAAGCTTATCGTGGACGCTGGAATGGATTGACGGTAATCAGTATTGCCATCGGTCAGGGAGAGATTCTGGCAACTCCGTTGCAGATAGCCAATCTGGGTGCTACTATTGCCAATCGGGGATATTTTATCACTCCGCATATTGTGAAAGAAATACAGGACGAACAGCTTGACAGTATCTATCGGGTGCCCAGAAAGACCTCTATCGACCGAAAACATTATGAAGATGTGGTGACCGGTATGCGGGCTGCGGTTACGGGAGGAACTTGCCGGGTGGCTGGGGCCATTTTGCCGGATGTTGAAGTGTGTGGTAAGACCGGTACGGCGCAGAATCGTGGTCATGACCATTCTGTCTTTATGGGATTTGCTCCGATGAATAATCCCAAGATAGCCATTGCTGTATATGTTGAGAACGGTGGCTTTGGTGCGGTTTACGGAGTACCTATCGGGGCACTGATGATGGAACAATATTTAAAAGGAAAGCTGTCCCCCGAGAACGAGATACGTGCAGAAGAATATAGTAATAGAGTGATTATGTATGGAAACGAGGAGCGTTAGTTTATGGAAAACATTGGATTGGGTAACGATCGGTATTTACCTGCTCCTTATTATCGGCGGATGGTTCAGTGTGTGTGGAGCCAGTTATGATTATGGTGATCGTGACTTTCTGGATTTTTCTACCCGCGCCGGTAAGCAATTTATGTGGATTATCTGTTCATTTGGGCTTGGCTTCATTCTTTTGATGCTTGAAGAACGGATGTACGATATGTTTGCATACCTTGTATATATAGGTCTGATTCTTCTGTTGATAGTGACTATCTTTATCGCACCTGATACAAAAGGCTCCCGTTCCTGGTTAATATTAGGTCCGGTCAGTCTCCAGCCGGCGGAATTCGCAAAGTTTGCAACGGCTTTGGCATTGGCGAAGTTTATGAATGCCTATTCTTTTAATATAAAGAAGTGGAAATGCTTTTTGCCTTTGGTTGCTTTTATTCTGTTGCCGATGTTGCTGATCGTGTTGCAGAAAGAAACCGGTTCGGCATTGGTCTATCTTGCTTTTTTCTTGATGCTGTATCGCGAAGGTATGCCCGGGGTTGTTTTGTTTTCAGGGGTATGTGCAGTAGTATATTTTGTGGTAGGTATTCGTTTTGATCAGGTGTTTATTGCCGACACACCTACACCGATCGGAGAATTTGCTGTTTTGATGATGATACTTTTGTTTGCAGGTTCCATGGTTTGGGTGTATAGAAAGAAATGGGAGCCTGTGCGGAATATTATAGGTGGTAGTTTGCTTGCATTGTCGATTGCCTATCTTGTTTCTGAGTATCTTGTTCCTTTTAATCTGGTTTGGGTAGAGTGGGGACTTTGTGTGGTGGTTATCTGCTATCTGCTTTACTTGTCTCTGAGCGAGCGACAACGTGCTTATCTCCTGATAGGATTGTTTGCTTTGGGATCTATTGGTTTTCTCTACTCAAGCGATTATGTTTTCGACAATATCCTTGAACCTCATCAGCAGATTCGTATAAAGGTAGTGTTGGGAATGGAAGAGGACTTGGCTGGTGCCGGTTATAATGTTAACCAGTCTAAGATAGCGATTGGTTCTGGAGGATTGACCGGCAAGGGCTTTCTGAACGGTACGCAAACGAAGTTGAAATATGTGCCTGAACAAGATACAGACTTTATTTTCTGTACTGTAGGCGAAGAACAGGGATTTGTTGGTTCAGCTGCTGTCCTCTTACTTTTCCTGGCATTGATACTGCGTCTTATAGCGGTATCGGAGCGGCAGACCTCAACTTTTGGACGGGTTTATGGCTATTCGGTTGTGAGTATCTTCCTTTTCCATTTATTTATTAATGTCGGAATGGTGCTTGGTCTGACTCCTGTAATTGGTATTCCGTTACCTTTCTTTAGTTATGGGGGGTCGTCTTTATGGGGATTTACTATTCTGCTTTTTATTTTTCTGCGTATTGATGCAGGACGTAGCAGGAGGTTATAAGTGCTCGATTTTCAGTCCCACATCAATGATTCCGGTTATTTGTTCATCTTTCATTCCGTGTACAACTTTAAAAGTATAGTTACCGGGATGCTTGATGGAGCAGTCTTTTAAGGGGAGAGCCGATTGGTAAAGACTTCCCCAGCCGGTTCCTTTCCATTTACCTTCTTGGTCAGTCAGAGTAAACTTCAGAGTGTCTGTTTTCCATACAGTTGAATCTTCCAGATTGTAACTGATAAGGATGTCCAGATTCTGATAAGGATAATTACTGCTGTTGCGTACACCGGCAGACAATCGCAGATTGATCAGGGAGTCATTCAAAGGGACATTGAAAAAGAGTGTATCACTCTTTTTCCATCCACCTTGAGGGGTGGATTGATATGAGTGATACACAGTGTTATCGTCACATGCAGTCAGTATCCATGTCATGAGAAGCATGCAGATGCTATTCTTGAGCAGGTTTTTCATTTCCCTGGGGTTTCTCGGTGCGTTTAGGTTGTTCGTTGTTACGTGGTCCGCGGGGTTCGCGTGGAGGGCGCTGCTCACGGGGTTCATTCTTACGTGTTTCCCGATTTTCATTATTGCGCGGTTCACGAGCCTCATTATTTTTGCGCGGCTGATTGTTGCTGCGGTTATTGTTTTTGGGGCGTTCTCCTCGTGTGCGTTGTTGCCCTTGTACCGGTTGAGCTCCACTGTTCTCTTTGTTTTCTATAGCCGTCGGCGATGGGTTTTGTGTTTCAGCATTGGCGGCTTGTTGCGGACGGTTGTTATTGTTCTTTTTCTTCTTTTTGCGGTTTCCGTTTCCACCTTCTTCTTTTCCATTTCCATCTTTTCCGTTACGGCGACGGTCACGGTCAAAACGTGTCAGACTTTCTTGTTCCAACAGGTCAATCGGCTTTTTAGGTTCCGGTTTGCGTTCAGCTTCCAATAGACTATCCGGTTTGATGCCCCTTTTGTTCAGTCCTATCACTTCGAATGCCCGCTTCCCGCTGATAGTGACTAAGTTTGCGGCGAAATTCTTGTCTGTTGAATACGAAATCTGGTTGCTGAGAATATCTGCTTTGAAGAAATAATAGGTTCCGTCTTTAGTTTCCAGTTCAATCTCTCTTGAAGGCAGGCGCTTCTGCGCTTCTACATAGCAATCTACTTCGTAGTTCAGGCAACATTTTAACTTAGCACACTGTCCTGCCAGTTTTTGAGGATTGAGTGAAATGTCCTGATACCTTGCTGCGCTGGTCGATACAGACACAAAACTTGTCATCCAGGTGGCGCAACACAATTCACGTCCGCAAGGACCGATACCTCCGATGCGCCCTGCCTCCTGGCGCGCACCGATCTGTTTCATTTCGATACGTACTCTGAAAGCTTCAGCCAACACTTTAATTAACTGCCGAAAGTCGACGCGTTCGTCAGCGATGTAGTAGAAGATAGCTTTGTTGCCGTCTCCCTGATATTCTACGTCGCCAATTTTCATGTCCAAATTCAGGCTGGCCGCTATCTGACGCGCACGAATCATTGTGGCGTGTTCTTTGGCTTTGGCTTCTTCATATTTCTCCATATCCACAGCTTTGGCTTTGCGGTAGATACGTTTGATTTCAGCATCTTGTTTAAAGTTTGCCTTTTTCATCTGGAGCGGCACTAATCGTCCCGTCAGGGTAACGGTGCCGATGTCATGTCCCGGTGTAGCTTCTACGGCTACGATGTCTCCCTTCTCTAATTTGATCTTGTTGCTGTTTCGGTAGTATCCCTTGCGGGTGTTCTTGAACTGAACCTCTACCATGTCACTCTCCTCCGCATTGCCCGGTATGTCGGCCAGCCAATCGTAGGTATTTAGTTTTTTATCTTGTCGGGAACAGCTCTTACAGCAAAGGCCTCCGCTCCCATTATGCAGTTTAAATTCCATATACTTTATTTTAAAGTTATTGCTTCAACAGTACGATCATCTTCAGTGAGAAGTCGAAAAATACCATTTTAGCGTTTACATTCTGTTCAATATGTTTTTGAGCTTCACTCAGTTCGTCCATGATGCCCATCACGTTTCGTTCGTTTACAAAAGGGGCAAACCGTGTAGCGAAGTTCTGTTCATCTAATGTCATATAAGTCAATTCTTTCCGATGCAGGTTGTAGATGAAATTCTCCCGGATCATCCGTTGGCAGTACTCCAGGAAGTTCTTCTGACGTTCACGTCCCATGCCTGACACTTGTTCGCTCCACAATTTCATTTCCCGGATTTTTCTTTGGTAAGAAAGGCGCATCAGGCTGACAAATAACTCAAAAAACAGTTGATTCTCTTCATTCAGATGAATGGTTTCAAGCGCTTTGATAAAGTTTCCGTTAGCCAGGTGGGCAATCGAAATACTGGTCGTCTGCTGCACTCCATATTTGTTTTGTAAAGCGTCGGCAATGCATTGTTCGTCTATTTTGCGTAGATTGAAACGTTGTGTGCGGCTCAGTATCGTTTGGAGAATTAATTCCGGATTCTCTGATACCAGTAAGAAAATCGTTTTCTGGGGTGGTTCTTCCAGCAGCTTTAATAACTTGTTGGCACAAGCTTGCTGCATCTTTTCGGGAAGCCAAAGAATGGTAATCTTAAATCCTCCTTCGCTGGATTTAAGGCTGAGCTTTTTCATGATCTCATCACTTTCTTTGGTGTAAATCACCGCCTGTGCATTTTCTGCGTTAATTTCATTTAGCCAGTGGTTAATCGTAAAATAGGGATTATTCAGTACCAGTTTTCTCCATTCCACAATGTAATCATCACTTCTTCCGTTTTTTACTACCGGAAAAACGAAGTGAACATCGGGGTGAACCAGCTTATTGAACTTCACACACGACGGACAGACTCCACAAGCGTCTGTCTCACTGCGGTTCGTGCAACTCAGGTAGCGTGCATAGGCTAATGCCAATGGAAACTTGCCCACACCTTCAGGCCCGCAGAAAAGTTGGGCGTGTGGTATGCGTCCTTCGCTGACTTCTTGTATCAGTCGCTGCTTGGCTGCCTCTTGTCCGATGACGTCTCTGAAAAACATAGTTTAATAAATCGCTTTGGCTACTTCTTTTATACTGTCCACTGCTCCGATGGAGTAAAAGTGGATACTGGGTACACCGGCGGCCATCAGCTCTTTACATTGGTTGATACACCATTCGATACCCACTTTGCGGGCTTCCTCGTCTGTTTTGCACTTCAGTGCTTCCTGGGTTAGTTCTTCCGGAAGGTCTACCTTAAATGTTTTCGGAACCATGCTTAGTTGGGATAACTTCTTGAAAGGTTTGATGCCCGGAATAATCGGGATGTGTATTCCTGCCTGGTGTACTCTTTCTACGAAATCAAAGTATTTCTTGTTGTCATAGAACAATTGTGTCACAGCATATTCGGCTCCGGCTTCCACTTTCTTTTTCAGCCAATAGATATCCATGTCGATGTTAGGTGCTTCTTCATGTTTTTCCGGATAACAGGCCACTCCATAAGAGAAAGGAGTATTTGTTACTTTCATCTCCGAACCGTCTACAAAGATACCTTTATTGAAATTATTGATCTGTTCCTGTAACTCTAAAGCATGATGATGTCCGTCTCCTTCGGGGGTAAAAACCGATTCGTGCTTTGCTTTATCTCCACGGAGAACCAACAGATCGGTAATTCCCAGGAATTGTAGGTCGAGCAGTACGTATTCAGTTTCTTCCTGAGTAAAACCACTGCACAGAATGTGAGGTACTACCGTCATATTATACTTGTTCTGGATAGCAGCTGCTACAGCTACGGTTCCCGGACGTCTTCGTAGCCGATTGCGCTGATAAAGCCCATTCCCCAGATCTCTGTATACATATTCACTGCGGTGCGTAGTGATATTGATATACTTGGGGTCAAATTCTCGTAATGTATCTATGGTTTGATACAGCTTCTCAATACCCGTACCTTTCAGAGGAGGAAGTATTTCAAAAGAGAAGGCTGTTTTTTCGTTGCTATGTATTAAGTCAATTACTCTCATTGTTTCTTTATTGGTCGTTGCTCTCCTTATAATAAGGTGCATATTGGGACAAAAATACGAAAAAAAGATGAAATGAAATCGTTGTGGAACCCTAAAAGATTGCTATCTCTTCCGGTTATGAATCTTTTTTGGCTGTTAACCGATACTTTTAATGAATGAAAGGCAAGATTTACATGGACAGATGCCCCTTTGGGGATATTTTTAAAGTTCGGTTTTGTTGTCCCTTCTGTTGATTTTGCTGGTGTATTTGTTCTTTTATTCCTTATGACAGAAGTCTTAGAACTACCTTATGACGGTACATCTTGTTTATTTTGAAAGACCTTTGCGCTTGAATTGCGAAAGAATCATAATTAGCTGATTTTGCTCTGGAAAACGATGAAAGAAAGTTTTTGTCTGTTACTATAACTGCTTTCATATGCTTTGGTAGAACATGCCTTGTTTTTTTGGGGGGGAGAGAAATTATGGCAAAATGTGCTTTTAACATTAGTCTTTTATCTTTTCTTTTCGTCCCGTTTCACTCTTTCCCGGTCTCTTTCCTTTTTTCTTTTTGTATCTTTCATCTCCCATCCGCTTTTCTCCTCTCCTCCGCGAAATGTATTTCTATCTTCCATCTTCCACCTTTTTCAATCTTTTTGTCTGATTATCATTTAGTTAATAGGGTGGAAGATCGCGTTTTCAGCCTGTTTATCTTCCACCCTCATCTTCCATCTTCCACCCTCTGCCATCGCTTGAAAAACTTTCCTAATTCACTCGTATTCAGAAGTATACTTTCTGTTTCTTGTCAGTTTTTCCCTTAAAAAGCATTTTCATATCCCCGCTTGTTTGCTTGAAAATGCTCTGCTTTTTTCCGGAAGTCCTTTGTTATTTGCCGCTTGGGATATTCTTTGCCCCCGTCCGCCCCATTCCCTGTCCGCTATTCCCTTTCTCCCGCCTTCCTGAATAGACGGCGCTTA
>NZ_JADKYL010000021.1:0-49109 GCF_019633785.1 Bacteroides sp. FSHCM14E1
TTCCGAACAGAGAAGTTAAGCCTGATCACGCCGATGGTACTGCGTAACAGTGGGAGAGTAGGTAGTCGCCGTTTTTTTTAGAGAGTTCATCCCCTCGGGTCAGAAGACACGAGGGGATGACTTGTTTATAGACGTAGGAAAAGAAGGAGGGAGGATAACAACCGAACTGATGCACTCGTTTATAAATAAAGAACTTTACTCTTCCGGATAAACAACATCCCCTGTCAATCATTTTATCAGCTTTATTCGGAATGTTTCTGGTTAAAAGAAGCTGTGTGGGACAGAACCCTAATGGCGAAAGTCAAGGAGGCTATGAGAAAAGCCTCCCTGTTATTAGTGATAAATGAAATATTATACTCTGCTGTCAGCTCCCCACATCATTTTAGTGCGAAGAGTGTCGAAAAAGATGTGATTAAAGCGTTTTACTACTTTAATGCTATAGTCAGCTCTCCGGATTGTGAGGCGGGTTGTTTCCTTACAGGTTTCGCTACTGCCGTCAATTGCAACCAGGAAATTGTGGCTACGACTTTCTACATCTAAAGTGATTTCCCAGTCATCACAGATCACTATAGGCCTTACGTTTAAACTGTGTGGAGCAACCGGAGTAATTGCGATGGTTTTGGAATGGGGAACAATGATAGGACCACCTACGCTTAATGAATATGCAGTGGAACCTGTTGGAGTGGCGATAATGAGCCCGTCAGCCTGGTAAGTCGTGAGGTGTGCTCCGTTAATAGCAGTACGGATACTGATCATGGATGAACTGTCCCGTTTTAATACGGCTATTTCATTGAGCGCATAAGGTGAATCTTGCAAATGTTTGTCGTCACAAAGCAATTGGAGTACACTCCGTTCTTCAACTGTATAATGGTTCTGGTAGATTTCTTCAATCGTTTCTTCCATTTCTTCCGGGGATACATCTGCTAAGAATCCTAATCGTCCGGTATTGATACCCAAAATAGGGATTCCTTTGTTACCTACCCGTCGTGCCGCTTTTAGAAAAGTACCATCTCCGCCGATACTGATCACCATGTCTGCATCAAAATAGTCTTCATCGAACAAATTATCCGCCTTGACGTTCAGTTTTAAGTCGGATTTCAGGAAACGATGAAATTCTCTGCATACACAGATTTCTGCTCCATGTTTTTCGAGCAAATTGAACAAAGTAGCAGCATGTGAAGACTTCTTGGCTTGGTATGTATTTCCGAAAATGGCAAATTTCATGTTGATAAAAGTTTCTAGTGTGTCGCAAATTTGGGATTTTTTTTCGGTATTGCTGTTATCTTATCGCTAATATTTGTACTTTTGCGCAAAACATATGGGTAAAAGGTCCGTATTATATTAAGACATAGAACTATGACTAAATTAAGTGTGAACATAAACAAAGTGGCTACCCTTCGGAATGCCCGTGGGGGAAATGTTCCGAACGTGGTTAAGGTGGCGTTGGATTGTGAGAGTTTCGGTGCTGACGGCATAACGGTTCACCCACGTCCGGATGAACGTCATATCCGTCGTTCGGATGTGTATGATTTGCGTCCGTTGCTTCGGACTGAATTTAATATTGAAGGATATCCTTCTCCGGAGTTTATCGATTTGGTGTTGAAGGTGAAACCTCATCAGGTGACTTTAGTGCCGGACGATCCTTCTCAGATAACTTCTAATTCAGGATGGGATACAAAGGCTAATTTTGATTTTCTGACGGAAGTCTTGGACGAGTTTAACGGGGCAGGTATCCGTACATCTGTATTTGTGGCAGCCGATGCGGAAATGATTGAGTATGCGGCAAAAGCAGGTGCCGACCGTGTAGAGCTATATACCGAACCTTATGCTACTGCTTATCCGAAAGATCCGGCAGTGGCTGTTGCTCCTTTTGTTGAAGCAGCTAAAGTGGCCCGCCGGTTGGGAATTGGTCTGAACGCCGGTCACGACTTGAGTTTATTGAATCTGAATTACTTTTATAAAAACATACCCTGGCTGGACGAGGTCTCTATCGGTCATGCTTTAATAAGTGATGCGCTGTATCTGGGATTGGAACGTACCATTCAGGAATATAAAAACTGTCTTCGCTAATGAATGCAATGCTACTATTAGCCCAAGTGGCTACCAACCTGGCTGATTCCGTTGCATCGGCCAACCCTGTACTGACTCCTGTATCTGCTCCGGCTGAAATGAATATGCTTGATATGGCTATTAAGGGTGGATGGATTATGATTGTTTTGGGAGTACTGTCTGTAGTTTGTTTCTACATCCTGTTTGAACGTAACTATGTGATCCGAAAAGCCGGTAAGGAAGATCCGATGTTTATGGAGAAGATCAAAGACTATATCCATAGTGGTGAGATTAAGTCGGCTATTAATTATTGCCGAACGATGAATACCCCTTCCGCCCGTATGATCGAAAAAGGGATTAGCCGTCTGGGACGTCCGGTAAATGACGTACAGGTTGCTATTGAGAATGTGGGAAATATTGAGGTGGCTAAGTTGGAAAAAGGCCTGACTGTGATGGCTACTATTTCAGGTGGTGCTCCGATGCTCGGTTTCCTGGGTACAGTAACCGGTATGGTGCGGGCTTTTTATGAAATGGCAAATGCCGGAAGCGGTAATATTGATATCACACTGCTTTCAGGAGGTATTTATGAAGCTATGATTACTACCGTAGGTGGTCTGATTGTCGGTATTATTGCTATGTTTGCTTACAACTATCTGGTGATGCTGGTAGACAGAGTGGTCAATAAGATGGAGTCCAGAACCATGGAATTTATGGACCTGCTTAATGAACCTGCACAGAAATAAGGTGCTGAGATAAAATAGAGTGCGTAGCCAATTGGCACATTGACATATTGGCATATTGAAGAATTATTTTATGGCATTAAAGCGTCGAGCAAAAATATCACCCAACTTTAGTATGGCATCTATGACGGACGTCATATTCCTGTTGCTTATCTTTTTTATGATAACTTCAACTGTTGTGTCGCCCAATGCGATTAAAGTGTTATTGCCACAAGGCAAACAGCAAACTTCGGCTAAACCGTTGACAAGAGTTATCATTGATAAGGACCTGAACTATTATGCAGCGTTCGGTAATGAAAAAGAGCATGCTTTAGGCTTGGAGGAATTGACTCCATTCCTGCAAAGCTGTGCGGATAAAGAACCTGAGATGTATGTTGCTCTCTATGCGGATGAAACTGTACCTTACCGTGAGATCGTTAAGGTGCTGAATATCGCGAATGAGAATCATTTTAAAATGGTGCTGGCTACCCGCCCGCCGGAAATAAGGAAGAAATGAACATAAAAAGAAAGAGTGAATATATAGGGGCGTTGGGTGCATTGTTGGTGCATGTGGCTATTATTGCTCTTTTGATTCTGGTAAGTTTTGCTGTTCCACGTCCGGACGAAGAAGCCGGCGGTGTACCGGTGATGATGGGAGATGTGGATGCGGCTTATGGAAATTATGATCCCTCCACTATGGTGGACGTGGAAGTAATGCCTGAAGAAGTGCCGGCTCCGCAACCCGTACCCGAAGTGGAAGCCGAACAGGAAATGATTACGCAGACCGAAGAAGAAACGGTTGCTATAAAACCCAAGGTCGAGCCTAAGAAGGAGAAGCCGAAAGTAGAGAAGAAGCCTGAAAAAACAGCCGAAGAAAAGGCTGCCGAAGCTAAAAAACTTGCTGAAGAAAGGGCAGAGCGTGAGCGCAAGGCCGCTGCAGAAGCTGCCAGTAAACGAGTAGCCGGTGCCTTTGGTAAAGGCTCGCAGATGGGGGGAAGCAAAGGTAGTGCTACTTCGGGTGAAGGAGTAGAAGGAAGTAAAGATGGCAATTCGTCGACCGGAGCAAAGTCCGGAGTCGGGGGATATGGAACATTTAATCTTGGCGGACGTTCTATAGGAGAGGGAGGTTTGCCCCGTCCCGTATACAACGTTCAGGAAGAGGGGCGAGTAGTTGTTTCTATTACCGTGAATCCAGCTGGTCATGTGATTGCTACCAGTATCAACCGATTGACTAACACGGTAAATTCGACTTTGCGTAAAGCTGCTGAAGATGCGGCTAAAAAAGCACGTTTTAATGCCGTAAACGGAGTGAACAACCAGACAGGAACGATTACTTATTATTTTAATTTGAAATAATTAATGCTTAAAGTACCGTGTTTTTAGAAAGGTGGGCTTTGAGTTTATAACATCTAAATGATATAGATTATGGGAACAGTTTATGCATTTTTCGCAGACGGATTTGAAGAAATTGAAGCGCTTACTACAATTGATACATTGAGACGCGCTGGTTTAGATGTAGAAATTGTATCTGTTACGCCAGACGAGATTGTAGTCGGTGCGCATGATGTATCTGTGCTTTGCGATAAGAATTTTGAGAATTGTGATTTCTTTGATGCTGAGTTGCTGTTTTTGCCGGGAGGAATGCCGGGTGCTGCCACTCTGGACAAACATGAAGGGTTGCGTAAGTTAATTCTTAGCTTTGCGGAGAAAAACAAGCCTATTGCCGCTATTTGTGCCGCCCCGATGGTACTTGGAAAACTGGGACTTCTGAGAGGTCGCAGAGTAACCTGTTATCCCAGTTTCGAACAGTACCTGGAAGGTGCGGAGTGTACTAACGAGCCGGTTGTCAGAGATGGTAACATCATTACCGGTATGGGACCGGGTGCTGCGATGGAATTTGCATTGACTATTGTAGATACATTGTTAGGCAAGGAAAAAGTAAACGAGCTGGTAGAGGCCATGTGCGTAAGACGTTAAGCCTATGTATCGGACTGCTTTGATTGTAGCCGGGGGGAAGGGACTCCGCATGGGAAGTGAACTTCCCAAACAGTTTCTTCCCATTGGCGGAAAGCCTGTATTGATGCATACGTTGGAAGCTTTTCATCGATTCGATAAGAGAATGCAACTTATTCTCGTATTGCCCCGGGAACAGCAGGGGTTTTGGCGGGAACTGTGTGAAACGCATGGATTTAACATCAGGCATGAAATTGCCGATGGAGGTGAAACCCGTTTCCACTCGGTTAAAAACGGATTGGCTTTGATAAACGGTATCGGTGGTATGGTGGGGGTGCATGACGGTGTTCGTCCTTTCGTATCGCAGGAAGTGATTGCCCGTTGTTTCCGGGAAGCTGCTGTGCGAAAAGCCGTAATTCCTGTCATCGATGTTGTAGAAACCGTGCGCCATCTCACAGGATCAGGCAGTGAGACTGTAAACCGTAATGATTATAAACTGGTTCAAACTCCCCAGGTATTCGATGCCGATTTACTGAGAAGAGCTTATGAACAAGAGTTTACTCCCTTTTTTACTGATGATGCCTCCGTGGTAGAGGCTATGGGAGTTCCTGTCCATCTGGTGGAGGGAAACCGTGAAAATATAAAAATAACTACTCCATTTGATTTGAAAGTAGCTTCAGCCTTGTTGTAATGTTCGATTTAGCTACACGAGACATAAAGTACTTATCCGGTGTTGGTCCGCAAAAAGCTGCGGTTCTGAATAAAGAGTTGGAGATTTATTCATTGCATGATCTGCTCTATTATTTTCCTTATAAATATGTAGACCGGAGTCGCATCTATTACATTCATGAAATAGATGGTAATATGCCGTATATACAGTTGAAGGGAAAGATACTTGGCTTTGAAACTTTTGGTGAAGGGCGCCAGAGAAGATTATTAGCACATTTCTCGGATGGCACAGGAGTCGTTGACCTCGTGTGGTTTCAGGGTATAAAGTATGTCACAGGTAAATATAAACTTCACGAAGAATATATTATCTTTGGTAAGCCGACCGTGTTTAACGGAAGAATTAACGTAGCCCATCCCGATATAGATAATCCCGCTGATTTGAAATTGTCATCAATGGGACTCCAACCTTATTATAATACAACGGAGAAGATGAAACGTAGCTTTCTCAACTCCCATGCCATTGAAAAGATGATGGCAACCATTATCGGACAGATTCAGGAGCCTTTGCCCGAGACACTTTCACCTAAACTAATTGCCGACCATCATCTGATGCCTTTGACGGAAGCTTTACGGAATATTCATTTTCCTTCTAATCCGGAACTGTTGAGGAAGGCGCAATATCGTCTTAAGTTTGAAGAGCTCTTTTATGTACAGCTCAATATTCTGAGATATGCCAAAGACCGGCAACGTAAATACCGCGGTTATGTTTTCGAAACAGTCGGTGAAATCTTCAATACATTTTATTCTAAGAATCTTCCTTTCGAACTGACCGGGGCTCAAAAGCGGGTTTTGAGAGAAATCCGGCAGGACGTCGGTTGCGGAAAGCAAATGAATCGCCTGTTGCAGGGGGATGTGGGAAGTGGGAAAACACTGGTGGCCTTGATGAGTATGCTGATTGCCCTTGATAATGGTTTTCAGGCTTGTATGATGGCGCCTACTGAGATTTTGGCTAACCAACATTACGATACAATCAAAGAGTTGTTGTTTGGAATGGATGTGCGGGTGGAACTCTTGACAGGTTCGGTGAAAGGAAAGAAACGGGAAGCTATCCTTGCGGGACTCCTGACCGGAGATGTACATATATTGATCGGTACCCACGCCGTTATTGAAGATACTGTAAATTTTGCTTCTTTAGGATTGGCCGTAATTGACGAACAACACCGCTTTGGTGTGGCACAGCGTGCCAGACTGTGGAGCAAGAGTATTCAGCCGCCCCATGTATTGGTTATGACTGCTACTCCGATTCCACGTACGCTGGCAATGACACTTTATGGTGATTTGGATGTCTCTGTCATAGATGAATTGCCTCCCGGACGTAAGCCGATCTCTACTATTCACCAGTTTGATAACCGGAGAGAAAGTTTATATCGTTCGGTACGTAAACAAATTGAAGAAGGGCGCCAGATTTATATTGTATATCCCTTGATTAAGGAGAGTGAAAAGATTGATTTGAAAAATCTTGAAGAAGGGTATTTGCATATTTGTGAGGAGTTTCCCGACTGTAAGGTTTGTAAAGTGCATGGCAAAATGAAACCTGCCGAGAAAGATGCGCAGATGCAACTTTTTATTTCGGGTGAAGCGCAGATTATGGTAGCTACTACAGTGATTGAAGTAGGAGTGAATGTGCCTAACGCTTCGGTGATGATTATCGAAAATGCCGAACGCTTCGGACTTTCACAGTTACATCAGTTGCGTGGCCGGGTAGGGCGTGGAGCCGACCAATCATATTGCATTCTGGTCACTACCTATAAGCTGACTGAAGAGACCCGGAAACGTCTGGAAATAATGGTACGCACCAATGACGGATTTGAAATAGCTGAAGCCGATCTTAAACTCCGGGGACCAGGTGACCTGGAAGGTACACAGCAAAGTGGTATTGCTTTCGACTTAAAGATTGCGGATATTGCCCGTGACGGTCAACTCTTGCAATACGTGCGTAATATCGCAGAAGAAATAACGGATGCCGATCCGGGCGGCGTGTTGCCGGAGAATGAAATTCTATGGCGGCAGCTGAAAGCATTGCGCAAGACGAATGTTAACTGGGCTGCCATTAGCTGAAAAACGGTTAAACATGTAGCTTTTTTACATAAACATGTTGCATAACATATTTCTCTTTATTTCCTCTGTTTATGGAGGTTTAGAGAAATATTTCTTTAATTCTGCTATTTATCCTTATAAAAAATAGTTAAGAGGATACCTGCCGTTTCGCTTAGAAATGCTATCTTTGGGGGAATTTTAAAATAAATGAGCACTTTAACCTTTTGAAACTGTACGTTATGATGGAAAAAACATTGGTCATTCTGAAACCTTGTACTCTTCAGCGAGGACTGGTTGGCGAGATTACTCGTCGTTTTGAGCGTAAAGGATTGCGTTTGGCGGGAATGAAAATGATGCAGTTGACAGATGAAGTGTTAAGTGAGCATTATTCACACCTTAGTTCGAAACCATTCTTTCAGCGAGTGAAAGATTCTATGATGACGGCTCCCGTTATCGTTTGTTGTTTTGAAGGTGTGGATGCTATTCAAGCCGTTCGTGCATTGGCAGGACCAACTAACGGACGTCTGGCAGCCCCGGGGACCATTCGCGGAGATTATAGTATGAGCTTTCAAGAGAACATTGTTCATACCTCTGATTCGCCGGAAACCGCAGTTGTCGAATTAAACAGATTCTTTAAACCGGAAGAAATATTCGATTACAAACAGGCTACTTTTGACTACCTGTATGCAAATGACGAATATTGATTGAATTGAATTAAACAAGACGAATGAATTTCAATTGCATTAAAACAGTAATGATTGCCGCTGCGGCTATGATCAGCCTGAACTCTTTTTCTCAGGATTTGATTGCCCGTCAGGCACCGATTGACAGAAAATTAAAAAGTGTAGATTCATTAGCATTGCAGAAACAGATTCGCGCAGAACAGTCTGAATATCCTGCACTGAGTCTGTATCCTAATTGGAACAACCAGTACGTACATGCTTACGGAAAGGATGCTATAATTCCCGATTCTTATACAATCGATCTCACGGGTTTCCATATGCCTACTCCCAGTACCCGTATCACTTCTCCCTTCGGACCACGTTGGAGAAGAATGCATAATGGACTTGACATCAAAGTGAACATTGGAGATACCATTGTAGCTGCTTTCGACGGAAAGGTGCGTATTGTGAAGTATGAACGTAGAGGTTATGGTAAATATGTCGTTATTCGTCACGACAATGGACTGGAAACCGTATACGGTCACTTATCCAAACAGCTTGTAGAAGAGAACCAATTGGTAAAAGCCGGTGAACCTATTGCCTTGGGAGGAAATACCGGACGTTCAACGGGATCTCACTTACATTTTGAGACCCGTTTCCTGGGTATTGCCATCAATCCTGCATTAATGTTCGACTTCCCGAAACAGGATATCGTTGCCGATACATATACATTCAGAAAAACAAGAGGTTACGAACGTAACAAAGCCGGTTCACATGATACTAATATAGCATCGGACGGCGAAATCAGATATTACAAGGTTAAGAAAGGCGACAGTTTGTCCAGAATCGCTAAACTGCGCGGTGTTTCAGTCAGCACACTTTGCAAGTTGAATCGTATTACCACGAAGACAACACTTCGTCCGGGTCAAGTATTGCGCTGTTCATAATAGTTATACTACATAGACGGAAGAGGGCACTTTAATATTATTTAGAGTGCCCTCTTTTCATTTTTCTTTAATTATTGTTACCTTTGCACACTATTTGTAAGGAAATGAAAGATACCAGGCAACAATTTGAACATGTCATAGCATTATGCCGTGACCTATTCTCTAAGAAACTGCATGATTACGGTCCTGCATGGCGTATTCTGCGTCCTGCTTCCGTAACAGATCAGATATTTATCAAAGCCAACCGTATTCGTAGTATTGAAGTAAAAGGGGTGACTCTTGTCGACGAAGGAATCCGTTCCGAGTTTATTGCTATTGTCAACTATGGTATTATCGGGTTGATACAATTGGAACTCGGATATGCAGAGTCGGCTGATATAACAGTAGATGAAGCATTGGCTTTGTACGATAAGTATGCAAAGGAAGCATTGGAATTGATGCTTGCCAAGAATCATGATTATGATGAGGCATGGCGCAGTATGCGCGTTAGCTCGTATACTGATTTGATACTGATGAAGATTTATCGTACCAAGCAGATAGAGAGCCTTGCCGGTCAGACATTGGTATCAGAAGGCATTGACGCTAATTACATGGATATGATTAACTATTCTGTTTTCGGATTGATTAAGATAGAATTTGAAGGATAAGGAGCTACATATTATTCAGAAAGTATGGACCAATCTGTGCCGCTTCGTGCTGGCAGGGGTGTTCATCTTTTCAGGATTCGTGAAAGCAGTCGATCCGTTGGGATCGGAATATAAGATACAAGATTATCTGGATGCTTTCGGGATGGGAACGTGGTTTCCGGCCTTTTTCCCTTTGTTGGCGGGTATTGTTTTGTCAGCTGTCGAGTTTTCGGTAGGTGTGTTTCTGTTTTTTGGTATCCGGAAAACAACCGCTACCTGGTTGGCTTTGTTGCTGATGATCTGTATGACCCCTCTTACTCTGTATTTGGCATTGGCTAATCCGGTATCCGATTGTGGTTGTTTCGGTGACGCTTGGGTATTGACAAACTGGCAAACATTTTGGAAGAATGTTATTTTGCTGATTGCAGCAATTTCCGTTTTCCGGTGGAAGCATCAGATGATCCGTTTTATCAGTGCTAAGATGGAATGGCTCGTATCTCTATATACTTTCCTGTTTGTGTTTGCGCTTTCGTTCTATTGTCTGGGCAACTTGCCGATACTGGATTTTCGTCCTTATAAGATAGGGAAGAATATTCCGGAAAACATGAGTATCCCGGCAGGGGCAAAGCCGACGGTTTACGAGAGTGTTTTCGTGTTGGAGAAGAATGGTGAAAAGAAAGAGTTCTCGTTGGAAAATTATCCCGATAGTACCTGGAAATTTATTGAAGCGCGGACCATTGTGAAAGAGAAAGGTTATGAGCCTTCTATCCATGATTTCTCAATGACTAATCTTGAAACAGGTGAAGATATTACAGATAAAGTACTGGCAGATAAAAACTATACATTCTTATTGGTAGCCCATCGGATTGAAGAGGCAGATGACAGTAACATCGATCTGATAAATGAGATTTATGATTATGCGGTAGAGCATGGTTATGGCTTTTACTGCCTGACCTCTTCGCTGGATTATCAGATAGAACAATGGAAAGATAAAACCGGAGCGGAATATCCGTTCTGCCTGATGGATGATATTACGTTGAAAACGATGATACGTTCCAATCCGGGACTGATGCTGATTAAAGAAGGTACCATTTTAAATAAATGGAGTGATAGTGAATTGCCTGATGAATATGCCCTGACTGACAAACTGGAAAACCTTGAACTGGGAAAACAGAAACAAGAGAGCGATGTGCATACGATCGGTTATGTACTCCTTTGGTTTGCTATCCCTTTATTGATGGTTTTGGGAGTTGATATTCTGGTTGTGAAGCGTCTTGAAAAGAAACGTAAAAAGGCTGCAGACAAAGCTGCCGGAAATTCACAAGTCTCTTCTGAAACGCAGAAGAATGAATAATTGAATCGTAAATTTATTAACCCTTTTAATAAAAAACAAAATGAGAAAAAACATTGTTGCAGGAAACTGGAAAATGAACAAAACCCTCCAGGAGGGTATTGCTCTTGCAAAAGAACTGAATGAAGCATTGGCTAACGAAAAGCCTAACTGTGATGTTATCATCTGTACTCCGTTTATCCACCTTGCTTCTGTAACTCCTCTTGTAGATGCTGCCAAGATTGGTGTTGGTGCTGAAAACTGCGCTGATAAAGAATCAGGTGCTTACACAGGTGAAGTTTCAGCCGCTATGGTTGCTTCTACAGGTGCTAAATATGTCATCCTGGGTCACTCAGAACGTCGTGCTTACTACGGTGAAACAGTTGAAATCCTGAAAGACAAAGTGAAATTGGCTTTGGCTAACGGTTTGACTCCTATTTTCTGTATCGGTGAAGTTCTGGAAGAACGCGAAGCTAACAAACAGAACGAAGTGGTTGCTGCTCAGTTAGAATCTGTATTCGATCTTTCTGCAGAAGACTTTGCTAAGATCGTTTTGGCTTACGAACCGGTTTGGGCTATCGGTACAGGTAAAACTGCTACCCCTGACCAGGCACAGGAAATCCATGCATTTATCCGTTCTGCTGTAGCCGGAAAATATGGAAAAGAAATTGCCGACAACACTTCTATCCTTTACGGTGGTAGCTGTAAACCTTCTAATGCAAAAGAACTGTTTGCCAACCCGGATGTTGACGGTGGCTTGATCGGTGGTGCTGCTTTGAAGGTTGCCGATTTCAAAGGTATCATTGATGCATTCAACTAATTAAAAGATTAAGAACTGGAAGTTGGGAATGTTGGTTATACCAATCAATCCATTCTCAATTTTCAGTTCCCCATTCCTCAATTGACAAGCTTATGAAGAAATTGAGCTTACTGTTTTTACTATTGGTTCTTGCGGCAGGTGTACAGGCTCAAAGCGATATTGTGAAGAGTCTGGAACGTAATGTGCCGGGACAAGGGAAAGTGACCATTCATCAAGATCCACGCATTGCAGCTTTATTGGGTAGTGTTCCTCCCAGTACCGGTGAACAGAAGATACTCAAGTCTTCCGGATACCGGATACAGACTTATGCCGGCAATAATACTCGCCAGGCCAAGAACGAGGCGCATAACGTAGGCTCCCGGGTTAAGGAGTATTTTCCGGAACTTTCCGTTTATACCTCTTTCAATCCTCCCCGCTGGTTGTGCAGGGTAGGCGATTTTCGTAGTATCGAAGAAGCTGATGCCATGATGCGCAAGCTGAAAGCAACCGGTGTGTTTAAGGAAGTCTCTATTGTTAAAGATCAAATCAATATCCCCCTGTAATTATGTTAGAAAAAGAAGAAATCAATTCTCCGGCTTTGGAGGATTTAAAGAAGCATTATCGCAGTATTATCACTCTTTTAGGTGAGGATGCCGAACGGGAAGGTTTACTGAAGACCCCCGAACGTGTTGCTAAAGCTATGTTGACTCTGACCAAAGGTTATCACATGGATCCGCATGAAGTGCTTCGTTCGGCTAAGTTTCAGGAAGAATACAGCCAGATGGTGATTGTGAAAGATATCGATTTCTTCTCTCTTTGCGAACATCATATGCTGCCTTTCTACGGCAAAGCGCATGTGGCTTATATTCCTAACGGTTATATCACCGGACTTAGCAAGATAGCCCGGGTGGTAGATATTTTCTCTCACCGGTTGCAAGTGCAGGAGCGCATGACGCTCCAGATTAAAGAGTGCATCCAGGAAACCCTCAATCCATTGGGAGTGATGGTTGTCGTTGAAGCCAAACACATGTGTATGCAGATGCGTGGTGTTGAGAAACAAAATTCTGTAACTACTACTTCCGATTTTACAGGTGCTTTCAACCAGGCTAAAACCCGCGAAGAGTTTATGAATCTGATTCGTCAGAGATAAGCCTGGTGTAGTATATTATTGGTATATAGGGGCAATCGCGCTGAATTTATTAGTATTTAAGTTTGTTTATATAGCTTTTGTTTTTTATTTTTGCGCTGAATGAATTAATTTGTATTTCCAGCGTATGCCCTCCAATTCCAGTGACTTAATCCGGTTCAACAAGTTCTTTTCCGAAAATCAGCAACGGTTTATCCGGTTTGCATGGACTTATACGCGTGACGAGATCGTAGCCGAAGATATCGTTATGGAGGCTTTAATGTCCTATTGGGAAAACCGTCTTAAGATCTCTTCTGAGATCAATCCTTCTGCCTATGTCCTTACGGTCGTAAAGAATAAGTGCCTTAATCATCTCCGCCATTTACAATTGGTCAATGAAGTTTCCGATCGCGTCAGTTCTCATTCAGAATGGGAGTTGTCCAATCGTATCGCCACTTTGGATGCCTGTGAACCCAGTGCTTTATTTGCCGGAGAGGTGCAGAACATTATCGATCATGTGATTTCCCGTCTGTCCGCCAATACCGCCCGGATTTTTGTTCTGAGCCGTTACGAAAATAAATCCCACAAAGAAATAGCCGAGATAATGGGAATGACTGTAAAAGGCGTTGAATTTCATATCTCCAAAGCCACTAAAGAGCTTCGTGTAGCTCTGAAGGACTATCTGGTCTTGTTCCCTTTCTTATATGACTTCCTCACTTAAAAACCATTCAGAAAAATGTATTACGGGTATCCGAAGAGGGTACTGCTCATAAAAAAAGAACTTTTTTACTAGGGAGGCAATCTGTTTGCGTGTTATTAAGATGAATGCAGATAAAAACAGACCTATGAAAATAGAAAAAGAAATATTCTATCGCTACTTTAACGGGGATGCCGGTCCTGAAGAAGAAAAGAAGATCCGCCAGTATATTGAAGCTTCCGAAGAAAACTGGAAGGAATATCTTCGGGAGAGGAAATTCTTCGATACGATTATTCTGAAGGAGCGGGCCGTTTCTGCCCAAAAGCAGGCCGGGCGACGACGGATGATCCGTAGAATCGGTTTTGAATGCCTGAAGGTGGCGGCTGTTCTGCTGATTGCCTTGGGGACAACGTATTTTTGGCTTAACCGACCCTCCGAAACAGAATCGAGAAGTGTGGTCAGCACTTTGAAGGGACAGATGGCGAACATCACTCTTCCCGACGGCAGCCGTGTCTGGCTTAACTCCAATACCCGAATTGAGTATCCGCAAAACTTTGCAGATAAAAGACGTGACGTAGAGATAGACGGCGAAGCCTATTTTGAGGTAACGCATGATGCAAAGAAACCCTTTGTGGTACATACTTCCGAAAAAGAACAGATTGAAGTACTCGGCACCCGGTTTTATGTAGAAGCCTATTCGGGTACCAAGGAGTTTGAGGCAGCCTTGATAGAGGGAAGTGTCCGTGTGAAAGCAGGCAATTCCCAGTTAACGCTGCGTCCTTCGTACAAAGCCGTACTTAAAGGGGGCAAAATGACTGTCGAAAAAATCACTGATTTTGATACTTACCGTTGGCGTGAAGGACTGATTTGTTTTAAGAGTAAACGGTTTACTGAAATACTGCGAGAGTTTGAAAAGTATTATGGTGTCGGGATAGGATTTGATGCCGCCAAAGTAGACAATCCGGTACTCACTGTCAAGTTCCGCTTGTCCGACGGAATAGAATATGCATTACGTGTTTTGCAGAGGGACGTGAACTTTAAGTACGTCCGGGATGATGAGAAGAATACATTTACCATTAAATAAATTGTTGAACCTTTAATAAGAATACTGCCTATGAAGAATACCGCTTAAATCTGATTGAAACAAAAGGCCGGTAAGTACTGCAATACCTACCAGCCTAAAGGAGAAACATTCTTCTTTTACCTGAAAAAGAAAAATATTAAATGAATTTATAAAGCAAAGATATGAAAAATACTCGTTGCACGGATTTTTATGTACCTAAAAATTCGTCAATCAAACCATTATTTAAAACTATGAGAGTCACTACATTCTTACTTTTCTTTTGTGTATTCGGTGCCATGGCAGGTACTGTCAATTCTCAGAATGCAAGAGTGTCCATTAAAAAAACGAATGTCCCTTTAGAGGAAATACTGAATGAGATAGAACGTCAGACAGATTACCTGTTTATGTACTCGAATGCTGTCGATGTGAAAAGACACGCATCAATCCATGTTTCAGAGAAACCCGTATCGGAGGTCCTGAATCAGTTGCTTGGAAATCAAGTCTTGTACGAGATGGAAGGAACACACATCATTTTGTCCGACAAGCACAGCCCCCGGAATACGATAATCGTACAGCAGGAAGACAAAATTCCGGTGAAAGGGAAGATTACCGACATGGCGGGTGAGCCCATCATAGGTGCCAGTATACTTGAGAAGGGCACTACCAACGGAATTATAACAGATCTCAACGGCGGCTTTTCGTTGGATGTATCTCCGGGAGCCATACTTGTCATCTCGTATATCGGATATGCCAAACAAGAAGTCAAAGTGATTCCCGGTAAGACTCTGAAGATAAAGATGAAAGAAGATGCCGAGTTGCTGGACGAAGTTGTTGTCGTGGGTTACGGTACGCAGAAGAAAGTAAACCTGACAGGTGCTGTTGAGACCATCGAGTCGGATGTCATTGAAAACCGTCCCATCCGTAGTGCCACGGATGCACTTCAGGGAACAGTATCGGGGCTGACAGTCAGTTCGGGTACCGGAAAGCCCGGAGAGTTTGCCTCTTTCAAGATACGTGGAAACACTTCCATCAATAGCGCCGGTGCTTTAGTGATTATCGACGGTATGCCGGGAGATATTAATGTGGTAAATCCACAGGATATTGAAACCATTTCAATATTGAAAGATGCCGCTTCTGCTGCTATTTATGGTGCACGTGCTGCCGAGGGAGTGGTATTGGTGACTACTAAGAAGGGGGCTTCGGAGAAGGTGAAGGTAGAGTATACCGGTAATTTTTCTTTTAATTCTCCTACGCGTTTACCTGAAAGCAATACGGGATTGGACCATGCATTATTATCCAACGTTGCATTTGCCAATGCCGGATTGGCTGCTCCTTTTTCACAGAAAGCAATTGATGCTATTAAAGATCCCAATACCATTGCTATTCCTAACGGTAAAGAGTGGATATATACTTCGGATGTGGACTGGATTGGTCTGATGATGGATCATAGTTTTCAGCAGACCCATAACTTAACTATTTCGAAAGCATCTGATCGTTTGAAGTATCTCTTTTCCATCGGCTGGCTTGATCAGAATGGAATGTTTTCTGAATATGGTCCTGACAATTATGACCGTATTAATCTCCGCTCAAATATCAGTGTTGAATTGATAAAGAACAAGCTGTCGTTTGATAGCCGTATCAGCTATTCACGGGGAGTAAACCTCTATCATGCTGCCGAAGGTTCGTGGTCAATTCCTTATATCACTTTTATACAGGCCGGTCCCAATATGCCTATTTATGATCCGAATGGAAATTATTCCCGCCACCGAATGCAGTTGAATCCGATTCAGGCTTTGAAAGAAGGCGGTGAAGGGCGTACCCGTAATCAACGGATTGAAGGAGTATTTACTTTAGAGTATAAACCGGTGAAAGGTCTTTCTCTACGGGCCGTCGGAGGTGCGAATATTCTTGACGGACAAAAAAAGGAATGGCGTAGAGCTTATGGAAAATATGGTGTGGAAGGTTTAATCTCGACTGCTTTTGGACAGAAAAGTCCGAACTCTGTAACGCAGAACAATTCCCATCGACAATATCTGACCGGGCAACTGATTGCCGAATACAAAGGTGTATTTGGAAAACACGATATTAATGTTCTTGGAGGATGGTCGGCAGAAGAGAATCTGTATGAAGATCTTCAGGGAAAACGTACCGATATCATAGGAAATGAACTGCCTGCGCTTAATCTGGGTGATACGGACGGATGGTCGAATGGTGCCGATGAAAATGAATGGGCATTGGTTTCAGGATTCATGCGTATGAATTATGCGTTTGCTTCCAAATATCTGGTTGAGGCCAACTTCCGTGCGGACGCTTCTTCACGTTTTTCAAAAAAGCACAGATGGGGCGTATTTCCTTCCGCTTCGGTCGGCTGGCGAATTACGGAAGAGAAGTTCATGAAGAATCAGCGCATCTTCGATAACCTGAAGCTCCGTGTTTCCTGGGGACAGTTGGGAAACCAGAACGGGTTAGGAATGTATGACCATATTGCCAGTTATAATATTAAGGGGTACTATCCGTTTAAGTCGGAACTCGGACAGTGGGCCGTCATTTCCAAACTGCCATCGGAAACAAGAACCTGGGAAACGGTAGAAATGAATAATTTTGCGGTAGACATGGCGTTTCTCAGAAACCGTCTGACAGTGACCGGAGAATATTTCATCAAACGGAACAAGGACATGCTGGTCAATGTCGAGGTTCCGAGTGTGATTGGAGTCGATGTGCCTACCGGCAATTATGGAGAACTTGAAGTGAAGGGCTGGGAAGTGACCGTAGGCTGGCAAGACCGGATTAAAGACTTTTCCTATAGTGCCCGTTTCAACTTATCCGATCAGAAAGATAAGCTCGTCGATTACGGAGTGGAGTATAACGGATTTGTGGCCGGTGTCAACCAGAAAGTTCAGGGATATTCTCTGGGGTCAATCTTCGGATACCGCACCGACGGATATTTCACGTCTGAAGAGGAAGTTAAGAATTCGGCTGCTTATAATAAATCTATTACCGGTGTAGGTGATATTAAGTATGTTGATAAAGACGGAGATGGAAAGATTTCAGCTCCTAACGATCTGGAATATCTGGGCACCACCACTCCGCGGTACACCTTTGGATTGAATCTGACTGCGGCATGGAAAGGGTTCGACCTGGGAATACTGTTCCAGGGCGTAGGCAAAAGAAATTTCTATTTGTCGAGTGAGGTGATGAATCCCTATTATGCTACCTGGAATAACTTCTCCTATAAGATGCACAATGACTATTGGACTCCGGAGAATCCGAATGCAGCCTTTCCGCGCTATTATGCCGGGGCTAATCATAACTATCAGATTTCCGACCACTGGTTGCAGAATGCGGCTTACGTACGTCTGAAAAATCTGCAACTGGGATATACGATAGACCCGAAACTGACCAAATCATGGGGCATCCAGCGCTTGAGAGTCTATTTTAGCGGCGATAACCTTTGTGAGTATAGCAAACTGAACGATAACTTCGATCCGGAGCTGTCTAATGTAGACGGATATGTATATCCTATCATGAGAAACTTTTCATTTGGACTAAACGTGACATTTTAATTCTTGAATTATGAAGATGAAAACTATATATCTTTGGTTGCTGACTGCAATCGTATTGTGTGGCTGTAGCGATTTCCTGGATCGGGAACCTAAAACCAATCTTTCACCTGCCAGCTTCTGGAAGTCGGAAAGCGATTTGAGACTGGCCACCAATGTGTTTTATCAGAATATGAATCGTTCGTATACATTAGATAACCAGAGTGCGGACGGTTTTGCTAATGTGAGCAATCAAGTCAGTTCGGGAACTCAGAGTCCGGGCAATACAGATGCTATCTGGACTGCGGCGTATAAGCAAATCCGGAATGCCAATAATTTTCTGGAAAATTATCAGAATGCCGAAGTCTCGGATGCCGTCAAGAACCGTTATGCCGGTGAAGCCCGGTTCTTCAGAGCCTATTTCTATTTTAATTTAGTGAAGCGTTTTGGTGATGTTCCCTATGTACTGAGCACGCTCGATATGGACTCGGAAGAATTGATGGGCCCCCGCACTCCTAAAGAACAAGTGATTGCAGGTATCATCGAAGACCTTGAATTTGCGGAGACCCACATTCCGCTGAAAAGCAAATTGTCTACCGACGTGGGACGACTGACCAAGGGAGCCGCCCAGGCAATGCTTGCCCGTGTGGCGCTCTATTGCGGCACGAGAAATAAGTTCCACGGTGACGGAGAGTATAAGAAATATCTTCAGATAGCCAAAGAAGCCAGTAAGCGGCTGATTGACACGAAAGAATATTCTTTGTATAAAGATTACCGAGATCTGTTCCTGCTGCCCGGAGAAGACTCGGACGAGCATATTCTTTCATATCGTTATTCTGCTGAGGCCGATACATACAATTCCCGTATCCGCGCTACGATAGCCGATCCCTCTCACACCCCTACCAAAGTGCTGGCCGATGCATTTCTCTGTAAAGACGGGCTTCCTGTGGAGAAGTCTGCTTATAAAGTAGAATATCTGCCTGCCGGTAAGGAGTTTGAGAACCGCGACCCGCGTATGGCACTTACTCTCTGGAAACCGGGAGATCCGTTCCTGGGAAAACCGTTTGTACCCAATCTTTCGAGCCAGACACGTACCGGATACATGTTCAAGAAGTATGGTGACGAAGAATCTTACTCGAATATGAAGTCGCGGATTGATGAAATACTGATTCGTTATGCCGAAGTGTTGCTTATCTATGCTGAGGCTTGTTTTGAACTGGAAGATAAGATCTCGGATGCCGACCTGAACCTTTCCGTCAACCGGCTCCGTGCCCGTTTCGAAGGTCATCCCGACCAATTGCCTGCTTTGACCAATGCTTTTGTAGAACAGCACGGTTTGAGCATGCGCGAAGAAATCCGCCGGGAACGCAGGGTGGAACTGGCTGCCGAATCGTTCCGTTACGATGACATTATCCGCTGGAAAACAGCCGAATCGGAATTACCGGTAGCTATCTTGGGTGCGAAGTTTGACTCGGCGCTCTATCCGACAACTATACCGGGAAAAGACGTAACTTTGGATAAGAACGGCTTTTTGTTGGTACAGAAAGCAGAAAGCCGTACATTTGATGTTTCGAAACACTATCTCTTCCCATTGCCGCTTCGTGAGGTATCATTGAATCCGGCATTAGAGCAGAATCCCGGGTGGTGAGGCCGGATGACTGATATCGAGGATATATTCCATAAATAAAAAAGTATGTAATGAAAACAAATCGAGCTTTTAAAGAAATTTGTGTGTTAGGCGGCTTGGCATATTCCGTTTGCGGAGTGGCTCAGGAGCGTCCGAATATTATTGTTTTTCTGGTTGATGATATGGGACTGATGGATACTTCCGTCCCCTTTCTGACAGATGAAAATGGTCAGCCGACGCGCCATCCCCTGAATGACTGGTATCATACTCCGAATATGGAAAGACTGGCTAAACAAGGTATTTGTTTTTCTACTTTTTATGCGCAAAGTGTAAGTTCCCCCTCCAGAGCTTCAATTATGACCGGACAAAATGCGACAAGGCACGGTGTCACCAACTGGATTAATGCCGAAAGCAATAACCGGACTCCTTTCGGGCCGCCCGAATGGAACTGGAAAGGTCTCAGGGAAGATATGCCCACTATGCCGAAAGTTTTGCAGCAGGCCGGGTATAAGACTATCCATGTCGGAAAGGCACATTTTGGTTGTATGGGTAGCGAAGGAGAGAATCCGCTGCATCTTGGTTTTGATGTAAATATCGCTGGTTCCGGCATAGGACATCCCGGCAGCTATTATGGCGAATGGGGATATGGGCATATCAAGGGGCAAAAGGCAAGGGCGGTTCCCGACCTGGAAAAGTATCATGGGACGGACATCTTTCTAAGTGAAGCTCTGACGATAGAAGCGAACCGGGAGATAACCAAGGCGGTAGAAGAAAAGCGTCCTTTTTATCTGAATATGGCTCATTATGCGGTCCATGCGCCTTTTCAGGCAGATAAACGCTTTTTGTCACGGTATACCGATCCGGATAAGAGCGAACAGGCAAGGGCGTTTGCTACTTTAATAGAAGGCATGGATAAATCCTTGGGGGATATTATGGACCAACTTGAGAAGTTGGGAATTGCCGAAAATACCTTGATCTTCTTTTTAGGAGATAATGGTGGCGACGCCCCTCTGGGAGATGAACGCGGATATGGCTCTTCTGCTCCGTTGAGAGGGAAAAAAGGTACGGAGTTCGAAGGAGGTATGCGTGTTCCTTTTATTGCGGGCTGGGCAAAGCCTGAGAAAGAGAGTAAAGTGCAGAAGCGTTTACCGATTGAAGCGGGAGGTATGCAGACACAGTTGGGGACAATAATGGATATTTATCCGACAGTGTTGGCCGTGGCCGGATGTAAAGCTCCTCAGGGCTATGCGATAGATGGATTCGACCTCAAAAAGCAATTAAGCGGTAAAGTAAACCGGAGGCGTCCCGAGTCTTTCTTGATGCACTTTCCGCATGCTCACCGTGGCAATTACTTTACGACATATCGTATGGGGGACTGGAAACTGATTTATTATTATCTTCCCGAGACCCCGCAACAACCGAAGGCTCTGCTTTACAATCTGAAGGATGATCCTGAAGAAAGGAATGAACTCTCTTCTGCGTATCCCGATAAGTGTAAAGAGATGATCCGGAAAATGTCTGACCAGTTGGTAAAGGAAGGAGCTCTTTATCCGGTAGATAAGCAAGGAAATGAACTGAAGCCCTTTGTCTACTTCTGACAAGTGAAGGTTTACTGATACATCAAGAGGGTGTGTCGAGACTCACATTTTTTCGACGCACCCTCTTTTTTGTTACAAACTGTATGTGTATCCGCTTCTTTAAGAAAGAGATGACGGTGCATAACCGGATGTGGTCAGCGCAACACCACCCGGTCGCCCAGGCGTTTGGCCATCAGGTTCTGTATTTCCTTCATCTCCTTATACCGTTGCATGACGGCGTCACATTGAGCGTTGTCATTGGCTATCGCAGGATCTTGCAGCGCATACATGATGTGCTTCAGTTCTTCTGCCACGATGGCATTCTTGAAGTTGATCATCAGCATCGGAACCATTTCGTACAAACGTTCTTCGTCCGTTACCAGCTTTTGTGTTTTCGAGTGATATTTACTCAGTTGATACCGGTCGCTTGCCAGTTCGGTGGCTATTGTGCTGATAGCCGGATCGGGGTGCGCCACAAAGAAACGTTCGGCGGCGAACTCCTGTTCGCGGATATGTTCGGCGGCTTCCGAGAGGATACGGCGGTGCAGCGGGT
The DNA here is from genome assembly GCF_019633785.1 of Bacteroides sp. FSHCM14E1. NCBI lineage: Bacteria > Pseudomonadati > Bacteroidota > Bacteroidia > Bacteroidales > Bacteroidaceae > Bacteroides > Bacteroides sp. FSHCM14E1. The sequence continues at coordinate 22,034 of NZ_JADKYL010000021.1, forward strand.
TATGGAACGCCAATTCGTCTTCTTTCAGGTCGTTGATGACATACTCCACCACTGTGACCGGTACTTCGTTCCCCTCTTCATCCGTCATGTTGCACATCACCCTTTCTCCGTAGCGGATGATCATCTGGATGATAAGGCGTTCGTATTTGTAGAACTCCTGTCCCTCTTTGCCCTCCTGGGGGATAAACGACTGGTAGGTATCGATTTCTGCCTCTTCCGGCGGAAATGGAGGAGGTATCTCGCCTGCTTCCGGTACCGGAGCATGGTTGGCGACGGTCGGTTTATTCCCTTTCTCGGCCTGAAGTTCACGGCGCTTGGCCACTTCCGAAACCAACAGTTTGTCTTCTATCCGCAATAACTGTCCGCACTCTTTGATATAAACATCCCTGACGATGGCTTCCGGAATGACCGCGATGCTGCGTACGATGTCGTTTATCAGTTCCGCCCGTTTCATCGGATCTTTGCCCGCATCCTCCATCAGGAGTTGTGCCTTGAAACGTATAAAGTCCGTTTCGTGTTCCTGTATAAAGTTCTGGAACTCCGTGGCGTTGTGTTTCCTTGCAAAAGAGTCCGGGTCGTCGCCATCGGGCAAGAGGCATACTTTGATGTTCATTCCCTCTTCGAGCAACATGTCTATGCCTCGGATTGACGCTTTGATTCCCGCCATGTCGCCGTCATAGAGCACGGTGATATTGTTGGTGAAACGGTGAATCAGCCGGATCTGTCCCGGTGTCAGGGACGTACCGGAAGAGGCCACTACGTTTTCCACCCCCGACTGGTGCATCGAGATCACGTCCGTATATCCTTCCACAAGGAAGCAGCGGTCCTGCTTTACGATGGCCTGTTTGGCAAAGTAGATGCCGTAAAGTTCGTTGCTTTTATGATAAATTTCCGACTCCGGAGAGTTGACATACTTGGCGAGTTTCTTGTTTTCCGTACTGAGCACACGCCCGCCGAACGCAACCACTTTGCCCGAAAGCGTGTGGACCGGGAACATGACACGTCCCCAGAAGCGGTCACGCAATTTATGGTCGTCCGTCTCATAGCAAAGCCCCGTCTTTACGAGAAACTCTTTTTTGAAGCCTTTGCGCATCGCCTCCTGTGCCAGAGCGTCACGCCCTTCGGTGCTGAACCCCAGTTGGAATTTGTCGATAATATCATCGCGGAAGCCTCGCTGGCGGAAGTAAGCCAGTCCGATGCTGCGTCCGTCTACGTGGTTTTTCAGGATGTTCTGGAAATAGTCGCGGGCGAAGTTATTGACAATGAACATACTTTCTCGGTTGCTCTGCACCTCTTTCTCTTCATTGGTCAGCTCCCGTTCCTTGATTTCTATATTATATTTCTTGGCCAGATAGCGGAGTGCTTCGGGGTAGGACATCTGTTCGTGCTCCATGATAAAGTGCACCGCGTTGCCGCCCTTACCGCAACTGAAGCATTTGCAAAGTCCCTTTGAGGGAGACACGCTGAACGAGGGTGTTTTCTCGTTATGGAAAGGGCAAAGTCCCACGTAGTTCACACCGCGTTTGCGCAGCGTGACGAAATCCGAAACCACTTCTACGATTTGTGCGGCATCGAGTATACGGTCTATGGTTGCCTGGTCTATCATTGTTTTATCTCCTTGCGGATGCAAATGTACGTGATATTTCTTGGATAATCAAATGGCTTTTCAGTGGATTCGGCAGGCCGTGCCGATTTATCGGATATTTGCTTTATGTCGCAAATACGGATTGTTTTGCATTAAAAAGTCAGCCAATAAGGCTTTTGTCTGGCGGATGCCCGATTGTTTTTGATCCAACGGGAGGAAGAAAAAGGAAATCGGCGGGCTTTTTCGGTTGGAGAGCCGGGCTTTTGAGTGGGCAGAGCCTTTGTCCGGGGTAAAAAGAGCCTTTGTTTTCCGAAAAAGACGGTTGTATTTCCACCGAAAGACGGTTACATTTTCCGAAAATGATTACTTCTTTTTCAAATATCTCTATATGTTTTTCATAATTACATATATTGTTCCGTTTAAGATCCTGGTTTTCCCTGTTTTTCTCTCTGGTTGCTTGCCCGTCCCGGAACTTCCTTTTCTGCCAGAAAGGTACTCTTGTCGCTTCTGAGTGGATAATATGATACAGGGAGAGCTCTTTTCTGCTCAATATGCTTCTTATATCGATAAATGCGATCAATCGGATCGGAGGAAAAATGAATTAGAGCCGTTTCTTCCTTCTTGCCTTTCCCTCGGGACTAAAGAATGAAAACTGAGCGTTTCTTATTATCATTTTGACATTTTGCTCATCCCGCAAATAATAAAAGAAAGGAGAGGGGTGTCTGTGGTGAATGACACCCCCTCATACTTATGATAAAGATTCTTATTTAATCTTTTCCCGTATCTTCGTCAGATACTTTTTCATTCCTTCCGCATCTTTGCTTGTGATAATTTCAAGCAACTGTTTCAGCTCTGTGCGGATGTTCTCTACCTGTGACGGCGTGCGCGGATTGAACAGGATTTCCTGCAATAAGTAATCATCTTCGCTCAAAAGCCCTTTTGCAATAGCCATGTGCTTCTTGAATGTAGTTCCCGGTGCCTCTTGGTGTTTCATGACAGCTGCGAAAACAAACGTCGAAACAAACGGGATGGACAAGGAGTAAGCCACTGTTTCATCATGCTCGTCGAAGGTATATTCAAAAATATTCAGGTTCAGGCTATTGTATAAGTCTTTAAAGAATACTTTCCCCAAATGATCGCTCTCACTGATGATGATGGCACTTTCGCTGCTCAGATTGCTCAGACTGGCAAAAGTAGGGCCAAACATCGGGTGAGTGGAGACATAACGGAATCCGCTTTCTTCGTAGAACTTCTTCAGTCCGGTTTTCACCGAAGCGATATCACTCAGGATACAGTCTTTGGGTAAAACAGGCAGAATTTTGCGGAAAGCGTCCAGCGTATACTTCACTGTGGCAGCATTGATCACCAGTTCCGGTTCGAACTCCTTGATCTCCTCCAATGTTGTGAAGCGATACGTGTTGTACACGAACCGAAGCTGATGCGGGTTGACGTCGAACACGGCCGTCTCGTGCTGGAAACTTAGTATGTCAGTAAAGAAGGAGCCCATCTTGCCGGCTCCCAAAATTAGAATTCGCATAATATGAATGATTTGCTATTTATTGATAATCTCCATCTGTTGACGAACCGATTCTTCGTGGATGGCTTCGAAGATCACTTTCACAAACTCTGCACTCATGCCGCACTGTTCGCCCTGGGCACCGCGTTTCTCAAGAATCTCGTTATAACGTCCGGTCTGAAGCACTGTGATGTCGTGTTCTTTTTTGTAAGTACCGATCTCACGTGCTACGCGCATGCGTTTTGACAGTTCCTGAATGATGTTATCATCGCATTCGTCAATCTGTTTACGCAGTACGTTCAGGTTCTCCGTTGTCTGTGTCTCTTTACGGATGACGAGCAGGTTGAGGATGTAGTCCAGTACGTCCGGAGTCACCTGTTGTGAAGCGTCGCTCCATGCACAGTCCGGGTTACAGTGACTTTCCACTATCAGTCCGTCGAAGTTCAGGTCCATGGCCTGCTGACAGAGAGGAGCTACCAGTTCGCGCTTTCCTCCGATGTGGCTCGGGTCGCAGAAGATAGGCAGTTCGGGGATGCGGCGGCGCAACTCGATAGGAATGTGCCATTGCGGCAGGTTGCGGTATAGCTTCTTGTCGTAGCTGCTGAAGCCGCGATGGATGGCTCCCAGACGTTTCAGTCCGGCGTTGTTGATACGCTCCAGAGCACCGATCCATAATTCCAGATCCGGATTTACCGGGTTCTTCACCAGCACAGGGATGTCTACACCTTTCAGTGCGTCTGCTATTTCCTGTACGGCAAACGGATTGGCGGTGGTACGGGCACCTACCCACAACACGTCGATGCCCGCTTTCAAGCATTCGTATACGTGCTTGGCTGTAGCCACTTCGGTAGATACGTACATGCCGGTCTCTTTCTTCACCTCTTTCAGCCAGGCGAGGCCTTCTACGCCGATACCTTCGAAACCTCCCGGTTTGGTGCGTGGTTTCCAGATTCCCGCACGGAAGATTTTTACTCCTTTGGCTGCCAGTTGTGTGGCGGTTGACATTACTTGCTCTTCTGTTTCGGCACTGCAAGGGCCGGCTATCACCATCGGGCGTTTATCTTCCACGCCCGGCAATAAGATTGATTCGAGTTCCATATCGATCTAATTCGTTTAGTTGTTATTTCATTATTGATTTGATTCGTTCCAGCGCTTCTGCCAGCTTGGCGTCTTTGCAGCAGAGAGAGATGCGGATGTATCTCGCTCCGTTGCTCCCGAAAATAAATCCCGGAGTGATGAAGACGCGTGCTTCCTGCAGCACTTTCTCTGTCAGTTCTTCTACATCGGCGCAACTTGCGGGGATTTTTCCCCAGAGAAACATGCCCACTTGCTTTTCGTCGTACGTACATCCTAACGTTTTCATAATCTCTCCGGCCAGGTGACGACGGTTCCGATAGTTTACATTGTTGCCTTCGTACCAGGTCGAATCCGCTTCAAGTGCTTTGGCAGCTGCCAGTTGCATGGCACGGAACATTCCGCTGTCGATGTTGCTTTTCACTTTCAGAATCCATTGTACAAACTCTGCATTCGAAGCCAGCATACCGATACGCCATCCCGGCATATTGTGACTTTTACTCATGGAGTTGAATTCTATACAGCATTCTTTGGCACCCGGCACACTCAGGATACTGATCGGCTTATCGTTCAGGATAAAGCTGTACGGATTGTCGTTCACAATCACGATGTTCTTGCGGCGGGCAAACTCCACCAGGCGTTCGTAAAGTTCCGGTGTGGCATTGGCACCGGTCGGCATATTCGGATAGTTGGTCCACATCAGTTTCACGCGGCTCAGATCCATCTTTTCCAGTTCATCGAAGTCCGGCATCCATCCGTCCTCTTCTTTGAGATTGTAGTTCACCACCTCGGCACCCAGTATTTTGCTTAACGAAGTGTAGGTGGGATATCCCGGATTGGGTACCAGTACCTGTTCGCCCGGATTGACAAAAGCGAGTGTCACGTGCAAGATGCCCTCTTTCGATCCGATCAGCGGCTGAATTTCTGTTGCCGGATTCAGTTCCACTCCATACCAGCGTTTATACCAGTCGGCAAAACCCTTGCGAAGTTCCGGTATGCCCACATACGGTTGATAACCGTGTCCGTTCGGGTCGTGAGCATTGTTACACAGCGTTTCGATGGTTTGCTCCGAAGGGGGCATGTCCGGGCTTCCGATTCCCAGGCTGATTACGTCTTTACCTTCTGCGTTCATCCGTGCCACTTCTTTCAGTTTCTTCGAAAAGTAGTATTCGCTTACACCGCCCAGTCTGTCGGCCGGCGCTACTTTATACGTTTGATTTTCCTTCTGCATATTCGCCTAATATTTTAAGTTCTTTCGTCAATGGAGTGATTGCTGTAATCGATTGTTTATATCTCAGGTAATCGTTGAAAGCCACATCTACGTAGAACTGGTATTCCCATTCCCGTCCGATGATAGGGAGCGATTGTATTTTTGTTAAGTTGATGTTGTAAAAAGATAAGATAGACAGAACCTGTGAGAGGCTTCCTTCGGAGTGGGGGAGAGTGAAAACGATGTTTGCTTTGTTGAGAACGGTGTTTTGTTTTCGTATCTCGTCCACCTGCCATGGATCTGCCACTACCAGAAAACGGGTGAAATTATGTTTGTTTGTTTCTATGCCTTCTTGTAGTACTTTCATTCCGTACCGTTCGGCGGCGGCATGTGAGCAGATGGCGGCATGTCCTTTCAGGTTTTCCCGTTTGATGATTTCAGCACTCAAGGCCGTATCTTCAGCTTCTACCACTTTGATACGCGGGTGTTGGTTCAGGAATTCCCGGCATTGCATCAGGGCGATCGGGTGTGAGTTCACTTCGGTGATGTCATTCCAGTCCTCTTCGGGCAGGCAAACGAAGCTGTGCGAAATGCGTAATTTGTATTCGCCGATAATCTGCGTGCCGCTTTGGCGCAACAGTTCGTTGTTGTGCAGCAGGCTTCCTGCAATCGTGTTTTCAATGGCCAGCATCCCGATTGTCTGACTATCTTTCCGGATGGCAGCAAACACATCTTCAAAGTTGGCGCAACAGATTAACTCTATTTCTTCCCCTTCGAAGTACTTGTGTGCGGCTATATCGTGATACGAGCCCAGTGTCCCTTGAATTGCTATTCTTTTCATTCCTAATTGAGTATATGGTATAAAAAAATCCCGCGTCCATGTCGGAGCGGGATTCATATTATTAGTTTCTCTTAATCTCAGTTCTTAAGCACCCTGTCACTTGATACATACAAACTCCCGCTCTACTTTCTGGCTAAAGTAAAAGTAAAAAAAGAAGTAATATGTAAAAGTGAATACGTTCATCAGATCTATTTTTCTTTTTGTTTTAAATCTGAGGCAAAATTAATGCTTTTATCTTAAACACAAATAAAAAACGGACTTTTTTTTGTGATTTATATATTTATATTCCCAATTTGTGCTTTTATATCTGTAAATGTTATCTGTTTGTAACTTCTTCATCTCTTATCTTTTTCTTTTTCTATATAATATGGTATAGAGGCTTAGTTGTGTTAATATTTACTAAATGGAGCGTTTCAGTTCTTAAGATGTTAGTTTTTCTGCGAAAAACTTCTTTTATTTGTCAGACAAATAAGATTAATCTTATTTTAACTAAACTGAATTGTTATACTATGGATACATTAAAACTACATGGTCAGGCGATAACTTTGGTCGATCAGGTCGAAGATAACCTACTTACTTATTTTAGAACTAAAGATCTGCGGGCAGGAGATGCCATTCCCAATGAGATGGAACTGGCCGCCGCTTTGGGTGTGGCGCGTAGTGTGCTGAGGGAGGCTCTCAGCCGATTGAAAATGGTAGGGATGATAGAAACACGTACCAGACGAGGCATGATTCTGACTGAGCCCTCTATTCTTGGAGGTATGAAGCGAGTTGTCGATCCGCGTATTCTAAGTGAACATTCTCTGTTTGATCTTTTAGGTTTTAGAATTGCTTTAGAGTTGGGAATTTGCAGTGATCTCTTTCAGAATATAACTCCGGAAGATATTATTGAACTGAAAGAGATTGTCCGATTGGGTATCGTTTTTGAGAATAATGAATATGCCCCTATCAGTGAATTTACTTTTCATGCTAAACTTTATGAAATAACCGGCAATGCCACTATCCGTGAGTTTCAGGAGATTATTCATCCCGTAATGGTTTTTGTGAAAGATAAATTCAAAGAGTTGCTCGAGCCTATTAATATAGAGATAAAAGAGCGGGGAGAATTGGTAACTCACGCTGACCTTCTCGACTTTTTGGAGAAACATGATGAGCCCGGTTACAGAAAGGCGCTTGAGAAACATTTTGCCGTATATAAGATTTTTATGAAACGTAGAATCGTTAACGAATAATCGGGGGATTGCAAAAAGTCAAACAGAATTTTAGCATTCCCTTGGGAAATATCTGGAGGATGGCCGTTCTTTTATTGCGGGTAACCGGGTAAATAACAATTTATTATAGCTGCGCAGCCATTTTATACCTTTGTTATCGACGCAGAGAAATGGGTTTCCAATCAGAGATTCCTTATTCTTAATTAATATCTAATTAAATAATAAAATGAAACATTATCAACGTTTGGAAGGAATGGTTGCCGCCACTTTTACTCCTATGGATGCGCGGGGAGATATCAATCTTTCTGTTATAGACAAATACGCCGACCTGATGGCTGAATCAGGAATGGCAGGTGTATTTATTTGTGGAACCACAGGAGAATCTCATTCACTGACTACGGATGAGCGTAAAGTTATTCTTGCTCAGTGGATAAAGTCTGCCCGGAAACGCTTTAAGGTGATTGCGCATGTGGGTAGTAACTGTCAATTGGAAGCTATGGAGCTGGCTCGGCATGCACAAGAGGTGGAAGCTGATGCTTTTGCCGCTATGGCTCCCTGTTTTTTTAAACCCTCTTCGGTAAAGGATCTGGTGGACTTTTTTACTCCAATTGCTCAAAGTGCTCCCGATCTTCCTTTCTATTATTATAATATGCCGTCTATGACGGGAGTATCTCTTTCGGTTCGCTCTTTTCTTATAGAGGGAAAAAAAACGATGCCTAATCTGGTTGGAACGAAATTCACACACAATAACCTGATGGAGATGGGTGAATGCTTGGAACTCAATAATGGAGAATTCGAAGTGCTGCATGGATACGATGAAATTCTGATTGCCGGATTGGCTTTAGGAGCCGTTGCCGGTGTTGGTAGTACCTACAATTATTTACCTGTTGTATATCAGAATCTTTTTGATGCGTTCAAGAAAGGTGATATCTGTACTGCTCGCCGGATGCAGCAGAAGTCGATTGAAATAGTAAAAATAATAATTAAATATGGAGGAGGTGTACGTGGAGGAAAAGCAATAATGAATTTAATAGGTGTTGATTGCGGCCGGTGCCGTCTGCCCATCACACCGTTTGGCGATGATGAATATTCTTCGCTCAAAAGAGATCTTGAAAAAATAGGTTTCTTGAATTAAAAAATAAAAGTAGGGAAGGGGAAATAGACTTTGGACGGAATATACCCCCTTCGCTCTACGCCTTAAATTTTATATTAAAAGCATACAAAGATGAGAAAAATTACTCGAATTAAGTGTCTCATTGTTGTTTTATTGACATTTATTGGGACATTAGCACCCGTTCATGCTCAACAAAGTGGCAATTTTGAGATTAGTGGTGTTGTTAAGGACACATCCGGAGAACCGGTCATAGGTGCTACAGTTATTGTAAAGAACACACAAATAGGTACAACTACCGATGTCGATGGAAAATTTAAATTAAAGGTCCCACGTAAATCTTTGTTACAAATCTCCTTTGTTGGAATGAAAACCAAGGATCTGAAAGTAACCAATAATACATTTTATGAAATTACTTTGGAAGATGAGTCGGTTCTACTTGACGAGGTCGTAGCCATCGGTTATGGAACTCAATCTAAGGCAACTGTTACTTCAGGAGTTGTATCTGTGAAGAAAGCGGAGTTAATGTCTTCTGTCTCTGCATCTCCTTTGAACAATCTACAGGGAAAGGTCGCTGGACTGGATATTCGACAGACTACCGGACAGCCTGGTGCACAGCCGGTAGTGCTGATCCGTGGCGGGTCAACCGATCCGGCTAACGACTCTCCTCTTTTTGTCATTGATGGGGTTGTCCGTAGCAATATGAATGGACTCAATCAGGAAGATATTGAGTCTATGGAAGTATTGAAAGATGCCGCTTCCGCTGCAATTTATGGTGCTAAGGCTGCCAATGGTATCATTCTTATTACTACCAAGCAAGGTTCTTCAAAAGATGGTAAAGCCACTATTTCCGCTTCCTACCGTTTGGGAGTTGAGCAGATTCGGCAGCATTATCCGTTTTCTGGTGCACGCGACTATCTGTATGCTTCCCGCTTAGCCGGTTCCCGCGGAATCAATGACGCGAATGTCAGCGGACGCCTGGAAGGCGGCGCATATCCTTATTCAACAGGTAATATCAATTATAAAAATGGAGCCTTGGAAGGATATGGCTATTCTCGTTTCACTACCGAATATTTAGATGATTTGATTTCCAATATGGGGCAGTCTTATGTCGACGATTTGCTGAACAGACAAGGATATGAAACGATGACCGATCCTTATTCGGGAAAACAGTTGATATTTAAAGACAATCACTATCAAAAAGATGTATTGTTTCAGACTGCATTGACACACAACTACGATCTGAGTGCTTCCGGTGGAAATGACAAAGGTAATTATTATGTGAGTCTGGGGTATATTAATTCAGAAGGTATTGTTCTGGGTACGGGGTACGATCGTTTCAGCCTTACTGCCAATGGAAATTACAATCTTCGCAGTAATTTAAAATTAACCGTCGGATTGAAACACTCCACAATCTCGAATAAAGCGACTGATCCGGAGAACTCGGGCACAAGCACAATGGACCGTTCTTCTCGCTATCCTACGACCTTCCGTCTGTATTATGACGATGGAACTTCCGGTATTGGTGAAGCCGGAGGCTCACCTCGGAATAGACTGCACGAATTATATTATCAGGATATTTCGGACAAAGCTTATCGAAACACGATTCAGTTAGGATTGGATTGGGAGATTCTGAAGGGATTGCATTTTAAACCGTCAGCCTCCTATTATATGCAGGAAAATATCTATCGTTTTTTTGAGAAGTATAACGAGTTTAATAAAGGTCGTAAAACACTCGAGAAACACGATCAGTATAAGCAAATCATGGCAGACGCGGTGTTTACCTATGATAAAGTATTCAGTGATAAGCACACTTTTAATGCAATGATAGGTATGAACTATACCCAGGACGATACCTATAAATTGAAGGGAACAGGCTCGGAAGCCCCTACGGATTATGTACCTACGTTGGCGCCTACCAAGCCCGATTTACAGCGTACCACTTCCTCTTTGGATAAAGAAGTACTGGTAGGTTTCTTTGCCCGTGTCAATTATGACTATAAGCGCCGCTATTTGCTGACGGTTTCAGCACGCTATGACGGAGCCTCCCAATTTGCCGAAGATCATAAATTCGCATTGTTTCCGGCCGTATCCGGAGGATGGAATATGCATTATGAAGACTGGTTTCCCAAAACCGTTGTCAGCCGGATGAAGTTGCGGGCGAGCTGGGGACAGACCGGAAATAATAAGTTGTCGTATTCTAATACACAAGGCGAATATGCTTCATATATTTATGCCGGAAATCCGGGGGTACTGAATAGTGTACTTGCCAATAACAGTTTGGTATGGGAAACAACCTCTAATGTGGATTATGGTTTTGATGCCGGTTTCTTTGATAATCGTCTTGAACTGTCGGTAACCGGATATAATAAATTGACTTCCGATCGTTTGTATGACAAAGCTCTTCCGGCACAGACAGGTTTTAGTTCTATAAAGGCCAATTTGGGGACTGTACAGAACAAAGGTTTTGAGTTATCGCTGACAGCACATCCTCTTTCAACAACTTCCCCCGTGAGTTGGGATGTTACGGGTACTTTCAGTATGAACAGGACGTATATGAAAAAGCTTCCTTATAATGGGAGAGACAAAAATCGGGTACAGGGCGGACTTGTATGGGATGCTAAATCCGGTACTTATGTTGAGACCGGCGGCCTGGCCGAAGGCGAGAGGATAGGTGGACGTTGGGGATATAAGTATCTGGGGGTATACGATACAGATGAAGAAGCTGCAAAAGCTCCGGTCGACACCAAGGTTTCCGGTTCTAAGATGAATAAGAAAAAGGTTGCCGGAGATGCTATCTGGGCCGACCTTGACAATAATGGAGTTATCGATGATAAGGATATTACTTTTATTGGCTGGGCCAATCCGGATAAGAAGGGAGCCTTGATTAATAATTTGTCTTACAAGAATTTTTCTCTTCGTTTGGTTGTCGATTTTGCTTTAGGACATTCCATTGCCAATATATGGAGATGCCGTGCCAATGCCAATGCACGCAATGCTATTATAACGACTACTGACGTTACGAATGGAAACATCTGGTGGCAGACTGGTGATGCTGCAACAGCCAAGTATCCGCGTTACGATGTTGCTTCGGACTGGGATAACGGATATCGCAATCACATGCGTACAATAGCTTATGCCGGGATGAATTCAAATGGAAATGCCGACAATACGGCTTATTATTCAAAGGGAGATTATTTGTGCTTCCGTGAGGTTTCGTTAGGTTATGAACTACCGCGTTCCGTATGTTCTAAAATGAAGGTGAAAGGGGTTTCTTTGAATGCCGGTGTGACAAATATCGGATACATTACAGCCTTTGACGGATTAAATCCTGAACAGTACGATGGACAAGAGACCGGTGAATACTTCCTCCCGATTCAATTTAACTTTGGTGTAAGACTAACTTTTTAAAATGATTTTCACTATGAAAGCAACAAAAATATTGATCTGTATTCTCTGCTGCACATGGATTTGCAGTTGTAGCTTGTTGGAGGTTGATCCGGTTTCTACCATCACTTCACAGTCGTTCTGGAAAACTCCGGGAGATGCCAAAGCTTATCTTACGGGCATTTACAATAAGGTGCGTGACCTGAATAATACTTCTTATTACGGTGAAGATCGAGGAGATGCTTTTAAAGCCGGTGAAATCGGCCCTACAAGTGTGGCATGGGCTCACACATTGCTTGAGAGCAATGCTCCTTCTTATCGCTCGGCTTATAATATCATTCATCACGCCAATCTTCTTTTCAATAAAATTGAAAGTCTGAAGTTTACTAATGAGACTGAGAAGAATCGTATAAAAGCTGAGTGCCATTTCTTAAGAGCATATACTTATTTTCTTATAGTACGCATTTGGGGAGATGCTCCCATCATTACTGATCCTGTGCTTTCGGACAACGTTGAACTAAAACCTCGCTCTCCCAAAGAAGACGTCATGAAGTTGATCCTTGAAGATATAGAACAGGCTGTCCTGTTATTTCCGGAGGATGGATATATCAATAAGAATTTAGCTTCAAAGCCGGCTGCCTATGCTTTGAAAGCCGATGTTTTAATGTGGAAGGCAAAGGTCCTGAATGGTGGAAATGCGGATATGGAAGAAGCGATCAAGGCAATCGATCAGGTAGGCGGGAGTGGAGTGTCTTTGCTACCGGATTATGCAAAGGTATTTGCCAATGATAATAAAAAGAATAATGAGATCATTTTCTCTTTTTATTTTGAACGTTATGAAACTGGAAATCTTTCTATTGCAACCAACACTACATCGAGAACCGATAATTTATCGATGGCTGTCAACTTGGCCGATGCGGCAACTTCACCTAATCAGAGCCGCCATGTCTATGCCCCAAGTGACAAGGCCAGAGAGTTGTATCTTAAGTATCCGGGCGATAGGCGCTATAAAGTCGCCATGATTGATTTGGTGGATAAAGATGGTAACCTGATTTTAACCCAGACAAACAAATTCAGGGGGAAGGCCTATTCCGACGATCGTTATTTTGACGATGACTTGATAGCTTATCGTTGGGGAGATCTTCTTCTGTTGCGTGCTGAGGCCAATGCTGCACTCAATAAGATATCTGAGTCTCTTGTCGATTTGAATGAGGTTCGTGACCGGGCGGGCCTGGAGCCCTATGATGGCCCGAAAGATAAGATTGCTGTAGAGAAAGAAATCTGTGACGAACGTTTAAGAGAGCTTTTTATAGAGCAAAAACGATGGTTTGATTTGGTGCGTTTCCATTGTGGCGGGACCATTGACATTTATAAGGAGGTGCCCAATTTGAATGACAAGCCCGGTTATCCATTGTATTTCCCAATCAATTATAATGATATGGTCTTAAATGACAAACTGGTGCAGACAGATGGGTACGAAAGTAATGTAGAGAGATAGAATATAAAAAGAAGGAACTGTGTGGAGTAGCTGTTATATACTTTTACACAGTTCTTTTGATATGGAAGTATAATAATTTAAAGCATAAGTTTATGAAGAACACAATCTTGAAACTGTTTCTATTGTTTTGTGCTGTTCCTTCAATCGGACAAAATGTCCATCCCAATCTGCCTTGGATCGACATATCGGGGCAGCGTGAACGGCAGGTGACAATAGCTCCGGGCAGACCGGATTTATATAACGGACATCCTACTACTGTAATGATGGATGATCATAAGACTATTCTTTGTACCTGGTCTTACGGGCATGGAGGTAAAGCGTCTTTCATAGCCGAAAGTAAGGATGCCGGGCTGACTTGGAAAAATGGTAAAACCCCTGCTGACTGGCAGACGATGAGCAATTGTCCCAGTATTTACAAACTGACGGATAAGCAGGGGAAAGAACGTGTCTTTGTGTTTAGTGCCTGGCCGGACATGCCTATGACTTATAGTGAAGACGGAGGGAAGAGCTGGAGTCCGGTCCGTAGTTTGAATAAACCTTGTGTGATGGCGTTTTCAAGCATTGTAAAATTGAAGAATGGCGATTATCTCGGGTTGTATCACCGTGGACTGAATGATCGGGACCGTCCTCCGTTGACTTTGTGGCAATCTGTCTCACATGACGGAGGATTGACCTGGAGCGAGTCGGTGAAAGTAGGCGAGATGGAGGGGCGTTCACCCTGTGAACCCTGTGTCTTCCGTGCTCCCGATGGCAAACGGCTTGTCTGTGTAGCGCGTGAAAATAACCGGGTAGGCAATTCTCTGATGATGTTTTCTGATGATGAGGGAACCACCTGGTCTCCTTTGCAAGAAACTCCCTGGGGCCTGACCGGAGACAGGCATGTAATAAAGTTTACTCCTGACGGTCGTATGATTGCCGTCTTTCGGGATATGGCTCCCAACAGTCCGACGAAAGGGCATTTTGTAGCCTGGGTCGGTAATTATAAAGATTTGCTTGAGGGAACTTCCGGACAATATAAAATAAAGCTTTTACATAGTTATGCCGGTTCGGATTGTGGATATCCTGGTCTCGAAATCCTACCGGATGGGACTATTGTCGCCATCACTTATGTTAAGATGCGGCCGGGCCCCGAACAACACTCCATTGTCGGCGTACGCTTCAAACTTGAAGAAACTGATAAAATGCTATATTAACTTTTATCCCCAATTTTACCAATATGCGTTATATTTCGATATTGTTTTTATTTAGTTGTTTTTTACTCAGTACTCCGTTACGTGCCGAGCGGGTGAAAGTTATTGTTCGACAGCCCATAGTACCGGTCTTGACAAAAAAGGAGATTAATCCGGTTTTGCAATTAAAGTTGATAAAGAGCTGTCCGGGACCATGTTTTGTAAAGGAGATCGGATTATCCCTGAAAGGTACTACTTTGTTGACCGATTTAACTCATTTGAGTTTATATAGAGTTGCCGGAAAGAGGGGGCTTTCTGACTGGGAAAAGTGTGTCGACTCAGTTGCTCCCGCTTTAAAAACGGTTTTAGACACTCCGTTGGAATTGAAATCAGATACTACCATACTGTGGGTAACTGTTAAATTGAAAGATAAAGTTGACTTAACCCATCGTGTGACGGTCAGTTGTGATCATGTGACAACGACTTGTGGTAAGGCTTCTGTAACTTCCGTTCGTCCGATTGTCGCACTCCGTACCGGGGTTGCTGTACGGCAAAGAGGGGAAGACGGAGTTCATACTTCGCGTATTCCCGGCATTACTACTTCCCTGAAAGGAACTTTGATGGCCATATTTGATGCCCGTTACGATAGTTCGCGTGACTTGCAAGGTGATATCGATATTGCGATGATGCGAAGCCTGGATGGTGGAATGAGCTGGCAGCCGATGCAGATAGTGCTCGACCGCAAAAAGTGGGGTGGATTGCCAGAGAAATATAATGGAATCAGTGATGCTTGTATCCTGACCGATGAAAAGAACGGTACTATTTATGTGGCGGGACTCTGGATGTATGGAGTCTTAGATCCCCGATCGGGTAAATGGGTGGAAGGAATGACGCAGGACAGTACCCGTTGGATACACCAATGGCATGCGAAAGGTTCTCAGCCCGGGCTCGGGGTTAAAGAGACCTGTCAGTTCTTGATTACGAAAAGCGTGGATGACGGACTGACTTGGAGTGACCCTGTAAATATAACAGCACAAACCAAGAAACCGGAATGGTGGCTGTATGCTCCGGCACCGGGGCATGGCATTACTTTGAAAGACGGTACATTAATATTTCCCACACAAGGCCGTGATAAAGATGGAATACCATTCTCTAATATTACGTATAGCAAGGATGGGGGAAAAACATGGATAGCCGCTAAGCCGGCTTATCACAACACTACGGAGTGTATGGCAGTCGAATTACAGGATGGCAGCGTCATGTTGAATATGCGTGATAACCGTAATCACGGTAATAAAAAGGTCAATGGGCGCCGTATTTGTGTCACCGCCGATCTGGGAAGCACATGGACGGAACATCCCACTTCCCGAAAAGCATTGATAGAGCCTACTTGTATGGCAAGCATTCATCGACATACTTATCAGGAAAACGGCAGACAAAAGACTCTTCTTTTATTCTGCAATCCGGAGTCTTATGACAGTAGAGACCATATGACGTTAAAGTGCAGCCTGGATGATGGAAGTACCTGGGATTCAGGCCGGAAAATCATGTTGGATGAGTTGGGAAGTTTTGGCTATTCCTGTATAACCTCGGTCAATGATTCTACGATTGGTGTCTTTTATGAAAGTAGCCAGGCACAGATGGTTTTCCAACAAATACAGTTGAAAGAGCTCATTGATAAAGGTAAATCATATAAAGAGAGATAGTTGGTATGAAAGATAGAAAAATATATCCTTGGATCGTTGTCGGACTTTTATGGTTTGTGGCATTATTAAATTATATGGATCGTCAGATGCTGTCAACCATGAAAGATGCGATGCAGATAGATATTATAGAATTGCAGTCGGCTACCAATTTTGGGCGGCTAATGGCAGTTTTCCTTTGGATTTACGGTCTTATGAGTCCGATGGCAGGAATTATTGCCGATCGCGTCAGTCGTAAATGGTTGATTGTCGGGAGTCTTTTTGTCTGGTCGGCAGTCACTTATGGCATGGGGTATGCCGATACATTTAATCAAATCTACTGGTTGCGCGCATTGATGGGAGTCAGTGAGGCATTATACATTCCTGCGGGCCTCTCTTTGATAGCCGATTGGCATCAGGAGAAATCACGTTCGCTGGCAGTCGGTATCCATATGACGGGATTGTATGCCGGTCAGGCCATTGGCGGGTTTGGCGCTACGGTAGCTGCGGCCTATTCGTGGCATACTACATTCCATTGGTTCGGTATTGTAGGCATTGTCTATGCATTGGTCTTGATTATATTCCTTCGTGAGAATGAAGAGCATGCCAGGGTCATTCGGGCCATGCATACAGATAAATCAAAAAAGATTCCGTTGTTTAAAGGAGTGACTCTTTTATTCGGTAATATTGCTTTTTGGATTATTCTGTTCTATTTTGCAGCTCCCAGTCTTCCCGGATGGGCTACGAAGAATTGGTTGCCTACCCTGTACGCTGAGAATCTTGATATCCCTATGGCTGAGGCAGGTCCTATATCCACTATAACGATTGCTGTCTCTTCTTTTATCGGAGTTATTCTGGGAGGGTTATTGTCAGACCGTTGGGTATGCAAAGACATACGCGGACGTATCTATACAGGCGCAATCGGGTTAGGGTTGACCATACCTGCGCTTCTTTTATTGGGCTTAGGCAATGGTTTCATCAGTATAGTAGGTGCGGGATTTCTGTTTGGTGTCGGTTTCGGTATGTTCGATGCCAATAATATGCCTATTTTGTGCCAGTTTGTTTCGGCCAAATATCGGGCAACAGCCTATGGTATAATGAATATGACCGGAGTTTTTGCCGGAGCAGCTGTAACAAGCTTGTTTGGAAAATGGACGGACGGTGGCAATCTGGGATTGGGATTTGCTATTCTGGGAGGTATTGTATTGCTGGCTTTGGGTATGCAGTTGTGCTTTCTTCGTCCACACACGGATAATATGGAATGATACATAATCGTTTCCCGGACAGGGAGTAAGATTCCGGTCCGGGAAATGACTGTATCAGAACGGTTAGTTTACAATCCCAATACGTTTGGAGTAGTCTCTGCCTGCTGATTATTGAACTGTCCGTTCAGGTTCTCCCCTTCTTTCGGGTTCAGTTCCAGCGATTTCTTCATATCTTCTACTGAGCCTTCTTTGTCACCGTTCAGCAGTTTGGCACGTCCTCTTTCGTGGTAGGCCGCAGCAAAGTTCGGATTCAGGTCTATTGCTTCATCGAACAGTTCGATAGCCGCAGACAGTTTCTTCTGTGTAATGAACAATTGTCCCAGATATAGATAGGCCTGTTCGTTGAAAGGGTTCATTTCCGTCACACTGAGGTAATCGTTTTCGGCTTCTTCCTGCTTTCCGGTGGCTTCTTTTATTTTGCCACGTAACAGGAGGGCAGCTTCTTCGTCCGGATTCTGCGCAAGTATGGCTTCAATATCTTCCATAGCCTCTGCGAATTGCTGCATTTTGTACAGTGCTTCGGCACGAAGCAGCCGGGCTTCCGTGAAATCATCTTTCAGCACAATGGCCTTTGTCAGATGGGCAATGGTCATTATTCCGTTATCCAATCCATGATTGGCTTTACCTAACAGGTAGTGTGCCATTGCGTTACCCTCTTCCAATGCGATGGCCTTCTGGGCAGCATCGGCCATTTCCTGATAATTTTCTTGCATGAAGCACAGGTTGGCCAGCGTCAGGTACGTGCTCGTCAGTTCCGGTTCCAATGCAATCATACGTTCCAGCAGTTCATGTGCTTTCACGAACTCTCCGGTCTGCATGTAAATCTGGCTCAGATAGTTCAGTGTTTCGAAATCCTCTTCGATGGCCAGTGCTTCGTTGAAGCATTTAATGGCATAGTCCGGGCGTCCCATACGTTGAGCACGCAGGCCGTCATATTTAAATATCTCAAAGTTCTTTTTGGCGTTTTTCTGTTTTTCCTCCTCAGGGTTTTCTGTTTTACCTGAGAAAAAAGATTTAAAGAAGTTTGGCATGATCGATGTTTTTTTAGTTTGGTTGCAAATGTAGTAATTTCATCACATACCCTTACTGCTTTTCAGGAAGTTTTTTCGGTGAGCAACCCGTTCTCTGAACTTAGCAAGCCCTCGTCCAGCATAAACCGTACCACTTCGCCCAACTGTTCTTTATCTGTATTTATGTGCGAAGCTATCTCTGCCGGAGTCATCGGGTGTTCTTTCAGCAGGGTCGTTATTTGTTCCTTTAATTCGTCGAAGCTGCTTTGTGGCACGTCCGGTTGTGTGCGGTGGCTGAGGCAGACATCACATTGTCCGCAGTTGTGTTCGTTCTTCTCTCCGAAGTAGCGGAGCAACATCCGGCTGCGGCAGACATTCTCTGAAGTAACATACTCCACCATGGCATGAATGCGTTTCTCGTAGCGCTCTTTCCTTTCTTCGTATACCGCCCGGGGAATCTGCAGATAATGCAAATCTACCCGTTCGCGCGTATATATAATGTAAGGTGTCTTTTTATGCGGAATGTAGTCGACGATACGGCGCTTGCTCAGCATCACCAGCAAGTCGTAAATCTGCTGCCGGGTCAGTCCCGTACGTACCGCCAGAGTCTGCTCGCTGATGTAGGCATAGTCTGTAAAGACACCCGTGTAAGATCGCAGAATCATTTGTATCAGTTTCTCTGCGGCTTCCCCCATCTCACGGAGTTTATACAATTCATCCCGGCGGATCGTGAAGATGATTCGTGAGGCATTGTCCTGTTCGTCGGTATATTCCAGGTATCCGGCCTGTGTGAGTATCTTCAGAGCACTGTCGGCAGGTACGGGGAAATATTTGAATTTACGGCAGAATTCTTCCAGGCTGAAGTCATACATGCATCCCAGTCCGTCGCCCATCGCCATTTGATAGTGGTATTGCAGATGTTCGTACACATCTTTTATATAATCCTTATCCGGAAAGGTATCCGTAATACGTTTGTTGAGTGTCGTTTTATCCGATTTTGCGTAGAGTATGACTGCGTATGCTTTCTGACCGTCACGCCCTGCCCGTCCGGCTTCCTGGAAATAAGCTTCGGGGGAGTCGGGGAGGTCCAGATGGATCACGATGCGTACATCCGGTTTGTCAATACCCATACCAAACGCATTGGTGGCTACCATTACCCGGCTCTCACCGTTTTGCCATCGTTTCTGGCGGAGATCTTTGGTTGCATTGTCTAACCCTGCATGATAAAAGTCGGCAGTGATTCCTTCATTTACCAGCAGCTCGGTCGTTTCTTTGGTTTTCCGCCGACTGCGTACGTATACGATTGCACTGCCCTGTATCCGGTTCAGGATGTGAAGCAATTCTCCGTTTTTATTATCGGTGGAGCGGACAATGTATGCCAGGTTTTTCCGTTCGAAACTCATACGGAATACATTTTCCCGGCGGAAGTGGAGACGTTCCTGTATGTCTTTCACCACTTCGGGGGTGGCGGTAGCGGTCAGTGCTAGCACCGGAGCATCCGGCACCAGTTCTCTGATATCTGCTATTTTCAGGTAGGCCGGACGAAAGTCATATCCCCATTGCGAGATGCAATGGCTTTCGTCCACGGTGATCATGCTGATTTTCATTGACCGGAGTTTGGCCCGGAAAATTTCCGTATCCAGCCGTTCGGGAGAGATATAGAGAAACTTATAGTCTCCAAAGATACAGTTCTCTAATGCCACTACAATCTCTTGCCGTGTCATTCCGGAATAGATGGCTACCGCTTTGATTCCGCGTTTTTTCAGGTTCTGCACCTGATCTTTCATTAAGGCGATCAGTGGAGTGATGACAATGCACAATCCCTCTTTGGCAAGGGCAGGAACCTGAAAGGTGATTGACTTTCCGCCTCCGGTGGGCATCAGTCCCAGTGTGTCTTTGCCATTGCCAATGCTGGTTATGATGTCCTCCTGCAAATCGCGGAAGGAATCATAACCCCAGTATTGTTTTAAAATCTCTTGGTAAGTCACTCTATCGGCATGATATCTTCAATCTGCAACTGTACTTCCCCTCGTTTGTGGGTGTTCTCCTCAATGGTGTAGCAGATATCAAATGAGCGTTTGGTTTTGATGTATCTTACGTGCGAACTTTGTCCGAAAGCGATTCCGTTCATCACGTTGTTCGATTTGTTATCTACCAGTTCCAGCTTGATATGTTCCTGATCGCGTCCGACCACTTTGCTTGTTCCATAATCGTACACGTGGTGCGTGCAGAACACCGGTTTCTGATTATCGGGACCGAACGGGTTGAATCGTTTCAATTCATTGAAGAACTTCGGAGTGATGTCTTTAAAGTCTATTTCGGCATCGATGTCGATCACTGCACTGGTCTGTTCAGGCAGTATGTGTTCCGACACGAAACTTTCGAATCGTTCGGTGAATGCCTGTACGTTTTCCACTTTCATCGAGAGTCCGGCAGCATAGGTATGCCCTCCGAAGTTTTCGAGCAAGTCGCGGCAATGCTCGATAGCTTTGTAAACATCGAAGCCGGATACCGAACGTGCCGAACCTGTCGCCATGTCATCTGTCCGCGTCAATACCACTGCCGGACGATAGTAAATTTCTGTCAACCGTGAGGCTACGATTCCGATCACTCCTTTATGCCAGTCTTCATTGTAAAGCACTATGGAACGGCGATCCACTAATCCTTCCAGCTCGGCTACAATCTTATTGGCCTCTTCCGTCATGCTTTTATCCAGATCCTTCCGGGTTTCATTGTATTGGTTGATTTGTCCGGCTTTCTCAAGTGCTGCCGAGAAATCCTTCTCAATCAACAGGTCTACCGCTTCTTTCCCGTTCTGTATACGTCCGGAAGCGTTGATACGCGGACCTATTTTGAATACAATGTCGCTCACCGTAATTTCTTTCTCCGATAATCCGCATACATCGATAATCGCTTTCAGCCCTACGCTCGGATTGCTGTTCAGCTGTTTCAGTCCATGATAGGCTAAGATACGGTTTTCGCCCATGATCGGTACAATATCCGATGCAATGCTTACAGCGGTCAGGTCGAGCAACGGAATCAGATGATGAAACTCGATGCCGTTACTGATGGCAAAAGCCTGCATGAATTTGAACCCCACGCCACATCCCGAAAGATGGGTGTATGGGTATGTATTATCCAGTCGTTTGGCATTCAGAATGGCAACGGCCGGCGGCAATACATCGTCCGGTACATGATGGTCGCAGATGATGAAGTCAATTCCCTTCTCTTTGGCATACGTAATCTCCTCCACTGCTTTAATTCCGCAGTCCAGCACAATGATAAGTCCCACTCCTGTCTCTGCGGCATAGTCAACTCCTTTTTTGGAAATTCCGTATCCTTCGTTGTAACGGTCGGGGATGTAATAGTCAAGGTTCGAGTAGAACTGTTGAATGAACTTGTAGACCAGTGCCACAGCGGTGGTGCCGTCCACATCGTAATCTCCATAAATCAGAATGCGCTCTTTCTTTCCCATTGCCATGTTCAGGCGTTCCACTGCTATGTCCATATCCTTCATCAGGAATGGATCATGCAAATCGGGCAATTGTGGACGGAAGAATTTCTTGGCATCCTGTGCCTTTGTAATTCCCCTTTGCACCAAAAGTTGTCCCAGGACCGGGCTAATACCCAGTTCCTGAGCCAGTGCCCGGCTTGTCTCTGCCTGTTCTTGTGTAATGGGTCGATAATTCCATTTGTGATTCATTTTATATATTGTTTTTTCTTTTTATCTGTTCTCAGATGCCGGAAGTGCATAACTTTCCAACAAGCTGTAAAAGTACGAAAAAAACCGGAAGTGAGGGGTATATACTGAAAAAAATAATTGCCATTGTCCGAGATACAAAATACTATTTGCGCACATTTTAGAAAGATATTACCGGGACTTCGAGGCTTTTATACCGATATGGGCGAGATGTCCGGGCATTCATACGCCTTGGAAAAGAGAAGTGATGCAGGAATTGTCCGAAAGCCAAATACAAATCGGCTGGGGCAACAATGCGTTGGAGCAGTTGTCCGATTGTCTTTCATAATTCTTTATTTCAACAGCTTACGATTCCGATTATTACCATTTTCCAATATGCTCATTTGATGGATAGCTATTTGGTTTAGCTTAACAAGACGTTCCCTTTGTGTCATATTCTGTTCGATAAACACAGCATTTAGATTCTCCATATTCGACAAACAGATAAGTTCATTGATAGTAGCATAATCACGGATATTTCCTTTCAGCTCGGGATTCGCTTCTCTCCATTGTTTTGCTGTCATACCAAACATTGCCACGTTCAGCACGTCGGCTTCATTGGCATAAATAATGCTTGCTTGTATCGGTGTGACTTCCATTGGAATAAGGTTTTGCTTTATGGCATCAGTATGTATGCGGTAGTTGATTTTCGACAATTCACGTTTCGCTGACCAACCGAGCAGCCTTTGTTCTTCTGTCTTTAGCCGCTGATACTCCTTAACAAGAAGTAATTGGAATTTAGGAGAAATCCACATACCAAAATGATATGCTATATCCCGATGTGCATATGTACCGCCGTAGCGACCAGCCTTAGAGTGAATCCCGATTGCACTAGTCCGTTCTATCCACGTTTTCACCGAAAGTACAAAATTATTGCTTCCTGCCGCATTTTTAATTGTACCGAATTCGGTACAATTAAAATCGGGATTATACAACATTTCCCATTCGCCAAGATACTCGATAGTGCTTTTAAGGCTAAGCCAACGGAAGATAATATGCTCTTGCAGTTGGCTTCTTGCCATGTCTGTAAGGCTGATGTAGTCTTCTTCATTGTACTTGACAACGCTAATATCTGTATTTTGAACGGTAATTTTTGCCATTGTAATTGATGCATTGAGTTTCAATCACAAAGGTCGCTATAATTTGTGAGACTGCATCCTTTTTAATGGACTATTTACAAAGATAGGATGCCGTTTTTTCGATAGTAGGCATTATTTTCCGAATAATTGTTATACCTTTGTAAATGCAAAGAGTTATTTGACAGTATAGCACCGTAAATCGCTGAAAATTGCATGGCTGCTAAATCGTTACCTCTATATCTCAAATGCTCCGTTAAAAGTTTATTCGGTTGAGTCCGAATCCCCGTGCCATTTGCACCTGCTTGTCTGACAAGTGATGCCTCTTTTGAGCTGTCAGCCATTTTTCAATTTGTAAATATCACAAATATGGTTCGTTTATTCCAGAGATTTCTGTAAGTTTGTATCGTACTATTAAGTGTTATGATTATGCAAGATATAATAAACGGACGTTGCGGTTGGTGCGGGAGTGACGAACTGTATGTGAAGTACCATGATCAAGAGTGGGGAAAATTGGTGACCGATGACAAGACGCTGTTTGAGTTTCTTGTATTGGAGAGTGCTCAGGCTGGCTTGAGTTGGATAACCATCCTTAAGAAACGTGAGGGGTATCGCAAAGCCTTTTGCAATTTCGATGCTGAGTCGGTGGCACAAATGACCGATGAAGATGTTGAACGGTTGATGCACTTTGATGGCATTGTGAAAAATCGTCTGAAGATCAAATCGACAATCACAAATGCAAGGTTATTTCTCGCTATACAAAAAGAGTTCGGTAGTTTTTATAACTATACACTGTCATTCTTTCCCGACAGAAAACCAATAGTCAACAGTTTTCAGTCATTAAGTGAGATTCCGGTATCATCTCCCGAATCTGATGCTATGAGTAAGGATATGAAAAAACGGGGATTTAAATTCTTCGGAACTACGATTTGTTACGCCCACTTGCAGGCCTCCGGATTTATTAATGATCATCTGGCGGATTGTGTCTGTCGAAAAAGATAAATAACAATATAACTATGTACAGTGATAGAGGATATCTTATGCCTTTTGCCCGTTAACATTGTTAATGCCATTTTCCGATGGTTTTGTTCTTGTCTGCAAATAACAAGTCTTTTGCATTTAAAGAATTTGTTATTTGCAGACGAAAAACGAACTTTAACTCTGTGTTAAAACAAAGCTTTTACTGACAGATATTTTGTACTTTGAATATCTTGTTTTTCAGTTTGTTAAGTTCGATCTTCACTTCTTAGCCTTACTGAAGGTCTTTGCGGGCTATAACCGATATACTTGCTTTTTTATCAACTATAAACGGAGATCTTGCACTATCCGTTTATTTCCTTTTTGCCTTATTCAGTGCCGCAATCAGATACCTTCCTTTCGCCCCAATGTCACTCCAGCAAGTGTTGGCAATCAGCCGCCACACCGTTGTTCCCTTTCTTCCATAGTCCGACAGCCTGAGAATGGCGTTTACTTCGCTCACTTCGTTTATTCCCAATCTTTTTAGTGTGTCCGTCAGTCCCGGATAATTGTGCGTCATCGTATTGAAAGCGTATCCCGGTATCGGGAGAGAAGCAGAATCCTCCTTCCTTTCTTCCTCCTTCCCCTTGGGGGGAGCTGAGGGGGGAAATTCTTTATTTTCCTCTGCTTTATTTTCTTTTACTTTACTTTGTCCGGAATTGCATGCATTTTTTGCGTTAACGGCTACATCATGTACTACATTTCCCGGATTAACGGTTACATTTTCACCTTCCGGCGCTTCATCTTCCTGCTGAGTCAAGTCTTTCACCAGCAGATAGGGCAATGCTTTCAGATCCCTTTTTCTTCGCTTTGTCGCCTCCATCCATACCTTCTGTATGTTTGCCGAAGTCAGTATTCCGTTTTCCAGATAACTGTTTCTGTCCAATATTCCTTTGATGAAGAGAATTTCGATGATCCCCTGTACCTCAGCTACCTGCACTTCCCTTCCCGCCTTGTTGGCAAAGATCAGGCACTGTTCTTCATCCCAACGGATGAAGTATCCCTCCTTGTATATTTTACAAAGCAGCTTCAGTACGATTGCCGCCCCCTTTATTCCGTATTTTGCCTCTATCACTTCCATTGCGTTCTCTTCCATGAAGTTTACGCCTACCGGGAAATAGTTGATTCCGTCGTATGCTATTGCCATTGTTTTTTTAGATTAGTTGTTTTTTTATCCGTAATACTTTTATACCGAATTACCCCGGATTCCCAAAGATGTTTTCATTTGATTCCTCAAAATAGAAATAATTCATCTGTGAAAATCCGTGTAATCTGTGGTGTCCGATCTATACTGTCGGTCTCCATTCCATAAAGTTCTCCACCTGGAATGTTGTCCATCGCTGTTCGTCCACATTCCAGTAGACTACGGCACCTTCCACAGCCATCGGATCGTACTTTTTGCGGAACTCCGTCTCGTAGTGGATCAGTGTTGCCTTTACCATCCGGAAACTTCCGTCCTGTTTTCGGTAAGCCACCGTCGCATGCCCGTATAGCATATGATCTAATAACGCTTCCAATCGTTCCGCCATCCATTCTGCACAGGACTCTGTGTATCCTTTTTCGAAGATGATGCGTCTTTTCCATTTCAGTCTCAGTGATTCGCTTTGTGAGGCGTGTCTTTTTCTCTTTTTCATATTCCTATGATTTAAAAGGTTAATAAATAGATTGTTGCCTCAAAGATAAGTGGGTCCGGACGTACTCCGGTTCAATAAAATTCATTGTACGTATTTCGGCGGTTGATCTTCGGTTTCGTATTTTCCTTTTCTACCTCTTTCCACAGGCTATTTATATAAGTCTTGATTGTGCTATAATCCAGTGGTTTGAATACTCCACCTCTGAGCTTTCCGAAGAGTTCTTTTTCATAAATGTAGCGTGTTAGTGAAGCCTGACATGTATTGATGTTTTGTAGCTTTGCATCTATGATATAGGATCTTATCAACGCTTTTATGATCCCTTCATTGTTGGAGATAATCCCTTGTATCGGTACTCCCTTTTTTCTTCCTCTTGTTTCTATAACTGTTTCTGTTATAGTTGATTGTGTTTTCTTATTGGCGTTTTTTTACACTTTTGTTCATGACTTGAGATAATACCTTTTCTTTCTTCATTGGATGATTTATTTAGTTAATATTTAAATGAAGTTAATATGTTGCAAAGGTAGAAAGGAATCTGTCAGTGAACAAGTAAATGTGAAATTAAAGGGGAAATGAATACTCTTCTATAATTTAATTATTTGATATACAATGTCGTATTGGATAAAAAGATAAGTGTTTCAATAGACGTTCGTTTAATTGAACGCAAAGATAGAGGGTATTTTTAGAACTACAAAATGTTTAATAAAAAAAATGATTTTGCTCTTTTGATCGTTGTCTTAATATACTAAGCAATAGGTGTTTATGAATTAATAAAAAACGGCTTATTATCTGTCTGATTTTGTTTTCTGCCCTCTTCTGATTTATATACAAAAATCATGTGTTTTTAAACGAACGTCTATTGAAACATTTCTGCTTCATAATACGCTTGTTTACAAAATCTAAGATCAAAAATTCCCTGCTTCTTTGTGAAGATGGTCTTTTTTGCTCTGAATCCCTTTTCAAACCGTCTCTCCTGCGATAGGGGAGTACCTGATGAAATGATATACGCTGCAAGGCAAATAACAGAATTAGCAAACTTGACCGGAAGGTATTT
>NZ_JADKYL010000022.1:0-35246 GCF_019633785.1 Bacteroides sp. FSHCM14E1
CAAATTTTATTTTAAATGAAAAATCTTATATTTATACTGGGTTGCTTTCTCTTTCTAATCTCATGTCAGCAGACCGAGAAGGAAAAACTTGAAGAACTTGTTAAAAATTGGAATGGGAAGGAAGTACTATTTCCGACAAATCTTAGTTTTACGTTATATGGAAAAACTCCTGTCGATTTTAAAATCCCTGCTTCGGATTATAAGATCGTGACCTATGTCGATTCGTTGGCTTATTCCAGTTGTAAATTGCAATTACCTAAATGGAAGGAGTTTATGAAATATGCGGATTCTATAGTAGGCTATCAAATACCTTGGTACTGTATGATCAGTCTTTGCAAACTATAAGTTCTTTTCAAATTGACAGTTTAGCTCAAGGAAGTCTCTCAAAGATAGATTGTGTTTCAGTTCCTAAGTTAGGAATGAATAGGGTGTATGCATATTCAGATTCCATATTTTACGGGAGTGGGACTTTTGAAAGTGGCCTGATAGCGAAATGCAATCAGAAAGAGATTTTAAATCAATATCTCCCTTTTCCACAAACAGAGCAAGCGGTAAACGGGATGTAAACTATTTGTTGTTCCAGGGGGATCTTATTATGAAGCCGGATAAAAAACGTTTTGCTTATTTGGCGTATGAGTGCGATTTATTATCTATTCAGAAAGTGGTAAATGACACGTGCCTGGAAAGTGTAGTACATTTGAATACGTATGCGGCAGTATTTGAGAATCAATCTATTAACGAAGTGTCTTCTGTTAATGTCTCTGCCGATTCTCCTAAAGGATTTCTTCGTGGGGTAGCCACTGAAAACTATGTTTATGCACTTTACAGTGGGCAAATTGGGAAAAATAAGGCAATAGCAAATGAAGTTTATGTATTTGATTGGGAAGGACGTGCTGTAAAGAAAGTGATATTGGATAGATGGGGTATATGCATCTCGGTGGATAGTAATGATGAACGACTCTGCCTGATGACAAAAGAAACGGATGGTGGAGAAGAGCGCTATCATTATTATTGTTATCAGTTAAACTGACTTTTTTGTTAGGATGTTACGAGTTTGCTTGATATGTATATTTTTTGTTTTTCAAATCTTTCTTTATGCAGGGGTGGAACAGACAAGCGGGAGGAGACTTTGTTATTTTCGGGCAATAACCGTGATGAATTTGAAACGGTACTGAATACAATCTATTTTGGAGGAATATTGGAATTAGTTGACTCGTACAAGAGTTCTTGTTTGCGTGTGAAATGAACAGAATGCTTACAAACTGTTTTGTATATCTCTAAATTTGTTATTTAATTTTTTTCTGTCTTTTAGCTTCTTGTTAGGAAATAATATTATTTTTGTCAGTAAAATAAATCGAAATGACAAAAAATGAATTGCTTTCGTGTGTTATTGGAGTGATAATCCTATCACTATTGGTTGGAGCCTATTTCTATCAACGAAATAAGATGGGCATACATAAACAGGCGGAGAATCTATTCGTGCAGATGCTTCAAGAAGAGATGGAAAGAAAAGAAAGAGATTTAAATCTATTTCACTTGTTTGCTGAGAGTTCATCCGATACTCTACCTTTGAAAATTTACATTACAACAGCAGAAGGGAAAAAAGCGTACGAGGTTGATTCTTTGAAAAGTAAAAAGAACATTTCTCGGAATCTGAGAAACCGGTCAATACACTCTATCCTATGTGAGAAATCCCATTTATTGCCGGATTCTTTAAATGAACATTGGCGGAGTATGCTTAAGAAAGATCACATTGATACAGAGTCTGCGGTGCGTGTGCAGATGGAAAATCTTCAGGGAAGGATTGTTAGTTCATCCAGTCACGATTGTGTGTGGGATACTTCTTTGGAGGTTGTGACTTCATATATAGGTAATCGTTGTGAGATAGAGGTCATCGGTCTTTTAGCTTTTAGTTGGAAAACAATATTATGGTATCATTGGCAACCTTTTGGATGGATTGTAATTGGTTTGTTATTGACGCTTTTATTTATCTGCTTTTATTATAAAATGATAAATCGGCCTCCGGAATTAAAAGAGGTTCCTTATGAGGTTGTCGTTGAAAAAGAAGTCGTTGTTGAGAAAGAGGTGATTCGTGAGATAATAGTTGAAAAAGAAACATCTCCGGAAGAAAAGGCACCTCTAATAAAGCGGATTTGTAAAGTAGAAGGACAACTATATGGTTTACGTCATGGAGTTGTTTTTGATGCCCAGAATAGAGTTCTTAATTGTAATGGCAAGAAAATGTCTTTGTCCCCCCAACAGTGTCAGATTCTAAAGCTTTTTTTAGATGCTCCCGATTATACTGTGACTGATGAGGATATTATTAAGTTTATTTGGAAAGGTCAATCGAACGTTCAGATAAATACGTTTTGTTCTGCCGGAAACAAATTAGGGAAGAGATTAGAGCAAGCTGGTTGTGGTGTTTGTTTCAGGCGTTTTGGAAGCGATCGTTATCGTATGTTGTTCATAGACGACCTTGTTGGCAATGATTTGACATAAATGGCAATAAATGGCAATAAAATTGATAGCGGTTTATCCAAAATCTCTTTTTACCTTTGTTACCAGTTATTGACACTTATACTTTGAAACCATGAAAAACTATATGAAATTGATCTTTGGGCTTAGTTTAATAGCCTTGATAGCCTTGATCGGGTATTGGCCTACCGTGAAAACTCCTAAGAGAGTAAATTCCTTATTCTTGCAAAATGTAGAGGCGCTTGCCGGTGGTGAACACGTTACCAATTTAGGTTGCTTAGGTGACGGATCTGTAGATTGTCCTATTAACCATATCAAAGTAGAATATGTGGTTCAAGGATTTAGTCTTGGGGAGTGAGGACTCTTTTATATAAATCTTATCACATTATAATCATTCATTGCATTATTAATTGGGGTTAGAAAGGAGTGGAACGATCTACGTCCGAGAAAAGTCTTAGAATCGTCCACTCCCGGATAACCTTTAAAAAAGGAGGTTGCCCGGCACGAAGATAGTGAAAAATTAATTAGAAAGAGTAAATGTAGCATTTACTTTTTCTACGGAGGAGGTGGCTACCCGAGAGAGAGACACGGCAAATAAGAAAATAATTAACATCATAAAAGTAGATTATGAGTAAAAAGATTTTTGCGGCCCTGATAGTCGCTGTAGTCGCAACTTTTGCAGGCTACAATATATATCAGTCACAGAGAGTAGAAAGTATCATGTCGGATTTGACGATGGCCAATGTAGAGGCATTAGCTGGTTCTGAGATTAATGATGAGGATTGTGTCAGTGCATCTAATCGTTATTGCTCTGTTTTGATAGTGACCCCAAATGGGAATTATCTAGAAACTTATTTTGACCAAAAAACAAAGTACTGATTCTTATAAAAAGTGGGGATAGGAATATTAGCTTTGACTAGTATATTTTATCCCCTAATTTATTATTATGAATAAAATTGTATCGTTTTTTATTTTAATTCTTGTTTGTTCTTGTTCAGATAAGAAAGAGCATATAGCAAATATTCTGTCAATGAATTCTATAGATATTAAAACTAATAGGATTAATAAAGACGAAGTAATTGCTAGAGGTGCATTTCCTTTTGAAATGATTGATTCATTATTCTTTCTTTTCAATGGAGATCCTTCGTCTGGAGCATTGGTTTTATGTGAATCGAATGCTTCCGAACTGGGACACTTCTTGCAAAAAGGAAATGGTTTTGGAGAATGTATCACTCCTGGATATATAGGACATTGCAATGATACTATTTATGTTTCTGAACGTTCTAGGACAAGGCGAATGACTTATTTACTATCAAATCATAATGATAGTTTGCAATATAAGTGTCTTGAAGATGTTAGTCCTAAAATGAATTCAGAATTTTATTATCAGATTTGTCGTCTACAAAGTGGTTTATTTGTAGGGGCCCGTTTATTTGGAAAAGAACATTTGTTTACATTGTTAGACGAAAGTTTGGATACACTTACCACTTTTGCACGGGTGCCGATAGACATTGAGGAAAATGCAAATAATAAGCTCGCTCCTTTTATTGGTCATTTATGTATAGATGATAATACGGTTTATTATGCTTCTAATGACTTTTCTTATATGGCTGCTTATGATATTTTATCTGAAAAAGAGATAAAACCAGTATTTGAGAGGATGTATATATCTCCAATAATCCAAAAATCAGCAAATGGGATTTCATTAGATAAATACAAACATCTTTTGGGCTTTGGTGATATCAGGGTTTATCAGAATTATATTTTTGCGACGTATATAGGGAAACCTGATATAACAATGGATCAAGAGAATGATACTTCAGCCTTAGTCCCCACTCATTTGCTGGTTTTTAATAAAGATGGAGTTCCTATTGTAAAATTTAAGTTTCCGTTTAAAATAAGATCATTTGTGTTTACCAAATCCAAGATGTATCTATTAGATGTGGATTGTAATATAGAATCTGTCGATTTGGCAGAGTTGTGGAAGCATTTGCCTGATTGAAGTGGGATAGTGACTTTATAGAATAAATGTGAATAATATGAGATTTAATTTAGTCGTTTTATTTGTAATTTTACTTTCTTTCTCTTCTTGTGGCAGGGAAGAAAAAACTGTGTATGATTTTCCTTTAGAACAATCGCTTAAGAGTGATAAGGAAGTTAGTTTAAACAAGGAACTATTAGCTCCCTATCTGGTGTGTTCTTATGATTCCACTCTGTGTCTAATAGATTGGACTGCCAATCCGATGGTGCATGTTTATAACATGAATACAGGGAAAGAGATGGTTGCTTTTGGAAATAAAGGCATGGGGCCGGATGATTTTCTATCTATATCCCAAATGTATGTAGATATAAGCAAGCGTTCTTTGGTACTGTATGATCAGTCTTTGCAAACTATAAGTTCTTTTCAAATTGATAGTTTAGCTCAAGGCAGTCTTTCAAAGATAGATTGTGTTTCAGCTCCTAAGTTAGGAATGAATAGGGTATATGCATATTCGGATTCCATATTTTACGGGAGTGGGACTTTTGAAAGTGGCCTGATAGCGAAATGCAATCAGAAAGAGATTTTAAATCAATATCTCCCTTTTCCACAAACAGAGCAAGCGGTAAATCGGGATGTAAACTATTTGTTGTTCCGATCTTATTATGAAGCCGGATAAAAAACGTTTTGCTTACTTGGCGTATGAGTGCGATTTATTATCTATTCAGAAAGTGGTAAATGACACGTGCCTGGAAAGTGTAGTACATTTGAATACGTATACGCCGTTATTTGAGAATCAATCTACTAACGAAGTGTCTTCTGTTGATGTCTCTGCCGATTCTCCTAAAGGATTTCTTCGTGGGGTAGCAACTGAAAACTATGTTTATGCGCTTTACAGTGGGCAAATTGGGAAAAATAAGTCGATAGCAAATGAAGTTTATGTATTTGATTGGGAAGGACGTGCTGTAAAGAAAGTGATACTGGATAGATGGGGTGTATGCATCTCGGTGGATAGTAATGATGAACGACTCTGCCTGATGACAAAGGAAACGGATGGTGGAGAAGAGCGTTATCATTATTATTGTTATCGGTTAAACTGACTTTTTTGTTAGGGTGTTACGGGCTTGCTTGATATACTTTAAAAATGAAATATACGTTAGTTGTTTAAAAGTAACGAAGATGAAACAAAAATATATCTTATTTCTTTCATTGTGTTTTGTATTTTTCTCATGTAGGAAGAACGATGTTGGTTCGGTCTATTCATTTGACACAGTATGCGAAATTGTAGACTATAATCTTATTTGTTCAGATGAAAATGCTCCTTGGGGAGCTATAATGAATATGGAAATAGTAGATAGTATTTTAATTCTCCAGCATGCAATGGATGAATATGCATTTTCATTTATTAATGTAAATAATGGGGAGCTATTATCTCAATGGGGGCGTACAGGCGAAGGGCCAGAAGAGTTTATAGATTTTGGGTCTGGTTTTGAAATCGTTGACTCGAGAATTGTTTTTCTGGATCGAATGAAGAAAGAAAGGATTTCGGTATTAATATCCGATATCTTAAGCAAAAAAGAACATCCGGATATAACAAGGGAGGCTTATCCTTATAATGTGGATTTCAGGGTTTTGGAGATTAATGCTGTTGGCAATAAAAAAATAGTAACAGGTGGGTTTAAGGAAGGTTATTGGGGAGCTCTTGACTCACAGAATCATATTATACCTAATGTGGCAGAGCTTCCTTTCGATGCGGGTGAGGTGTCCGGTTTAGAGAAGGGTACCGTTTTCGGAGGTATATTGAAGGCAAATAGTAAACAATCCAAATTTGTGCTTTCAATACGTGCTTCTGATGTTTTCGAAATTTATCGTGTTTCTGACGATGGAATAAATCGTGTCTATGTGAGTCCTTTTAAGCATATTCCGAAAACCTGGAAGAAGGGAGGCGGTTATGCAATTGATTATAACCAAAGTATTGGAGGAATAAAAAATATAGCAGTCTCGGATGACTTGATTTGTTTTTCACTCTTTTTACAAAATTACAATGAGGCTGCAAAAACAGACTTTGCGTCTAATGAGCTGTTCTGTTTTGATTGGGATGGGAATAAAGTGAAAAAATATGTGTTACCTTTTCCTATAGGTAATTTCTGTATTGATGGAACTCATATCTATGGAGTTCGGAACTTTGAAGATAAAATTATCATTTATCGTTTTAACATGTAATCTGAACACCGCAGAGGATACAGGGTAGCACGGAGGCGATTTTAAGTCGTTGATTATTAATAAAAGGCTCTGTGATGCTCCGTGGTGAAAAGAGTTATATGAATATGAAAATTATGAAATATATTGGGTTAGGCTTGCTTCCGCTTGTCTTCTCCTGCGGGGGCAGAGACAGACAAGTAGAGGAGGCCTTATCCTTTTCGGGCAATAACCGTAATGAACTTGAAGCGGTGCTGAAGCATTATGAAGGAGATGGCCGGAAGCTGGAGGCGGCACACTTCTTGATTGGCAATATGCCCGGAAGTTATGGAGCTAATCCGATAGTAGAGCAGGATTGTTCTGCTTTTTACGAGGCTTATGATTCATTGGGACAAAAGTATGACTATCGGGTAGGTACAGAATGGGGGAAACAGGTAGATAGTCTTTGGAAAGATTTTAGTAATCGACATCGGGTGAGGCAGGAACTTAACTATGATATTACCCGCATGAAGGCGGAAGATTTAATCCGGGAAATTGATCTGGCATTTCGGGCATGGGTGGAGAATGTGCATTCAAGAAACTGTTCGTTTGAAGACTTTTGTGAGTATATACTGCCTTATAGGCGACAGAATGGCTTATCGATTGACAATGCACGCCGGGAGTTCAACAAACGGCATCAGGGAAAGTATTTTGTGGAAGAGGGAAAGGATTGGCAACAAGAGATCGATTCGTTGTTATACGAATATAAGTATCTGACTCATTCCGGTTTTTGGGGGACGAAGATTCCGATATGGAATGCGGCGACTTTTGAGAAGATGCGTCATGGGTTATGTGCACAGCGCTGTTGGTATAACTCTTTGTTATTATCATCGTTGGGGATTCCGGTTGCCATTGACTTTGTCCCGGCATGGGGAAACCGAAATAATTCGCATACCTGGAATGTGGTGCTAATAGACGGGGAATCGCATGCTTTTGAGGCGTTTTGGGATAATGATCGCTGGAAATATAAGCGGATTTATAATAACCGGGATGATGATGAGCTTTGGGGAAGATTCCGCCTTCCGAAGGTATACAGATATACCTACTCAAATCATATTGAAGGACCGTTGGCAGATGTAGAGGTGGATAAAGCTGATATTCCGGAGCTATTTCGTAGTGTGAAAAAGGTGGATGTTTCTTCGGAGTATTTTGAAACGGCCGACGTAACGGTGGAGTTGACAGGTGAGGCGCCTCAAGGGGTGAAATATGCGTATTTGGCTGTGTTCGGATATCAGGACTGGCACCCTGTGCAGTGGGCAAAGATAGAAAACGGGAGGGCTGTCTTTCGAGAAATGGGTAAGGACATGGTTTATTTACCCGTTTATTACAAGCGGGGGGGATTATTGCCCGCAGCAGAACCTTTCAGATTGCGGAATGACGGAACGATGGAGAAGCTGAGCGGAAATGAAGAAACAGAGGAGGTTGCCGTGAGGATGGTGACGGGAGCGCCGGCTTATGATCAGAATAGGGAATATCTGGGGTGTATGAAAGGAAGCCGGATAGTAGGATTACTTGATGGAAAATCAGAAGAAGAACTGTGCAAATGGACGGACTCGCTGGCTCTGGAGCCGGTTGTACGGAAGGTGTCCGCACGATTACCTTACCGCTTTGTAAGGTTATTATTACCGTCGGATAGCATTGCTTTGGGGGAGCTTTCTTTTTATACGGAAGAAGGACGGATCGGGAATGTGAGGATAATTACTCCGATGAGGGCTACCGGAAGGAATGAAGTGCCCGGGATGATAACCGATGGTTTGGGGGCGACGGGCTATCGAGGCAGGGTGGCAGAAAGGCTGGTAGATATAGATCTGGGAAAAGAGTATATGGTCAGTCATATTGGAATGACTTCTTACCTGAAAACACAATTGTTCTGTCCGGATGAATTTGAGTTAAGATATTGGAACAATGGTTGGAAGACTGTGGAGCGTAAGCAAGCCGATAACAAAGGGTATCTCGTATTTGAGAAAGTACCCCGGGGAGCATTGCTGATGTTGAAGAACTGCCGCTGGAAAGGAAAGACGGCAGAGCGTATATTTACTTATGAAAAAGGAGATGTGAAGTGGGAATGATTGCTATGAACGAACAGTTGCCTTGCCATTATTGTTAAACCTCCTTAAGGAAATGCCTATCCGTCACTTTTTATTTGTTATTTTGCACCAAATTCGGGTGGAGTGTGTCCTGACGTTTCGGGGTACGCTTAAATATGCAGATAAAACCAATGAATAAACTCACTATAAATGCCTGTCCGCTATGTGGGAGCACACATTTGAAATGTGCTATGACCTGTACTGATTTTTATGCTTCCGGTGAACAGTTTGACTTGTACACCTGCGAAGATTGCGGATTTACTTTTACACAAGGAGTCCCGGTAGAGGCGGAGATAGGCAGATATTACGAAACACCTGATTATATTTCCCATTCGGACACGAAGAAAGGTGCCATGAATGCCATTTACCATCATGTACGTCAGTATATGCTTGGCCGTAAGGCACGTTTGGTTATGAAAGAGTCGCATCGTAAAACCGGTAGAATATTGGATATTGGTACGGGAACAGGTTATTTTGCCCATACGATGCAGAATAGGGGATGGGAAGTGGAGGCCGTGGAAAAGAGTGTGCAGGCCCGTGGGTTTGCCCGCGAACATTTCGGATTGGATGTAAAGCCGGAGTCTGCATTGAAAGGGTTCGTTTCCGGTTCTTTTGATGTGATTACGCTGTGGCATGTTATGGAACATTTGGAGCATCTGGATGAAACGTGGGAGTTGTTGCGCGAATTATTGACCGAGAAAGGTGTCTTGATAGTGGCTGTGCCCAATTGTTCGTCATACGATGCAATAAAATATGGGAAATATTGGGCTGCTTATGATGTACCCCGTCATTTATGGCATTTTACGCCTGCCACGATTCAGCAGTTTGGGTCGAAACATGGATTTATCCTGGCAGCCCGTCATCCGATGCCATTCGATGCTTTTTATGTGTCGATGCTGACTGAGAAACATAAAGGGAGTGCTTACTCTTTTGCAAAAGGTATGTGGACCGGATCGGCGGCTTGGTTGAGTGCCCAGGCCAAAAAGGAACGAAGCAGTTCAATGATTTATGTATTCAGAAAGAAACGCTGATGAAGAGTAAAAGCAGAAATAACGCTGTGTCATATTTTGATATGCAGTTCATAACTTCCAGCATCAGTACCACGTTGGTATTGCTGTTACTGGGGCTTGTGGTGTTCTTTGTGTTGGCAGCCAATAACTTGTCTGTTTATGTACGCGAAAATATAAATTTCTCTGTATTGATCAGCGATGATATGAAAGAAACGGATATTCTGAAGCTTCAGAAACGGCTGAATAATGAACCTTTCGTGAAAGAGACGGAATATATTTCAAAGAAACAAGCATTGAAAGAGCAGACCGAGGCTATGGGCACCGATCCGCAAGAGTTTTTAGGGTATAATCCGTTTACGGCCTCAATAGAGATTAAATTGCATTCTGATTATGCGAACTCTGACAGTATCGCGAAGATTGAGAAATTGATTAAAAGGAATACCAACATACAAGATGTGTTATATCAGAAAGATCTGATTGACGCGGTCAATGAAAACATACGTAACATCAGCTTGGTGCTGCTGGGATTGGCCATTATGCTGACATTTATCTCTTTCGCGCTGATTAATAATACGATCCGGCTGGCTATTTATTCAAAACGCTTCCTGATTCATACCATGAAACTGGTGGGAGCAAGCTGGGGATTTATCCGTCGGCCATTTTTGAAAAGAAATATATGGAGTGGGGTTTTAGCTGCTTTTATTGCAGATACAATCCTGATGGGAGCCGCTTATTGGCTTGTGTCGTACGAGCCGGAATTAATTCGGGTGATTACACCTGAAGTCATGTTGTTGGTATCGGGTGCAGTACTGGTATTCGGAGTGGTCATCACTTTCTTGTGTGCTTATCTTTCTATTAATAAATATCTGAGAATGAAAGCAAGCACGCTGTACTACGTGTAGTTCTGGATTTATAGATGTAAATAAATTAATTGTAAATAACAATGGGTGATAAACAGAAATTTGCCTTCGATAAAACGAACTTCATTTTGCTTGCCATCGGCATGGCAGTGGTTATCTTGGGTTTTATCCTGATGACAGGACCTTCATCGTCGGAAGCGGTGTTTCAGGCGGATATTTTCAGTGTGAGAAGAATTAAAGTGGCTCCGGTGGTTTGCTTCCTGGGTTTTATCTTTATGATATATGGCGTAATGCGCAAACCTAAAACAAAAGAATAAAACAGGATGGAATGGTTTGAAGCACTGATCCTTGGATTGATTCAGGGACTGACTGAATATTTACCGGTGAGCAGTAGCGGGCATTTGGCTATTGGCTCGGCTTTGTTTGGTATAGAGGGAGAAGAGAATCTGGCATTTACCATTGTAGTACATGTTGCAACCGTGTTCAGTACATTGGTCATTCTCTGGAAAGAAATAGATTGGATATTCCGTGGCCTGTTTAAGTTTAAGATGAACAGCGAAACACGTTATGTGATCAATATTTTAATTTCGATGATTCCTATTGGTATCGTCGGTGTGTTTTTCAAGGATGAAGTTGAGGCTGTTTTCGGTTCGGGATTGCTGATTGTTGGCTGCATGCTGTTGCTTACGGCTGCTTTGCTGTCGTTCTCTTATTATGCAAAACCACGTCAGAAAGAGAACATCTCGATGAAAGACGCGTTTATCATTGGGCTGGCGCAGGCTTGTGCCGTATTGCCGGGACTGTCTCGTTCGGGCAGTACAATTGCTACAGGTTTATTATTAGGTGATAATAAAGCAAAACTGGCGCAATTCTCCTTCCTGATGGTGATACCGCCTATATTGGGAGAAGCTTTGCTGGATGCTATGAAGATGATAAAAGGTGAGGCTATTGCGGGAGATATTCCGGCTTTGTCACTGATAGTGGGTTTTATTGCCGCTTTTGTCTCAGGGTGCCTGGCTTGCAAGTGGATGATTAATATCGTCAAAAAAGGAAAACTGATTTATTTCGCTATTTATTGTGCAATAGCAGGAGTGGTCACCATCGTTGTTTCACAATTGCAATAAGTAACGGATGAATTTTAAAGAAGGAGAAGTACTTTATTTTGATAAACCGTTGGGGTGGACGTCTTTTAAGGTCGTAGGGCATGCCCGGTACCATATTTGCCGACGGATGAAAGTGAAGAAATTGAAGGTGGGGCATGCAGGTACACTCGATCCGCTGGCAACAGGGGTAATGATTGTTTGTACAGGTAAAGCTACCAAGAGAATAGAGGAATTTCAGTATCATACAAAGGAATATATTGCTACCATTCAGTTGGGTGCCACTACTCCATCGTACGATCTGGAACATGAGATTGATGCTACCTATCCTACGGAGCATATCACCCGGGAGTTGGTGGAAGAGACGTTGAAAACATTTGTTGGTGAAATACAGCAAGTGCCTCCGGCATTCTCGGCTTGCAAAGTAGATGGTGCGCGTGCTTATGATTTGGCCCGTAAAGGTCAGGAAGTGGAGTTGAAGCCCAAATTGCTGGTGATTGACGAGATAGAACTGCTGGAATGTAACTTACCGGAAATTAAGATCAGGGTGGTATGCAGCAAGGGAACTTATATCCGTGCATTGGCACGCGACATCGGGGAAGCCTTGCAAAGCGGTGCACATCTGACCGGATTGATACGTACCCGTGTGGGGGAGATAAAGTTGGAGCAATGCCTGGATCCTGCAAAATTTGCAGAATGGATAGATCAGCAGGAAGTTGAGATATCTGATTGAAATAGAAAAGTAAGAAATAAAATAATTAATAAACGCACATTATTATCATGAAACTGTCGCAATTTAAATTTAAGTTACCCGAAGAAAAGATTGCTTTGCACCCTACAAAGTATAGGGATGAATCGCGCTTGATGGTACTCCACAAGCGTACGGGAGAGATTGAGCACAAGATGTTTAAGGACATCCTGAACTATTTTGATGATAAAGACGTGTTTGTATTCAACGATACCAAGGTATTCCCTGCCCGTTTGTACGGAAATAAGGAAAAAACCGGTGCACGTATCGAAGTGTTCTTACTGCGTGAGCTGAATGAAGAGCTGCGTTTGTGGGACGTATTGGTGGATCCGGCACGTAAAATCCGTATAGGCAATAAGCTTTATTTCGGTGATGACGATTCAATGGTGGCTGAGGTAATTGATAATACTACTTCACGCGGACGTACGCTCCGTTTTCTATATGACGGTCCTCATGACGAATTTAAAAAAGCATTGTATGCGTTAGGTGAAACTCCGCTGCCGCATACGATTCTTAACCGTCCGGTGGAAGAAGAAGATGCAGAACGTTTCCAGTCTATTTTCGCTAAAAACGAAGGAGCCGTGACAGCACCTACTGCGAGTCTGCACTTCAGCCGCGAATTGATGAAGCGTATGGAAATAAAAGGCATAGACTTTGCGTATATCACATTGCATGCAGGGCTCGGTAACTTCCGTGACATCGACGTAGAGGATCTGACAAAGCATAAGATGGACTCTGAGCAGATGTTCGTAACCGGAGAAGCTGTTAAGATTGTGAACCGTGCCAAGGATCTTGGTAGGAATGTATGTGCTGTGGGAACAACTGTGATGCGCGCCATTGAAAGCACGGTGAGCACAGACGGGCATTTGAAAGAATATGAAGGATGGACGAATAAGTTTATTTTCCCGCCGTATGATTTTACAGTGGCTAATGCTATGGTATCCAACTTCCACATGCCACTTTCTACTCTGTTGATGATTGTGGCTGCCTTTGGTGGTTACGAGCAGGTAATGGATGCATATCACATAGCATTGAAAGAAGGCTACCGTTTTGGTACTTATGGAGATGCGATGCTGATTTTGGATAAGTGATGAGAATATATCTGGGATTAGGTACTAATTTGGGTGATAAGGAGTTGAATCTTCGTGTCGCTGTACAGAAAATAGAAGAGCGGATAGGGAAAGTGATTTCCCTGTCCGCTTTTTATGCTACTGCCCCCTGGGGATTTCAATCTGATAATAACTTTCTGAATGCTGCGGCGGGAGTGGAGACGTCTCTGTCTCCTTTCGATATACTTGAAAGGACCCAACAGATAGAGCAGGAAATAGGGCGTTTACATAAATCACATGATGGGGTATATAGCGACCGTCTGATTGATATTGACCTCTTGCTTTATGGTGATAAGATATTACAGGACGAAAGGCTTTCATTGCCTCATCCATTGATGGACGAACGAAAATTTGTTTTAGAGCCGCTTGCCGAAATCGCACCGGACGTTGTCCATCCGGTACTTCATAAAACAATTAGAGAGCTATTTCTGGTTCTTTCGTAATTTACGGATCATCAAATGCCGTGGAAGGTAAGCCACACAGCCGATCAATACGGCATACAATATGCGCAGGTCGTCAAACGGTTGATGGTTCAGATAACAAATAAAGGCATAAATACCCACTGTGACAGCAATATACACCAATAGTATAATAGCGGTTTTTAGTTTATTTTTCATAAGATAGTCTGTTAATACGAAGCAAAAGTAGCAATAAATCCAAAATATTATCTACCTTTGCCAATGAAATGAAGTGTGGAAAGATTTGAGTAGCTTGCAACCACAGAAAAAAATGCTAAAACAACATTCCCTTCTGTATGCGTTTTCTACTCTTTTTGATTTCTGTCCGCATTCATAATTTATAATTCATAATTCATAATTTTATTATGGGATATTTATTCACATCCGAATCGGTGTCTGAAGGACACCCCGATAAAGTGGCCGATCAAATATCGGACGCTGTGCTTGACAAACTGTTGGCTTACGATCCCAGTTCGAAAGTAGCTTGCGAAACCTTAGTGACTACCGGACAGGTGGTACTTGCGGGAGAAGTGAAAACAGGTGCTTATGTTGATTTACAACTGATAGCACGTGAAGTGATCCAAAAGATTGGTTACACGAAAGGCGAATACATGTTCGAAAGTAATTCGTGCGGTGTATTTTCTGCCATTCATGAACAGAGTGCCGACATCAACCGTGGTGTAGAACGTGAGGACCCTATGAATCAGGGGGCAGGCGACCAGGGAATGATGTTTGGTTATGCAACCAACGAAACTGAGAACTATATGCCGTTGTCGCTTGACCTGGCACATAGAATACTTCTTGTATTGGCCGATATCCGCCGGGAAGGTAAAGAAATGACTTATCTCCGTCCGGATGCAAAGAGCCAGGTAACTATTGAATATGACGATAACGGTACTCCCGTGCGTATTGATACAATTGTTGTTTCAACACAGCATGATGAATTTATATTGCCGGCTGATGGTTCTGCTGCTGCCCAACTGAAGGCGGATGAAGAGATGCTGGCGGTAATCCGGAAAGATGTGATTGAGGTATTGATGCCTCGTGTCATTGCGTCTATCAATCACCCGAAGGTTCTTGCCTTGTTCAATGATAATATTGTTTATCACGTAAATCCGACCGGTAAATTCGTTATTGGCGGTCCGCACGGAGATACAGGGTTAACCGGACGTAAGATTATTGTTGATACCTATGGTGGTAAAGGGGCTCACGGTGGTGGTGCTTTTTCTGGTAAAGATCCCAGTAAAGTAGACCGCAGTGCTGCTTATGCTGCTCGTCATATTGCTAAAAACCTTGTAGCTGCCGGTGTTGCCGACGAAATGTTGGTACAGGTTTCTTACGCTATCGGGGTGGCGCGTCCGATTAATATTTATGTAAATACATACGGCCGCAGTAATGTGAAAATGAGTGATGGTGAAATCGCCGAAAAGATTGATGAGTTGTTTGACCTCCGGCCAAAGGCTATTGAAGATCGCTTGAAACTCCGTTATCCGATTTACAGTGAAACGGCCGCTTACGGACACATGGGGCGTGAACCTCAGGTAGTGACTAAGCATTTCCACTCTCGTTATGAAGGTGACCGGACTATGGAGGTAGAGTTGTTTACATGGGAAAAACTTGACTATGTGGACAAAGTAAAAGAAGCTTTCGGTTTGTAATCAGCGTAGCTTTACAGCTATTTATTATAGGGGGCCGTACTTGTTTTTATCCCATATGGGGAGAAAACAAGGCGGCCTTCTTCTTTTCTCCTTGAAATTTGGTACTTTTGCATCGTGTTTAACCAAACCCATGCAAGAAATGAACCAAATAGCTTCCGTATGTGTATATTGTGCTTCAAGTACGAAAATAGATCAGATTTATTTTGATGCAGCTGTGCGATTAGGACAGTTGTTGGCAACCCGGCATATCCGTTTGATAAATGGAGCGGGAAATATAGGGTTGATGCGGTCGGTGGCTGATGCCGTATTACAGAACGGAGGCGAAGTGACCGGAGTGATCCCTCACTTTATGGTAGAGCAAGGATGGCATCATACCGGCTTGACGGAGCTTATCGAGGTGGACAGTATGCACGAACGTAAACGACTGATGGCTGAAAAGAGTGATGCTGTGATTGCATTGCCCGGAGGATGCGGGACCCTGGAAGAGTTACTTGAAATTATCACCTGGAAACAGTTGGGGCTTTATCTTCAACCGATCGTGATATTGAATACCAATGGCTTTTTCGATCCTTTGTTGACAATGCTCGACAAAGCCATAGACGGTAATTTCATGAGGAAACAGCATGGAGATATCTGGCATGTAGCCCATACTCCGGAAGAGGCTGTGGATCTGGTTTATTCAATACCCGTATGGGACAGTTCCATCCGTAAGTTTGCTGCTATATGATTTCTCCTCAGGACTCTGTCGGTGTGCAGGTGGCAGATACTTTGCCGCAGACCTTCCATGAAGCTTGTGTTCCGAAAGATACATTGGCGGCGGTTGATTTACAGGCGGTGAGCGAGACGGTTACGGGAGTGGATGGCATATCGATCCCTTACTCTCCAAGGACGGATGACGGGTTGGCAATGATACTGCTGGGATGTTTCTTTATTTCTTCGTATGTATTGGCGCGCAGTAAGAAATTCCTGTTGCAACAAGTTAAAGATTTTATGTTGCATCGTGAAAGAACAAGTATTTTTGCTTCCTCTACAGCAGCTGATATGCGTTATCTGTTATTGTTGACTGTGCAGACTTGTGTTCTTGGAGGTGTATGTATCTTTAACTATTTTAATGATGTCCGGCCCTCACTGATGGAGCGCGTTTCGCCTCATGTGCTCTTGGGAGTTTATGTTGCTGTGTGCATATTCTATTTTTTATTCAAGTGGATTATATATTCGTTTTTGGGATGGGTGTTTTTTGACAAAAGTAAAACAGATATATGGCTGGAGTCTTATTCTACGCTGATTTACTACCTTGGATTTGCTTTATTTCCGTTTGTTTTGTTTCTGGTTTATTTTGATCTGAATGTTACCTTTTTAGTTTCAATTGGTTGCATTTTGGTAATTTTTACTAAAATATTGATGTTTTACAAGTGGCTAAAGCTTTTTTCCTGTAATATTTATGGGGTTTTCCTTTTAATTTTATACTTTTGTGCCCTTGAAATCATACCTTGTTTAATAGTCTATCAGGGTCTGATTCAGCTAAATAATGTTTTGATAATAAATTTTTAGGACGTTGAAAATTAAGAAAGTATTAGTGTCGCAGCCTAAGCCTGCTTCAGAGAAATCTCCTTATTACGACATTGCTGAAAAGTATGGTGTAAAAATAGATTTCCGCCCCTTCATCAAGGTTGAGAGCGTCTCTGCGAAAGAATTCAGACAACAGAAAGTATCGATTCTTGATCATACGGCTGTTATATTTACCTCACGCCATGCGATTGATCATTTCTTCCATTTATGTACGGAGTTACGTGTGACGATCCCTGAGACGATGAAGTATTTTTGTGTAACAGAAGCTGTTGCTCTTTACATTCAGAAATATGTGCAGTATCGTAAGCGTAAGATTTTCTTCGGAGCTACGGGTAAGATTGAAGATTTGATTCCTTCGATTGTGAAGCATAAAACAGAGAAATATCTCGTTCCGATGTCGGATGTACATAACGATGACGTGAAGAATCTGTTGGATAAGAATAATATTCAGCATACCGAATGCGTAATGTATCGTACTGTTAGTAACGACTTTATGGAAGGAGAGGAGTTTGATTATGACATGCTGGTATTCTTTAGCCCTGCGGGAGTTTCTTCATTAAAAAAGAACTTCCCTGATTTCGATCAGAAGGATATCAAGATCGGAACATTTGGATC
Source organism: Bacteroides sp. FSHCM14E1 (assembly GCF_019633785.1). Lineage (NCBI taxonomy): Bacteria > Pseudomonadati > Bacteroidota > Bacteroidia > Bacteroidales > Bacteroidaceae > Bacteroides > Bacteroides sp. FSHCM14E1. Next base: position 17,906 of record NZ_JADKYL010000022.1, read on the forward strand.
GACAACAGCACAGGCTGTTCGTGATGCAGGACTTCGTCTGGATTTGGAAGCACCTAATGTGAAGTCTCCTTCAATGACGGCTGCTCTCGATTTGTTTATTAAGGAAAACAATAAAGGAAAATAAATGAAACGGTGAACAGCAAACGGTAAACAATGAACAGGCATATTTATCTGTAGCATTGTTTACTGTTTGTTGTTTGCCGTTTATAATTATTATGGCAAATACCCTGTGCAAGGCCGAAAGGCTGAATAGTAAGATTCTGATTGAGAAGATGTTTGCAGGCGGCTCTAAGTCGTTTTCCATCTTTCCGTTGCGTGTGGTGTATATGCCTGTGGAAAATCAGGATGCTCAGGCATCTGTTTTATTGAGCGTTTCGAAGAAACGATTTAAACGCGCGGTAAAGCGGAACAGGGTGAAACGCCAATTGCGTGAGGCGTACCGGTTGCATAAGCATCTACTATTGCAGACTTTAACCGATAAACAGCAACAGTTGGCTATTGCTTTCATCTATCTTTCGGACGAATTAACGTCCTCGGCCGAAATAGAGGAGAAAATGAAGACTCTGCTGGCCCGTATCAGCGAGAGATTGGTATGAAACGTCTGCTTTCATATATATTATTGCTTCCCATATACTTTTACAGGGCTTGTATTTCGCCCATGACCCCTCCTTCATGTCGTTTTACGCCTACTTGTTCGCAGTACGCTATTGAAGCGATTAAGAAACATGGTCCTTTTAAGGGGCTTTATCTTGCCGTCAGGCGGATACTTCGTTGTCATCCGTGGGGTGGATCTGGGTATGATCCCGTTCCTTAGTGATTTATGAATATTCTGGATATACATACACATCGGCTGCCTGCAGAACCGGGGCAGGCAATACAAAATTGTCAGCCGGCAGAATTTATTCCGCTGGCCGGTGCTTACTATTCTGTGGGGATTCATCCCTGGTACCTGACCCGTGAGAGTTTCGTCCGCCAGTGGGAACTGTTGTTGTCAGCTATCCATTCTCCTCAGGTTCTTGCAATTGGCGAAGCAGGTCTCGACAAGTTGGCACAGACGGACTATGTGTTGCAGCAAGAAGCATTTGAGAAGCAGGCTATACTTGCACACGAAATGGGATATCCGTTAGTAATTCATGCAGTGCGGTCAGCAGATGAAATTATCCGCTTTAAAAGGAAAATGCAGCCTTCTAACCCCTGGATTATACATGGTTTCCGCGGGAAAAAAGAATTGGCTCTGCAATATATCCGGGAGGGAATTTATCTTTCACTGGGAGAGAAGTATCAGGAGGAAGCGCTTCGACAGATACCTTCGGAATACTTGTTTCTGGAGACAGATGAAAGTCTGATAGATATCCATAGCCTTTATGAGCGAGCTGCTTTACTTCTGGAGATGCCTGTTTGCAAACTCATGCAACAAGTACAGCAAAACATTAATAACGTCTTTTTTAGGCAATAAGAGTTGCTTGTTCCGATAAAGAGTCGTACTTTTGCCCTAATTAAACTTTAAAACTTATTATCATTCGATGAATTTTGTAGAAGAACTAAGATGGCGTGGAATGGTGCATGACATGATGCCCGGCACAGAAGAGTTATTGGCGAAAGAACAGGTTACTGCTTATTTGGGTATTGATCCGACAGCCGATTCGTTGCATATCGGACACTTATGCGGTGTGATGATCTTGCGACACTTCCAGCGTTGCGGCCATAAACCATTGGCTTTGATTGGTGGTGCAACAGGTATGATTGGCGATCCTTCGGGTAAGTCGGCAGAACGTAATCTGCTCGATGAAGAGACTTTACGCCACAATCAGGCTTGTATCAAGAAGCAGCTGGCTAAGTTTTTGGACTTCGAATCTGATGTTCCTAATAGAGCCGAATTAGTGAACAACTATGATTGGATGAAGGAGTTCAGTTTCTTGGATTTTGTTCGTGAAGTGGGTAAACACATCACTGTAAACTACATGATGGCTAAGGAATCAGTAAAGAAGCGCCTGAACGGTGAAGCCCGTGACGGATTGTCGTTTACAGAGTTTACTTATCAGTTGTTGCAGGGTTATGACTTCCTTCACCTCTATGAAACCAAAGGATGTAAATTGCAGATGGGTGGTTCCGATCAGTGGGGAAATATCACTACCGGTACTGAGTTGATTCGCCGTACCAATGGTGGTGAGGCTTATGCACTGACATGTCCGTTGATTACCAAAGCTGACGGTGGAAAGTTTGGTAAGACAGAATCCGGTAATATCTGGTTGGATCCTCGTTATACATCTCCTTATAAATTCTATCAGTTCTGGCTCAATGTGAGTGACTCTGACGCAGAACGTTATATCAAGATATTTACTTCGCTTGATAAGGCAGAAATCGACGGGTTGGTTGCTGAACATAATGAAGCTCCGCATTTGAGAGCACTTCAGAAACGTTTGGCAAAGGAAGTAACTGTAATGGTTCATTCTGAAGAGGATTACAATGCTGCGGTAGATGCATCTAATATCTTGTTTGGCAATGCTACATCCGATGCGTTGAGAAAGCTGGACGAAGACACACTTCTGGCTGTGTTCGAAGGTGTTCCTCAATTTGAGATTTCACGTGATGCATTGACAGAGGGAGTGAAAGCAGTTGACCTGTTCGTTGACAATGCTGCTGTATTTGCTTCAAAAGGTGAAATGCGTAAACTGGTTCAGGGTGGCGGTGTTTCTTTGAATAAAGAGAAGTTGGCTGCTTTTGATCAGGTGATTACTACTGCTGATCTGCTTGATGAAAAGTATCTGTTGGTTCAGCGTGGTAAGAAAAACTATTATTTGATTATCGCTAAATAAGGAGTTTTCTTTTCCGCCTTTCATTCAGGGGGCGGGTTGAGTGAAACTTTAATATAAAAAAGAGGATGTCTCAAAAGGGGGTGCCATGTAATAGGCAAATTGACCCTGTGAGACATCCTTTTTCTTTGTGGAGTGGCAGATTAATGCTTTCCTGCTTTATCTGCCGGGAGTTCTTTCAGTAATTCCTCTACTGCCGTCTTCAATTGCGTATCTTCACCTTTGACGATTGTTTCCGGTGAGTTGGCAACTTTAATGTCCGGTTCCAGCTGTGTGTTTTCCAGATAGCTTCCATCCGGGAGTCGATAGCCTATGACAGGAATACCGAATACCAGAGATGGGTCTTGCAGGCGTTCCCATGAAACACTGGTCATAGTTCCCGGTACGGGCATACCTACCAATTTACCCAATTTCTGGTGGCTGTATACCCATGGTGTACCGTGCGCATTCGAGTAATTGGCTTCACATGTCAGCATGATAGATGGTTTGTTCCATCGGCGGCTGGGCATATCGCATGTTTCGCGTCCGCGAACAACCTGAGTGAAATACTTCTTGCCGCTGAACAATACTTCGATATCTTCGTGAAGGCGGCCACCACCATTGAAACGGGTGTCTATAACGATACCTTCGCGGTTATTGTATTTTCCTAAAATATCCGAGTAGACGGAACGGAAACTGCCATCACCCATCGATTGTATGTGTACATATCCCAGACGTCCGTTGGACCATTTGTCTACATCGGCCGCCCGTTGTTTCACCCAGCGTTTGTAAAGCAGATTGTTGAGGGTTCCGTTGCCGACCGGGATTACTACTTCTTCCCACCGTTCACCGTTTTGCGGATTGTATAGCGAAACAAGCGTCTTCTTATTGGCTTTGTCATTCAGTAACGTCAGATAATCTGTTTCGGGAGTTATTGCCTGCCCGTTGATCTTTTCAATGACAGTTCCGGCTTTCACCTTCGAGCGGGCGTGATCGAACGGCCCTTTTTCAATCACTTCCATGATCAATGCACCTTTTCCTTTGTGATTCCAGTCTGTAAGCACTCCCAAACTGGCTGTGGCATCTCCCGGAATGGATGGAGAGAAGCGGCCGCCGGTATGCGATACATTCAGTTCACCCAGCCATTCGCTCAGCAATTCGGCAAAGTCGTAGTTGTTATTGATGTGCGGCAGGAATTTGCGGTAAGCAGCAGACATGGCATCCCAGTCTACTCCGTGCATGTTGGTGTTGTAGAAACGTTTCTGCTGCTGCTTATATACATGGTCGAACATATATTCTCGTTCTGCGGCTAAATCCATTTTCATCTCTGCTTTATAGCTGATCGGCTTCAGAGTCTCTCCGCTGAGGTCCATTTTCTGCATGGTGTTGCCTCCCAGGACAAACAGGGTTTTTCCTTCTTTGTCCATATTCATAGAAGCCCATCCGGCATTCATTTTATGAAGCAGCTTGGTTTCTTTTTTGCGGAGATCCATTTTCCATAGGTCAAATCCACCTTCGAATGCTGACAGATAGTAGAGGGTTTCACCGTCTTTTGAGATGATGGTACTGCCCAGATTCGAAGAATTGGGAGTGAGGCGGATGATACGGTCTTCGAGCCCATTCAGCTCCACTACGATGTTTTTTACCTCGTCTTTCTTTTCAGTCTCTGCTTTGGGATCTTTCTTTTTGCCTTTTTTCAGGTTAGCAGAAGCTTTTTCTTTATCCTTCTGTTGCTCCTTTTCCAGTTCTTTCTGCAATTCATAATCCTCTTTACTCAGACGGAACTTATCGAAAGCATCCTGATTGAGGAATACCAGCATGGCATCGTTTTGTGAACCCCAGGAAGCATGTGCACGCATCCCATATCGTTCGGTCGTGAACAAGATGGCATTGCCGTCCAGTGCCCAACGGGGAGATCCGCTCATGTAACCACTGTTAGTCAGGTTGATGATCGGGCTGCCACCCTGTGCACTCACTAATCCTATGTCTGAATATGGATCATGCCGGTTACCGATAAACTCGAGTGTGAACCATTTTCCGTCAGGTGACCATTGGTAGTCGAAATTTCCGTCGGTGCTGAACCAAGTGGATCCATCGGTGATCTGGCGAACCTTTTTCGTGTCTAAATTAACTACCATCAAGCGGTTGCGGTCCTCTATAAACGCCAGTTCTTTACCGTCCGGTGAGAATTGCGGATAAGCCCGTTCCACGGTTGTGGAGGGCAGTAACACTTTTTCTTCGATGATAGTGGCATTCGGGAAGTTGGCCTCCTCTTTACGGGCTATTTTAGCCAGGAAAAGTTGCCAGTTGCCGTTACGTTCGCTTGCGTAGGCCAAGGTACGGTTGTCCGGGGCGAAAGTGAGTCCGGCTTCACGTGCAGGTGTTTGGGTGATTTGCTTTGTGGTGGCATAATCTGTCGAGGTCACAAATACTTCTCCCCGTACGATAAACGCAATCTGTTTTCCATCCGGCGATACGGTTCCCGATGTCGCTCCGTTTGTAAAAGTCAGGTCTGCTATTTTATCCTGATCATCGCGGACAATGTCTATGTCCGTTTTTTGTGGAGTGGCATTACCTTTTTGAGTATATATTTCCCCGTCATACGCATAGCATAATGTTCCGTCATGACTCATTGACAAGAAACGCACAGGATGTGTTTTGAAAGATGTCACCGTTTTAAGAGACTGTGTGTTGTCCAATGGGAAGTTGTAGACATTGAACGAGCCTTCGCGTTCACTTAATATATATACACTTTTTCCGTCCGGTGAAAGGATGGGGTTGCGGTCTTCTCCGGCGTGATTGGTCAGGTTGGTATGTTTTCCTGTTTGAGTGTTGTACATCCAGATGTCACGGGTGATGGACGAAGTGTGATGTTTCCGCCATTCATCTTCAAAACCTTTACGGTCCTGATAAAGGAAGAATTCCCCCGATGTTGCATAACAAACTGCTTCGGCCGGGGTGCCCAGCACCTGTTCCGTACGTCCTCCGTTTGCAGGGACCTTGTAGAGCTCTGTCATGGCTGTTGTCGGGAACATGGCGCTTTGTGCGGGATCTTGGATGGATGCTGAAAATAGAATATATTTTCCGTCCGGTGTAAAAGTTGAAGGGAGTTCGGATGCAGAATTGGTAGTCAGTCTTTGTGCCGTACCTCCTGTCGCCGGCATTATAAAAATGTCAAAATTGCCATTACGGTCGCTGGCAAAAGCGATTTGCTTACTGTCCGGCGACCAAATCGGTGTGCATTCATACGATGGTTGTGTTGTAAGCTGGGTGGCTACCCCTCCTCCGGCAGGTACCTTGTAAATATCTCCTTTGTAACAGAATGCTATTTCTGTTCCGTCCGGCGAAATCTGTACGTCGCGCATCCATAGCGGTGATGCGGCATTGCCGGTAAGCGTGGTGAGACCCAATGCAATGCATACAAAAAGTTTTCTCATACTTACTGAATTTATTCGTTTACTTTATTGATTTCTGTAAGTACAAAGGTAGCAATTAGCCGCGGCTAACGAGACTTATTATACAAAAAAGTCTAAAAAGATTTGGAAAATAACTTGCATGGCATTATCTTTGCATTGCTTTTTAACAGAAAGCGCATGAGCTTGTCCTATGGTGTAATGGTAGCACAACAGTTTTTGGTTCTGTTTGTCTAAGTTCGAATCTTGGTAGGACAACCCCCAAATGCCTTGAAAGTAAATTACTTCCAAGGCATTTTTCTTTTTGTATGACCGAATTTCTTTTAGGTCAGCTTGTATTATCCATCATCTCCTATTCATGTTATGCTATTTACCTTAATAATTAATTGAGATGGTACGTTCTTTATCTCGTCCTGTGTACGCAGGCTTATTAGCCCGTGTACCTGTGCCCATTAGCCTTGGTATGCGTGCCCATTGGCACGGGTATGCGGGACGAGATAGAGCCTTGACCATTTATATAAAAGATAGTAAGGAAAATGAAATACTTTTCAAGGTATAAATAGATAAGGAATTAACTTTATATGTCTATATAACAGTAGTTTACTATATACTTTCTGCCAAAAATGGAGGGTGGAAGATGGAAGATAAGGGTGGAAGATTGATAGCCTAAAAAGACGATCTTCCACCATGATAAATTGCGGAATATCAGATGGTAAACTACAAAAAGGTGGAAGATGGAAGATGGAAATACTTTTTACGTATGAGTGGGTAAATTGGGGAAAAAATTTTCTTCTTTCTCTTTCTTTTTGCCTATTTTTGCCTATTCGTTAATACTAAAATCTAATAATCAATGAAACGTCGCGATTTTCTGAAGTGTTCACTTGCTGTAGGAGCAGGCTTGGCAACCTCTCCGTTGACTTATGCATTTAATGGTGAAAACCAAGAGTCAAACAATGATTCGTCCGGCTCCTCTAAGGCTCCTGCCACAAAAGGAGGGAAACCACATATCATTTTTATTATGAGTGACCAGCATCGTGGAGATGCTTTACATTGCATGGGGAATAAAGCCGTCATTTCTCCTAACATAGATAAGTTGGCTCAGGAAGGCAGCTTGTTTGTATGTGGTTATAGTTCTGCCCCCAGTAGTACGCCCGCGCGTGCCGGCTTGCTTACGGGGATGTCTCCATGGCACCATGGGATGTTGGGGTATGGAAAGGTCGCTTCCAAATATAAATATGAAATGCCCCGGATGTTGCGCGATTTGGGCTACTATACTTTTGGAATAGGGAAGATGCACTGGTTTCCACAGAAAGCCTTGCATGGCTTTCATGCTACATTGGTAGACGAGAGCGGGCGTAGTGAAACCCGTGATTTTATTAGTGACTATCGGGAATGGTTTCAGTTGCAGGCGCCCGGGAAGAACCCGGATTTAACGGGAATCGGGTGGAACAATCATAATGCCGGAACTTATAAACTTGAGGAAAGATTACATCCTACGGCCTGGACGGGGCAAACAGCCTGTGAATTAATACGGAATTATGAAAGTGATCAGCCTCTGTTCCTGAAAGTCTCTTTTGCCCGCCCTCATAGTCCGTATGATCCTCCGAAGCGATATTTGGATATGTATGAAAAGGCAGATATCCCTGTACCGTTTGTTGGGGATTGGTGTGGAAAGTATGCTGAACGTAAAGATCCGGAAAAGGTTGCGAAAGACGCCCCTTTCGCGAATTTAGGAGAAGAATACGCTGTCAATTCCCGACGCCATTATTATGCGAATGTGACGTTTATTGATGATCAGATTGGGCAGATTATTCAGGCCCTGAAAGAGAAAGGAATGTACGAGAACGCAATCATTTGTTATACGGCCGACCACGGTGATATGTTGGGTGACCATTATCATTGGCGGAAAACCTATGCCTATGAAGGTTCGGCGAAGATTCCTTATATTATAAAATGGCCTTCTGCCATGACTACACAGGCTATTAAAGGAAAACGAATAGAACAGCCGGTAGAGTTACGTGATTTTTTGCCTACCTTCATCGAACTTGCAGGGGGAACGGTACCGGATGATATGGACGGCAAGTCTTTGGTTGCACTGGTTTCAGGAAATAATGATGGCTGGCGGAAATATATTGATCTGGAACATGCCACCTGCTATAGTGCCGATAATTATTGGTGTGCGCTTACTGACGGTAAAATGAAGTATATCTGGTTTATTCATACGGGCGAAGAGCAATTGTTCGATTTAAGTGCAGATCCCGGAGAACGGAGAAATCTTTTTGGAGACAGTCGTTATGCAGACCGGTTGGCTGAGATGCGTAAAGCAATGGTTTGTCACTTGCAAGAGAGGGGAACAGATTTTGTAAAAGATGGAAAGCTGGTAGTAAGAGATCAGACCTTACTTTATAGCCCTAATTATCCAAAAGATTGATGTTATTTATCTGTGCAGGATAATTGGGCGCAATTTATTCTCAAATCCCGTTTTCTTTTCTTATTTTTGTGTCGTGTACGCAAACGATGTTTGTCTGAGCGGCACCTAATGTAAACTTATAAATAAGAAATATGAAAACAAACTATGAGATTCGCTATGCTGCCCATCCGGAAGACGCAAGAAGCTATGACACCAAGAGAATCCGGAGAGATTTCCTGATAGAGAAGGTTTTTTCGGCCGACGAAGTAAATATGGTATACTCCATGTATGATCGTATGGTAGTGGGTGGAGCCATGCCGGTAAATGAAGTGTTGAAGTTGGAAGCTATCGATCCTTTGAAAGCTCCTTATTTCCTGACCCGTCGTGAAATGGGTATTTTCAATGTCGGAGGTCCCGGCGTTGTGAGAGCGGGGAATGCGATATTTCAGTTAGCTTATAAAGAGGCGCTTTATTTGGGTTCGGGCGATCGGGAAGTAACTTTTGAGAGTGTAGATGCCGCACATCCTGCTAAATTTTATTTTAATTCGCTGACCGCTGACCGCAATTATCCTGATAAGAAAGTAACGAAAGCCGATGCGGTGGTTGCTGAAATGGGCACGTTGGAAGGCTCGAATCACCGCAATATTCATAAGATGCTTGTAAACCAGGTGCTACCTACCTGCCAGTTGCAGATGGGAATGACCGAACTGGCTCCGGGAAGTGTGTGGAATACGATGCCCGCACATGTTCACAGCCGCCGTATGGAGGCTTATTTCTATTTTGAGGTACCGGAGGAGCATGCCGTATGCCATTTCATGGGTGAGGTTGACGAAACCCGTCATGTATGGATGAAGGGCGATCAGGCAGTATTGTCACCGGAATGGTCCATTCATTCGGCAGCAGCAACTCACAGTTACACTTTTATCTGGGGCATGGGGGGTGAGAACCTTGATTATGGTGACCAGGATTTTTCGTTAATCACGGACTTGAAATAAGGTGTTTGATATGAATATTTCTTTTTAGAGAATGGAAGTGAGATGAGTTTTTTTAAAACATTATAAGTATGGTAAACTTTTCATTAAAGGGCAAAGTGGCATGGGTCACGGGTGCATCTTACGGTATCGGTTTTGCGTTGGCTACTGCTTTCTCAGAGGCAGGCGCGAAGATCGTTTTTAATGACATCAGTCAGGAGCTGGTCGACAAGGGGTTGGCTGCATATAAGGAACTGGGAATTGAGGCCAGTGGATATGTGTGCGACGTCACGAGTGAGGAGCAGGTAAATGCTTTGGTTGCACGGATCGAGAAAGAGGTCGGAGTGGTTGATATTCTGGTAAATAATGCCGGTATCATTAAGCGCATCCCGATGTGTGAGATGACAGCGGAGCAGTTCCGGCAGGTGATTGACGTGGACCTGAATGCCCCGTTTATTGTGTCGAAAGCCGTGATTCCTTCAATGATTAAGAAGGGGCATGGAAAAATCATCAATATCTGTTCGATGATGAGTGAGCTGGGGCGTGAGACAGTATCTGCTTATGCCGCTGCCAAGGGCGGGCTGAAGATGCTCACCCGCAACATTGCGTCCGAGTATGGTGAGTTCAATATCCAGTGCAATGGCATTGGCCCGGGGTATATCGCCACACCTCAGACGGCGCCTTTGCGTGAAGTGCAGCCGGACGGTTCGCGCCATCCGTTCGACTCATTCATTATAGCCAAGACTCCTGCTGCCCGTTGGGGAACACCGGAAGACCTGATGGGACCGGCCGTATTCCTGGCTTCGGATGCTTCGAATTTCGTGAACGGTCATGTGCTTTATGTAGATGGCGGTATTTTGGCTTATATCGGTAAACAACCTAAATGAATCTGATCAATACAATTGAATCAATGAAGAAAGTTTTTCTTTTTGCCGCACTCGCTTTGTTGTGTCTGGCTTGTAATGAAGCGGGTAAGTCGGTTTCTGTTACGGTATCCAATGCCACTTCGCTGGAACGTGACGGTGAGATGGTAGAAGTATCCATGAGCGAGGTTTCCTCTAAATTGCAGTTACCCGATACCGCGCAGATAGTCGTGGTGGATGCCGAAGGGCAGCAAGTACCCTATCAGATAACTTCTGACGAGAAAGTGATATTTCCGGTCAGTGTACAGGCGAATGGTTCGACTGTTTACACGATAAAGGCGGGCATTCCCCAGGAGTGTCCGGTGAAGGCTTGCGGAAGATATTATCCCGAACGGGTGGATGACGTGGCCTGGGAGAACGATTTGGTGGCTTTCCGTACCTACGGACCTGCTTTACAGGAAACCGGAGAGCGTGCTTTCGGATATGATATCTGGACGAAGTACAACACCACTGATCCGGTGGTGGAAGCTCGCTATGAAGGCGAACTGAACCCGGATACAAAAGCTAAAATAGCAGAACTCGGGAAGACGGATTCTAAAGCTGCGCAGGAGCTTTACCGGTCGGTTTCTTATCATGTGGACCATGGCAACGGACTGGACTGTTATAAGGTCGGTCCTACTTTGGGAGGGGGTACGGCTGCGTTAATGGCAGGTGATACAATTATTTATCCGTATTGTTACGCTACCCAGGAGATACTGGATAATGGTCCGCTGCGTTTCACTGTGAGACTGGTGTATCATCCGTTGGTGGTAAGGGGAGACTCCGGCGTGATCGAAACACGTGTGATTACGTTGGATGCGGGTTCGCATCTGAACAAAACGATTGTTTCTTATACCAATCTGAAAGAGACAATGCCTCTGGCCGTCGGCATTGTATTGCATGAACCCGATGGAGCTGTGCTGGCGAATGCGGCAGAGGGATACATCACTTATGTGGACCCGACGGATAATGCGGGTAATGACAACGGTAAAATCTTTGTGGGTGCTGCGTTCCCTACTTTGGTGAAGGAGGCGAAACCTGTTCTGTTCCCGGAGAAAGAGAAGAAAGAGCTGCGCGGAGGTGCCGACGGGCATGTGCTGGCTATCAGCGAGTATGAACCGGGAGCTGACTTTACTTATTACTGGGGAGCTGCCTGGGATAAAGCCGATATAAAAGACGCTGCTGCCTGGAATGCCTATATGGCCGATTTTGCCCGGAAGATACGTAATCCGCTGACGGTAACGGTGAAATAAAAGAGTTACCTGACAAATAATCGATCATTTTGCTGGCGTCAGCAAAACGATCGCTATGTCGGGAAGGGGCTGCAGGTAGATGATATAGCGAGAACATGCGGATAATAATTGGGCTACGTGAAGAAGGTGGGAAGAAGACTGACCAGTGAAGAGCGAAAGGCTTTGAAGAACCGGTCATAGCCCGACTCTTAGTCTTCCATCTGCTTTATATTCCTTATTAGTCCGCTATACTTAGCCCTCTTCACGGCACTGCCTTTGAAGAGGGTTCTGTATTTCTCCTCGCTTAGTTGTTGCCAGTCTTCTTTCTTCATATTCATAAACTCCGGCGAGGGTTGCAGCTCCGGTGTCCGGCAAGGAGTGGCAAACCGGTTCCAGGGACAAGCTTTCTGGCATTCGTCACATCCATAAACACGGTTTCCCATCAGGGGGGAAATAGAGGCCGAAATTTCGCCTTTATTCTCTATAGTGAGGTATGAGAGGCAACGGCGTGCATCCAGGCCGTACGGGGCTTCTAAAGCCTGCGTGGGGCAGGCTTGCAGGCAGCGGTTACACGTCCCGCAGCGATTCGGCCGGGGGCGGTCGTATGTGTCGGCTTCCGTGTTCAGGAAGAGTTCTCCCAAGAAGAAGGCAGATCCGGCACGGGGGATGATCAGCTGGGTATTCTTCCCGATCCATCCGAGGCCGGCACGCCAGGCCCAATAGCGTTCGGGTACGGGGGCGGTGTCACAGAACACACGTCCGTCCAGTTCCGGTACGTCTGATTCCTGTATGAAGCGGAACAGGGCGGTCAGCTTCTCACGCATGAGGTCGTGATAATCCATCCCATAGGCATACCATGCGAATTGGTACTCGTCCTCGGGTAACCGGGTAGCGGGGTAGTAGTTCAGGGCTACGGAGACTACGCAACGGGTGCCTTCGACCAGCAGAGCCGGATCACAGCGCTTGTCGAAATGGTTGGCCATATAAGCCATTCCGGCGTGCCTGCCCGAGTCCAGCCATTCCTTCAGAAAGTCCCGGTGTACGGGATCGACCGGCCCGGCCGGTGCTATGCCGCAAGCAGAAAAGCCGAGGCGCAAGGCTTCGGCTTTCAGGGCTTTACTGTTTATCTTCGTTTCCATTATAGGATCTTAAATTCGTATCCTTCCTCTTTCAGGAAGTCGATGGCACGGGGAAGTGCGTATTGCAGGTTTCCGTTGTTCCAGGACTTCAGCGAATCGTGGAAGGTAATGATAGACCCGTTGCGGGCATATCTCATCACATTGGCCAGCACTTGCGGCGGGCGGAGCTTCTTACTGTAGTCTCGGGTGACGAGGTCCCACATGATGATCTTATAGTGGCGCTTCAGCGTCATGTACTGCATCCAGCGCATGTGTCCGTGAGGCGGACGGAACAGGTCCGTTTTCATCAGCTCGTTGGCCTTGTCTGTATTGGCCAGATAATTTACCGACAGATATTCGAAGCCGCGGATGTGGTTGAACGTATGGTTGCCGATGCGGTGTCCGCGTTCCACTACCATACGGAACACATCCGGATGCTTGCGGATGTTGTCGCCTACCATGAAAAAAGTAGCCTTGATGTTGTGTTTGTCCAGCAACTCCAGTACCCAGGGCGTCACTTCCGGAATGGGGCCGTCGTCGAAGGTCAGGTAAACTGCCTTCTCGTCAGGGTCCATCCGGAAGATAGCGTCGGGATAGATTGCACGGAAAAACCAAGGCGGTTGCTCTATAAACATCTTCTTCGGTTACAGATTACTGATGGACTTTCATGCGTCCTACGTAAATGTTATATAGTTCGTTCACTTTCGGAGTATAGTTGCCGGCCAGTTTCGACTTGTATTTCTCCATCATCTTGGCTTCCATATCCAGTGCGCTGAGGTGCATGATGAATTCACGCTGCGACATCAACAGATGATTGTCGTCCAAGCTGAGATACCAGGTGAGGTATTCCACAGACTTGTTCGCCAGTTCGTCGATGATCTGATCGGCTTTCGCGGTATCTCCCAACTGGTAGTAGGCTTCTGCCATCTCGAGTGCCCCGTTCTGGAAGTCGTAGGGTACGTTGAAGGCGGGAATCATCTTTTCGGCATATTCCAATGCGGCCAGCGCCTTGTCTTTCTTGCCTTCTTTCATCAGCTGTGTGATGAGTTGGGCGAAGATGCGGCGATGGGTGTAGCACATGCGCATTGTGTTCTCGTCGATGTAGATGCCCGGCTTGTCGATGCCTCCGAACTTGAATTTGTTCATCAGGTTGTCGTACATCTTCTCGCTGTCGATGGTTGCTTCGAGTGCTTCCGTATCGAACGGGGTGAAGCGGTACGTGAGACCTTCCTGGATGAAATGCCCGCGCATATTCAGTTGGTTGTCCGTGCCTACGGTGATGGCCATGTAGATGGGGCGTTCCCAGTTGGCGTTGGCCAGCATTTCGAGCATCATCAGCTCGCTCTTGTAGAGGGCGCGTTTGGGGTTGCCCTTTTCGTCTTTGAGCGAGATGTGCATATAGTCGGGGATGGAGTCGCCCAACGCTGCCGGGATCATCATACCCGAACGGCGTACGGCTTCTTTGTCGATCTTGACAACGATGCTGTCGGTCGGTATCACCGCTTGTCCGTCTTTGGTGCGTACCCAGTATTTCAGGATATTCTTCAGTTCGTAAGGATTGTCTCCGAATTGTGCCCGGATGTTGTTCAGGGCTTCCGGGTTCTTGCCGTTCAGGACTTCTTCTTCGGCGGCTTTGTAGGCTTTGTCTATCTGCTTCTTGAAGTCCGGGCGGATGGGTACGTATTCGTTCTGTCCCTCCACGTATTCGGTTCTGTCCCAGGTGATGGGCAGTGCGGGGGAGTCATAAGCCGGGCGTTTCATCTGGTCGATGTACCAGTCGGTCTGCAGGTAGCTCAGGTTACAGGTGCGTGCGTCGGTGCGGAAACCTTCTGTCTCTTGGTTGTACCACAGCGGGAAGGTGTCGTTGTCGCCGTTGGTATAGATGATGGGGTTGCCGCTTTCCTGAAGTGACATCAGGTAGTTCTGTCCGAAGTCGCGTGCCACGTAGCGTCCGCTGCGGTCGTGGTCGTCCCATGTCTGGCTGGCCATCTGTATGGGTACGAGCAGGCAGACTGCCGACGTAAGGGCTGCTGCGGGAACTTCTTTCATGTATCTGCGCAGGAGGTGGACGATGCCCGCTACACCCATGCCGATCCAGATGGCGAAGGCGTAGAAGGAGCCTGCGTAAGCGTAGTCACGTTCGCGGGGCTGTCCCGGTGTCTGGTTGAGGTAGAGCACGATGGCTATACCGGTCATGAAGAACAGGAAGAATACCACCCAGAATTGCTGGATGCCTTTCTGTCCGCGCCATGCCTGCCAGAAGAGTCCGATGATTCCCAGCAGAAGCGGGAGGCAGTAGAAGACGTTGTGTCCCTTGTTGTCCTTCAGTTCCTGTGGCAGGAGGCTTTGGTCGCCGTACATGAGGTTGTCGATGAACGGGATGCCGGTGATCCAGTTGCCGTGCTCTATTTCGCCGCTGCTCTGGATGTCGTTTTGTCTTCCGGCAAAGTTCCACATGAAGTAGCGCCAGTACATGAAGTTGAGCTGGTAGGAGAAGAAGAACCTGATGTTGTCCCACTGTGTGGGCATGTTCACCATCAGCATCTCTCCGCATTGGTCGTAGGGGACGTCATATCCGGTGATGTTTTGCCAGGATTTGTAATAAGCGGCGTGTGCCGAACTGTACATGCGGGGGAAGAGCATGTTCTGCGCGTATTCATATTCCACGCGTCCCGGAAGTTCGACGTACGAGTCTTTTTCGTCCGGTGAGGTTTTCTCTTTGCGGACGTATTTGGTGTCCGCACTTTTCTGGCGGGGAACACAATAGCCGTCTTCCACGTCGAGTGCTACTTTCGAGGAGTAGGCCGGGCCGTAGAACAACGGGCGTGTGCCGTATTGCTCGCGTCCTAAGTATTCGCCCAGCGTGAAGATGTCTTCCGGTGAGTTCTGGTCCATCGGCGTGTTGGCTACCGAGCGGATCACGATGAGGGCATACGAGGAGTATCCCACCATGATCATCATGGTGCAGAGCAGCGCCGTGTTCATGGTGCGGGCGGACATGCGTATCTTGGCGTTGAGCTTCGATGCGTAGAAGAGGTAGAGGGCCAGTGCGCCCAGTACGAGGATGCCGATGATGACGGCGCCTGCTCCGTGTCCGTAGAACGGGATGCCGAGCATGGCGATGGTCAGCAGGAAGGAGAGGTTCATGCGGGTGCGGCTCTTCTCGTTGTAGCTTTCGTAGATGCCCCAGATGATGGCGGCTGCCAGCAGGGCGATGTAGACGATCACGCCGGTGTTGAACGGCATTCCGAGGGAGTTGACGAACAGCAGTTCGAACCAGCCGCCCACTTTTACGACGCCGGGTACGATGCCGTAGAGCACCGCTGCCACCAGTACCATCGATCCGGCGAGTGCCAGCAGGGAGCCTTTAGCGTTGGCGCCCGGCACTTTCTTGTAGTAGTATACCAGTACGATGGCCGGCAGGCAGAGCAGGTTGAGCAGGTGCACACCGATGCTGAGGCCTGTGAGATAAGCGATGAGGATGATCCAGCGGTCGCTGTGCGGTTGGTCGGCAACGTCTTCCCACTTCAGTATCAGCCAGAATACGATGGCGGTGAACATCGAGGAGTAGGCGTATACTTCTCCTTCGACGGCCGAGAACCAGAATGTGTCGCTGAATGTATAGGCCAGTGCGCCTACCAGTCCGGAACCCATGACGGTGATCAGTTGTCCGCGTGTGATGGCGTTCTCGTCCGTGATGACGAGTTTGCGGACCAGGTGCGTGATGCTCCAGAAGAGGAACAGGATGCAGGCGCCGCTCATCAGCGCACTCATGTAGTTGACCATTTTGGCTACCAGTGCCGGGTCGTTGACGAATTGCGTGAAAAGGTTGGCTGTGAGCATGAAGAAGGGTGCTCCGGGGGGGTGTCCTACTTCCAGTTTATAGGCGGTAGTGATAAATTCCGGGCAGTCCCAGAAACTGGCTGTGGGCTCTATCGTCATGCAATAGACGGTAGCGGCGATCAGGAAGGTGATCCAACCCACGAGGTTGTTTACGGTTTTGTACTGTTTCATTCAGACTATAGTTAGTTATTTGTTAACATGATAGACGGGCGCAAAGATAATGATTTACGTGAAGATAGCCGTAGAAAGTGTAGAGTTTTAGGAGTTTGGAGGGGAGAATTAAGAAACGGTAACGGTTGTTCTTAAATTTAAGAATAAGAATAATTGAAGATGAAGAATTATCATATGGGAGAATCAAAACAGGAGTTTCAAAAGACGTTCGTCTGATGCAACAAAGATAAGCCGCTTTTTTCATCTGTGCAAATCTTTTTACATCATTTTGATTATCAGTCATTTATCTCTTCTTTTTGTATTCAGCGCACAGAGCAAAGACCGTGTTTCAAAAAACGAACGTCTTTTGAAACACAAAAGCCGTTCTATCTATCTAACTTACACAAACTTACCGCAAAATAAAAGCTGTATTCACAGCCTGCTATAGCCGGCCTGTCCATTCTTAATGGGAAGGCCATGCTGAGCATGATCTATTTTATTCACTTTTAA
>NZ_JADKYL010000023.1:0-13383 GCF_019633785.1 Bacteroides sp. FSHCM14E1
AAATCGTGTTCTACTTAAGTTCTTCGAGAACATAGTAGTCATTGCTTATTAATTTATAATTTAATGGCGCACTATGCGACATAATGTTCAGAATCAGATCCAATGGTTCATTTCGCAATGTGAATGTAAAGCGATAATGATCAGCCACTTTCTGTGAGCAATCGATCTTTTGACCATACCATTTCTCTAAACGAGGTAAAATCATGGCCAATGTTTCGTTCTTGAAACTCAATCGTCCTCCAATACGCCAAGCAGAATATGAATTAGCATCTACATGATCTATACGCACATCACCGTTTGCTTGGCAAGTCAATTTTTCATTCGGACGAAGAATGTATTCTCCTTTAATTTGCTCTTTGTTATCCTTAGGTTCTACCCTAACTTTGCCATTGAGCAATACTGTTTCTACACTTTCGTCACCATCAAAACTAAAAACCTCAAATGCTGTCCCTAAAGCTGTAACATCCATATTCTTGGTTTTTACAACAAAAGGATGTCCCTTATCCGGATGAACATTAAAAAAAGCTTGTCCTGAAAGAGTTACTTCCCGCTTTTCTCCGGAAAACTCTTTAGGATATGTCAAACGACTTCCAGCATTCAACATCACCAGTGTACCATCTGCCAGTCTCACTGAATCCATGGATTGGCGTCCTGAATTCAGAACATACCAAACTTTTGGATCTGATTTTCTGGATAATAACATTAAAGATAATGTTCCGCAAATTAGCAATAATGCTATGGATGCTACCCAGCTATACCGATGTAAGCTTTGCCTAAAACGTCCGCTTTTTCCTTTCTTTATTTGGTGCATAACGTTTGTTAGCATTCGTTCTTCCTTATCGACATCGGTATACATATCAGAAGTCTGTTCCCATTGACTATAAATTGCCTGATTCACAAATTTATAGTTATTAAGTTTTTCTCGCTCTTCCGGCGATAGGCCATCGGTCAGCAGCTTCTTTATTATATTCTTATTTCCTGTTGTCGCTTGTTTCATCTTTATTACCTTCTTATTACCTATCTATTTATAAATACACGCAACACCATAACATCCCCCAAAGAAAATTTAAAATCTTTAAAATAAAAGGGAAATCATGAAATAAGCTCTCTATACCTTATTATTATAGAGAAAGAAATATGATAAATAAATAGATGTTTTTACGTAAAAATTTTAAGGCTTCATTAATATGTCGCTCTACGGTTTTCTCACTGATAGACAGTCGAGTAGCTATTTCTTTATAGCTAAGGTGCTCTTCACGGCTTAAGTGAAATACTTCTTGTTGCCGAGGCGTCAGTTCAGAAATTAATTTCTTTATATAGGCCTGAAGATCGGCCGCATCCATTTCATCTTCAATATCATATTCAACTTCTGCACTACTGAGTATAGTCGTTTTATACGCATTTTCATTGAAACTTTTACGAAATTGATTAAAAATTATATTGCGGGTTATAATAAATAAAAATCCTTTGAAGCTTTCATTCTCTTTCAAGAAGATACGTGCCTCCCACAATTTTACGAAGACCTCCTGTACCACTTCTTCTACTTCGGCCATAGAAGATAGGTATAAACGGGAAAAGTTGTGAACTTTAGGCCAATACATTCTGTATAGAGCAGTAAATGCAGCTTCGTCCCCCAGTTTTAATGATACAATAAGCTCTTTCTCGGTCATAAATCTATCGGTGTGATGTGCAAACATACAATTTTTTAGGGAGAAACAATACAAATTTTAAAATAAAAATAGAGGATTTATAGCAAATGAGCGCATTTGAATATAAAAAGATGTGTTTAAATAATAATGATTATAGAAATATAAAAAAGATAGTAAAATTCATTTTAGGTTGACATAAGGGAGAGGATCTTTATATTTAGCTAACTCAGACTTTCTTTAAAAAGATGCTATAATAATTTCTTCTTGAATAAAAATACTATTATCATGCAATATAAAATTGCCTTTTAAGTAAAAATACATTTTATTGCAGGATCTTATTCGTTTCCTGAATATAGGAAATTAATTCTCTATCTGTACGAAGTTAATATCCTGTTGACAAAACCTTAATTCTTTATTTGTACGAAGTTAACATCTTAAAAAGTTAGAGTTCAAAAATCTGCTTTAGGAAGCTATTTACTAATTTTTCCCGTTTACATTTCTACTATCATAAATCATCGTTAATTCACTTAATACATATCATTAAAGAGCTATATCGTTTGTTTTATCGAGCAAATACACAAAATTGGAGGCTTTATCCTATCAAATATAACTTTCTCTAACAGCAACACAGCTGTTTTTTTCCTCAGATCTTTGATTCGGGTGCTAAAACTAGCAATACAGATGAGATAGAAAATACAAAATGATAAAAAAGCATGAAATAGTCAAAATGTAAACAGGACCCAATAATAAAAATAAATAGAGGATAAAAATGCAATAGTTCTCGAAGAACTTAAGTAGAACACGATTTTACACCCTAAAAAGATTCAAATAAGAAAAATGGAAAAAACAGTGAAACATGTTAATCAAGCACGGGATTCTTAAAGGGCAACGCCTATTATTTGTTAAATTTAAATTACAATCTAATAATTATGGTATTTATGAAAAAATGCAATCAAAAGTGGTTTAATCCACAAAAAGTAAAAAAGCAAATAGCTATTGCTGTTGCTATTAGTTTAGTTTGTGCAATACCTATCAGCACATTTGCACAAGTACTCAAATTCTCAATAAAAAAGAGTAACACTTCTATCCAATCGGTGTTACAAGAGTTAGAAAGAGGAAGTGAATATACTTTTTTCTATAATGATAATCAAGTGAAGTTAGATAAAAAGGTTTCTATAAATGTAGAAGATGCTCCGATAGAAGTTGTTCTAAATCAAATATTTGAAAATTCCGGGTACTCTTATAGAATAGTAGAGAATCAAATTGTTATATATACAATCCCCACCACAACTGCGCAACAAACGGTTCAACAGCAAAAACAACAAAAAGTGACCGGTGTAGTAAAAGATATTGCAGGGGATCCTATAATAGGAGCATCTATAATAGAAAAAGGATCTTCTTCAAACGGGACTATCACTAACGTGAATGGCGAATTTTCTCTTATAGTAACAGGCAATGAACTCCAGGTTAGTTACATTGGATATATTCCTCAAACCATTAATCTCAAACCGGGGGTAAGCTCTTATAATGTAATAATGAAGGAAGATACCAAAACATTAGATGAAGTAGTGGTAGTTGGGTATAGTACACAAAAGAAAGAGAGCTTGACTGGTGCGCTACAAACAGTTAAGAGCGATAAACTAAAAGATATTACTACCCCTTCAGTAGAAAATATGTTAAACGGAAAGGTTCCGGGAGTATATGTAGCTCCAGGGTCGGGACAACCCGGGTCAGGAGGAGCTGTCGTGATTCGTGGACAAGCAACTTTAAGTGGGACCACTGCTCCATTATGGGTTATTGATGGAGTGATTGTTGGTTCAAATGCCGGTGCTTTGAATCCAAGTGATATAGAAACAATGACTATCCTAAAAGATGCTGCTTCTACTGCTATTTATGGTTCACAAGGAGCCAACGGCGTTATTCTGGTAACAACCAAAAATGGTAAAGCAGAAAAGATGACAGTAAATGTCTCTGCAAAAGTTGGTATCAGTAAGTTAGGGAGAGGAAATATGGAAATGATGGATGGAGCGGAGCTATATGATTACTATAAATCATTCTCAAATCAGGAAGCGATTACTTTTTCACGTTATAATGATGAACTGCGAAATTGTAATTTCGATTGGTTTGATTTGGCTGCCCAAACAGGAGTTACCCAAGATTACAATGTTTCTTTATCCGGAGGTAATGAGAAAATCAGATCTTTCCTTTCCATCGGTGTCTATGATGAAGAAGGAGCAGTGAAAGGCTATGATTACACACGATATAACTTCCGGTTAAAAACAACCTATAACCCCTTTGAATGGTTGAGTATAAAACCTGCACTGGCAGGATCGCGACGGGATATTGAAGATAAACAGTATGATGTTACTTCCATGTTCCAAAGACTGCCATGGGATAGTCCTTTTGATGAAGAAGGGAATTTGGTTCCCAATAGATATACAGGATGGGTGAACAGTTCTAATAGCAATTATCTATACGATCTGCAGTGGAATAAATCGAACTCTACCAATTATGAATTTATGGGTAATTTAGATTTTGATATTAGAATTACTGACTGGCTGAGTTTTTCATCCGTCAATAACTATAAATACATAGGCTATAATTACAGTGAATATACAGATCCGCGCTCAAGTAGTGGAGAGGGAGTAGATGGGCGTATGCGTGAATATCAAACTACCACTGTACGTCGTTATTCTAACCATATCATACGTTTTAACAAAATGTTTGGTAAACATTCAATAAATGCGTTGGCTGCTTATGAATTCAACGATTATTGGGCTAAAGCAACAGATATGTATGGAATAGGATTTATTCCCGGTTTCGAAGTATTGGACGTGGTAGCTAAACCGGAGAAAGTTGGTGGTAGTATTAGTGAGTGGGCGGTACAGTCTCTTTTATTTAATGCAAACTATGCTTTTGATAATAAATATCTGGCACAACTATCGTTCCGTCGCGATGGAGCCTCTAATTTCGGAGATAATGCAAAATATGGAAATTTCTTTTCTATCAGTGCCGGATGGAACATTAATCGTGAGAAATGGTTTCATGCCTCTTGGGTTGATGTATTGAAATTACGTATATCTTATGGCTCGGTGGGTAACCGACCAAGTTCACTTTATCCCCAATACGATCTCTATTCAGTATCTTCTAAATATAACGAAGAATCCGGAGCCTTGATATCACAATTGGGCAATAAAGACCTTACTTGGGAAAAGACTTATACTACAGGCACCGGAGTTGACGTAGCTTTTTTTGATAATCGGTTGAGAGCAAGTTTTGACTGGTATAATAAGTACACAAGTAACATTCTATATGCAGTACCCATTTCCGGATTAGTAGGAGTGACAAGTATGTGGAAGAATATTGGTGAAATGCAAAATCAAGGATTTGAATTGTCCATTGGCGGTGATATTATCCGTACGAAAGACTGGGATTGGAATATAGAAATTAACTTGGGACATAATAAGAACAAATTAAAGAAACTCTATAAGACAAAGAACGCTGAGGGACAATTTGTAGAAAAGCCAATTATTATTTCAGATGGAACATCGATTGCAGGTACAGCCAAAAGAGTATTACAGCCAGGTTATCCATGTGATACTTATTATCTGAAAGAATGGGCAGGTGTAAATCCGGAAAATGGGGCACCTCAGTGGTATAAAACCGTAGAAAATGAAGATGGAACTTTATCACGTCAGAAAACAAGTAATTATTCTGAGGCTGATCAAGTGAAATGTGGAAGTTCATCTCCAGACATCTTTGGAGGATTTAGTACGGTACTCCGCTGGAAAGATATTGATCTGAATGCAGTATTTGGCTACTCTGTAGGAGGGCAAATCTATAATTATTCTCGCCAGGAATATGATTCAGACGGAGCATATAACGATCGAAATCAAATGAAACTTCAAAAGGGATGGAATCGTTGGGAAAAACCGGGAGATATAGCTACACATCCGATGGCTTCTTATAGTAATACGAGTAAGTCGAACAGTTCTTCCTCGCGCTATCTTGAAAAAAATGACTATCTTAAATTGAGATCATTATCAATCGGTTACAACCTAAAATTGCCTCAATATTATATTAATAATATGAGAATTTTCTTCACTGGAGAGAACCTGTTCTGTGTTACAAATTACTCAGGCGTAGATCCGGAAATTCCGGCCAGTGATGGTTCTGTAATAGGTACTGCATTACCTTCGGTTTATCCAACTGTACGTAAATTTATGTTTGGGCTTAATTTAACATTCTAAAAGTAACGATTATATGAAAAAAATAATAACTCTACTATGTGCGGTTGCCACTTTAACCGCTTGTGACATAGACAGACTTCCTTATGGTTCAATGTCAGCCGAACAAATAACTCAGGATCCTACCTCTTCATTAGAGTCACTTGTAAATGGATGCTATGCACAATTAAAAAGTTGGTCGGATCCTATGCATCGTTTAGGGGAATATGCGGGTGATAATATGGCGAAAGATAAATCATCAACGGATGCCTTTTTCGATTTTATTTCTTATTCCCGCGATGCTGATAATTATCGTCTACAAAGCTTTTGGGACTCCGGATACAAAGCTATTGCACAAGCTTCGAATATTATTAAAATGATTGATGAAGGACAAAGCAAAACCATTGATTATCAGCTGGGTGAATGCTACTATATCCGTGGTATGATGTATTTTTATCTTGGACGTGCTTTCGGACGTCCTTATTGGGACAAGCCGGAAGGACATATGGGAGTCCCTATTGTAAACGGTACGCCAGACGATGTGAATAATCTTAATCTTCCTGATCGTTCGACTGTTCAAGATACTTATGAACAAGCTATTGATGACCTGAAAGCAGCGGCCCGATTGATGGAAAATGGAGAAACTAAACGAGAAGGTCCTGCATATGCATCTAAAGAAGCGGCATGGGCCATGTTGTCTCGTATTTATTTATTTATGAGTGGAACTTATGAAGCACCCAATAGTGAAAATGCCCAGTTGGCCATTGATTATGCAACTAAAGTCATTGAAAGCACCACTGATGAAGGTGGACTGAAATATGAGTTGCTCTCCCGTGAAAATTTTATGCGATATAATACATTCATGCCGGAAAATAATAAAGAATCTATTTTTGTAGTAAAAATCATGGCATCAGAAAAGCCGGATTATTGGAATTCTATTGGTGGAATGTATTCTTATGCTGGACAGCAAGGCTGGGGAGAAATGTATGCGAGTGCCAAATACATGGATTTATTAAATGAACAGGGACGTAACGATTGGCGTCCTGACAAGAAAAAGATTGTAGATGCACGAGCAAATTTCATTTCACCAAGCTACATCACGGATAGTGATGGTAAATATGTTGAAGTATTCCGTTTCATAAAGAATGTATACAACAAAAACAACATACATACAGGATATACATATGTACAATTGCCCGTTTCTAAAAGAGGTGACACTGTAACTTGTAAAGAGGGGGAAACTAATTACACATTGTCATTAATAAACAGTAGTGAAGAAAAATATTCAATCAGCTATTCAGACGGTCAAATCTATCACGGTGTTATTGATTATGAAATAGAACTCTCAAGCGGGCAACCCAAATTCTATATTCTCAAATGTTCGAATGAAGGAACTGCAAGCGGAGAAGCTGAATCTCAATTACATTCTCCTGTCATCTCTCGTTTAGGCGAGGTTTACTTGAATCGCGCAGAAGCATATGCCAAAAAAGGTGATTATCCTCATGCACAAGCAGATCTGAATATCATTCGTGAACGCTCTTTACCCGGCGGAGGTTATAATGACTTAAATGCTTCCAACGCTAAGGCGCGAATAGAAAAAGAGAGACAATTAGAGCTGGCCTATCAAGCAGAACGTAGTTATGATGTATTTCGCAATTGTGAAACATTAACTCGCAAATATCCCGGAGTACATGATGCCATGCTTGAAATTCCTGCTACAGACTATCGAGTTATTTATTTTATTCCACAAAGTGCTATTAATTCTTATCCCGGAACCTTAACACAGAATCCTACCAGTAATTAGAAGCGTTTGACGAAACGTACTTCAATAGATTTTTAATAAAAATGTGAGGCTTATCTATAACTAAATAGATAAGCCTCTTTCTATATGTAATACGATTATTATTAGTTGTCTTTTTGAAATTGCCCTTATACCAAGTTCATACGGAACTTGGATAATTCATCATTTTAAACCTAAATAAAAAGAAAGAAATGCACAAAGAAAAATGACAACTTAGTTAGCCGAGGTACGTTGGTACAAAAAGAATCATGTACCCTCTTTATCAATCAAAATTACAATCTAATAATTAATCGTATTTATGAAAAAATGCAATCTGCGGTGGTTTAACCCGCAAAAAGTCAAAAAACAACTGGCGTTTGTTTTGGCAATCTGTCTGGTTTGTATGGTGCCTGTCACTACCTATGCCCAAATTCTTAAAATATCCATGAAGAGGACTAATGTCTCTATTCAAAATGTGATACGGGAATTAGAGCAAAAAAGTGGGTATACCTTCTTTTACAATGACAATCAGGTAAAACTCAGTAAGAAAGTTTCTGTAGATGTTACGGATGCACCTATTGAGAAAGTATTGGATCAGATTTTTAATAACTCCGGTTATACTTATAAAATAGTAGATAATCAGATTGTTGTTTCGGCAGCAAAGATAGAAACTTCTAAAACATCCTCTCTCCAACAACAGAAAAGTGTACGTATCACGGGACAAGTGAAAGATATTACCGGAGAACCGATTATTGGTGCTTCTGTTGTAGAAAAAGGATCGGCAAGTAATGGTACAATTACTGATATGGAAGGAGGTTTCAAGTTAACAGTATCAGGTAATGAATTGCAAATAACCTATATTGGTTATATGCCACAAACCGTAAAAATTCATCCGGGAGTAACCAACTATAGTATCACAATGAAGGAAGATACCAAGACTCTGGACGAAGTGGTAGTGGTAGGTTATGGTACACAAAAGAAAGTAAACTTAACCGGTTCGGTAGCTTCGGTTAGTACTGATGAAATCAAAGACCGCGTACAGACGAACGTGTTGTCGGCTGTGCAAGGTACAGTACCTGGAGTAACCGTTATTTCACGTCCCGGACAAACACCAAGTATTAACTTCCGTGGACGTGGTAACTTAGGAATTTCGTCACCTCTCTACGTAATCGATGGTGCAATTGCGGATGCCACATTCTTTTCTAACCTTGATCCAAATAGTATCGAATCTATTTCTTTCCTGAAAGATGCTGCTTCATCGGCCATTTACGGTTCACGTGCGGCCTATGGTGTAGTATTGGTAACTACCAAACAGGGAAAAAATGATAAAATGAACGTTTCGTACAGTGGTTACGTAGGTTTGAGTAACCCTACTTACAAACCGGAGTACGTCAATTCTACCCAATATGCAGAGTTGTACAATGAGGCTCTCTACAATTCCAATCCAAAAGGTGGAAAATACCAAGGGTATACCGAGGAAGAAATTGGCTATTTCAGAGATGGTTCTAAACCAGACTTATATCCAAACACAGATTGGAATGATCTGATATTAGACAAAAATGTACTGACCACTCAGCATTCCTTGGATTTCAGTGGTGGAACAGATAAGATACGTTACTTTATCGGTTTGGGCTATGTGTATAAAGACAACATGATCCCCGGACAAGATAGCCAACGTTACAACTTGAATACCAATCTGAGTTCAGATATCACCAAGTGGCTGACTGTAAAGGCAGGAGTAAAATATATCCGCAATGATTCCGACCGTGATTGTGGCGCACCTTCATTGGCCAGTTTCTCAATGGTACCGGTTACATTCGTTGCAAAACAGTCAAATGGTGATTGGGGAACTGTGAACGGAGGTCAATCGGCAACAAGTAGCTTCATTACAAACAATCCACTCCGTGCATTGAGCAAATCGGATTGGAGTAAATCAAAAAGTGAAAATACCATGTACGATCTCGGTTTTGATATCAAACCGGTAAAAGGGCTTATTATTAGCGGACAAGGTGTATTCAAAGGATATGAATATAAGAGCAAAAGTTACACCGCCTTACAACCTAATGCCATAAACTACTTTTCCGGAGAAGAAATAGTTGGAACCGGAGTAACCAAAAATAAAATGAGTATGGACTGGCAGAGTACAAATACAATGCTTTATACGGCGACAGCCAGATATGACTGGTCGAATGATAAACATTCAGTAGGAGCATTGGTAGGTACATCTTACGAGCATTATAAATATGAAAGACTGGCAGGATCACGTGAAGAGTTCCCATCTGACGCATTAACAGATATGGAAGCCGGCTCTACGTCGGGAGCAGGCTATACCAATGGTGCAGGTTCATCGGAATATAAGATGTTGTCTTATTTTGCTCGTGTTAACTATACTTTGATGGATCGGTATTTATTGGAAGTAAACATGCGTGCAGATGCATCTTCACGTTTCCACAAAGATCACCGTTGGGGATATTTTCCTTCATTCTCGGCTGGATGGAGAATGAATGAAGAAGGCTTCATGAAAGACATCGAGTGGATCAATAATCTGAAAATCAGAGCTTCTTATGGTACTCTTGGTAATATAAACAATGTAGGAAATTATGATTATTTTCAGAATTACAGCAGTGGAAACCATTATAATTTCAGTGATTCGCCCGTAATCGGTATCGGTGAATCCAAACCTGCTAATGAAACGCTCGGTTGGGAAAAAGTTGCTTTAACTGATATTGGTTTGGACTTCGACATTTTCAATGGACTTTTGGGTGTAACAGCTGATTACTATATCAAAAACACAAGTGATATTTTGTTGGGATATAACGTACCTACAGAAACCGGTATCACAGCTGCACCTTCACAAAACATTGGTAAAGTGAAAAACACAGGTTTCGAATTAGCTTTGAATCACCGTAACAAGATTGGAGCTGTTAACTACAGCATCGGAGCTAACATTGCTACCAATAAAAATAAAATTACCAACTTAGGCGGTTCGGACAATATTATTCAGACCAGCAGTTATATCGTGAAGTATATCCTGAAAAAAGGGGAATCAATCGGTTCTTTCTATGGATTTAAAACAGACGGACTGTATACTCAAGCTGATATTGATGCCGGGCATTACTACACATTAAGTGGAGTAGTACCTAATGCAGGTGATGTTAAATTTGTTCCTCAACGTGACATCGAGTACAAACAGGAGATCACAGACGAAGATCGTACTATTCTTGGTAAAGATGTGCCCGACTTTACATATGGTGTAAACTTAAGCCTACAATATAAAGGTTTTGAATTCAGTATGTTTGGACAAGGAATCAGTGGAACTAAGGTAGCATTTGACGTATATGGTGTTCACCCATTCTACCATGGTCAGGATAACCCAAGAAAATACCATCTGAAGAGATGGACAGAAGAGAATCCAAATCCATATGCTGCTTATCCTCGTCTCTACTCGGCAAGTAGTGTACACACAACTTATAATCGTAATTTCAGTGATTATCATTTGTTTGACTCGGACTATTTCCGTTTCAAGACTTTGTCATTGGGATATACGGTACCATCTGCCACGGTGAAGAGCTGGGGATTGCAGTCATTGAAGGTATATGTAACAGGAGAAAACCTGTTCACAGTACGTGCTGATAAAAAGATGGAAGACTTTGATCCGGAAACAGCCGGTGGTGTGATTTATACGCTGGGAACCAAATCGGTAGCATTTGGTGTAAACATATCATTCTAAAATCATTCATTAAAAAATAGAATTCACAATGAAAAACAATATAAGAAAAATTGCATTGGGATTATGTCTCACAGGAGCGTTAACAGCCTGCGATTTAGATGTGGTTCCACCTGCTGACATTGCAGCAGAAAACTTTTGGCAAACGGAAAAAGATGCATGGTATGCTTTAAATACCTGCTATTCTACATTGGATGGTGTAGACATTTGGGATGAATTGTGTACAGATAATGCACATAGCCACAAACCTTGGGAAGGAAACTTCGAAATGGTACAACAAAACGGTATAAGTACAGCCAATGGATATGGAAGCTACTATTTTGGTACCGTTCGTGTAGTGAATAACTTTATTGCTAATGTAGATAAATGTGCAGTCAGTGATGAACTAAAAACACGCATGAAAGCAGAAGCACGTTTTTTCCGCGCTTTAAGTTATCTTGATTTGACCACGAAATTCGGAAAAGTTCCGGTAATTACGGACGTTTTAGCTTATGACGCACCGAATGTTAAACGTGACGAAGTGGAAACTGTCCGGAAGTTCATTCTTGACGAATTGGCAGAAATAGCGGAAATCCTTCCTGATAGTTATAACGGTAGCTACATGTATGAAACAGGACGTATCACTCGTGCCGGTGCTCTGGCCCTTCGTGCACGTGCCGCCTTGTATTTTGGAAATTACGCCGAAGCAGAGTCATCTGCCGGAAAAATCATTTCTGAAGGACATCATTCTCTGTTCCGTGTGTCGTCACTCACCACAGCGCAACAAAAAGAAGCCAACGAAATGGATGCTTATATTGATTATGCAGCCAAAGGTATCGATAAAGATAAATTCGTGAAAGGTATGTTCAGTTATGAATCATTGTGGCACAAAGGTAACGCATCTCCCGCCAATCCGGAGTATATTGTAACACGTGAGTACATGGCTGATGCAAACAACTATGATTGGACAAGATATACATATTTCATACCCAAATCATTCTCTCAATACGACGGATACTGTTCTTATGAACCGATGCAGGACTTAATTGACGCATACTGGGATGTGGATGGTAAAACAATGCGTAATGACATCACTATGGAACAGCGTAAAGAACGTTATGCCGAAATATGGAAAGACTTTAAAGATATGAGCCAATCTCAATTCATTGAAAAAGTTCCGCAAACGGATATTATGAAATACGACTATATGAAAGAATTCCGCAATCGTGACAGTCGTTTATATGTATCTATGATGTTCCCTTTCAAAGGATGGCATGAAACTGTTAAAGGCACATTCTATTTCCGTTGGGATCCGGATCTGATAAATAAAGATGGTAATGAATCATGGACGGGATATTTTTATCGTAAAATGGTCACTCTCGATCCTTATGATACTTGGACTGCTGAAGAAGATTATCCGGTGATTCGCTATGCTGAAGTATTGCTGACATACGCAGAAGCACGTATCCAGAACTCCGGATGGGATACAGAAGTACAGAAAGCATTGAATGACCTGCGCGATCGTTGTGGTATGCCGGATGTACCGACTTCCATGCCTTCTAAAGAAGAAGCTCTGGCTTTTGTACGTAATGAACGGCGTATTGAATTAGCGGCAGAAGGCCATCGTTTTGATGATATACGCCGCTATGGAAACGACTATTGCAGCAAGGCTATGAATGGTCCTTCTTATGCTCCAAACGGATATGTTGTAATCAACAAAGTTTGGGATGAGCGTTTGATGCTTATGCCTATACCTCAAGGTGCAATTGACTTGAATCCATTGTTGAAAAACGATCAGAATCCGGGATATTAATTTAACACACATTATTTATTGAGGGTTAAAGCCCGTTCATGGTAATACATGAGCGGGCTTTTTTATGTCCCAATTTATGATATTCAGAACTGCAATTTCCTCATTTATAACCATTCAGGTGATAACCGGTTTTACATCTCTTCTGCCCAAGTTCGTTTAGAACTTATACCAAACATCAAATTTTAAACCTAAATTAATAAAGAAAAGAA
>NZ_JADKYL010000024.1:0-231 GCF_019633785.1 Bacteroides sp. FSHCM14E1
TTTTTGAAACACGGTCTTTGCTCTGTGCGCTGAATACAAAAAGAAGAGATAAATGACTGATAATTAAAACGATGTAAAAAGATTTGCACAGATGAAAAAAGCGGCTTATCTTTGTTGCATCAGACGAACGTCTTTTGAAACGTTACCTTCCTTTTGATAAAAGACAACCCACTTATTACAAGAATCATTTTTTTCCAAATGCTTCATTATTAGCTTTATCCTTTCGTTACA
>NZ_JADKYL010000024.1:241-13255 GCF_019633785.1 Bacteroides sp. FSHCM14E1
CTGATGCAACAAAGATAAGCCGCTTTTTTCATCTGTGCAAATCTTTTTACATCGTTTTAATTATCAGTCATTTATCTCTTCTTTTTGTATTCAGCGCACAGAGCAAAGACCGTGTTTCAAAAAACGAACGTCTTTTGAAACGTTACCTTCCTTTTGATAAAAGACAACCCACTTATTACAAGAATCATTTTTTTCCAAATGCTTCATTATTAGCTTTATCCTTTCGTTACATCAGTGGGTAACCGGATTGATAGTCTGCCGGTATTTTTGCCGGATGTTACCATTCTTATATTATTTGTTTCCTGCGTTATATCGCTTCTGTACTATTCTGGCTAACCTTGCATCAACAATCACACATCGTATAACTACTATAAATTTAAAATCAAAATGAACAGAGAGAACAAACCTTTATTCCTATATACCTTTATCACCGTCTTTGGTGGATTGATTGTGGGATTAAATATGGCAGGTATTTCCGGAGCCGTTCCTTTTTTACAGGAACAATTCATGTTGGATGATATGGCTTTGGGATTGGTGGTAAGTATTCTGACCGTAGGTTGCCTTTGCGGTGCTTTGCTGGGAGGAGGTTTCAGTGACCGTTATGGCAGGCAGAAAGTAATGTTCTCGTCAGCTATCTTTTTTATTGTTTCTTCTTTAGGTTGCGCATTGTCTGTCAATCTGGTTTCACTGCTGGTTTTTCGCCTGATATGTGGGCTGGGGATCGGCGTGATTTCTGCCGTAGCACCTATCTATATATCCGAGATTTCTCCTGCCCGGTTGAGGGGAACACTGGTCTCTTACAATCAACTGGCCATTGTGATAGGAATTCTGATTGCTTATATTGTAGATTATATATTGCTGGACTACGAGCGGAACTGGCGCCTGATGCTGGGATTCCCGTTCTTCTTTAGTGTAGCCTACCTGCTACTGTTGGTTATATTGCCCGAGAGTCCGCGATGGCTTTCGGCCCGCGGAAAAGCAGGCAGAGCCAGACAGGTGGCCAGTAAGCTGAACCTGGAAGCCGGTGAGATGACCGTGTCCGACACAAACACACAAGAAGGTAGAGATAGGATAAAGGTAACAGAATTGTTTAAGGGTAACTTGGCTAAAGTGGTTTTCATAGGTTCTATACTGGCCGCCTTACAGCAAATTACGGGTATTAACGTCATTATTAATTACGCTCCTTCTATTTTTGAGATGACAGGTGTTGCCGGGGATATTGCCCTTGTGCAATCCATCCTGGTGGGCGTGGTGAATCTGTTGTTTACCCTGATTGCTGTATGGCTGGTCGATAAAGTGGGACGCAAAATCCTGCTTCTCGCCGGAAGCTTGGGAATGAGTCTTTCGTTGCTTTATTTGGTCTATACCTTCGTTGTACCTGCTGCCAATGGCATCGGCGCATTGATAGCCGTGCTGTGTTACATCGGGTTCTTTGCAGCTTCGCTGGCACCGCTGATGTGGGTGGTAACTTCCGAAATCTATCCTTCCCGTATCCGTGGAACGGCCATGTCACTCTCTACCGGAGTAAGTTGGTTATGTACGTTCCTTACCGTTCAGTTTTTTCCTTGGATACTGAATAACCTGGGCGGATCGGTCGCATTCGGAATCTTTGCTGTTTTCAGCATTGCTGCATTCGCATTCATTTTATTTTGTGTGCCCGAGACTAAAGGAAAGTCGTTGGAGGCAATAGAAAAAGAATTGGGAGTGGATAAAGAAGCTGAAAAGACCGCAAAAGAAGAACATGCTTTCTCGAAAATATAATAAACACAAAATTAGATATAAGTATGAAACAAAGTAAAAGAAATGTATGGTTGTCCGTTTGCGCAGGACTCTTGTTTTGTTCGTGGGGATGCGGCTCTCAAGTGTCGGATAAGCCGGTAACACTGGAAACGCTGTTGGACGAAATGGTATCGGTGGAGGAGCAGGCGCTATATCCGGTTCCCTCTTATACTTGTCGTCAGGAAAGTAGTTATGACCGTGCATCGGTATCACCCGATTCTGCCGGTTGGTTTGCCAACAGCGATGGGTTTGGAATCAAGCGGGTAGATACGATAGCAGGCCGTATCGAGAAAGTAATGTTCGACGAAGTCGGACCGGGGGCTATCACCCGCATCTGGATTACTACTATTGACAAACGCGGTACATGGAGGTTTTATTTCGATGGTTCCGACCAGCCGGGCTGGATTATTCCCGCCTATGACCTGATGCGGATCAATGTGCCCGGACTGGGAAGAGGAATGTTGCAGGCACACACCAGCTATACGCCCGAAGGTAAGGGAGGAAATACCCTGTTCCTGCCTATCCCGTATGCCCGTGGATGTAAAGTGACGTTCGAAGACGAGCCGGGAGTGAATCCTACTCCAAAATATTACCACATCAACTTCCGTAAATATCCGGAGGGTACACAGGTGGAGACTTTCTCTAAAGAAGTGGTAGAGAGAGCAGCACAGAAAATAGCTGAAGTAGACGATCGTCTTCTCCATCCGATGGCCGGACGTAAAGGTGAAATGATCCGGGAGAATAAGAACCTTCTTTCTTCCGATTCACTGACCATTCCGCTGCCGACAGGTGAAAATGCGGTGTATGAAGTGAAGTTCAATATCCGTGTTGATAATCCGGAGCAATATGCGCAATTGATGCGGGAATTGGTGTTCAGTGCCACATTCGACGGGAAACAGACCGTATGGGTGCCCTTGAGTGATTTCTCCGGAGGTGGCATGGGTGCTCCCAAAGTGGATAGTTGGTATCTGACGTCCGACGGGAAAGGGAACATCTCCAGTCGCTGGTTGATGCCTTACCGCAAATCGGGAGTCTTGAAAGTACTGAACCTTTCTTCCCAGCCGGTTGATGCTG
The DNA here is from genome assembly GCF_019633785.1 of Bacteroides sp. FSHCM14E1. NCBI lineage: Bacteria > Pseudomonadati > Bacteroidota > Bacteroidia > Bacteroidales > Bacteroidaceae > Bacteroides > Bacteroides sp. FSHCM14E1. The sequence goes on from NZ_JADKYL010000024.1 coordinate 3,095, forward strand.
AACTGGAGGTAAACGTGGCCCCGTTGAAGTGGAATAAAGACCGGTCATTGTATTTCTATGCTTCATGGAGGCAGGAGAACGGTATCTACATCCATGATAAACCCGAAGAGGCCGATCAGTGTGTAGAATGGAACTTCGCTACACTGAAAGGAAAGGGGGTCTATAAAGGTGATTTACTTTCACTGTACAATCATGCTCCGTTGTGGTATGGCGAAGGTGACGAGAAAATTTGGGTAGACGATGATACTTTCCCTTCACACTTCGGCACCGGTACGGAAGACTACTATAATAGCTCATGGGCACCGGTAGTGCCTTTTTATACTCCATTCGGAGGAGCTCCGAGAGCCGATTTGGAAAGCTCTCACGGTTATAATGCTTTCTATCGCACCCGCCATCTGGATGGCATCCCTTTCAATAAGAGCTTTAAGTTCGATATTGAAATGCTGGGATGGAAACGGGGTGAGGTTGATTATGCCACTACCATTTACTGGTATGGTGATCCGGAGGCACAGGTATTTGGAACTTCAGGTATTGAAGAAGCCCGTCGGCAGCTGCTGCCTGCTGTCGAAGCTTCGGCAAACTGAAAAACATATGATAGTATTATTTAAATTTTTAATTAAATCTAATTGGTGAATATGAAACATGAAAGACCTTGCCTTGTGGCCTCCGGAAGTGACTGGCTGCAAGAAGTGTTGAGAAGGCTTTTGGTCTGGGTGGTTGTCTTGTTCTCGGGGACAATGATGGCATACGCAGGCAATCTGGATATCAACCAGGTGAAAGTCATTACGGGTACGGTGACCGAAAAGGAAACAGGTGACCCGCTGATCGGAGTAAACGTGTCGGTAAAGGGCACTTCGAAAGGTACGATTACGAATCTGAATGGTGAGTATTCGGTTGATGTGAATTCGGATAAAGATATTCTGGTATTCTCATTTATTGGAAAGGCTACACAGGAGAAAGCTGTGAAGGGATTAAGCAAGATCGACGTGGTAATGGCCGATGATGCCACGATGTTGGGCGAGGTGGTTATCCAGACCGGATATATGACGCAGCGCAAAGCCGATCTGACCGGTTCGGTTGCCATTGCTAATACCTCGGATTTGGCTCAGAATCCTTCGACTAACGCACTGAAGTCTTTGCAGGGAAAATTGCCGGGTGTATTTATTACTGCCGATGGTAGCCCCGGTGGAAATGCTTCGATACAGATTCGCGGACTTACGTCATTGAATGCACAACCCAACCCGCTGATCGTACTCGACGGATTGGCAGGCGATTATAACTTGAGGGACATCAACCCGGCGAACATTGAATCTATTCAGGTGTTGAAGGATGCTGCTTCGGCCAGTATTTATGGTTCGAGAGCTGCCGGTGGTGTGATCATTATCGAAACGAAGAAGGGTAAAAAGGGTGAATCGAAAATCAGCTACGAAGGTCGTGTACAGTTTTCCAAGTGGGTTAATAAACCCGACTTACTGAATACTGAAGAATATGGACGTGCCATCTGGCAGGCGTATGCCAACGATGACAAACTGGGTGAGATCAAACAAAGTGTTCGTTTCTTCGATTACGACTGGAGTTATGACGGTAACGGTTATCCGGTGCTTAACTCCGTGAAACCGGTGGAATGGCTGAATACAGCCAAGACTATGCGCTCGGCCGATACTAACTGGATCGACGAAATATCCCGTACCGGAGTATCGCAGAATCATCAGATCTCAGTATCGAGTGGTACTGAAAAATCACGTACTTTCTTCAACCTGGGTTATGAAAATACGGAAGGTATCCAGATTGAAACCTTCTGGAAGAAATATTCGGCCCGCTTGAATTCGGAATACGATTTATTGAATGGTCGTCTGAAAGTAGGTGAGAATCTGGAGTTGAACTACATGAACTATCGCGAAGCCAATCATACTCAGCTTGCAGCGAATGAACCCCCTATCATTCCTGTATATACCGAAACCGGTGGTTGGGGTGGTGCCTCTCTCGACGTGGGTATGGACGATTATCGTAATCCGGTGAAAGACCTTATCCTGGGGAAAGACAATGTCAATAAGTTCCTGAAGGTAATTGGTAATACGTATGCCGATTTGATGATTATCAAAGGTTTGAACCTGAGAACATCGTTCGGTGTAGACTATCGCGGTTCATACTATCGGGCAGTCGATAAAAAATGGGGTGAAGCAGATGGTTCGGGCCGTGATGAAAAATTTAATTATGTCCGCAATGATCAGACCCATTTCCTTGAATACCAATGGACCAACCAGATCAACTATAACGGGCAATTCGGAAAACACTCGATAGGAGCTGTAGTCGGAATGGAATTCACGAAAGCTGAAAGCGAAGCATTCTATGCGCGGAAAGACGGTTTGACCCTGGAAGACAGAGACTATGCTTTTTTGAGTTCGGCTACCGGCGACAAGATTACAGAGGCTACCGGTTCGGGTGATGCTTATGCTCTGTTGTCATACTTCGGTAAGTTTAACTATTCGTATGCTTCCAAATATCTGGCATCGGCAACGTTACGTTATGACGGTTCTTCCAAGTTCGGTGCTGATAACCGTTGGGCAGTTTTCCCAGCATTTTCGCTGGGATGGAGAATCAAGAACGAACCGTTCCTTGAGAATGTAGATTTTCTTTCGGATCTGAAATTGAGATTCAGTTGGGGGCGTAACGGTAACTCGGCTATCCCGAGTGGATACTTGCAAAGCAGCTATGTAGCCGATTATAACGGAACTTCTTATGCTATGAACGGACAGGAAAGCGGTTCTTTACAGTCTGGTTTCCGCAAATATCTCACCGGTAATTCGACACTGAAATGGGAAACGGTGACACAGACCAATTACGGTATCGATTTCGGTTTCTTCAATCAGAGCCTGGTCGGAACTATCGACTATTTTTATAAGAAAACAACCGATATGCTTTATTTACCCCCTTATATCGGTGCGTTTGGTGAAGGTGGAGATACTTATGTGAATGGTCCGAGCATGGAAAACCGAGGAGTTGAAATCTTGTTGACATACCGGAATAACCTTCCGTCCGGATTTAGTTACAGCATTACGGGAAACCTTGCTACCTTCAAGAATAAGATTACCGAATTGCCGGACAACGTGAGAAGTGTATATGGTGGAAACGGTATGTTGGACGATATTATCGGACGTCCTCGTAACTCTGTCTACGGATATGTGGCAGACGGAATCTTCAAAACTCAGGAAGAGGTGGACAACTCACCGCAACAGGCTGGAAAAGGTTTGGGACGTATCCGTTACAAGGACCTTGATGGCGACGGACGCATTACTCAGGATTATGACCGTACGTGGATTGGTGTCAGCGATCCGGACTTTACTTATGGTTTGAACCTTCAGGCTTCATATAAGAATGTAGACTTGGCTCTCTTCTTCCAGGGTGTACATGGCGGAGATGTTTGGGATTCATGGATTGAATACAGTGACTTCTGGAACATTCAGAATGTGAATAATACCAATCACCTGAAAGGCGTATTTAATGCCTGGTCTCCCCAGAATCCGGATTCTAACATTCCGGCTCTGTCTACCCGTAACACCAATGATGAAAAGCGTACATCTACGTATTTCCTCAAAGATGGTTCGTACCTGAAACTGAGAACAGTGGAATTGGGATACACTTTCCCGGAAAGTCTGGTGAAGAAAGCCATGATCAGCCGCTTGCGTGCCTATGTTTCGGCTAACAATGTATTCACTATCAAGAAATGGTGGGATAGCAACCGCTTCTCGGGTCCCGATCCTGAAATCCGTGACTTTGGCTATGTCATTCCATTTACCGCTACAGTTGGAGTTAATATAACCTTTTAAATAGAAATAGTATGAAAACCTTTTATAGTTTATTTCTGTCATCTGCCCTTTTGCTTTCCTTGTTGGTGACGAGCTGTGCCGACCAATTGAATATTAACCCTAAAGGGGTGCTGGCTGATGATTTATTATTAGGAAAGCCTGAACATATTGATGATTTTGTGACTCCGTGCTATTCGCTGATCCCTTATCTGCCCTGGTCGGAAGCTCATGCATGGTGGATGCATGGTTCCATCCGGTCAGACGATGCTTACAAAGGCGGATCGGGTGTAAGTGACCAGTCTGCCTGGCACGATATGGAAGTTTTCTCTTCTGTGACCGCTAATGTAGGCAATAATGACGGACCTTGGTTCAAGGGATATGTAGCGATATCCAGATACAATCTGGCACTCTATGCTCTGTCTAAAGTTACCGATGAAAACTATCCGTTGAAGGGCGTACGTACCGGTGAAGTGAAATTCCTGCGCGGAGCTACCTATTTCTTTATGAAGACTCTGTGGAGATATATTCCTTGGGTAGATGAAGAGAACGGAAGAACGGTGGAAGATGTGACCAATATCTCGAACCGGCCCAATGGTACTGATGATACATATTTGTGGGAACACATTGTGGCCGATCTGGAAGAAGCTGTCAGACTGTTGCCTGAAAAGCAGGAAGAGATAGGCCGTATCAATAAGAATGCTGCACGGGCTATGGCTGCCAAAGCGTTGTTGTTCATGGCATACAAGCAAGATGAAAGACATCAGGTAGTCGAGGTGGATAAGAAGATTCTGGAACGTGCCTTGGTTTATATCAACGAGATCACCGATCAGGAAGGTGGAAATGTAGGTTTATGTGAAGACTTTGCCGAAAATTTCTTGCCGGAATATGATAATGCTACCAAAGAAGCAATTTGGGAAATCCAGTATTCTATCAATGACGGAACATCAAGTGGAGGAAATACAAACAACGGTGCAGAATTGAATGCTCCTTCCTGGGAACCTTATTTCCCATGTTGTGACTTCCATAAGATGAGCTTTAATATGGCAAATGCTTTCAGAACTGATAAAGACGGTTTGCCTTTGTTCGATACGTTTAATGATGCGGAACTGAAAGGAAGATTCAAAGAGTATTTCAGTGAAAATACTTTCGATCCTCGTCTGAGTCATACAGCAGCCATTCCGGGATATCCTTATAAATATAATCCGGACTTGTTGTATGAAGAGAAGGCTTCCAGAAGCCCCGGTGATTATGGTTATCTGAAATCTGTCAAGGAATTGGTACCTGCCGGTTGCGATTGTATCATTGTAAACCGCAACTCAATGAACGTGAAACAAATACGTTATGCTGAAGTTTTATTGTGGAAAGCTGAAATTCTGATTCAGTTGGATCGCCATAAAGAAGCTCGTCCTATCATCAATAAGCTACGCGAACGTGCCAATAACAGTAGAATCCGTCTATTGATGGCAGACGGTACTCCTTATATGAATTATAAAGTTAGTTTATATACTGACGAGGCTGCATGGACCAAAGAGTATGCATGGAAAGCACTGATGTTTGAGAATCGTCTTGAAATGGCATGTGAGGGAAGACGCTTCTTCGATCTGCAAAGATGGGGAATTCTGGAACCTACGATGAATGCTTATTTCAAGAAAGAAAAAACTCGCTTCTCGTGGATGAATAATGCTGTCTTTGTTGCAGGAAGAGATGAATATAAGCCTATTCCTCAGCAACAGATGAACTGGGCGAAAGGAAATTATATACAGAATCCGGGTTACTAATAAAAAACAGACGATTATGAAAAGAATACTATATTTTTTCTCTGTGATGCTTTGTATACTTGCTGTCACAGGTTGTCAGGATCGCGATATCATTGATTTCAAGGATGGGGTTTCTTTGCCCCCGGTGACCGATTTGAAATCGTCACTATCACCTGATAATGAAGCTTTGATTGAATGGAAATTGCCTACAGCGATTCCGGAAGAGGTGGAACGTCCTTTATCCGTTTATGTTCAGGTTTACAAGGGGGCGGTGTTAGAGCATCAGATTTCTTTGGAAGGTGAGCCTACTTCGTGGGAATATACACTGAAAGAACCTGAATCGAAATACAGGATTGTGGTTAAAGTTCAGGGGATGTTGAAAGAAAAGCCTTATGGGCAGTCAGACGAGATTTATTCGTTGGGACAAACAGTTTCTATAAATTGATTGAGAGAAAGAGGCAGCGTCGGGACGACGTTGCCTCTCTTCATTTTATGCTTTCTCACATCGGATGATGATTTTTTTTTCATCGTTCAGGGTAGTAGCAAACAGATAGATATCACCTCCGTCAGCTATTTTTAGCCGTTTTCGTAGTTCTGCCACAGATTGTGGGAAGTTGCGGACAGTGAGGTTGGCTTTATCCACTTCATTTAAGAGATTCTTCAGTTCTTTTTTGTTGAGGCATGAGTAGCCGGTCACCCGGAAGATTCGGCCTGGAAATTCTTCTATCCGTTCATCCGAGGTGTAGAGATGGCTGTTGGGATGGAGCTTGCTTAAATGAAACGCAGAAGCGATGCTGCGGAAAGCACCGGCTTTGAGAATAGAGGCGTTGGGTTCATACAAGTAAGTACCTATTTTATGGGTGTAAGAGCAATCGGTGCTCTGCTCTGCTTCGCGCGTAAAGACGAAACTCTGTATTTTTCGGTTTGCAAAGTTGATGCAGACGATAGGCTGCGATAGGGTAGGCAGGATCGTCGGAGATGTCTTTTCGGATCGCAACATTAACAACAGTTCCTTACATTCGTTGTTGACGGAGATAATGTGGACCTCAGAAACATGCTTCATGTCCCGTATAGCCAGAGAAAGGTCGAGCATTGGGGAAAGTTTGATTATAACCTGTTGCCCTTTTTCAAGCAATAATTCCTCCAGTGCGGCTGCATTAGGTTCACAGTCGGATATGGCTACTGTTTTTCCGCCATGTTCATTGCGGCGTGCCGGGTCCAGGAAGATACAGTCTGTGGGCGACATTGTTTGCAAGTACTCTACTCCATCGGCATTTTGTACCCGGATCTGCTTTAATCCCAATAGTGGAAAATTGTGAGCGGCAATCTCGCAAAGTTCTTTTTGGCGTTCGATGTAGGTGACTGTTTTGAACCGGGCTGCGAGAAAAGCACAATCAATACCGAATCCGCCCGTAAGATCGACCAGCGTTTCTCCCTGCGCCAGTGAGGCTTTGTAGAGTGCGGTGATTTCCGATGAACATTGCTCCAATGATAAATGACGTGGATAAAGAAGATTTTCCGTAGCATGCCAACTTGGTATTTTTGAAGCGGCGGCTTGCCATCCGGCTATCTGGACGATAGCAGAGGACATGTCAACCTGGGGATATTTCTTTGCCTGTAATGCGAGGGAGCGTATATCGTCATTGCGATGCTCCCGGATAAACAGGACTGTTTCCGGAGAAAGGTACATATCTTATTTTAGTTTATAAGTTTATACTTTTGTTTTGCTTCGTCTCGGCTGCACAGGTTAAAGTGCCACCATTCGCTGGGGAGTGCACGGAATCCTGCACCTTTCATGACTCTTCTTAGTAGAATTCGGTTTTCGCGTTCTTGTTGCGTTATTTTTCCTTTTTTCACGAGTTCTGCTTCGTTTGTGATATGCGATGTTGCACCCATATAATCAACTTCGGTTCCCATAGAAAGTGGGTGCCCGAGAGAGTCTACTATGCCGATGTCTACTGCCAGGCCATAATTATGCAGTCCTCCTCCTCGTGCCGGATTAGATACATAGAAATATTTAGAGGTTCCTTTTACAACATCCCACATCTTTTTCTGAACGGACATCGGACGTGCTGCATCATAAATCACCAGGCGATAGCCAGGATGCTCTGCTTTGAGTAACAGGTGTGCCTGCAAAAGGGCTTTAGCTGCGTCCGGATGGAGATATGCCTCTTTCAAATCACCATAAAGAAGTTGACCGGTGAAATTATCCGGGGTGGCATACATCAGGTTGATTATGAATGTAGAGTCGAGTTCGGAGATATTTACCAGTCCGATTGAGTCCAGATAAAGAGCTGTTTGACTTTTGGCTGCAATCGGTTGTGGCTTTTCTGGGGCTACAAGATTTATGGAGTCCATAGGTACGGGATAGAACTGCGTTTCCTTATTCCGGCAAGAGGTTGTGATAAACAGTAATAGGATGAAAGTTGCTAAAGATCCGGGCTGCATATGATTTTTTTAGTTGAATTATTAAATGCAAAAGTATAAAAACATATGCGCATATTTTAGAAGTGAGGAAGTTTTTCGTTTTTAAGGCTTGTCCTATATGTACCTCATCGGATTTACAATGCATTATAAATTAGATTTTCCCGATAGCTTTTTTGAGTAAAAAGCATTAGTCTTTTCATCGTGCCTGTCTTTCCTGCCATACTTGTTTTCCTCTGATATTTGCTTTGAGAGGATCATTTGCTTTCGGTTTATTGTTGTAATCGTTAATTTACTTAAAATGAAGAAGATCAGGAGTAGGCTAATGAATGTGAAGCTATTCCTTTTCGTACATTTGGCAGAAAGGAGTAAAAGCTGTATTGCTACGAATGTAAACTATAGGATTTAGAATGATATGGAACATGTTAATGGTCAAAATAATGAAATTACATTGATTTTCCCACATAATCGGATTGACTGTATGGCTTCTCAGAACGAACGGTTTAATCGGATTATAAATCAAGCTAACATAACGATCATTGGGAATAACAATCACATTTCAATGTATTGCGATTCTGAAGATAGTGCGGAAGAATTGTTGCTAAGTGATGGATTTCTTCTGGTTGTAAAAGGAGATAATAATATAGTAAATATAGGGACGATTATTTTACGCTATTCTACCATATTGGGTATGACGGGATTGAAGCTTATCATTGGGCAACTTCCGGGGCTGGGAGCCGGTGTTTCAAGAATGGCTAATAATTGTCGGGTAGATATTGGAAATCGTGTAGTAATTAATGGCGTTACGTTATATTTGCAAGAAGATGATTCGTGCATCAGTATTGGAGACGATAGTCAGTTGAGCTGGGGCGTTGATATATGGTGTACCGACGCACATACGATAACGAATTTAGAGGGTGAGCCGATAAATTTTGCTAAGAGTATCGTAATAGGTAAGCATGTATGGATCGGAAAAGATGTGAAGGTTTGTAAAAATGTGAAAGTCTCTGATAATAGTATTATTGGTTGGGGGAGTATCGTAACGAGGGTATTTAATGAACCCAATGTAATTATTGCGGGTGTTCCGGCTAAAGTTGTAAAACAGGGAATTAACTGGGACCGTAGATGTATCAATAAGTATTTAAAAGGATGACTACTGTTAGTTGCAAAAGAAAAGTGAGGGTATGGGTAGAGGTAATTGTAAATAGGGGCGCTGCTCTCTATGGAGAGTCCTCTCTATTTACACAAAATCGTGGACAGTGCCTTTTCTGTCCTCTCCTCCGCGAAATGCATTTCTATCTTCCATCTTCCACCTTTTTCCATCTTTTTATCTGATTATCATTTATTTACCCTGGTGGAAGATTGCGTTTTCAGCCCGTTTATCTTCCACCTTCATCTTCCATCTTCCACCCTCTGCCATCGCTTGAAAATCTTTCTTAATTCCCTCGTATTCAGAATTATACTTTCTGTTTCTTGTCAGTTTTCCCTTTAAAAAGCATTTTCATATCCCCGCTTGTTTGCTTGAAAATGTTCTGCTTTTTTCCGGAAGTCCTTTGTTATTTGCCGCTTGGGATATTCTTTGCTCCCCGTCCGCCCCATTTCCTGTCCGCTATTCCCTTTCTCCCGCCTTCCTGAATAGACGGTGTCTGTCCTTTACCTTGTCCTCCCGCCTTTCCTTCCGCCGGCACTTTCCCTCAAGCATGGTCTGTCCGAAGAATGCGTTGCCTTGACGCTAACTCCCAATGTGGACCCCCGTAACCTTGAATGCGGGTTACATTTACCAACCGGGGTAAACGCTTTTACATGCCGAGGTAAATGGCTTTACATGCTGAGGTAAATGCTTTTACATGCCCGGGTAAATGGCTTTACATCAAGAATAAAGCTATTCCCTTTCTCCCGCCTTCCTGAATAGACGGTGTCTGTCCTTTACCTTGTCCTCCCGCCTTTCCTTCCGCCGGCACTTTCCCTCAAGCATGGTCTGTCCGAAGAATGCGTTGCCTTGACGCTAACTCCCAATGTGGACCCCCGTAACCTTGAATGCGGGTTACATTTACCAACCGGGGTAAACGCTTTTACATGCCGAGGTAAATGGCTTTACATGCTGAGGTAAATGCTTTTACATGCCCGGGTAAATGGCTTTACATCAAGAATAAAATTCAGGTAAATATACTCTT
>NZ_JADKYL010000025.1:0-7226 GCF_019633785.1 Bacteroides sp. FSHCM14E1
ATGAAAGGCATTGTTTTAGCTGGAGGTTCCGGCACTCGTTTATATCCGATCACTAAAGGAGTAAGTAAACAGTTACTTCCAATTTTTGATAAACCGATGATTTATTATCCTATCTCAGTACTTATGTTGGCGGGGATACGTGAAATACTCATCATCTCTACTCCTTATGATTTACCAAGTTTTCAGCGTTTGCTGAGCGATGGTTCTGATTTTGGGGTGCACTTTGAATATGCAGAACAACCTTCTCCCGACGGCTTGGCACAGGCATTTATTATTGGTGAGAAGTTTATAGGCGGTGATTCTGTATGTCTGGTTCTTGGCGATAATATCTTTTATGGTAGCTTTTTTACTAAGATGTTGAAGGAAGCTGTAGCATCCGCAGAATTGCAAAATAAGGCTACGGTTTTTGGCTATTGGGTTGAAGATCCTGAACGCTATGGGGTAGCTGAGTTTGATAGGGATGGGAATGTCCTCAGCCTTAAGGAGAAACCTGATACTCCTAAATCTAATTATGCGGTTGTTGGACTTTACTTTTATCCCAATAGGGTTGTTGAGATCGCAAAACAGATCAAGCCTTCTTCCCGTGGAGAACTGGAAATCACCAGTGTAAATCAGCAATTTCTGTTTTCTCAGGATCTGAAAGTTCAGGTATTAGGACGTGGCTTTGCCTGGCTTGATACAGGTACCCATGATTCTTTATCCGAGGCAAGCACCTTTATAGAAGTAATAGAGAAGCGTCAAGGCCTAAAAATAGCTTGTTTGGAAGGTATTGCTTTCCGTCAGGGCTGGATTGATTCAAAGAAGTTACGTGAACTGGCTTATCCTATGCTGAAGAATCAGTATGGAAAGTATTTATTGAAAGTAATAAAAGAGATAGAAGGGTGAGCGAATCCTTAAAGCATAAAACGGTTAAGGGAGTGGGATGGAGTTTTGCTGATAACATCTCCAGTTCCGGTGTTTCATTTCTGGTCGGATTGGTACTTGCGCGTTTGCTTACTCCTGCAGAATATGGCATTATGGCTATGATTGCCATCTTTATCGCTATTTCGAATTCTATTATTGACAGTGGATTCTCCAATGCGTTAATTCGCAAAACGGATATAAAGCGTATTGATTATAACACAGTCTTTTTTTTTAATCTGGTGGTTGGTGTCATCCTATATGTCCTTCTTTATTTTTGTGCCCCTTCTATCAGTTCTTTTTTTAATGAACCTATATTGATTCCAGTTACAAGAGTTATAGGCCTTGTTCTAATCATCAATTCTTTAGGTATCATTCAACGCACTATTATGGTGCGGGAGATTGATTTTAGAACACAAACCAAAATCTCTTTGATAGCTTCTTTATCCAGTGGTGGAATTGGCATCTTGATGGCTTTCTATGGCTACGGTGTCTGGAGTTTGGTTGGACAACAGGTCTCCCGGCAGTTATTAAATACCGTCTTCCTTTGGCTTTACAGTGCTTGGCGTCCGGTGTGTGAGTTCTCAGTAGATAGTTTTAAATGCCTTTTCGGCTTTGGCTCAAAATTACTGTTGTCGGGTTTACTCGATACGCTTTACAAGAATATCTACTATATCGTTATCGGACACTTTTACAGTTCCGCCCAGTTGGGTCAATATACACGTGCCGAGCAGTTTAATACAATTTTTTCCAGTAATCTGACTAGCGTGGTACAGCGTGTCAGCTATCCCGTTCTGAGCTCCATCCAGGATGAACCGGAACGTTTGCGTGAAGCTTACCGCCGTGTGATAAAGGTTACCATGCTGATCTCTTTTGCCTGTATGCTTGGTCTGGCGGCTGTGGCTAAGCCGTTGATACTGTTACTAGTCGGTGAGAAATGGCTGGTGTCAGTCTCTTATCTTCAGATCATTTGTTTTGCCGGAATGTTATATCCTCTTCATGCCATTAATTTGAATATTTTGCAGGTGAAAGGTCGGTCCGATCTGTTTCTCAAGTTAGAAATCATAAAAAAAATAATAGCGGTCATTCCCATTTTTCTAGGTATCATGTATGGTATAGAATATATGTTGTGGGGTAGTGTCTTAATCTCCTTTATAGCTTATTTTCTGAATGGTTATTATTCCGCCGGTTTAATCCGGTATCCTACAATAGACCAGATCAAAGATGTATTTCCGACGTTTGCTGTTTCATTGTCTGTCGCTTTTGTCATGTGGATTATTTCTTTTCTTGATATTTCAATATATGTCATGCTCCCCTTGCAATGCTTTTCAGGTCTTTTGTTGTCTTTTCTTGTATATGAAAAGTTGAATCTGGAAGAATATCTTGAAATCAAACAGCTCATACTCTCTTGTATTCAAAAAAAGTAATATAAATATTAAGATGGATAAAAAACTAATCACGGTTACTTCTCCACTTCTTCCTTCCTTGGATGACTTTATTCCTTATCTTGAGGATATCTGGGATCGTAAATGGCTCACTAATAATGGTCATTATCATCAGAAGTTGGAGCAGGCTTTATGTGAGTATTTAAAGGTACCTTATATAAGTCTTTTTACTAATGGTACACTTCCTTTAATGTGTGCCTTACAAGCATTACGTATAACCGGTGAAGTGATTACGACTCCTTATAGTTTTGTTGCCACTACCCATTCCCTTTGGTGGAACGGGATTAAGCCGGTGTTTGTAGATATTGATCCTGTAACTTGCAATCTGGATCCTGAAAAAATAGAGGCCGCTATTACTCCCAAGACGACTGCTATCATGCCTGTGCATGTTTATGGCAAACCTTGTGACACGGTTCGTATTCAAGAGATTGCGGATAAATATGGTTTGAAGGTCATTTATGACGCTGCCCATGCATTTGGTGTAGAGGTAAACGGCAAGTCAATACTTGAATCCGGTGATATGTCCACTCTGAGTTTTCATGCTACGAAGGTCTATAATACGATTGAAGGTGGAGCTCTGGTCTGTCACGACGAACAGACCAAGAAACGCATTGATTATCTGAAGAATTTTGGCTTTGCCGGTGAAACGACGATCGTTGCTCCTGGCATTAATGGTAAGATGGATGAAGTTCGTTCCGCTTATGGACTATTGAATTTGAAACAAGTTGATTCCGCCATTGAGGCTCGTCGTAAAGTTGCCGTTCAATATCGTGATGCTTTGAAAGATATCCCCGGTATCCGTTTCATGGAGGATATACCCGGTGTCCGTCACAACTATTCTTATTTTCCTATTTTTATAAATGCTGAGGAATATGGTCTGACCCGTGATGAACTTTACTTCAAGTTGAAAGAGAATGACGTACTCGGCAGAAGGTATTTTTATCCGTTAATAAGTGAGTTCTCCACTTATCGTGGACTGGAATCCGCACATCCTGATAATTTGCCCATTGCGAATAGGATAGCAAACAGTGTGATTTGTTTACCCATGCATCACAGTTTGACTTTTAGTGGACTTGATAGAATAACATCAGTAATTTTTGAAGGCAATAGGTCTTAAATTTATAAACTTGTATATATGAAAAATGAAATCTGTATAGGAATGGCTGGTGCAGGGCGTGCCACAGAGTTACATATAAATGCTTTAAAAAGGTTTACGGGTATTCCACTCCGATTTAAAATGATTGTGGCCCGACGCAAAGAGCAGCTGGAAGTTGCAAAAGCTATATATGGATTTGAAGAAACCTCCTATGATTTTGAGGACTTGTTGACTGATCCAGATATCGATGTGATAGATATTTGTACCCCGCCATATGTACATGAAGAAATGATTGAAAGAGCCATGTTGGCCGGGAAACATGTTATTTGTGAAAAACCTTTGACAGGCTATTTCGGCATGTCAGGAGATGAATATCCTATTGGGATCAATGTTTCTAAAAAAGTAATGTATTTACAACTTCTTGAGTCTATAAGAAGATTACGCCAGATTATTCGTAAATCAGGAAAGAAGTTTATGTATGCGGAAAATTTTGTATATGCACCAGCCGTATTAAAAGCTGCGGAGATTATTACAGCAAAGAAAAGTCGTATTTTATATGCAAAAGGTGAAGAAAGTCTTAAAGGTTCTAGTTCTCCAGTTGCGGGTGAATGGGATAAAACGGGCGGAGGTACTTTCATAAGGACAGGTTCACATCCTTTATCAGCTATTTTATGGTTAAAACAACAAGAAGCTAAAGCACATGGTATTGACATAAAGGTAAAAAGTGTCATAGCTGATATGGGGCGTATTACCCCCAATTTATCTGATTACGAACATAGGCATATTGCGGCTAATCCTGTCGATGTTGAAGATTGTGGTACTGTAATTTTAAATTTTACTGATGATTCGCGGGCTGTCATTATAGCTACTGATACTTTGTTGGGAGGAAGTAAAAATTATGTAGAGTTATATTGTAATGACGCTGCCATAAATTGTACATTGACTATGTCAGATCTAATGAGTACTTATTTTCTAGATGAAGATAATTTAGATAATGTGTATATATCAGAGATGTTACCGTCCAAAATCGGTTGGAATAAGCCTTTTCTTGAAGATGAAATAATCAGAGGTTATACTGATGAAATGCGTGACTTTATGGAAGCTATTTTTTATGATAGAGATCCTAAGGCTGGATTCGATCTAGCATATGATACCATTAGAATAATTTATGCAGCATATATGTCAGCAGAAATGGGGTGTAAAGTAGAATTAGACACTATATAATTAATCATACAGAAGAATGTTATGGATTTCTTAAAAAAATTACCTACGCCTCAGGAGGTGATGTTGAAATATCCTTTAAATAAAGAATATTCAAAACGCAAAATTTTACGTGATAAAGAAATAAGGGATATTTTCGAAGGCAAATCGGATAAATTTATTTTGGTAATTGGTCCGTGTTCTGCTGATAGAGAAAATGTTGTACTTGATTATGCGAAGCGTTTGGCCAAACTTCAAGAAGAGGTTAAGGATACCATATTGATTATTCCTAGGATTTATACCAGTAAACCTAGAACAATAGGAGATGGTTATAAGGGTTTGTTGCATCAACCTTTTTTAGATCGCGAGGAGGATATTGTTGAAGGTTTATTGGCTGTTCGCAGGCTTCATAAAAAAGTTATAGAAGAAACCGGATTATTTGGTGCGGATGAAATGTTGTATCCGGAAGTTATCCGTTATGTATCAGACTTATTGTCCTATGTCGTGGTTGGGGCAAGATCTGTAGAAAATCAACAACATAGGTTGACTGCCAGTGGCTTAAATGTTCCAGTAGGAATGAAAAATCCTGTAAGTGGTGATATCTCTGTAATGTTGAATTCTATTGTAACAGCCCAACATCCTCACCATTTTATATATAATGGCTGGGAGGTTATTTCACATGGGAATGTATGTACACATGCTGTTTTACGTGGCTTTTTAGATGTGAATGGAAAGGCTAATACAAATTATCATTATGATGATTTAATTCGTATTTATGATTTGTACCAACAAAGAAACCTAGAAAATATTGCTTTTATAATAGACTGTAACCATAGTAATTCAAATAAGGATTTTTTAGAGCAAATAAATGTTGCTAAAGATGTTTTACTTTCTATGAAACGTGACTCCAGATTATTGTCTTCGGTAAAAGGCTTGATGATTGAAAGTTATATTGAAGATGGATGCCAACCGGTTGGAGGAAATGTGTATGGACAGTCTATTACAGATCCATGTCTGGGTTGGGAAAAAACAGAAACTTTAGTTTTAGAGTTATTCAATGAATTGAAACAGTTTACGAAATGAAAAAGGTACTTATTTTAAATACAAGCCATAATGACTTAAGGTTGATTTTGGCATTAAAAGAAATGGGCTTTTATGTAGTGTCAATTGGCAATCGTCCAGGTTTAGTTGGTGAAAAGTATGTAAATCAATATATCCAGATGGATTACTCTTGTAAGGAGGAAGTATTAGCTCTCTCTCGGAAATTAAACATAGATGCCATTTGTGCTTGTTGTAATGATATAGGGGTGATTACAGCTGCTTATGTTGCGGAAGAAATGGGACTTCCCGGTCATGATAGTTATGAAAACACTTTAATCATGCATCATAAAGATCGTTTTAAGAAATTTGCTAGAGAATACGGTATAACAACCCCTCAATCAGAATATTTCTTTGAGGAAGAGGATGCGGTGAAGTGGCTTGATAAGGCTGAATATCCGATTATAGTGAAACCTACAGATTTAAGTGCAGGTAGAGGAGTAGCGAAAGCCGATTGCTATGAAGAAGCTAAAAGTGCAATAAGAAATGCTTTCGAACACTCGAGAATTAAACATATTGTTATTGAACCTTATATTGATGGTTCACAACACGCATGTTGTACTTTCATTCTTAATAAGAAGGTTGTAGCCTATTGTACGAATAATGAATATTCTTTTGTGAATCCTTATCGTGTGGAAATAGATACTTATCCGGCTGATAATTTTGATTGTGTCAGAGATCATTTAATAAATGAAGCGGAAAAGATGGTTAATATTTTGGGGTTAAAAGATGGAATACTATCAATGCAATATAGAATTAAAGATGGTAAACCATATATTATTGAGGCTATGAGGCGCATCCTTGGTAACCTGTATATGATTCCTGCTGAGAAATTGACAGGAATAAATTGGGACTATTGGGAGGCAAGAACACATTGTGGTCTTGATTGTAGTCATTTCCCTGTAGATATCCAGCAACATGGGTTTTGGGCCTATAGAACTATCATGGGAACTCAAAATGGTGTGGTGAAAAGCTTGGTCGTGCCTGATGATTTGAGAAAGTATATATTTGATGAATGTATCCTTTGGAGATCTGGAGATTATATTAAGGATTATATGTCGGAACCATTGGCTTTCTTATTTTTTAAGTTTGATTCAAAGGAGGAGATGAATCATGTAATGCTTGATCAATATAATCGAATATATGCAGAATATTGATACTCCCCCTTTAGTAAGCATTTTCTGTATAACTTATAACCATTCATCTTACATCCGGCAATGTTTAGATGGCTTTTTAATACAGAAAACGAATTTTCCTTTTGAGGTTTTAATTCATGATGACGCCTCTACTGATGATACAGCCGGAATAATTAAAGAATACGAGGCTAAATATCCTGATATAATTAAGCCCATTTATCAGGTTGAAAATCAGTATTCCAAAGGATTGGATATAAACATTGTATACAATCTGCCTCGGGCAAGGGGGAAATATATAGCAATGTGTGAAGGAGATGATTATTGGATAGATCCGTTAAAGTTGCAAAAACA
>NZ_JADKYL010000026.1:0-5722 GCF_019633785.1 Bacteroides sp. FSHCM14E1
TTGAAAATCAGTATTCCAAAGGATTGGATATAAACATTGTATACAATCTGCCTCGGGCAAGGGGGAAATATATAGCAATGTGTGAAGGAGATGATTATTGGATAGATCCGTTAAAGTTGCAAAAACAGGTAGATTTCTTAGAAAGTCATACGGACTATTCTATGTGTTTCCATAGTGTTTGGAAATTAGAGAATGGAAATACAAGTCGTTTTGTTAATATAGCTAAATCAGAAATATCTGCATGGGATATTATAAATAATTGGCTTGTACCTACTTGTAGCGTTCTTTATAGGAAAATAAGTTTAGATTGGGTGCTTTGTAATAAAATAGGTGGCTTTTGTGGTGATTTTAATATATTTATAAATTTGTCACAACACGGTCGTATTCATTATATCAGTGATATGATGGGAGTTTATAGAATACATAGTCAAGGTGTTACTATGACCCATCTAAATTCCATAAAGAGTCAAAAGGCTATGCTTAATCAAATTAATAGAATGTCATTTTATTATCCTAAAATAAGAAAAGATTTAATTTATCAATATGTATCTGCATCTGTGAGTTATGCCTCGTGTGCTATAAAAAGAGGTAACTTTACGCTTTTTATTTATTTCCTTTATAAAGCATTTACTAAAGATTTGATTAAAACAAACATTAATATATTTTCTCGAACAAAACAGAAATTTGTGAAAAAATAAATTTCTAATTATTATGAGTTTTAGATTGTTTGTTCTCTTTTGTGGAATTATAGGGATTTATCTATTACTTTTTTCATTGCATAAAAGTAATAGAGTACCTATATTTTTTACCTTAGTCCTTTTGGTTTCCTTTACATTATGGTATACATTACCTATACTCTTAAGCAATTGTGATTATTGGTATTTTTTTGAATCAATGGTAGGGATAGAAATTGAAGAGTATAATTTGTTTGCAATAGGTGAAGTTTATTTTTATTTATTAATTTTGTTATTGTTTAGATTTTCTTTAAAGTGGAAATTGAAATCAATTTTAACGTTTGAAGAGGCTTCAAACGTTAAAGTACAAGAGAATATCTTGATTATATATTCATTGTCATTATTTCTATATAATTTGTTTTTTCGATCAAACTATCTAGAAAATAATGATATTGATACGGTGGAAAATGGTACTTTTTTTCTCTTATCGTTCTTTTCAACTTATATATCTTCATATTTTTATGTTAATATATTTTGTGGTAGTCATAATAAGAAGAATCGCTTTTTTCTTTTCTTTATCATATTATCTACTTTATACTCATCATTTATTGGTGGTGCGAGAATATATTTAGTGATTTTCATATGGCTTTATATTATAAAAAAATGGCATTATATACAACGTGGGAGATATTTATCTTTTTTTTCGCCTTTGGTTATTCTTTTACTATGTGCTTCGCTTCTTTTGCCATTTTTATCAGCTAAGAGATCAGGTTCCCAATTGGACTCGTCTGATATGAAATCAATTGCAGAATTGACATTATATCATTTGAATCTCAAATTGAATAGTATAGCATATAGTACAACTCTTATTACGAGAGATGGTGAAGGATTTGCTGGGTATGAGCCTTATGTTGGAAGCCTTTTTAAATATATGCCTCGGGCTATTTGGAATGCGAAGCCAACTCCAACTAGTTATAATGGTACTGTTGCTGGTACACCATCTCGAAGAATACCTGAATTGTTGAACTTGGGAAATTCTGAGTACGCAAATGTCGGTACCTCTGCCTTTTTAGTTTCCTTGTGGCAGGGGTGGATGTTTGTTATTATTTCGATATTCATTAACTTTTTATATTTGAGAATCATTTTAACTTTTCTTGTCCACCCTTCTTACTGGTTAAAAGCTATTGGCTTTAATTTATTATTTTTTCCTCAATTAATTCTAACTCCAAGTTTTGGCGATAATTTGATGCAGAAAATGTTAGAAATATTAATATTGCTAATTTTTCTCTATTTGTTAAAAATTATATGTGTAAAAATAAATGCAAATGAAAATTGTAACTTTTCAAGGAGGATTAGGTAATCAACTTTTTCAATATGTGTTTTATCTTTGGTTAGATATGCGTTGTGATAAAGATAATATTTATGGTTATTACCCTAAAAAGGGATTAAGAGCCCACAATGGACTTGAAATAGAGAAGGTCTTTGAGGTAAAGCTACCAAATTCATCTTTGAGTACAGATTTAATTGTAAAATCTATTAAGCTAATAAATAAGATTTTTAAAAACAGACAATATATATCAACAGATGGGCGTCTGGATGTCAATGGTGTATTATTTGAGGGGTTTTGGCAGGATAAATGTTTTTGGGAGGATGTTGATATTGTATTGAATTTTAGATGGCCATTGAAATTAGATGTTACAAATTCTTTTATAATGACTAAGATTCAGGCAAATAATTCTATTAGTATACATATAAGACGCGGTGATTATCTTCTTCCAAAATATAGAAATATATACGGCGATATTTGTAATGAGGAATATTATCAGAAAGCTATAGAGTATATATTGAAATGTGTTGATGAGCCATTCTTTTTTGTGTTTTCAGATGATATAGATTGGGCAAAAAGTATAATAAATGTGCCTAATGTAACTTTTGTGAATAATAACAAGGGAAAAGATAGTTATATAGATATGTTTTTGATGAGCCTATGTCATCATAATATAATTGCTAATAGTACTTTTAGTTGGTGGGCTGCTCAACTAAATAAACATTCTGATAAAATAATGATTGCTCCGATTAGATGGTTTAAGTCTTTGTTTAAAGATCCTAACATATTTACAGAGAGTTGGATTCGAATTTGATAATTTTATGTTGTTATAATGGATATTAGTAAAATTAAAGTAAGTGTTATTATTCCGTGTTATAATGCTGCAGAGTATTTGTCAGAGGCATTAGACTCCATAATTGTTCAAACGCATAGGAATATAGAAATAATATGTGTGGATGATGGTTCGATAGATAATACTTCGGTGCTGTTATCAAATTATGCTACTCAATATAATAATGTGAGGGTCGTCACAAATGAATGTAATTTGAAGCTTATAAAAACTCTTAATAAAGCTATTGATTTGGCGACTGGAGATTATATTGCTAGAATGGATGCTGATGATGTTGCTTTACCTAATCGTATTGAACATCAACTCAAATTTATTCTAGAAAAAGATTTGGATATCTGTGGGAGTCAAGTTTATTTGATGAATTCTAAAGGTAGGATAAAAGGAATACATTCTATAGGGTTAACCAATTCTACAATATTAAGTTTGTATACAATTTTCGGTTCTTTTTTAGTGCATCCGTCAGTGATGGGAAAAGCCAGCGTTTTCAAGAATAATAAATATAAAGATGATAAAACTGCATTAGTAGTCGAAGATTATGAATTATGGTGTAGGCTTATAAGAAATAGGTATAAGTTGGGTGTAATACCAATCCCCTTATTAAAATATCGACTAACTAGAAATGGCGAAAGTCGAATTAAAAGAGATTTGATGTTATATAACCATTTGTTCATATCACAGCAACAACAATTGTTTTTCTTTGGATTTACAATGAATGAGGAAGTAAATAGATTATTTATAGGTGATTATTCGGTATTAACTACATGTGGAATGAATATATTTTCTCTTATAAAAGAGAATCTTAAAGCAATAACAACTAAGGTTGCTGAAATAGTGACAAAGAATGAAATAGCTAAGCAAGAATTTAATAATATGATAAGAATGAAACAGTTGACAATTTTTTGGATAATCTTTTGTAAAGGTGATATAAAGCTAAAAATATTATCTATTGTATTCTTACTAGCTAATTGTTCGTTTTTATTAAGTCCTTATTTTATGCGGTTGATGATATTGAAAAATAGATATATTTTTTGTTCTTAATTAGGATGCTAATGTATAAAGTTTCTATTGTAATTCCTGTATATAATGTTGAATTATATATAAAGGAAACATTGCTGTCAGCATTAGATCAGACATTCAAATCTATAGAATATATAATAGTTGATGATTGCGGACAGGATAATAGTATGAATATTATTAGAGAAATTCTAAAAGATCATCCACGCAAGAAAGATGTATATATTTATACTCATTTAAAGAATAAGGGCCTTTCTGTTGCAAGAAATACTGGTTTGCAAAAAGCTAGGGGAGAGTATGTCTTTTTTATGGATTCGGATGATGAGATAACGCAAGATTGTATTGAAAAACATTATGATAGAATTGTTAACGTAGATGCTGATTTTACGATTGCAAATATAAAATTAGTTGGTGTAGATGCTTCTGTACATATCCCTACTCTACAAATGGGAGAAAAGAGAGGTCAAGAAATTTTGAGATCTTTTTTAATGCGTGAGTGGAATGTTAGTGCATGTAATAAATTATACAAGAGAATTTTTTTAGAATTGAGTGATGTTAAGTTTACTCCAAATCTGTTACATGAAGATATTATTTGGTCATATCGTTTATCTAAAATAGCTTCAAGGGTTGTAGCTATTTCTGATAGTACGTACATCTACAAAATTCGAGAGAATTCGATTACTAGATCATTAAACTCTAATTCTAAAATAGAATCTTTATTTTATATTTTAAATATTATTTCTAAGGATTATAATGATGTCTTTGCTGCTACTAATATTGTAAAAGAATATTTTGGATATTTGACAATCCTAAGATTTAACATTGCATTAATGTTATTGAATTCTCCTGTCTCATTACTTAGAAGGTGTGAGTTTTATAGAGCTTTGAATACTGACTATTTAAGATCTTTGGAGAAAAAAAGTGTTTTTGCTTTTTTATTAAGATTTCCTTTTGGACTTTTTTTTCTTTTATTAAAGATACCATATTTTATATATAAGAATAAACAATTATGTCGCTTTTTAAAGATAAAGTTCTTTTAATTACTGGTGGAACAGGTTCTTTCGGTAATGCCGTATTGAAAAGATTTTTGGATTCCGATATCAAAGAGATACGTATCTTTTCCCGTGATGAAAAGAAGCAAGACGATATGCGCCATCACCTTCAAAATAAGAAGGTGAAATTCTACATTGGTGATGTGCGTGATAAACGTTCTGTGGATGGAGTGATGAATGGGGTGGACTATATTTTCCATGCCGCTGCACTGAAACAGGTTCCCTCTTGTGAGTTTTTCCCTGTTCAAGCTGTCCGGACAAACGTATTAGGTACTGAGAATGTGCTTGATTCAGCCATTGAGCATGGAGTCAAGAATGTAGTTGTGCTCTCGACGGATAAGGCTTGTTATCCTATCAATGCCATGGGGATCAGTAAGGCCATGATGGAAAAGGTCGCTATTGCTAAAGGACGTCAAATGGGAGAGGGTGGTCAAACTACTATCTGCTGTACCCGTTATGGCAATGTGATGGCAAGCCGCGGATCAGTGATCCCTTTGTGGGTGGAGCAAATGAAGGCCGGTAAGGATATCACAATAACCGATCCGAACATGACCCGTTTTATGATGACACTGGATGATGCGGTTGATCTGGTGATTTATGCTTTTCAGCACGGGCATAATGGCGACTTGTTTGTCCAAAAAGCACCTGCAGCTACTCTTGATACGCTAGCCCGTTCTTTAAAGGAACTTTACAAAAAGGATACCCCCGTACGTGTTATCGGTACACGCCATGGTGAGAAACTTTATGAATCATTAGTGACTCGTGAGGAAATGGCCAAGGCGGAAGATATGGGTAATTATTATCG
>NZ_JADKYL010000027.1:0-5126 GCF_019633785.1 Bacteroides sp. FSHCM14E1
GGGATATATAACAATACTTTTACAATGAAGAGTTTGATCCTGGCTCAGGATGAACGCTAGCTACAGGCTTAACACATGCAAGTCGAGGGGCATCAGGAAGAAAGCTTGCTTTCTTTGCTGGCGACCGGCGCACGGGTGAGTAACACGTATCCAACCTGCCCTTTACTCGGGGATAGCCTTTCGAAAGAAAGATTAATACCCGATAGTATAATCATTCCGCATGGTTTGATTATTAAAGGATTCCGGTAAAGGATGGGGATGCGTTCCATTAGGTTGTTGGTGAGGTAACGGCTCACCAAGCCTTCGATGGATAGGGGTTCTGAGAGGAAGGTCCCCCACATTGGAACTGAGACACGGTCCAAACTCCTACGGGAGGCAGCAGTGAGGAATATTGGTCAATGGGCGCGAGCCTGAACCAGCCAAGTAGCGTGAAGGATGACTGCCCTATGGGTTGTAAACTTCTTTTATATTAGAATAAAGTGCAGTATGTATACTGTTTTGTATGTATAATATGAATAAGGATCGGCTAACTCCGTGCCAGCAGCCGCGGTAATACGGAGGATCCGAGCGTTATCCGGATTTATTGGGTTTAAAGGGAGCGTAGGTGGACTGGTAAGTCAGTTGTGAAAGTTTGCGGCTCAACCGTAAAATTGCAGTTGATACTGTCAGTCTTGAGTACAGTAGAGGTGGGCGGAATTCGTGGTGTAGCGGTGAAATGCTTAGATATCACGAAGAACTCCGATTGCGAAGGCAGCTCACTGGACTGCAACTGACACTGATGCTCGAAAGTGTGGGTATCAAACAGGATTAGATACCCTGGTAGTCCACACAGTAAACGATGAATACTCGCTGTTTGCGATATACAGTAAGCGGCCAAGCGAAAGCATTAAGTATTCCACCTGGGGAGTACGCCGGCAACGGTGAAACTCAAAGGAATTGACGGGGGCCCGCACAAGCGGAGGAACATGTGGTTTAATTCGATGATACGCGAGGAACCTTACCCGGGCTTAAATTGCAGTGGAATGATGTGGAAACATATCAGTGAGCAATCACCGCTGTGAAGGTGCTGCATGGTTGTCGTCAGCTCGTGCCGTGAGGTGTCGGCTTAAGTGCCATAACGAGCGCAACCCTTATCTTCAGTTACTAACAGGTCATGCTGAGGACTCTGGAGAGACTGCCGTCGTAAGATGTGAGGAAGGTGGGGATGACGTCAAATCAGCACGGCCCTTACGTCCGGGGCTACACACGTGTTACAATGGGGGGTACAGAAGGCAGCTACCTGGTGACAGGATGCTAATCCCAAAAGCCTCTCTCAGTTCGGATCGAAGTCTGCAACCCGACTTCGTGAAGCTGGATTCGCTAGTAATCGCGCATCAGCCACGGCGCGGTGAATACGTTCCCGGGCCTTGTACACACCGCCCGTCAAGCCATGGGAGCCGGGGGTACCTGAAGTACGTAACCGCAAGGAGCGTCCTAGGGTAAAACTGGTGACTGGGGCTAAGTCGTAACAAGGTAGCCGTACCGGAAGGTGCGGCTGGAACACCTCCTTTCTGGAGCGATGTTGAAAACGACGTTCATTGGTTCTAAAATTGTACTACTGGTACTTGTTTATTTATAGAATATAGATCGACCGTCTATAGCAATATAGATAGAGATAAACAAGAGAAAACAGAAGCCGAGTCTAAGACAGGACACGGTTGAACTAGTCCTATAGCTCAGTTGGTTAGAGCGCTACACTGATAATGTAGAGGTCGGCAGTTCAACTCTGCCTGGGACTACCAAGACGAGATTGATATCTTGTATGATTGGGGGATTAGCTCAGCTGGCTAGAGCATCTGCCTTGCACGCAGAGGGTCAACGGTTCGAATCCGTTATTCTCCACCATTGATACGCTGGCAACACAAGTTGCCGAATGTTATCATACGATCTTTGACATGATGTACAAAAAAAAGTAAATTTAGTAAGAGCTAAAAGTATATATCGAACCATTTGGTTCAGATCCTTTTTAAGAAAAGGAGATGAATCTGGCGATAAAAGAAAGTAAATAAGGGCGCATGGCGGATGCCTTGGCTCTCGGAGGCGATGAAGGACGTGATAAGCTGCGATAAGCTTCGGGTAGGTGCAAATAACCTTTGATCCGAAGATTTCCGAATGGGACAACCCGGCATTCTGAAGGAATGTCATCCAACTAAGTTGGAGGCTAACGCAGGGAACTGAAACATCTTAGTACCTGCAGGAAAAGAAAATAAATAATGATTCCCCTAGTAGTGGCGAGCGAACGGGGAATAGCCCAAACCACCCATGTTACGGCATGTGTGGGGTTGTAGGACCACGCTCTCGCAAGAAAGTTATTGAGAAGAAGCGGCTGGAAAGTCGCGCCATAGACGGTGATAGCCCGGTATTCTAAGGTAACTGAAGCGTAGTGGTATCCTGAGTAGCGCGGAGCACGAGGAATTCTGCGTGAACCAGCCGGGACCATCCGGTAAGGCTAAATACTCCCGAGAGACCGATAGCGAACCAGTACTGTGAAGGAAAGGTGAAAAGCACTTCGAATAGAAGAGTGAAATAGTCCCTGAAACCATGCGCCTACAAGCGGTCGGAGCAGCTTATGCTGTGACGGCGTGCCTTTTGCATAATGAACCTACGAGTTACTTTTTCCGGCAAGGTTAAGCATCTTGAGATGTGGATCCGAAGCGAAAGCGAGTCTGAACAGGGCGGATAGTCGGAAGGAGTAGACGCGAAACCAAGTGATCTACCCTTGGGCAGGTTGAAGGTTAGGTAACACTAACTGGAGGACCGAACCGATAAGCGTTGAAAAGCTTCCGGATGACCTGAGGGTGGGGGTGAAAGGCTAATCAAACTTGGAGATAGCTCGTACTCCCCGAAATGCATTTAGGTGCAGCCTTGAGAATTACTAATGTGAGGTAGAGCGACTGATAAGATGCGAGGGCTTCACCGCCTATCAAGTCTTGATAAACTCCGAATGCGCATTAGTTCGATCTCAGGAGTGAGGGCATGGGTGCTAAGGTCCATGTCCTAAAGGAGAAGAATCCAGACCATCAGCTAAGGTCCCCAAATAAACACTAAGTTGAACTAACGAAGTCAGATTGCTAAGACAGCTAGGATGTTGGCTTGGAAGCAGCCATTCATTTAAAGAGTGCGTAACAGCTCACTAGTCGAGGAGTTTGGCGTGGATAATAATCGGGCATTAAGTGTTTTACCGAAGCTATGGGATACGTAAGTATCGGTAGGGGAGCATTCCACTCTGCGTTGAAGGCGAAGCGTGAGCTTTACTGGAGCGTGTGGAAAAGCAAATGTAGGTATAAGTAACGATAAAGGGGGTGAGAAACCCCCTCGCCGCAAGACTAAGGTTTCCTGATCAACGCTAATCGGATCAGGGTTAGTCGGGTCCTAAGGCTCAGCCGAACGGTGATGCCGATGGCAGAACAGGTTAATATTCCTGTACTAGCATTAAGAGTGACGTGGAGACGGAGGAGTGACAACGCCGCGGACTGACGGAATAGTCCGTTAAAGGGTGTAGATGTTGATTGTCCCAGGCAAATCCGGGATAAGAGTCGAACCTGATAGTATACCAATTTCCTCGGAAAACGGTAATAGTGCGTGTAAACATACTCCCAAGAAAATCCGCTAAACTTAATCTTAATGGTACCCGTACCGCAAACGGACACACGTAGTCGGGTTGAATATACTCAGGCGCTTGAGTGAATCACGGTTAAGGAACTAGGCAAATTGACCCTGTAACTTCGGGATAAAGGGTCCCTACCCGGTGACGGGAGGGCGCAGAGAATAGGTCCAGGCAACTGTTTAACAAAAACACAGGGCTGTGCAAAATTGAAAGATCACGTATACAGCCTGACACCTGCCCGGTGCTGGAAGGTTAAGAGGAGATGTCATCGCAAGAGAAGCATTGAATTGAAGCCCCAGTAAACGGCGGCCGTAACTATAACGGTCCTAAGGTAGCGAAATTCCTTGTCGGGTAAGTTCCGACCTGCACGAATGGTGTAATGATCTGGACACTGTCTCAACCGTGAGCTCAGTGAAATTGTAGTATCGGTGAAGATGCCGATTACCCGCGATGGGACGAAAAGACCCCGTGAACCTTTACTATAGCTTAACATTGAATTTGGGTAATTGATGTGTAGGATAGGCCGGAGACTTTGAAGCAGGTACGCCAGTATTTGTGGAGTCGCTGTTGAAATACGGCCCTTTGATTATTTGAGTTCTAACTCGCTGTTGCGAGGACACTGTTTGGTGGGTAGTTTGACTGGGGTGGTCGCCTCCAAAAGTGTAACGGAGGCTTCTAAAGGTGCCCTCACGCCGATTGGTAACCGGCGGCAGAGTGTAATGGCATAAGGGCGCTTGACTGGGAGACTTACAAGTCGATCAGGTAGGAAACTAGAGCATAGTGATCCGGTGTTTCCGTATGGAAGGGACATCGCTCAAAGGATAAAAGGTACTCCGGGGATAACAGGCTGATCCCTCCCAAGAGCTCATATCGACGGAGGGGTTTGGCACCTCGATGTCGGCTCGTCACATCCTGGGGCTGGAGAAGGTCCCAAGGGTTGGGCTGTTCGCCCATTAAAGTGGCACGCGAGCTGGGTTCAGAACGTCGTGAGACAGTTCGGTCTCTATCTATCGTGGGCGCATGAAATTTGCGTGGCTCTGACACTAGTACGAGAGGACCGTGTTGGACTGACCTCTGGTTTACCGGTTGTGCCGCCAGGTGCATTGCCGGGTATCTAAGTCGGGATTGGATAAGTGCTGAAAGCATCTAAGTACGAAGCCAGCCACAAGATTAGATTTCTTTTAGGGTCGTTGTAGACTACAACGTTGATAGGACGCAGGTGTACAGGTGGTAACATCACAGCCGAGCGTTACTAATTGCCCGATGACTTTCTTTTATTGTCTTTTATGGTTTATATATCCGTTTAGCTTTACTATCGGAGTGATAGACGGCTAAGTTTACTTTTGTACATTATGTCTGCCTTATTCAGGTGACTATAGCATCAGGGTTCCACCTCTTCCCATTCCGAACAGAGAAGTTAAGCCTGATCACGCCGATGGTACTGCGTAACAGTGGGAGAGTAGGTAGTCGCCGTTTTTTT
>NZ_JADKYL010000028.1:0-2247 GCF_019633785.1 Bacteroides sp. FSHCM14E1
GATACCCCCGTACGTGTTATCGGTACACGCCATGGTGAGAAACTTTATGAATCATTAGTGACTCGTGAGGAAATGGCCAAGGCGGAAGATATGGGTAATTATTATCGGATACCTTGTGATGCCCGTGATCTTAATTATGATAAATATTTTGTGGAAGGCCAAGAGAAGGTCTCTAAATTCGAGGACTACCATTCACATAATACCCATCGTTTGGATGTGGACGGTATGAAACAGTTGTTATTGAAACTTGATATGATAAAGGAGGATGTATGCTTAAAGTAATGACGATTGTCGGAACTCGTCCTGAGATCATAAAGTTGAGCCGTGTGATGGCTGAGTTGGACAAATACACTGAACATATTATGGTCCATACCGGTCAGAATTTCGATTATGAACTGAATGAAATCTTTTTTCAGGAACTTCGCATCCGTAAGCCGGACTATTTTCTGGATGCTGCCGGAAAGAATGCTGCAGAGACGATAGCCAATGTAATCCGTAAATCGGATGAATTGATGGATCAAGTGAAACCGGATGCTTTATTGTTGTATGGTGATACTAATAGCTGTATTTCCGTGATTTCCGCAAAACGGCGTAAGATTCCTATTTTTCATATGGAGGCTGGTAACCGCTGTTTTGACCAGCGTGTTCCTGAAGAGATCAATCGTAAGATTGTGGATCATTTGAGTGATATCAATATGCCTCTTTCAGAGCATGCACGTAAATACTTGCTGGCTGAAGGGTTACGTCCGGAGACCGTGATCAAAACCGGATCGCCAATGACAGAGGTTTTGATCTATCATAAGGCGGAAATAGAAGAGAATGATGTTTTAGAAAAAGAGGGGTTGAAAAAAGGTGATTACTTTATTGTAAGTACGCATCGTGAGGAAAATGTGGATTCCGAGAAGAACTTTTCCGACCTGCTTTCTTCTCTGAACGCCATTGTGGACAAATATCATAAAAAGGTGATTGTTTCCACCCACCCCCGTACCCGCAAAAAGTTGGAATCTATTGGCTT
This sequence comes from Bacteroides sp. FSHCM14E1, assembly GCF_019633785.1. Taxonomy (NCBI): domain Bacteria; kingdom Pseudomonadati; phylum Bacteroidota; class Bacteroidia; order Bacteroidales; family Bacteroidaceae; genus Bacteroides; species Bacteroides sp. FSHCM14E1. The sequence continues at coordinate 1,016 of NZ_JADKYL010000028.1, forward strand.
TATTAATTCCAATCCGATGATTGAGTTTATGAAACCTTTTGGCTTCATGGAGTATATCAAACTTCAACAGAATGCTTTTTGTGTTATTTCTGACAGTGGTACGATCACGGAGGAATCTTCTATTCTTCATTTTCCGGCTATAACTATCCGTCAGGCACACGAGCGACCTGAAGGTATGGATGCAGGGACGCTGATCATGACCGGATTGAATAGTGACCGTATTCTGGAGTCTATCGAAATTGTAACTTCCCAGTATGCAGAAGGTGCAGACGTAATTCACTCTATTCCTGATTATGCTTCGGATAATGTATCTAAAAAAGTAGTCCGTATCATTCTTTCCTATACAGATTATATCAACCGTACGGTTTGGCATAAAGAAATCTAGTTCCTGTTTTTCATTTTTTATGGTTAAAAAGAAGATTCTGTTGTTCGGCGCCACAGGTATGGCCGGGCATATGGCTTATTATTATCTGCAATGTACGGGGAAATACGATCTTGTGAATGTAGTTTATCGTACCCAATTGACTGATGATAGTATCGTTGTGGATGTGACGGATGGGGATGCTGTCAGTCGGCTCGTTCGTGAAGTCCGTCCCGATTTTATCCTGAATTGTATTGGCGTATTGATAAGAGGTTCCAGAGAACATCCGGACAATGCTATTCTGATAAATGCATGGTTCCCCCATTTGCTCAAGAAACTGTCGGATGAAGTGGGAGTAAAGTTGATTCATATCAGTACGGATTGTGTTTTCTCCGGTAAAAAAGGCAACTATTCAGAAACTGATTTCCGGGATGCTGACGATGTTTATGGTCGTAGCAAAGCACTCGGTGAGATAATCAATGACAAAGATCTGACAATCCGTACTTCTATCATAGGTCCTGAATTGAAGGAGAATGGCGAAGGCTTGTTTCATTGGTTTATGCATCAGCATGGTTGTGTGAATGGTTTCCAGACTGCTATTTGGGGAGGTGTGACCACTCTGGAATTGGCGAAAGCCATTGATGTGTCCATCGATCAGGGAGTAACCGGTTTGATACAACTGAGTAATGGCCTTGGTATAAGTAAATATGATTTGTTACATCTGTTTTCCCGTATATGGCACAAACAAGATGTTGAGATCCTGCCATTTGATGGAAATGGAATAGACAAGTCGATCGCAAAGTCCGCAAGATTTAGTTATGTTGTACCCGGATATGAAGAGATGCTTCGGGAACAATATGATTGGATGCAG
>NZ_JADKYL010000029.1:0-1321 GCF_019633785.1 Bacteroides sp. FSHCM14E1
CAGGGCGGACGCTCAATAAGTATAACATCTTATCATTTTCTATATTTTTTCAATACCAATGACTTTATCTCTTATTTTCTCATCCCATCCACATGCTTTCCTCTTTCCTGCCATTCCCAGTTTGATGTCACTCTGTTTCAATAGCATGAGTGCTAACTTTGATATGGCAGAAAAGTTGATAGCTGCATTTCCTATTTTCCTGTCATCATCTTCTCTGAATCCTATATCAAGTACCCAATGTAGGTTATTTTCAACCTCCCAGTGTGATCTAATCGATTTGAGTATGATAATCGGGTCAGGTTCCAATGATGATATATAATACCTTGTTTCCATGACAGCCTCTTTATCCCCCATTTTTCTAATAGAATTTATCATTGCCAATGTCTTGATTCCCGTCCAGCCTTTGAGAAAATACTGAAGATTTTTAGCGCTTATGCATACACATTCTCTGTATTCACTTCTTCCATGCCCTTTGTTTTCCTCAAAGTACCTTTTTGCGTGACATAAATAGTATCTCGATTCCTCACTAAGATTAAACTCTATTATATTCCTGAGTGCTTCGTGATTATCTTTGGCACATAAAATATAGTCAGCCTTGTTCTCTATTATTAGTTTAGTGATTGATTTCTGACAGCCGATAGCATCAATGGTTATGATACAATTCTCAAGATCCAGTGTCTTTATCAGCTCGGGGATAGCTTTTATTTCATTCGATTTTTCTTCTACTTTTCTTTGCCCAAGGCAAATACCGTTAGATACAGACCAGGCACTGACCATGTAGAGTTTACTTCTCACTCCATTTTTTGAGTTACTACTTTTATCGGGATTATCACAAATGGCTTTTCCATCAATAGCTACCACTCCGGGAATTCTACGGCAGATGTCATCAACCCACAACCTGAAACATTCTTCAAACCAATCGATATCCAATATGGAGAAGAAACGGCTCAAGGTATCATGAGAAGGAATAGAAACCAAACCCGGAAGACGAGCCTTGAAATATGATTCATGTGTTTTTCCGAATGTTTCTATTTCGTTCCACGTATCAGCACCGCAGATAACAGCGACTAGGGCGATGAACACTATTTCGTTAGACTGATATATTTTATTCTTATCATCTCTTACATCAGGAATAATAGCTGAAAATGCTTGAATGGTCATATTGCGATATGGATTTAATATAGTAAAAAACAAATGTAATGAATTATATTACACACAGACAAAAGGAGCAGGAAATATTGAAAAATACAGGGAAGGGACTACATATTTAGGAAATAATACAACCCTAATAAGATGTTATACTTATTGAGCGTCCGCCCTG